>CBIHPP010000016.1:0-243465 GCA_966212235.1 uncultured Niastella sp. | reverse complement strand
TGTAAGAATAAGTAACGGTATAGTTTCCGGCTGCAAGTCCATTGGCATTAAAAGTGGATCCGCTCACCCCTGTCCCACTCCAGGTGCCACCAGCAGGAGTCCCGGTTAATGTAACACTGTTGTTTCCAAAACATACCTGTTTGTCGGCTGGCGAAACGACTGGCAAAGCATTTACGGTTACCGTGGCTGTGTTTGTATTGGTACAACTATTAGCATCTGTGTAAGAATAAGTAACGGTATAGTTTCCGGCAGCAAGTGTATTGGCATTAAAAGTAGATCCGCTCACCCCTGTGCCGCTCCAGGTACCACCGGCAGGAGTCCCGGTTAATGTAACACTGTTATTACCAAAGCAAACCTGTTGGGGATTAGCAGTAACCGTGGGCAATGGATTTACTATAATTATCACACTCCCATTCATCACCGTTGCATCACTCGCCACAACCGTATAGGTTCCTGCCCCCGTTTGCAACCCAAAGCTGATAGCATTGCCAGTACCCGCTACCGGGCTTCCGGCATCTACTCCATCCAGTTTAAGCTGATAGTTCACGCTCACTTCCGATCCGTCGAGCTCAACGGTAACACCGGCGCCGCCACTACAATAACTGCCTCCTCCTGTTACATTATATGTATTAGCTAATGTTCTTAAAACAGATGATGCTGATCTTGCCCTTTGAAATGAATCGGTTCTTTTTCTATTATCAATGTGTTGAGACTGAACAAAGAAGGGAGTTATAAGCAAGAATGATAAAAAAACACCTATGCCTAAACGATTAAAAGTATGCTTTAAATCATTTATAAGGGCGACAGATCCATTTAAAAAGATATGTATGGCACTATCTTTCATGCACGTGTATGCTGATTCAGTTTGTGGTAGAAAAACAATAAAGGCGTAATGGATTTTTAAAGAAATATGAATGTCTATCCAAACAGAATCTGCATAGCGGTTTAAAGCACCAGGGGTTATTGTATGCCTACTTATTACATAACGGACATAGCCAAGCTATTTGAAGAAGTAGATATGCTTCATCAATACATTTTTGGTGATAATTAACCTTGAGATCAGATCATTTTGAACGTGAATTCATAATGGTTTTACCGAGAATAAAAGGAATAACACATTCAGTTACAGAAAAAATGGTGGTAACAAAGGCTTTTTAGGGGAAATTGGAAAGAGACAACATAGGTTGGATATGTCTCAGAGGATTGCGGTCGGTTTAATATGGCTACTAATTCTAATACAAGATAGTTAATAGATTTTAACATTCTAAGGGTATGACGAATAAATTCAATATTATTGACCGAAAGCAAGTTTTGGCTACAACACGTTGTTTATCAAAGGTGAGGAAATACTGATTTTTCTTCTTTCGGGATAATTCTTTAACTGTATTGCAGCGTTTATTATTCGCCAAAATTTGTATTTCCTGTGCCGAAACCGAACGTCCGCTGTATTAAAACCGTGCACTTTCGGGAAAGGGTTACAATAAGAAGATTGATTTTCAATCAGCTGGAACATTGGCACTCTATAAGCAAGCTGTAGGGTGACCGAACTAACCTCTTTGTTTTACCTGAAAACAGTTCATCATGTTTCGTAATTATGTTAAGACCGCTATTCGTAGCCTGTTACGCAATAAGCGTTACCTGGTCATTAATATGAGTGGTTTAGGTACTGGCATAGCAGTTTGCCTCATCATATTTTTGGTGATACATTACGAAAAGAGCTTTGATGATTTTCATTCAAAAAAGGACAGAATATATCGCATCCTTACCAAAGGCGCAGCCAGTGATTCAACGAGTGCTGTTCCCTTTCCACTACCTGCCGCCATAAAAAATGACTTTCCCCAGTTTGAAGAAGTGTGTGGTATTTTTTCGATCAATAATGTACAGGTATTGGTGATGGATGCGAATGGACATCCGGCAAAAAAGTTTAAGGAGAAAACCGGCTCATTTTTTACAGATCCCTCCTTTTTCCGCATTTTCGATTTTCCCTGGCTGGCCGGGGACCCCGCTACTTCCATGAAAGACCCCCATTCGGTGGTACTAACCAGGAAAACTGCCATTAAATATTTTGGTAACTGGCAACATGCTGTAGGACAAACAATACGAGTTGGTAGTAACACGCTATTGAAGGTCACTGGCGTATTGGCCGATATACCAGCCAATACAGACTTTCAACTGTGTATGGTGACCCCGTATGCGCTTAGCGGCTTTACCCAATCAACCGATTGGTGGACGATCGACAGCAATCACGAATGTTATGTGCTTTTGAAAAAAGGCGCCACAGCTGCCCGGTTATCGCCATCGCTGCTCAGCTTTTCTAAGAAATACCGTACACCTGATAATAAGAATATACAGGTAATGCAATCCTTACAACAGGTGCATTTTGATGAAAAAGCGGGCAATTACCTCGGCAAAACGATAAGCCCTTCCCGCATTCGTACTTTGTGGTTGATTGCGGGGTTTATCTTATTCATTGCCTGTGTCAATTTCATCAATCTTTCCACGGCACAGGCTGTTAACAGGTCAAGGGAAGTAGGTGTAAGAAAAGTACTGGGTAGCAGCAGGCTTCAATTAAAAAAGCAATTCCTGGTAGAAACCTTTATACTTGTAGCATGCTCGGTAGCAATATCTTATTTACTCGCAATTCCACTCCTTTCATTTATTAATACGTTGTTGGATGTACGGCTATCTCCTTCCCTGCTATGGCAGCCGGTGATGATCCTGTTTATTTTGGTGGTTACCATGCTGGTAACTGTACTGGCCGGCTTCTACCCTTCTCTTGTGCTGGCGGCGTACAATCCGGTTACAGCCCTTAAAACAACTTTTACATCGGTAAGTGGAAAAAATATTAATCTCAGGCGAACATTGGTAGTTGTGCAATTCGTTATCGCACAGGCGCTCATTATAGGTACGTTGCTTATGATGAAACAGATGCGTTTTTTTAATCACACCCCGATGGGATTTAATAAGGAGGCTTTGGTTAATGTACCATTTCCTAATGATAGTGCCGGAAGAAGTAAGATGGATTATGTTCGTAACCGAATTTTGAGCACCAGCGGCATCAGTGACGTGAGTTTTAATTCGCAGGCCCCTTCAGATAACGACAATTGGTGGACGGGTTTCAATTTTGATCATAGTAAAAAAGCGATAGATTTTGCAGCTATTAGCAAGTTTGCCGATGCCAATTATTTATCTGCTTATCAATTACCGCTTGTAGCTGGCAGAAACATGACAGGAACAGATTCAATACGGGAGTTCCTGGTAAACGAATCCCTGGTAAAAAAAATGGGTTTAACCGATCCCAATGCCGTTCTAAATAAAGAGATTGACCTATGGAATGGTCAGATTAAAGGGCTTGTCGTAGGGGTGATAAAAGATTTTAACGCGGCTTCATTCAAAGACTATATCTCCCCGGTATTTATCAGCAATGTAAAAGGAAGGTATAATACGGCGAGCATTAAGATAACCGGCAACATGCGTGCTGTAGTTGGCGGAATAGAAAAAATATGGAACGAAGCTTTTCCGGAATTTGTTTTTGAGTACCAGTTTATGGATGAAAAGATCGCGAGCTTTTATAAGCAGGAGAACATGTTGTATAATCTATATGCTTGTTTTGCGGCTATCGCCATTTTTTTGAGTTGTCTTGGTTTGTATGGTTTAGCTTCCTTTATGGCGGCACAACGGTTAAAAGAAGTTGGAATAAGAAAAGTGCTTGGCGCAAGCATACGAAGTATCGTGTATTTGTTTTCCAGGGAATTCATTGTGTTAATAGGCGTTGCTTTTGTAATTGCATGCCCCATCACATGGTACTTTATGCATGACTGGTTACAGCAATATGCTTACAGAACATCCATGAGCTGGTGGGTGTTTTTATCAGCAGGGGCAGTCGCCATGCTCATAGCAATGGTTACTGTCAGCTTTAAAGCGCTAAAAGCAGCCAGCAGTAATCCTGTTACAAACCTCAGGACCGAGTAGTGTCCCTATTTGACGAGCCTTAACGTTAAGGGATAACGATATATCTTATTGTCACTGGCATTAATAGTCGCAATAATAATAAATACCACTGCCACGATCCACAAAACCCATATAAGCACGATGCCTATAATGGTAATTGCAAGCACGACCGTAGCAATACTAACGGTGATCTGAAAATTTAATGCCTCCATGGCATGTTCCTTCACATATGCCGATTCATCCTTCTTTATAAGATAAATGATCAGCGGTGGAAATATCCAGAAAAATATTCCCAGTACATGGCAGAGAATGGCTAAAGTTCTCTCATCACTTGTTGGTGTATACTGTGGTTTTGTTTCAGGACCTGAAACAGGATCAGAAGGGATAGAACTTGTCATATAGTGCTGTTTATATGAAATTATTAAATATAATCGACAAAAGGAAATGGCCTGTAATTTGAAGATTGATTGCGAAGGCTATTCCTCATTTATATGTAAGTGATATTGTTATGACGTAGGACGTATATGCCGAAAAAATAATACGGATATATTTTGATTGTTGAAATGTTTACATTTGCGCCGCAATGGTAGTTTAGTCTAATGGAAAAACGCTTACCTGCAAGTAAGAATTATAAGTTCGAGTCTTATAACTGCCATTGTAATTTAAGGGGGATGGTTTAACTGGAAAAACGGCAGCCTGCCAGGCTGAAGACGGAGGTTCGAACCCTCCTCCTCCACTCAAAATTACCTGTAAACGCTTTTTATAGCCTTACTGTCCGGATGTACAGGATATGTACTGCCGGCGCTTCTTTTTTCAATTTCTTCTTTCAGTATGTTTTTGTCAGCTTTGGTAAGATCCGTTTTGCCAAGATCCAGGTGTACAACTTGAGGTTGCCCGGTAATATATTCTAATAACAATTTGACAGATCCGTGCGATAACTGGTTAGCCTTTGCGCCCAGGGCCTTTGTAGATGGCGCATAGCCGAAATCAAGGCTTTTGATGCGATTGTTCATATTTAAAGGCGCAAGCAGCAACTGTATACCTTTATCTGTAATACCACAGCTTGCGAGACTTAGGTCTTCCAGGGAAGTATTGGTAGTTAAACCCGGAATAAGTTCCCCTACTCCGTCATCTCCGATGTCGTTCACACTTAAAAATAGTGACTTCAAATGGGTGTTCTTTGTCAGCATTTTATTTACGTATTTCATGGTAGTTGCTGTCAGGTAGTTGCCACTGAGATACAGTCTTTCTACAGTATTATTATTCTCCAGGTATTCAAGCAGTGTATGGAAGCCATCCCCCACACAGGTATTAACAAGGTCGAGCGTACGGATCTGTTTGTTTTTTGACAGCAGTTTTATAATGGAAGGCATGCTTTCTGCTCCAATTGGATTTCTTTTGAACCAAACGCTTTTGACGGTCTTATTTTCTTCTAATGCTTCGCAAATAACGGTACAGCCTGCATGCTCAATATAATTGCATCCCAGGTATACCGTTTCAATAGTATTATTTGCCGCTAATAGCCCTGCTACAGCTGCAGCACCGGGATTTCCAAATGCATTAGTTCCCAGCAACAGGTGTTTTATAATAATGTTGTTTTGTAATGCTTCTGCTACCAGTTCAATTCCTTGCACGCCGAGCTTTTGTTTGCATAGGTCCAGGCGTCCATCTGTTGTGACGGTGCCGACAGGGAAAGCAATGTTTGTAGCAGGCAATGGTGTGTTATTGATGAGAAAGTCAACAAGAGGTTGCAGGTCTTGCTGCGGAAAAGGAAACGTCATTGCTACATGATCAACAGGACAAAGTATTTGGGAAGTTTGCATATTATTAAATTAAGATAGTTCGTATTATAGTTTACCAGGCATGGGGAACATAGTCTTTCAGGAAATGACCGAATAAGGGCAAATCTGGTTTGGTGAGGCCGGTTACTATTGGATCATAAATTCTTGCCATGCCATCCGTTTCATCCAGTGGAGGCACGAATCCTTCTTCATATATTCTTTTTTTAGCAGGATATGGATTTTCCTGGGTAATCCAGCCTGTGTCAACGCTGTTCATGAATATTTCGCTCAATGCATATTCCTGCGCAGCTGTTCTGGTCATCATATTGAGTGCCGCCTTGGCCATATTGGTATGCGGATGGTATGGTGTTTTGGAAGATCGGTTAAACTGTCCCTCCATCGCAGAAACATTGATGATAAACTTCCTTTTAAAAGGAGACTTGTTCATAAATGCTTTAAGTTGACTGTTCAGCATAAAAGGTGCTGTTACATTTACCAGTTGTGTTTCCAGCATTTCTGCCGGGGGAACATCTTCAAGGAGTGTTGTCCAGCTGTTGCTGGTTCTTAAATCAATTTGCTGACGATCTTTATCAAATTGATTTTTGGGGAACCAGGCTTCCACTTCATAAGGCAGCAGGTGTTGCTCCATGGCGCCGAGCTCGCGCGGTAGTTGACATTGAAATGGCGGTGAGTCTAACAGGCATTGCCTGATGGCAGCAGGTAAAGTATCCGGGCTGCGTTGTTCAAAATCAAACAGGTGTTGGTAAAATGCGGCAGGTCGTTTTATGGTTTGTGCGGCATTGTTAATGAGAACATCAAGATGTGTTTCCTGTTCCTGCAGGTATTCAATAAAGCCATTTACCTGTGCCAGGTTCCGGAGGTCTAATGCCACTATTTTCAGGCGGTGGCTCCAATCTGTAAAATCTTTTTCTTCGCTGAAACGTATTGCACAGTCTTTGGCAAACCGGGTGGTTACCCATACTTTGGCGCCGTCCCGTAGCATACGCAAGGCGGTGAGATATCCGATCTTTATTCTTCCGCCGGTAATCAATGCGACCCGGCCTTTCAGGTCAACCCTTTGCTGGCGGCGCGTGTAGTTCAGGTCTGCACATGAAGGACAAAGCAGGTGATAAAAAAAGTGTACTTTTCTGTATGGCGTTTTGCAGATATAGCATTTCTGATAATTGTTTAGTTCCAGTGATTCGCTTTTATCCAATGATCTTTCTTCATCAGGAAGTTCATACTTCTTATGCAAAATAGTTTGGGTCAACACTATTTTTTTGTCGTATTGTTTCAACAGATCCTGTTGCTGTGATATTTTCTGTATTTTTTGCAGGG
Source organism: uncultured Niastella sp. (assembly GCA_966212235.1). Classification (GTDB taxonomy): domain Bacteria; phylum Bacteroidota; class Bacteroidia; order Chitinophagales; family Chitinophagaceae; genus Niastella. Next base: position 236,395 of record CBIHPP010000016.1, on the reverse strand, counting down.
ATAACAATTGGGTAGAATCTATCAGTTGGCTGGTTTGCAAAACAGCGTTATTTTCCTTGTTATCTTTTTTAGCCCGTTTATAAAGCTTGGTAACCAAACCTTTTAAACGTAGCGTATCCAACGATTTTTCGGGCTCCCTTGATAATACCTGCAATACTTTGATGCATGTTTCCCATTCCTCCCTTGTAAATTCATTTTCCATAGTTCGGCATCTTTATTAGGAATAAAAATATAGAATAATATTAGTACCGTTTAACAAAATCTTTAGAAATGCCAGCCTATTTTTCAATAAAGCAATGACAAAAAAACTTTACTCATTAATGTTATTGTTCATCTCACAATCTCCTCTTTTTTCGCAATCAACAGGTTCAACGATTAATGGTAAGGTCAGGGATTATAATAACAATCCCCTTGCTTATGCGAGTATAAGTATTTCAACAAAAGGCATTGGAACGATAAGTAACAATTCCGGTGTTTTTTCTATTAAAGTGCCTGCAAATTCATTTAAAGACAGCTTGTTCATCTCTTTTCTTGGCTATGAGTCCCAGGCATTTAAAATTTCGGAAATTAATACGTCAAACGATTTAATTGTTAAACTGGTTAAAAAAGAAGTTGTATTGCAGGAAGTCATTGTAAAACCAATTGATCCGGTCGAATTGATCCGGTCTGCAATCGCCAATATTCCTGAAAATTATTATACTCAACCGCATATTCTTAATGGATTTTACCGGGTAGATACCAAAAAAGGTGATCAACACGTCATGTTGTCTGAGGCTGTATTTGACATTTATAATGCTGGCTATACTTCAACAAAGCCAAACCAACTCAGGTTATTAAAAAAACGAGCGATCCAGGATGAACAGGCATCTCATGGTATTGACCTGGGTTTAAAACCAAAAAACATTTTTGCGTATGATATAATCAGGGAAATCGCGAAATCTGACTTGTTTAGCAAAGCCGGATTAAAAGATCATCAATTCAAGTTACAACGGATCATCAATTATAACGGTATAGAAGCGTATGAAATTGGCTTTGACCAAAAGGATGGGTTAAAAAAATCTCTTTATAAAGGAAGGATATATTTAGACACGCGCGATCTGGCCTTTATCTCTATAGAACAGTTTAGAAGCCCCAAAGGCATTTCCTATGCTCAATATGGAGATGCAGGAACAAGAGCGCTTATGAAGCTGGTTGGACTTGACATTGATATCAGAAAAGATGATATTATGGTGAGGTACAAAAAGTATGGGGATAAGTGGGTACTGTCTAACGTCAGGAACTACAATGTATTAAATTTCAAAAGCCACAGGGCCTATTATGACTTTACTGGAGATATTTTAGTTGATTATATTATAACGGGTATTGATACGGCTGTAACAAAAGAATTTTCAGGCAGCGAAACATTAGGCAATAATAAATTTATAGAGTTTCAAAATACGGGAAACGAAAAAGATTTCTGGAAAGAATACAATATTATCCTGGCAGATTATAATTCAGATGCAATTGTTAAAGGGATCGTTGCTAATAACGAATCCTATAATCTCAAAAATAAGATTGAAAAAGTACTTAAAAAGTTGCCCGGCGACCGGCAGGCAAGAGTTGATTCTATATTAAGCTTCTTTCACCAGCAGGGTGTATTTAATGGTTCTGCCCTTATCAAATATAACGGCCAGGTACTCCTTAACAAAAGCTATGGTTCAGCTGATCGTGAAAATGATGTGCCTGTTACGAGTGGTACACAATTTAGAATTGGATCATTGACAAAGACTTTTACTTCTTTGCTGATACAGCAACTGGTGGAGGAGCAAATGCTTTCACTCAACGACCCGATAGGTAAATTCATTCCTGATTATATTCATAAAAATGTTACTATAGACCAGCTATTGACGCATACTTCCGGAATACCCAATTATCTTAGCAACAATGAGTATCTGGCGTTAATAATGACCCGGAAAATGACCGTCAAAGAGATCATCCTGAAATGCTGCAGCGATTCATTGGAGTTTAAAAGCGGCGAGGGATTCAGGTATACTAATTCCGGTTTTTTAATATTAGCAGAAGTCATTGAAATTCTCACGCACAAGACGTATGGACAGGTATTGAATGAAAAGATCTTTCAACCGCTGAGAATGGATAACTCCGGTTTTGGACTAGATTCCATTAACTCGAAAGGATATTGGTACGACAAGCCTGAGCCGGCTTATAAAATTAAAAATACTGCAGGAGCCGGGGGCATAGTTTCAACAACGCAAGACCTGTTGAAATGGGATGAAGCACTCTACACAAATCAACTGCTATCCCAGGAAAAAATTAAAGGATCATTTGAACCTAAAGCAGAGTATACTGATTGGGATGCCTATTATGGATATGGCTGGATGATTGACAGGAAGCTTTTCAGGCAATCGAAAGATCATAAAATTATCTATCATCCGGGAACCGATTTTGGATATTATTCCATGTTTGTAAGGCAACCTGACAAAAACAACCTGATTGTTTTACTTAACAATTGCGGAGACTTTCCAAGGTTTGAGATTACGGATCTAATTTTGGAAGAGATCAATTGATCGATGAAAGATCACTTTAACAGTATTTTGACAGGCCCCTGATACCGCCAGGCAAACAGGAATCGTTATTTTTACCATGATAATACCCATAAATACTTACCGCATTGTACAATAGGGGCATGAGTATGCCTCAAAATCAATTTTATGGATATTGGTATTGGTAAGCAACGACATTTCCCCGCAGTGGCCATTTCGGCCGTATTATTCCTGCTTTGTATTATTCTGGGTCAGTTTTGGGTCACTAAACAGTTTCCTGCTATGTCAGGACTCGTTCAGATAAAACCGAGCCTCGTTTTCATGGATCTTCCCATCACCGCGCCTTTCAACATCGATCTGCTCCTGGTAATGGGCTTGTTCCTGTTTATTTATCCGCTTGTGATCTTATTTTATCCATCGCGGCCGGGAATACCATCCTGGCGCCAGGCCATACTAAGAGCACGCAATGCTTTTGTAGGATTGTTTGCTTTATTGTTTTGTATGTTGGCAGGTGGCTATATTTATTACCTGGTGAAGGATCAAATCCCTGTGCAGGTACGCAACGGAATCGACTCCATAGGTATAAATGCGGATATACATCTTCCTTATCGGGGTTTTGAGAACATTCCTTTACGGGGAAGTTTGGTATTGTTTGTTTGCTTTATCATTGGCTTGATAATATGCATCCGGAAAATAAGAAAGGAGCCGGGAGCACAGACAAGCCGTTTGACACGCGAACAGCGCATGACACCGTATGAACGAATGTTAGAGGAAAAAATGATGGGACTGAATACTGAGAAAAAAGGATACAATACAGATAAAGGATACAATGAAGATAAAAGCTGGCAGCCGGTATACCCCAAAACCATAGCCAGCCAGCCATGCAGGAATGACCACCCGCAAGTGTGCTACAATCAACCTGTTTTTACTTTCACACCTGTGGCGGTGAGGTATATGCCGATGTAATAATTTGCAGAAGTATAAATGAAGAGGCTATCTCCTCTGTTTGTAAAAAGGGAAGGTAGCCTCTTTACTATTATTTATTTTATAAGAAATTTGAGCGTTTCTTTATTCTTTTCAGGATTGGTTAATTGCAAAAAATAATAACCAGTTGGCAAATTTTTATCTAAAGCGATGCTACTTACTGCATCATTTGGGCCTTGCATTATTTTTCGGCTCATAACTTTTTTACCATTTAAGTTAAAGATGTTTAATATATACTCGCCTTTGGTTTGACCATACATTTGCAACAATATGGTATGATCCACAACCGGATTAGGATAAATTGAAATTTCCTTCTTTGTATTCAGGTTGATATTCAGAATGGCGCTATATTTAAAAGCATTATTTATATCTATCATCTTTAGCCGGTAAAAATTCTCAGTAAGTGGTAAATTATCCTGATAGGTATACGTTTTATTAAAGGGAATATTTGTTGGGACTATTGCTCCGATTTTATAAAAATTATTACCATTTGCTGATCTCTCCACTTCATATCCTGTAAAGGAAAACTCATTGTCTACTGTCCAGGACAGTTCAATAACAGTGTTGCTCTTGGTGGCTTTGAAATTAATCAACCTAACAGGTAAAACCTCGTATGTAGGTAAAGTTGCGATCACTCCATCAACTGCTACCGCACCTGTAGTAGAAAGTAGCCTTCCTTCAAGGCTGCTGGATGCTGCCATTGAAACTGCTCCGGGATTTGCAATAAACGTTCCTTTCATTTCGCTTAGGGTAGCAATGGCTACTTCCCCACCCTGCACTATCCAGAATACATTGGATGACAATGCTCCACCCATCAACGATATTTTCGAAGAAGGCCCCGGTGCAAATGCCCCCTGTACTTTAATAATAAATATCGCATTTGAATTACCTTGTGCATCCAAAATAAGCGTTCCTACTATTGATGCCGCTTCAGGTATTAAATATACTCCCGGAATAAGTGTTTCGCCATTTCCAAGTATGGCGGCATGGGAAGGAAAGGTTTGACTGGCGGCGTACATGGAATCATATATAATCTGCAAATCTGCAGCAGCCTGCACAGTTACGCTATTATTATTTTCCTGCTGACCTGCCATATAAGTAAAGCCGGTGATGGCGCCGGTGTTGGTACCTATTTTACCTGTAATCGTTGAAGTACCTGTGTTGCTTACTGCGCCCGTGGTCGTGAACAGGACAAACGCTGCTACAGAGCGTAAGTCAGGCGTTTGTGCAAAATTTTCATTCGGGAAAGATAATAACGTAATAACAAGGAGAATAAACAGTTGGTTTTTCATATAGTGTTTTAAGTGCTTGAGCTGGTAAGGTAGCTTACCCTGGGGCCACTATAGAGTTATAATTTCATTTATATGTTAAAGTAACTGCTTATCGTTTATTAAGCTAAGTACTTATTCTTTATAGCTGCGATGTATTGGTTCTTCGGATTTGGCCTTAGAGCTTCTTATACGCATATAAGGCTAAATACATTTCTGTTGTGCATGTAGGTTCTCCCAAAGCTCGCATATCCGTTATTTATAGTGAAAAAAGCCCCCGGCAAAACCTTTGCGTTTTCGTTTTAGCAAATCTAAATGTGTGAATAATATAACATATTTAATGTAATGTATAACCCTAACGGATGTTTTAATGTCACCTTTATATAAATAATAAACCGTAAAATTTCAATAGTATGGATAACACAGCCAGGATAAAAGAAAAACCAAATGGCGGCATACTCGAAAAATCAAAGTCTCATATCATTGTTGAGATTATTGAGTATGTACCTAATTCCGTTGTGATCAAAACAATTATTAAAAAATCAACGGGAAATATAAGTGTAATGTCTTTTGACAGCGGGGAGGGATTAACAGAGAAAACCTCCCCCTTTGACACTTTTGCCCAGATCATTGAAGGCAAGGCGGAGATCGTTATTGATAACGTAACCAATTTACTCGAATCGGGCCAGGGAATTATCATACCCGCGCATTCGCCGAATTTAATAAAGCCAAACGGGCGGTTTAAAATGATTTTGACTATTATTCAAAACGGGCATGAGTAAATTACGTCATCCTGAAATATAATGTATTTCGCACCCCGCAAAAAAAATATCAAACAACAGTCAAATATGACGATTCAATCTCTTTTAAAAACAAAAGCCGTTTCAAAAACGAAAAGTAATAGCGGTTATCCGGGGAAATCTATCACTGAATCTATTATCAATGGATTCATAACAGTGGATCGCAATTGGACGGTAAAATACTGGAATAAGGCTGCGGAAAAATTATTAGGGGTTCCCGCGGAGGATGTAATGGGAAAGAATCTTTGGGAAAAATTTGCGGGTTCTATTCCATTAGAATTTTATGAAGTTTACCACAAGATATTTCTGCAGGATAATCCTGTTCATTTTGAAGAGTATTGGGGGGAAATGGGAAGCTGGTTTGATGTAATTACCTACAACTGCGATAACACCGTATCTATTTCTTTTAAAAGCAGCAATCAATCGGTGAATCTGGAATTTCCGAAGAATCTGCAAAATCAACTTCAGATTACAAACGAATTGTACCGGTTTGTGACAGAAGTTACGAATGATTGTCTTTGGGAATGGGACCTTCAAACCAGGGAGATCTTCTGGATAGATGGGGGCCATAAAAGGATTTTTGGCTACCCTGTAGAGAATACGCTTATCCCTCAAAGTTTTTGGGAGAGTTGCCTGCATCCTGATGATAAAGTACGCTTATTGGCAAGATTACAAAAAAATATTATTGCAGGCTCCGTGTCATGGGAAGATGAATACAGGTTTAAAAAGTCCGACGGCAACTATGCCTATGTTCATGATCGCGGGCATATAATGTATAATCAGGGCAAGCAGGCTATCAGGATGATCGGCGCCACCCGGGACATCACAGCCAGAAAATCAATCGAAATTCAATTACTGGAAAGTGAAAGAAAATTAGCCAAGGAAAGACTTGCCAGGCAAAAAGAACTCATCAATGCTGTACTGACAGCACATGAATCTGAAAGATTGGGTATCGGAAAGGAACTGCATGATAATATTAACCAGATATTGGGTGCTACTTTACTGTATATAGAACTGGCCAAAACGGAAGACGAAAACAAGGATTTGTTTCTTGAGAAGTCCTCCAGTTACATATCCATTGTTATAGAAGAGATCAGGAAGATTTCCAAAACGCTGATAATCCCTGATAAGGATTTGGACCTTGTTGATAGTATAAAAAATTTATTAGATGATTTGAAGGTAATACATCCTATTAAAATTGAATTTCATGCGGAGGGTATTAGCGAAGAATATCTGGATGCAAAACTACAATTGAATGTTTTCAGAATTGTACAGGAGCAATTGACCAACGTTCTTAAGCACGCGAAAGCTACCCACGCTACTATTAATTTAACCAGGCACGACAATGATATCATATTGCTCATTTCAGACAATGGTGAAGGCTTCGATGTTTTAAAAGATAAAAAGGGAGTAGGTCTTGTAAATATTACGAACAGGGCGGAATTATATCATGGAAAGGTAAAGATTGAATCAAAGCCCGGGGAAGGGGTTCAATTGAAAGTTGTATTGCCATACCCTAAAACTTTGCGGAGAACCCATATGGCTACTCAATAAATAGTCCCGCAAAAGAGGGGCCCGATAAAGTCATGGTGCGCTATGCAGTTTATGCTGTTTCAGACGTCCGGCCCTGGGTTGGATTTTCTTTTAGCTTTAATAAAGACTAGATGTAAAGGCCCGTCCGACAGGTTTTTGCCATCTATCGCTATTAACACTATTTATTTTCCTTATTGTATTTGTCTTTAAATTTTTGTCGCCAGGGCGCATCGATTTCCCAGTCTCCTGCCATAATACAACCATAAGGTATGATTTCATCTACCACTTCACCAAGTCCGAATTCCTGCATTTGGCGTTTTACCGAATGAGCATCTTTATAGGCACTTGGTAATTCAGATATATCTATGTTGTTGGAGAAAAATCTGATATCAAGTCCCTGCGTTTCTTCTGCAAAAATCTGTTCAATAGTTTTGTCTGCTTTTGTCCTTTTATGAGCTCTTCTACTTACGTTTCTACCCGCTCCGTGTGGTGCAAAACCCAGGTTGCTTTCAGTCGTTTGTCCCTTTACGATCAAAACCGGCATACTCATATTCAAAGGGATCAGGCGCAAGCCATTTTTGCTATCAGGAACAAATTTGTCATCCAATGGCGTGGCACCTTTGGCGTGATAAAACAAGTCTTCGTCCTTAAATACAAAATTGTGTTCATTCCAGAACCTGTCCACCATATCCATTTTTAACTTTTCATGAGTGGCATTGTGAATAGTGGTATGATTAAGTTTTGTCCAGTCTCTTACTATTTGTAACGCCTCCCAGTATGATTTACCTTCATTTGCATCATAAGGTATCCAGGCATTTTTAGGAAGCGTTTGTGGGGAGATTTCCTTTCTAAACATTTCAGCTACTTTCATTCCCTGTGTATACAGGTTTGCTCCAAAGCCACGGCTCCCATGATGGGTTACCATCATCGTTTCGCCGGTTTGTTTTGAGATACCTACGAATAAAAAGTGGTTGCCGTCGCCTTGTGTTCCTAAATGTGCTTTTGCTAAATTCAAACTCGCCTGATTGTTAAAGAATTTGTTTGCTGTAATTCGCTCTTCCAGGTCTTTTGGCAGTTCAGAAAACTCCAGCCGCCCCCCGCCACCAAAATGCGTAACGGAATGCGCTTTATCTAAAACTTCTTTAGGAGATATGTTGCCAAAATTAGTCATCATTACAGAACAACAAATGTCTGCACTATGCATAGCCGGGTGAATAGCGTTTTTTGCGGCTACCACCCCTCCTACCGGAATTTGTCCAACTTCCCCTGTAGGACACGCATCAGGCATTACAACACCTTTTACCAATGTTGGAGTCCTCATTAGCATATCCATCGTATCAAAAACTTGCTGAACATTTGAAATTTCGGCCTCAGTTTCAGCTTTAATATTCTTATGAAAAGGTAACGGTTCCTTGAACGGCTCAATAATTACCGGCGCAATAGTCTTAATATATGAAGCAAGTGCCTCACCTTCCAGGTTATTTTGATTCGCATATTCAATGGCTTCTTTAAACCATTTTGAAGGTCTGTAACCTAATTCAATTAGTTCTTTTCCTGTTATCATTTTGTTGGTATTATTCCAGGGATATCTTATTATTCCTGCAAAATGAGACCGATCTACGCAATGGATCTGCGTAGCATAAGAATAATAGTAGGTTTTAGTCGAAATGCGTACATTTAGGTAACAATCTATAACAATTTATTTTAGATAAGAATTGACCAGGATTAGCACTTTGCAATCTGAGGTCACATTGACCTTGTATTTTTGTTTCAGTGAAATAAAAATATTTAATTTTGTAAGGAACCTACTTTTACTTACAATAAGTGTTTGCCCCTTTTTCTACCTACCCTATTTGTCTAATTCTCTTGCTATCCATTATCCAACAAGCATTGACTGTAAAATCTAAAACAAAAGGTTATGTTCAAGATGTTAAGATGTGTGCTGATGCTTGCTGTCTTGCCGGTTTCTGTTATCGGTCAGTCAGATCAAATCACCTATGCCATCACATCTGCCAATAAGGGGAGCAACGATTGGGTTGCCTTGCGGACCCTGAATATGAGGACGGAGAAATTAAGCCAGATGCTGGTAAACATGAACGACAGAGGACTACTTCAATACGAGATGGCAACAAACAAGCTTAAAAATAACATAGCCTGGCCTGGTTTGTCCTTTCCCATAGTGGCTAATGATCCTGCTGTATCCAAAGCAAACACTGGAGTTGCGGCCATTGCCTTTGACCAAAGGACAAACCGGCTGTTCTATGTGTCCATGAGCGATGACATACTGAGGTATATCGATCTTTCCACCATGAAAGTTTTTGCCGACCCAGAACTGTCTTTTAGCAAGGCAGGCAATTATACATTTAAAAGCACCGACCCTCTTAACAGGCTGGTAATAACGCCTGATGGGTATGGATATACTGTTACGACTGAAAATCGCCTGATTCGCTTTACCACAAATAACAAGCCTTCTCTTACCGACATGGGCGAGTTGAAAGATGATCCCCGCAACAAGGAAATGACAATACACAACACCTGTAGCAACCTTGGCGGCGATATGGTTGCCGATGATGCAGGAAACCTTTATCTCATTACTGCCAGCAACCGCGTTTATAAGATCGAAATCAAAACCAGGCTGGCAACCTATCTTGCAAGAATTACAGGATTACCGGCTACATTTACGACCAATGGAGCTGCAATAAACGAAAATGGGAACCTGCTTGTCGGCAGTACGGTATACACAGAAGCATCCTTTATTGTTGACCATAAAACCTGGCAGGCATCGCCTTCTCCCGCCATACAGCAATTGTATGGCATCGCCGATCTGGCAAGCAGTAATGTGCTCACCACAAAAAAATCCAACCCATCTGTTATATTATTTGGCAAGCCACTTCTAAAAACCGGTAATATCAAAGTATATCCAAATCCTGTGTTGTTTGATGAAGTAAATATTCAATTCAATGATCTGCCCACCGGTAAATATATAATTGAATTGACAGATCTATTAGGAAGAAAAGTAATTCAACAGAAAGTAAAACTCACAAGACAAAGCCAAACTGCACTAATACAGATCCCTACCATAACAGCACAGGCTTTCTACTATATACGCATATTGAATGAAAAGAATGCGCTGGTAAGTTCGCACAAGCTGGCGGTAGAAAGGTGGTAGTTTTTTGAGCTTCTGAAACTTCTCAAGTGCCTTTAAACAGAAGGATGCCGCATCTATATTTCATATAATACCAGCGCCTCCATCCACGTTTAATACCTGCCCGGTCATGTAAGCATTGGTCATGAGGAAAATGACAGCCTGACCCACATTGTGATTAGTGCCCATAAAACCGGTAATATTTTTCTTCCAGCCAGGCAGCATACGTATCAGGCTGGGTCAGGTCACCCGCGACTGCCCGTGTTTTTGGTCCCAATGTTTCTTTTACTGACAACAATTGGCCATTCCCGCGGCCGACAAGAACGACTTCAGCGCCTGCTGCAGATGCAATTTTGGCTGTGCCAAGCCCCATTCCATGACTGCCGCCGATGAGCACTACTTTTTTGTTTTCCAGTTCCATGTTTTATAATTAATCTGTTGGTGATGTAGCCCAAACTTTCGAAAATTGTTCAATCAAGGGTATAGTTAAAGAAAAATGTCATAAATACCTCTATTCTATTCAAAAGCAATCTTGCATGGATAACCAACTTTTGTATTTTTGTCTGCTCCGCTTCTTGTATGTTAATGAATTATAATGTGTTTGTTGTCGGGCACAGGCAGCCGGGAGTAATAATATTAAAAAAACTAACAATCCATATGGCTGAACAGGAAGTAATTAAGCATACGAAAAAGATCTATAAAATCTGGGGTAACAAAGAGCATGGCTTCTGGCATAAGGTAAAGGAATTTGCCCTGGAGGTGTTTATCATTGTTTTCGCGGTCAGCCTGTCTATATGGTTGCATAGCTGGAGCGAGCACAATCATCAGCAAACAGAAGTAAAGCTTTTCTTAGTAGGCTTGCGAAGCGATCTCACAAAAGATGTGGCAGAAATGCAGGTCGACAAAAAATCCTTCATTAATCAGCAAATTATATTTAGTTATATAGCCGGACTGAAGCTGGGCCAACCCATGAGTGTAGATACTTTCGTGAAGTATCAGAAATTTGTCTATAACATCACTGCATTGAACCCTAATAACGGCCGTTTTGAAGGATTCAAATCTTCGGGCAAAATAGCAACCCTGGAAAATAAAGAGCTGCAAAACGATATCATGGATCTTTACCAGGAAGACATCGTTGCCCTGTTGGACAATACCACTGCTTACAACATTACGAAAAGGCAAATATTCGATTATGTAATCGCCAATGCAAAACAGGGTTTCGCTGATTCTTCTTCAGACGTGCCCGTCGTACTGATACAAACGCAACCTCATAATTTGTCTCATGTTCTTGGTTCGAATGACGAAATCACTACCTGGTACGACAAATGCATAAACAAGGCTAACAAAATAATTGCCGCAATAGATAAAGAATACGGGTTAAAAGAAACAGAGGGTACAGCGCATTAGGAAGCCCGGACGCTGTTACCCATCATGGATGTGCTGGTGTTAAACCATTTGACAATGAAAAGTTTTCAATTAATACTACTTTGTTTTGTTTGTGTTGCCAAAAGTTATGGCCAGAGAAGCCAGGGAGGCCAGATCGTTATAGAAATTACAAAAGAAAAGCATAAGATCTTTACTACTAAAGTGATCCAGTGGGTTAATGCCCGTGCAGATTCTTCCTGGGTGCCATCTATTGAAAAAGGCCTTAACCGGTCACTTTCGGTTAACAAACGCGCCAAACGCGCCAAAAAGGGAAAGTATATCGTAACAGTCGGTTTTATTATGGACAAAGAAGGTAATATATCCGATGTAGAATGTAAAAATGATCCAGCCTATCCAGGATCTGGAATCGGAATACGTGAAGAAGTTGTGCGTGCCATTAAAAAATCTGGTAAGTGGGGTACTGGTAAAGGATCTATAGTGCGGCCATACAAGCATTGATGAAGGTCGGCTGCGTACACATTGGGTTGTATGCCCCCCTTGAAGCGGAAGTTAGAATAATTGAATTATTCTATTTAATCACGAATGTTTCCCAGCCATCATATTCACCTTTGCAATTGTGAGCCTGCTTGGAGAGTTCAAGCGTTACAGCAGTTATACTTCCGATGTCAACCTTGTCTTCCCGGGATATTTGCAGTGAGAAAGGGAAATCTGCTTTTTTAGACTTGTTTGTTTTCTCAACAACAAAGTTTTTGCTTTTAACATAAGCAGTCATGCAGTTTAGATCTGCCTGCTTTTTAAAATACAGCCAATGATCCACCTTCCTGGCTTTCGTCAACTGATCGCCGGACGTTTGCAGTTTCATTATGACTTTTGTATTGCGCATGTATTCTTGCGTTTCTTCATTCGGATAAATAAACGTAAGATACGCTGCCCAGTTTTTGTCTACATCAATCTTTGTGTACGGAGTAAATTGTGCAAACGAGCGATTATACAAGTTATTCAGGGCTGATCTTATATTGGTAGTGTCGTTTGTATAGTAATAATCCAATCTTTGACATTGGTAGGTGAAAGTACCTACCATCATGGATTGACCTGTGCTGCTTATTAACTTTTTAACAGAGTCTGATAGCGCATATAATTTTGGAAACTGGCCTTTTTCAGGAAAACCGGCGCCGTCGCAGCCCTGGAATGTTGCTCCGGTTATCACTATAAAAGGTAGGTGGCTTACGGGAGCGCTGTTCTTTATACCCATATTAACCAGCATTGTGCCTGGGCCATTTTCGTATCGAGCCATATAGAGGTCCCATTCTTCATCGCTTTGTGCTTTAAGAAGGTTTGTAAGCAGTAAAGCAAATATTAGCAGGATTAGTTTAATCGAGGCGTAAGGTGTCATGTAATGTAGAGTTAAAAGTAACAGCTATCGCAAGCAGGTTTAGCTAAACGAGATTACAACAATTCAGTGAAATGACCTGTGAAGACGAGAAATTATTTTTTCGATTTGACATTCAAAAAGCTTCATCTTATAAAATAACCCCATACGGATAAATTTTTCCCTGTGCCTGCTTTTTTTTCTTGTAGTAACTTTGACCCAATTGTCGGGTATGTATGAAAAGAAAATTCCTGAAATGCTCGATTGCGGATTGAGTGTGGCCATTAAAGTTGTGGGAGGCAAATGGAAAGCCTGGATCATCGATTGTATTCGTCGTGGCGTTTGCCGTCCCAGTGCCATACATAGGGAAATGGCAGAGATCAACCCACGAATCATCAATATGCACCTGAAAGAGCTGGAAGATTACGGCATTATTTATAAGAAAGTGTATGCAGAAGTGCCGGCCCGGGTAGAGTATTTGTTGACAGAAGTAGGCTTGAGTCTGTTACCCATTATTGAAGTGCTCGAAAAATGGGGCAATGAAAACCGCGACACGGTGCTACGCCACACAGTTTCCTTCAGCGAAGAATAATAGTAATTACAGCTGATAAATTGACGGCCGGATAAATATAATTACCCGGCCGGTCAATTTAAGATTGTTGCAGTATTTTAAATATGGCTGCATGTTCTTCTTCGCCGAATCCTGCATCCATGGCCCGCTGAAACAGATTGGCGGAAAAGCCGGGCAGTTCGGCATTGATGCCCGCTTCCCGCGCATGCTGTACCAGGAGATGAAGATCCAGTCCTGTGGTTCTGACCGTACTTTCCGGGTTGGTATACCGGTTATGTTGAATCACTTCCCCCATGTGTTTGGATTCATCGCCCAGGATGGATGCCATTGCCTGTATCATCAAACCAAGATCTGCCGGTCGCAATCCCTCACTTTCACAAACCAGCGCACCATGCGTGAAGCCAATCCAGTTACCAGCCAGGTAAGCGAGTGCAGCCATAAAAAGGGCTGCTGAAGAACCTGGTTCTTCGCCCATATAAGTGAGATTGCCCGCCAGCGTTCGTAACAAGGCTTCCTGTTGCTGAAACAATTGGGTAGGCGCAGATACCAGTATCGTAGTGGCTTCGCCACCTATTTGACTGGGCCAGGCCAGTATGGCCCCTCCTATCGGGTGTGCTCCCTGTTGCCGCAACCAGGCATCCTGTTCCCTTGCCTGCGCTGGCGTGCCGGTACTTAATTGCACCAAAACACGGTCCCGGAGCGCTTCCGCCATGTTGGCTTGTTGCAGGATCTTGTTGGCCGTCACATAGTCCGACACACACATAACGGTAAGGGGGCTTGCCTGAATGGCCGCTGCAGCACTGCTGGCAATGGTAGCTCCCGCTTCTTTAAAATAGACTGTTTTTTCAGGCGCTCTGTTCCAGACAGTTACCTGATATCCCTTTTGCAGAAAGGTACGGGCCAGCGCAGATCCCATAGCACCAAGGCCAATTATGGATACCCTATCCTTCTGATCATTTGTGATCGCTTTCATCTTCGTGTTTTTATTATAAAGTTGTTGATAACAGATGCAAATTATCAACAACGGCAGGGCCGGGCAATACGGGATAAAAGATTCCTATAGGTGAAAATTTTAGCCCCTACCCTTCGCTTTCTTATAAAACATAGCGTATAATAGCGTTGAAATAACTAACATTGGCGATCATTGTAACAAACTACTATGAACATCTACATATTTGGAAACGGAAACCTAAAACTTGAATGACTTAAAACCTACATGTAAATTGGGACGAAAAAGTAGTAGCAAGAAAAATCGCTTTCAGGTCAGGAGTTTGCGTGAGCAGGAAGAGAACCGACAAAAAAAGATTGCTTATCTGATTTTGTTTCCAGGTAATGCTCTTTTTATTTGGGGTATGATTCTGTTCGAAAAAACATTTATTTCTTTACAGACTATAGCCATTCATACTTTGGTTGGGGCGATCATTGGAATAACAGTTCTACATCTCATTTGGCGATATAAAAAATGGAGATTTTTAGTAACGGTTTTCTATGGTTTCTTTCTGGGTGGGTCCATTCCTTTCTCTTTTATTGCGACCACTAACTATTATCTAAGATCAGACCATTCAGAAAACGTTCGGTTAGAAATTGTAAAGATAGGTACCAGGAGAAGCAGTTGCAGGACACCCTATGCTGTCATCGAATATTTACACATGGAAAAAACGATTCGTTTTCCTTGTGACAATAGAAATGACATATCAGAATACAAAAGCCTTACGTTAACTGTTTCAAAAGGATTTCTGGGGTATATGGTTTATACCGACAAAAAATTAAATAATTAATATTTTACCGAGATAAATGAACGCAAGTCTTTTTAAACTTTTTTTATTAGTATAATACGCCAATATGTCAATTATCAAGCACAACCCCGAAGGTCTTTTTCCTCCTTATCGTAATTATAGCCATGCTGTTGAAATTAAAGGCAACGCAGTTTTACTTATTATCAGTAGTTTGAATGGTTACCTTAAAGACGGTATAACAATGCCGGATTCATTTGAAGAGCAAGGTGAAATTATCTGGCAACATATTGGGACAATTCTGAAATCTGCCGGCATGGATTATTAAAACCTGGTTTCTATCAGAACTTATTTAGCTGACCCTTCCTATGATGAGGCGAATGTGCTATTAAGAATGAAATATTTAGGAAACAACCAACCTGCATCGACAGTTGTTTGTTGTCAACTGCTCGACACAAAATGGAAATTGGAAGTAGAAGCGATGGCTGCGAAATAAATCCCCCACCCGGCCTTAAGTTTTTTGCTATTCATCTATATTTCATATAATGCCAGCGCCTCCATCCACCTTCTTTTTATAAATATACGTTGGAAGTATGAAAAAAGTTAATTTACTTTGTATTTCAAAGTACTTTTTATGTTAACCAATCAGGTTTTAAGGACGCAAATCAGATTCTTGATAATCTTTTTCATTGTTGCCCTTGTGTTAAGCGGTATAACGGCTTTTCCGGTAGAAACCGAGCTCGGTTGGGTGTGTTCATGGTGGCCCAAACAGGATAACGTCATTTCTAAATGGTTATACGCCACTTACTTTGCCATTAAACATACGAACGAGCAATTTCCTTATTTGGCTTATGGTTACGACTGGCTGGCTTTTGCTCATATTGTAATTGCTATCGCTTTTATCGGACCGTTGAAGGACCCGGTAAAGAATATCTGGATCATCGAATTCGGCTGCATAGCTTGCGTATCAGTGATTCCGCTTGCAATTATAGCAGGACCTATAAGAGAGATACCTGTGTTTTGGCAATTAATTGATTGCTCCTTTGGCATCATCGGGATTATTCCATTGCTAATATGCCGCAATAAGATAAAACAACTTGAAAAAGGAATGGCTAAACAATAATAGTGATGAAGAAATACGTTGAAGATACCTCCATCGTAAAAGAAATTTGGACCACGACAGATATAACGCTTTTTATATTCGCCGGCGCTTCAGCAGAATTTGCATTGAATAAGCAGGTTGACTGGTTATTTTTTACCGGCAAACTTCCGGCCGATCCTATAGGACGGTTGTTCTCTACAATAAAATATGCTCAATATATCATTAGTCAGGAAGAACAGGAAGCGATTACTTCAATTAAGAAAATAAACTCGATACACGAGAACGTTGAATCGATGCGTGGATTCAGGGTATCCAATGAAGGTTATCAGGATGTGTTGTTCATGTTAATTTATTATTCGATTGCCGCATTTGAGTTGTTGAAGAGAAAGTTAACTGATGGTGAGAAAGACGAAATTGTAAGCACCTTTGTAAAGATCGGTCGACAAATGCACATTCAGGACCTTGACTTTAATTACATTGAGTGGAAAAAAATTTATGAATCTCAGCTAACCCGAAACCTCGTGAGGAGTTCGTTTACCAATAAACTTTATAAACAGTATAAAAAGCATTTGGGAGGTGTTCGCTATTTTTTATTGCTGGATATTCAACGAATGCTGGTACCCAACTACATTAACCACCTGCTCGACCTGGGGCGGCCCCGGATTGTTCAGTTATTGGTTCCTTTTTACAAACAGATCCGTAAGTTCATATTTCATAAGCGGATCATATTGATGATGATACCGCGGAAATTCAAAGACCAGGTAAAGGCAATGGATCGTGCTCCAGGTCACACCTCGGGAGTTCAATTAGTCAAACCCATTACTGTATAACCACGGAAAAAACGGGCGAGTAAGCCCTTTGTGTACCGCTGCCAATGGCTATTACCCGGAACCAGTATCGTTGGCCAGAGGTCAGTCCAGTGAATGTGTAACTGCTCAGGGCGCTGCCTTCATGGGCCCAAATGGTTTGTTTAGTCGGAGGCTCTGAAGTATATTGATGTATATAGGCTCTTGCGCCGGTTACGTTCCTGACTTTTATGGTAGCTTCACCCGGTGGACCCAATTTCACTTCCAGTTTTTCAATAGTGGCGGGCAGCGTATTGCCGGTTCGGGTTTCATCGGTAACATCAAAACCACTGTTAAGTATCAGCGTTCTGTTGCCCTTGCAGGTTGCTGTAACATAATCCTCCAGTTCCTGTAACAAAGTCAGTACGATTTTCTTCAGGTCGTCTTTAGTGGAAACCATTACTCTGTCGCGACTTCCGGCATTGACCAGTGCCTGCCAAAATTCAGGCAGCACTTTTTTTAGTTCAGCCAGTGCTGCCGGAGGATCGGGGAAATTCTCGTTGTTTTCCATTTGTTCCAGCACGCGATAGGCTGTTAATTGAAGGTCGTCCTGGCGCTTTTTGTAGCTGGTTAATATCCGGATCATGTCGGCAAATTTTACTGGTTATGAAATGATTTAGTTACGCTACCAGTCAAAATATTAACCTCAACCATTGGAATGCTCCATTCATATCTTCGGGACAGCGTTACGACCCGAAGTTGAATACATATAACTTTGAAGCAAGGGAAATCTAATGTAAAGTGTGGTTGTTCGCAAATATGGCCGGGAGTAAAAATCTTTACTTGCTGTGGGAAACTTCAAGTGCTTAAAGTGCACTACAAATATAACGGTTGGAAGAACCGAAACAAAATTTCTTGCGGAAAATTCATTCGTTCTGCGAGCATTGGATGGTTTCTCGCGAAAAAATAATTACTTCTGCAAGAAACGTATTATTTCTCGCAGAAAATTTATTCCTTCCGCGAAAAAAGGTTCGTTTCTCGCAAATAAATCGTTCATTCTGCGAGAATGGAGTTATTTCTCGCAGAAAATTTGTCCCTTCTGCGAAAACAGGTTCGTTTCTAGCGAAAAATTAATTCGTTCTGCGAGATCGGTATTGTTTTTCGCGAAAAATTGGTTTATTCTGCGAGAATCGCATTAGTTCTCGCGGAAAATTTGTTCATTCTGCGAAAATGGAATCAATCTTCGCGAAAACAACAAAGGATTTGCCAGCGTAGTATTATTTTTAGCGAAAACAGCGACCAAACGTTTTGCAAACTGGCTTGAATAATTGAATATGTGAGGTTGACATATTTTTTCGCCTTACATAAAAAAATGGCCGCCCTGCAAGCTGAGGACGACCACTTGATCAACTGGTAAATGGGTTACTGGATCTTTGCTTTGATCTCTTCCAGTGATATGTTTTCGGCTACTACTTTCCCTTCCCCGGTTAACAGGAACATAGCGGGGATCGCTTTTACATTATACGCATCGGCAAGGCCCGCACGGTCGAGGAAACTTTGCCAGGGAAATGCTTCAGCGATATTGGCTTTTACCCAGTCGACTTCTTTTTTGTCGATCGACACGCTGATGATCTCCACATCGTTGTTTACCCTCTCCTGGTAAAACTGCTTTAATGCAGGAATGGCTTTGCGACAGGGAACGCACCAGGAAGCCCAGAAATCAATGACCACGTATTTTTTTCCTTTGGCCAAAGTTGCAAATGAAACCGGTTTATGCTCTGAATCTACAAATGCCAGTGAAGGCGCTTTCAAACCAACATAACTTTTGGGATACAGATCGGCTTGCACGATCTTGCCATAATAGCTTTCTTTCGCTGCTGCGGAGAACTGCTCAAAAATGGCCTTGTCCTTTGGTGTGAAATAACTCAACTGGTCGAGCATCAGGAAAGGCCCCCACCAGCTGTCTTTGTTAGCGAGGATCAATCCCTGTATTGAATCCTGACAGGTTGTAAAGAATTCTTTTTCCTCCTTTGCATATTTCTTGTACGCATCGGAAGCCATCAATTGCTTACGGAGGGTTGTATCTTTCTTCGCGCTGGCCGAATCCAGTTGCGCAATCACCTCTTTATTATTGGTATGGTAAGCCTCATACATAACGCCCAACCGTTCACGCAGCGAGGTCTTGCTTAAAAATTCTTCGTGGGCTTTACTGCCAGTAACCTTCAGGTCATTGAACTGATGCGATTTTGAACCTCTCACTTCTTTCTCCACCACTTTACCGGTCACATGAATAGCTGTATTCTCTACCATTACCCGGAACATGCTGTAATCTTCTCCGGCTATTCTGACGAAAAAAATGCGTGGATTGTTTACACTGCCTGTGAACGTGAATCTGCCGTCTTTCACTACTGTTGCGGCTACCGGCTTTTCATTTTTATGCGTACCGCCAGGCACCAGTTCTATTTTAGTGCCATTGGGCAGGTCTTTAAATTCACCGGTCAGGGTATACTTCGCTACCCGTTGAAATGAATACATTGATCCCACTATCAACAGGGCGACGATGGCATACAAGGTTTTCTTAATTAAGGTTTGTGTCATTGATAAGTGTATTATTGGTTTACATTCTGCTGAATAGTGCCGTTACCGGGGTTCTTGATGGCGCCCAGGGGAAATGGCATGGTCCACATCGGTGAACCTGGTTTCAGGCTAACGGTAACCCCATTTTCTGTTTTTGTGAATGTTTTGGAATACAGCGGGTCTTTGTTGAACCGGCGCATATCGGCAAAAGCCACAATATTAAAGAGCATTTCGTTTTCTTTAGTACGGCGGATATAGTCAATTGCTGCTGCGGTGCTGCCGGCTGTTAACGCGGTGTAATTAGCCGGGAAAATACGTTTCACCCGAACTGCATTTAATGCGTCCATAGCACCGGTAAGGTTATTCTTTCGCGCCAGGCATTCCGCTTTTATAAGGTACACTTCAGTGGTAGTAATACCGCCTTCATTAAACCGGCCGGCAGTGATCGCATAATAGTAAGTATCTGCGCCTACTGTTCGCAACTTCCAGCGTGATGACAGGCTGGCATCGCCTGTTTCAAAACGGGCGGCCCTGTCAACCCGCATATTCCATTCCCTTTTACTGTAAATAACTTCACCATGCATCATGATGTAGTTTTCAATATAATCATAGCCCCTGGGTGTTGGCAGACTGGGATAATTGCCCGCCTGCTCTATCTGCGTTTTATATGATTGGTAATAGGCGGTATAATCGAACAGTTTATCATTCTGGGCAAGCGCCTGGTCAGCATAGGAAAGCGCTTTATCATAATCGCTCATTTGCAGGTATACGCGCGCCAGGAAAGCATAGGCGGCTCCTTTTGTGCCATGCACAATGGTAGCGCCTTTCACTGGCAGGTCGGGAATGGCCGCCGTTACATTGCTGATGATATAATCATACATTTCCTGAATGGTTACCTGTTTGTACGGCGCATTGATGTCGGCGCTTTCGATCAGGGGCACACTCAGTTTGGTAGCTGCATTCGAAGCCTCATACGTATCTGCATAATAGTTCACCAAAATGAAATAATGCATGGCGCGGCCCAGTTTGGCCTGCGCTATCAGGGTACTTTTATCTGCATCCGTTGCATCTGTTGCGGCTGGAACATATTGTAAGATCAGGTTAAAAGTAGAAATGGCGCTATACGCGGTATAATAAGCGCTTTCATCAGCATTATTTAAATCGGTCCTGTTAGCGGTTTCGTCCCACATATAATTGGGCTTCCACAGCGGACTGCCATTTAAGGTCGCCTGTGTCTCAAAGCGGTCGTTCAACAGCAATACCGCTTGTGTTATAGGCGCACGTTGGTTCGAGTACTCATCCCTTACCAGCGCTTCAAAATCGGCCAGGGTCGTCGGGATCTTCTGGCCTTTAGGTAATACATCAAGATATTTCTTACAGGAACCCAACCCAGCCAGCAGCAGCAACAGCACAATATTTATAGTGAAATTTATTGTAGACTTCATAGCCGTTCTTTTTTTAATTGTTTACTTATTAAAACCCGAGGTACAGCCCCCATACATAATTTGGTCTGTTATAACCACCCAGCAGGTATTTGGCTTTTTTGTCAGCCGCAATGGTGTAAGCATTTTCCACATTGAACTGCAAACGGGCGCTTTCTACAAATGCTCTCCGGGTAATATGTGTAGGCAGGTTGTAGGCCAGCGAAATATTGCGCAAGCGAATATTACCGGCATTCAACACATTAATGGATGTCCTGGTATACAGGTCATAGAGAGCAGTACTAAAGCCAGGGGATTCTGCGAACATAGCTTTGGGCACATTGGTAGTGGCTTCATCGCCGGGTTTCATCCAGCGTTCTGTAATGCGTTTGTTTACGGCACCAAACGGAGTTATGTAACCGGCTACTGCGCTATTATACTGGTAGCCCAGCATGGGCAGATCGGTATTCTTTATTTGATGTCCACCTTCATAAGTGATCAGGAAGGCAAATGTAAAATTCTTATAATCGAGCGAACTGCTGAATGAGCCACTGTATTTGGGCACCGTAGTACCGCTGTATACGATCGACTTCAATGTGGTAGGTGACGAAGTAACCTTGTCGCCTTTTTCGTTATACACTTGTGGAAGTCCTTTATCGCTCAAACCAGCCCACTGATAGCTATAGATAGCGTTAAAAGGATCGCCTACGCGGGGATATGCATTCGCATAATCCAGTTGCAGGAAATACACCGGCGCCTCTACATTTACATACGTCACTTTGTTTTTGTTAAACGCGATCAAACCGGTGAGGTTCCATTTCCAGTCTTTTGACCTTATGATATCGGCACTGATATTAGTCTCGATGCCGTTGTTGGTCATTTGTCCGTTGTTGATGGTGTAGGTAGAGTACCCCCAGCCTTCGGTTGGCACCCCCTGGGTGCTGGCCAGCAGGTCTTTACCGCGCTTGTTGTAGTAATCTACCGAACCGGTGATGCGGTTGTTGTACATAGCAAAGTCGACCCCGATATTGCCGGTGAACGTACGTTCCCATGACAACAGTGGATTGGGCCGGTTGCTAATGGTACCTTGTATACCACCGAGCAGTAAATTCGTACTATAATACGCTGTCATGTACGGAGCGGAATTCTTGGCGATGTTCCCGCCAATACCATAGGAACTGCGCAGCTTCAGGAAGGATACAAAACCGGGCGTAAAGAAACCTTCCTTATAAATATTCCAGCCGGCACCAACTGACCATAATGGTTTATTCTGGTATTTTGAATCGGTTCCCCACAGGTTACTGCGGTCCCAGCGAAGGCTGCCTGTCAACAGGTATTTATCATCAAATGAATACCCCACATTGCTGTAAAACGATACAAAACGATTCACCACTTCCCGGTCGTACCCCAGGTCGGTGGCAGCAAATGTACCACCCAATAATAAACCGGAGGCGCTGATGAGGTTGGCGGCATTCACCGGACTGTTTGTAAGCAGGCTGGGATCATAGTTATACTGTGTTTGGTTATTGAGCTCCAGCTTCATGTGCTTTGTTTCAGAACCAAGGATCGCAGTAATGTTGTGATGCCCGGCAAAGGTTTTATCAAAGTTCAACTGCTGACGATAGTTGTAGGAGGTACTCTGCTGTGTTTGCCGGTTGTAAATATTTCCATAAGGTAACAGGTACTGGAAGCCGTTAGCGGCAGTATATTGGGCAAAACCGTTTACGCGACTGCGCACGTAATAACTGTTTTTTTCGTAGAGCCTGCTGAAACGTTCGTTGTTGTTCTCATATTGAAATGACACCTGGTAGTTCAGCCATTTTGCAAACTTGATGTCAAGCTTGGCATAGCTGCGGCTCATAAAGCTTTTTGTTTTGCCCTGGTTTATGCTGATCTCATCGAGCGGCGTAATATCCATGCTGTACAACTTATACTGGTTGATGATGTTCATGGTATTGGTGCTCAGGCGCGATGAAGCGGCAGAGGTATAATGAGAACCATCGTCATATGCTAACTGATCATAGGGCATATAGTTATAACCTGGTGAAAGCGGGTTATAACCCTGCATTTTTATATCGGAATATTGCAGATAGGTGCTCAGCTCCAGGCTGAGCCATTTGGTAACATAAGACGTATTGCGCAGGTTCAAACCCAGGTTCTTGTTGGCTGAAAATTTATCCTCCAGCGCATTATCGCGATAGGTAACGGATGAATAAAATGCGTTTTTGTCGCTGGCATTCGCCACACTCACATTGTACTGTTGCAGGAATGTATTGCGCTTGGCGTATTTCTCCAGGTCATCGTAATATTTATATCCGTTTTTCGATAACTGGTCTACCGTTGTATTCAGGTCCTGTTGGGTAGTTTTTCCCGCATAGTAATTGAGATACGCTTTTATACCCTGATTGACGTATATATTGTTCGTGAGCATGTTGTTGGCATAGGTTGCCGCATTGCTTCCCTGCAAATTGGTATTGTTAGCGGCCCATTCTTTTTCCAGGTCGACCATGTCGGCGGAGTTAGCCAAACGATCGGTATAATAATTATAGGGCTGAACGGTAAATGTGCTGGAAGCGTTGATCTGAGGCTTTCCCTTCTTTGCTTTTTTGGTAATGATCACCACTACCCCATTGGCGGCACGGGCACCGTAGATGGATGCAGCAGCCGCATCTTTCAGCACCGTTATCTTCTCAATATCTTCCAGGTTAAGCCCGGGTAAATTTTCAACCAGCGAGCTACCATTGCTATTATACGATGTATTCTCCACCGGAAAACCGTCAATCACATACAACGGACTGGTAACGCCGTTCATGGAGGTAGTTCCCCGGATAAGGCCATTGTTATAACCGGCAACACGGCCTTCGAGCAATGAGCTCAGCGAGCTCAGGCGTTGTTGTTTGAATGAACCGGCAGTAACCGTGGCAAAAGCGCCGGTAGCGCGTTCCTTGCTCAGTGTTTGGTAACCGGTAGAGTAACTATTTACAACGATGGCATCCAGCGTGTCTACCGACCGGGTCAATACCACTTCAAAATTAATGGCGGTATTATCACCACTCAGGCGTTTTACATCCTGTATGTCATTACCTGCTTTCAGGCGGGCAATGGCTATATCTTTTACCTGGTAACCCACTGAGGTGATCTGGAGTACGGCGTTGTCATTTACATCATCCAGTGTAAATAAACCGCCATCGCGGGCCTCGGTACCGGTAGCGGTTCCTTTAACCCGCACTGAAGCACCGGGCAATGGCTGCCTCTCGGGCGAGTACACGATACCCGATACTTTTACATTGTACACCTGTTCGGCTTTCACAGGCGCAGGCGCCTGCGATAAAAAGATGGTTTTACCCTGGATTGAATATTTCAGCGGCTGTGTTTTTAATACTTCCCCGAGAAATGCTTCCAGCTGCATATTCCTGGCTGAAATGGTAACCGGCTTTGTCCCTTTTAGCAATGCTTCATCAAAAAAGAAAACATAACCGGTTTGGTTCTTCACTGCATTGAACACTTGTTGAAGCGGAACATCTTTACCGGAGAATGTCACCGGCTGGGAAAAGACCCTCGCAGAAACCTGTAAACAGGTGGCTAATAAAATGATGGCCGTGAACTTCATAACGAGCATAGTTTTGGTAATAGGCTTCCGTCTTACGCCAAGACGGAATAGCGCAGCAATTAGCATAGATTTGCTTTGTTTTGGGTTATGTAATAAGCAGTCTTCCACAACGTGCTGATTATTGCCCAAACGCCGGCCGGAGGTGGTAACGACATCTTCGGCTTTTATTTGGCAACACGTTGAACTTTCGTTAAGGCAAGGCGATCATTCAATCATTTTTGCTTTAGGATCATTGTGCGGCCTTCAATATTAAATTGTATGCCCAATGATTGCAATCCATTCATAAGTTGAGATAAGGTAAGGTCATGGGTAATTTCTCCACTGAATTTTCTGGCAGGCATTTGTCCTTCGTATTTTACCTGGATATTGTACCAGCGTGCCAACTGCCGCATAACGGTTGTAAGGTCGGCGCCTGTAAAACTGAAAAGACCATTCTTCCAGGCCATTACCTGGGCAAGATCTGGTGAATGGTCAATGGTCAATGGTGAATTGTCTGCTATTGCAGCTTGCTGACCAGGTTTCAGAATTGCAAGGTTTTCTTTGCCGGTTTCACGTTTCACGACTTTTACAGATCCTTCCAGCAAAGTCACTTTCACGGCAGGTTCATCGTCATAAGCGTTGATGTTAAAATGAGTTCCCAATACCTGTACTTCCGTGGCGCTATGGCGTACGCGGAAAGGCATGGCGGCATTATGTGCTACTTCAAAGTATACTTCACCGTTTATTTCAACGTTTCTTTCATGCCCAACAAATGTTACCGGATAGGTTATGGAGGAACCGGCGTTGAGCCAGATACGGCTTCCGTCAGAAAGCGTCATATCAATTACTTTACTGCCCCTGGGATTGGTGAGGGTATTATATACCAGTTCATTGGCAGCCCCTTTATAAACGATTTGTCCATCGGCCAGCTTCACCAACTGCACATTACTCTGCGTTGCCAGCGAACCATTGGCAGCACTATCGAGGTAAACTGTTTTTCCGTTTGCCAGGGTAATGGTGGCCCGGTTGCTTTGTGGCGCCTGCACATCTTTGACGGTGGTAGTCGTTGCAGCAACCCCGGTTGAACCGGCCCGGTTGTTATTAAACAACCAGTAAGCCGCAGCTCCCAGCGACAACACAATAACAGCTGCTGCCGCCCAACGAATGACAGGGCGTTTGCGCATAGGAATTATTTCGGCCTGTTCTGCCGGCGCGGGGCTGGCTTTATCGTAAATGGTTTGCAGTACCTGCGCCCACCCCATGGCTGGCGTATCATGGCCGGCCTTTGATTGCTGCCAAAGGTTTTGCAAGGCAACCTGCATGGGAGTTTCATCTTTTAAATCCCCTATAAGTTGCCAAAATTCCGCCAGTTCATCCGGTGTACATGTATCATTCAGGTATTTGCTTACCAGGTATTGCAACCGGCTGTTGTTTGTGCTCATTACGATGGGTTATGTTCATACGACGGCACGAACAAAGAAAAAGGGCTATTGCCCCATTAACTTTTTTTTAAATTTTTTTTTGGGGAGCTATTCAGGCGAGTAAAAAAAGGCAGGAAAGCGCCGCATTGCCCGGGTAAAATTTTTGCAGATACTCGCTGATAGAGCGATTGGCCGCCATAATTGTACTTTTTACAGTATTTCGGGAGAGATGTAAGGCCTGAGCGATCTCTTCATGCGTTAACCCCTGTTCGCGGCTGAGGGTATAAATGAGCTTGCGTTGAGGTGGCAACTGGTTTACCGCCTCCTGAAAAATGCGGCGGCACTCTTCGTCAATCAGCCAGTCTTCCTGAGTTGGTTCGGCCTGGCCGCTGATTCGTTGGGCATAAACCTGCTGAAGGCGGGCATGCCGGGCAGTGGTTTTAAAAAAATCCATGGCCTTGTTGTAAGCCACTTTATGCAAAAATCCATCGAGGTTCTCAATGCGCACAAGCATTTCGCGGCCAACCCAAAGTTTTATAAAAACATCAACGAGAATATCCTCTGCCACCACTTCTGATTTTGTGATCCGGAGCAGGTAAGTATATAAGCCCTGCCTGTAGGTTTCAAAAATGCGGGCAAAAGCATCCTGGTCTCCCACAGCAACCCGCTGCAGCAATTCCCGTTCATTGTATATGGGTTGTTCTGGCACTATCTGGTTTGCTTTGGCGCTAAAATTAATAAAATAATAATAAATAGGTTAATTGGCTAATTTGATAATTCGATAATCCGCTAAAGCGTGACAAGTGTGATAATATGCTAATGAAAACAAATACAAAATACATAATGAAATGAAAGAAGCCTCTACAGTTTTATCTGTAAAGGCTTTCAATGCGTTTATTTTGAGTCGGGCCCCGTATGTGGTGAAAGAGACGGGTGTTATTACTCCTCGTACCCGCTTTTAATGGTAGTCAAAATCATTTTGAACCGTCCATTAGGGTTTATAAGATTCGGCGAATGCGCAGGTATGATAATCCCCTGGCCCGATTCGAGTAAATTGGTTACTTTGTCAATAACGAACTCCGCCTTGCCTTCAATGATTTGAACAAAAGTATCAAAGGGGGAAGTCTTCTCCGTTAATCCTTCCCCGCTGTCGAAAGACATTACGCTTATGTTTCCAGTTGATTTTTTTATAATTGTTTTAATTACCACCGAATTAGGTACGTACTCAATAATTTCAACAATGATGTGCGATTTTGATTTTTCAATTTCTTTGTTGTTGGAGTTGCTGTTTTTATTTTCGTTTTCCATGACCTGAATTTTTGCTGACTGATTCTTAATTCAACCATTTCCGGTTTAAAATGCGTGGGTTGCTTCTATATTCTCTTTCACAAATGCTAGCATTTTTTTCGCTACTTCTTCAGATGAAGCAGGGTTTTGACCGGTGATGATATTGCCATCTGCCACCACATGGTTAACATAGTTAGCTCCCTTGCTATACAATGCACCCAGGGAAACCAGTTTAGTCTCTAATAAAAATGGCACCACGCCGGTTAAACCCGATGATTCCTCTTCACTGTTACTAAAGCCGGTGAGTTGTTTTCCTTTTACCAAAACTGCTCCCTGATCATTTTGCAATGTTACCAAACCAACTACACCATGACATACCGCACCAATGGGTTTGTCCTCCCGGTAAAAAGCTTCGAGCAATTGCTTTAATGTGTTGTTGTCGGCTAAATCCCAGAGGGGACCATGCCCGCCGGGGATAAATACCCCATCAAAATCAGCTGCATTTATATCCGACAGCACCGTGGAATGGGCCAGGAAATTCATCGCCTCCTCATCTTTCAGAAAACGTTTTGTATTTCGGGTTGAAATAATGATGCCCTGGCTTTTGGGGTCCAGTGGAACCTGGCCACCTTTGGGCGAGGCAACCGTAATGTCGGCGCCAACCTCCTTAAATACGTAATAAGGCGCTGCCAGTTCTTCAAGCCATACACCGGTTTTGTCGTTGGTATCGCCCATTTTATTATGCGAGGTGGTTACGAATAAAACTTTCATAGATTTCATTAAGCAATTTTTTTATTAAAAGATCGTCAGGGGCTATTATACGAAGGTGGGCCTCTTTTCAGGGGTCAGCGTTACATAATTGAATAAATTGATTACATGATTCACACATGCAATAAAAGATCACATCTTTCACATGTCGTCAAGCATGGAGCGTCGTTTATCTCTAAGCTGTTTAAAATGCGAAGGGGTGAGGCCGGTTACTTTTTTAAACTGAGCCGAAAGATGTCCCACACTGCTGTAATGCATCTGGTAAGCGATTTGGGTAAGATTCAATTCATCATATACGAGTAATTCTTTTACCCGTTCAATTTTGTGAGCGATCAGGAATTTTTCAATCGTTGTGCCTTGAACTTCTGAAAAAAGATTGGCAAGGTATGTGTAATCGTGGTTTAGTTTCTGACTTAAAAACTTAGAAAAATTTATTGTCAGCGGTTCCTCGGAATAATGCACCAATTCAATAATAATATTTTTTATCTTCTGTATCAATACACTCTTTTTGTCATCCATTAATTCAAGGCCAGATCTCAACAACGCTGCTTTAAACTGATCATGCTGTTCAACGGAGATCTTTTCCAGAACTTCTACTTCACCCAGTTCTACCGAGGTATAATGTAATCCCAATTTTGTCAATTCTTCTTTCACTACCATTTTGCACCGGATGCAAACCATATTTTTAATGTATAGCTTCAAATATTTTTTATTAAATGAATAAAGGCTATCATACCGGCTTGTATAGCCAGAGAGTCTGATAACCAGGTTTAACGGCAAAACTTAGTTAAATGTTCCTGTAAGCTAAGCTTAATTATCGGGATGCCTGCGAATGTGTGAATGATATAACTTATTCAGCCAATTGTGTAACAGTTGTTTGGGTTAATAGACAGAGTTTTGCATCGTGTTGTAACAGGAAGTAGTAAACTAATCATATGTAATAATTATTGCAACACAACAAAATCATGAAAAAGTATATAGGAATTACAATTTTTGCGGCGCTTGTGGGATTTTCTTCTGCCAATGCACAGGACACAACCAGCGTAGCAAAAGATGTCAAAAAAGGTGCTGTGAAAGTGGGCAATAAAACGGCAGAACTGGCTTCAAAAGGAAAAAATCGAATTTCTGACAAGATCTATAAAGATAAGGAAGGCCCAAATGGGGAAACCATTTACATCGACAAGCATTCAAATTATTACTGGATCGATGAAAAAGGGCATAAGGTGCCTATTAGCAAGAGCAAATTAAGAAACAAAACAAAAGATTAACATACTGACGAACGAATTAGACGCGGGAAACCGTCTTGAATTAAATTTTGGGGCGGTTTTTTACAACATGAGCAGACAGTAAAAAGTTATTTATTTATCCTGGTTCAATTACATTTTTTATGACAAGCATTACCAATACTAATCCAATTAAGGATAACGAAAAATTTAGTGCGGCAAACTATCCACAAGCGTTTCATGAATTGTCCGTTTTAAATCAGGGCATATCAAATGTCGCCATGTATTACAACGTTGAGATCATTGTATCTTTCTTAAAAAACCACAGTCTGAAAACTACGTGGATTGACGCTAATCCTGCACTTGCCCGAATGATCACCTCCGGCTTTTTCAAAACTTCACATTTGGAATCATTGTTTGAAGCGTGTCGCAACAATAAAGCTTTTTTGAAGGATTTCGAAGAATATATAAGCAAGCAGCTTTTGTCGAGAATGAATTAAATGTTTAACCGGGAAGCAGGCTTATGCCTGCTTCTTTATAAAGTAGATATCCTGATTTTCATAAAAATGTTCCAGGTCTTTTCTGGCAGTTTCTATGGCCTTTTCTTTATTCTCGTAATAGAGCGCTCCTATTGAAAATTCATAAGCGCTTGCCATTTGTTTTGAATGTCCTTTTTCTCCGGGGTCGCTTTTATGCGGCGTCAGCTTCTTATATCTGGCGATCAACGCGAATACCTTGGTACTCCCCAACTGATCGATAATTTCAGTGGCCTTGTATCTGTTCTCTATAATTTCATTACAAAGTTCTACGGCAGCTAATCGTAACACGCGGTCACCCACCATTTCGATCTTCTTAAAGTTGTGTTGTTCTTCTGTCATACAATTAATTTCCAGGAAAATGTTCCTATTTTGTTGCAAATAAATGAAAAAAGCGGCTAATCGCTTCATTTTTTCGTGGTATTCCGGTTGTCCCAACCAGCCGGTTCTTCTAAAAATGTGCCTATCTTGCAGGCACCCACAGATGGACTATCTTATTAAAACATACCCTATTAAACAGTTTTCGGGCACGTTTTGGCATTAACAGAAAATGAAATACAGGATGAAGTTGCCCTGATGCAACAGTTTCGCGCCGGGAGCGAGGAGGCTTTTACAACGGTGTACCGGCATTTGTACCGGCGGATATACTGGTTTGCCAAAAAATTTATTGAGGAAAAGGAAGACGCCCGCGACCTTACCGCAGAAAGTTTTGTTCAGCTCTGGCAGCAAAACGATACTTTTCCCACCCTGGATGCCGTATCGGCCTTTTTATATGTAACCGTCCGCAATAAATGCTATAACCTGCTAAAACACCGGCAAATGAAAGCCGGCCGCCGCGACGAACTGCTCCGTCAACTCAATGAACGGTCGCCCGGCGATTTCTTCGAAGAACAGGTACAACTACAACTGGTTCGCCGAATTTATGCGGAAGTAAATAAACTGCCGCCGCGGATGAAAGATATCTTCCTGCTCTCCTATCGCGATGGATTAAAGCCCGCCGAAATTGCCGAACTGCTGCAGATCAAAGCGCAAACTGTTATCAATCAGCGGGTCACTGCGGTGCGGCTGCTGCAATTGGCGCTGGGCAAAGAACTGATGATCAGCTCCCTGCTGGTACTGCTGGAATATAACGACTGGCTCTGATCCGGCGCACTGCTCAAAAAAAGTTAAAAAAAATTTCATATTGGACTGGTTGATCGGGATTGTTCGATTGTAGTGTGTGCATATGATCTCCATGACCAACCTTACCGATCTTTTAATGAAGCACCTGCAGGGCAATTTGTCCGATGCCGAACAGGAGCAGCTAAATCAGTGGCGTTCACAATCGGAACGCAATCGACGTTTGTTTGAATCCATTAATGACGAGGAACAATTGCGCCAGTTGGTGCTTGCCTGGCACCAGGAAGAGGAAGAAGACAATGAAGCCATCATTTTATCGAAGATCCGCCGGCAGATCGGCAGCAACACGCCAACAATTCCGGTTCGCCGAATGAGCCGGTTACGGCGTTTTGCCCGGGTGGCGGCCATGGTATTGTTACTGGCAGGCGTTGGTGGCTATGGCTACTATTTGATGAACCGCAAAAGCTCCGCTCCCGCTGCTATGGCCAAGAAAACGGTGGATATCCCGCCTGGACGTGACGGCGCCATTCTAACGCTTTCCGATGGCCGTCAGCTGGTGCTTGACAGCCTGGGGAACGGCGTGGTAGCTACTCAAAACGGAACACAGGTTGTTGTGAAAAACGGAGCGCTGGCATATACCCCGGGTACCGGTTCAACGGCGCCGGTTTACAATACGCTCACAACGCCCAAAGGCAGGCAGTTTCAATTGATTTTGCCCGATGGAACAAAAGTGTGGCTGAACGCCGCCAGTTCGCTCCGCTACCCTACTGTGTTTTCTGACGATGAACGCTGGGTAGAAGTAACCGGTGAAGCTTTTTTTGAAGTGGCGTCCGTTCAACTTCCCGTGCGCACGCTTTCACGGCAGAAGATGCCTTTCATTGTAAATATTCTTTCCCCGCTAAGCCAGGGAGGCCCCGGAGGGGTTAAGATCGAGGTGCTGGGAACACAGTTCAATGTGAATGCTTATTCCAACGAAGCGGCCGTAAAAACCACTTTGGTAGAGGGAAGTTTGAAGATCGTGAAACGTGAAACGGCAGACGGCAAACAATCGGCAGACGGCAAAGAAAACTCGATCATCCTGAAACCCGGAGAGCAAGCCGTGGTAGTTGCTCATTCACCATTGACCATTGACCATTCACCTGATGTTGCCAAAGCAATAGCCTGGAAAAGCGGCTTCTTCAATTTCGAAGATGCCAGCCTGGAAGAAGTGATGCGACAATTGGAACGCTGGTATGATATAGAAGTGGTGTATGAAAAAAACATTCCTGATATCCAGTTCGGCGGTAAGATGAGCAACAACGTTAGTTTGTCGGGATTGCTGAAGTCCCTGCAGGAAATGGGAGTACACTTTCGGGTAGAAGGTCGTAAACTGATTGTATTGCCATAAACGCAGAACGCAGAACGCAGAACGCAGAACGCCAAACGCAGAACGCGGAACGCAGAACGCAGAACGCGGAACGCCAAACGCAGAACCACAAAGGTCGCCTAATAAAGTGTATTAGCGTTCGGCGTTTAGCATTTAGCGTTAAGCTTTATAAGCATTTTTTAACCAACCAAACTGCAACAAAAGTATGCCCAAAACTGCTACTTGTGGTCAGTGTGACGTGCCTTTTTTGTATGCCGGACCGTTCCCGAAACGAATCCGGTACCTATCCGGGAAGTTTACCCCGGGCCTCCTACATGCAGGTACTTCCCTACTGCTCACGGCTTCAAAAAGTAAGTCTATGAGAATGTTAACCATTTTTATTTTTGCCGCCACGCTAACCGTTTCGGCAAATTCCTTCTCGCAAGAGGTAACGCTGTCGGCGAAAGGGCTTTCGCTGAAAAGCATTTTTTCGGCGGTGGAGCAACAAACCGGTTTTGTGTTCTTCTACAACAAGCAACTGCTGCTCAACACAAAGCCGGTGACCATTTCGGCGCAAAACATGCCCCTCGTCGAATTTTTACAGGCGGCGCTGAAAGATCAGCCACTGAATTTTCGCATCGAGAGCAAGACTATTTTTCTTTCCCACAAACCAGTTGCAGATGTTGAATTACAGAAAGAAGAAATTTCTCCGGCAGACAGCATCCGTGTTATTACCGGAGTGGTAATGTCAGAGAACGGCGAGCCGCTTGTTGGCGCCAGCGTTCTGATCAAAGGTTTGTTCAGAGGCACTACTACCGACGCAAAAGGTGCATTTGTCATTCGCGCGTCAACAGGACAGGTCCTCGTTATTTCAGCAGTGGGCCACGAACAAATGGAAGTGCGGGTTAGAGTCAGTGATAGGCTTACTGTCAAAATGATTCAGGCCGTCACCACCATGAAAGACCAGGTGGTAACAGGGATCTACCAGCGTAAGAAAGAAAGCTTCACCGGCTCCTCCACCACGTTTACAGCCAAAGAACTGAAAATGGTGAGCAACCAAAGTCCGCTGCAGGCATTGAAAACGTTAGACCCTTCCTTTGCCATTATAGAAAAATCAACTTTTGGTTCTGATCCCAATCGTTTACCCGATATCGAGATCAGAGGCAAAAGCAGCGTGATCGGGTTAACCGAACAGTATGGTACCAATCCCAATCAGCCATTGTTCATTCGGCTCTACCAATGGCAACTCTTTTGCCATTATGACAACAGCAACAATCACTATATCTATAAATTTTACGCAAACGGCGCCACGCCGCAAAAGCGTGATATGTATTCCGTACTACCGTTAGCTACCAATTTCGACAAAGCCAGTTTTTATGCATTCTCTTCAAACCGTACGGTGGTATTTTATGCAGTAGGCAACATATTGTATGCCTATGATTATAACAGGGGCTTTGAAAAAACCTACACATTTCCCGAAGTGGCAGATGAGATCACCATGCTCAAATTTGATACGCAGGTAGACTTTACTGCCAATGCGCTGTATGTTGCTACGTATAATGCCAGCACAAAAGGTAGGCTGCGCCGTTATACGGTAGGTACCAATCCCAATACCGTAACCATTTCCCCGGTCATTAAATCCGACTGGGATGGGTTGATCAAAATAAAAGACATGAACTGGAGAGCCGTAAATTAAAAACTGATCCGTATAAACAAAATAAAAAAGATGAATAATACAGTTAAAACATTTGTTGCAGGAAGTATATTGACCTGTGCTTCCCTTTCGCTGTCTGCGCAAACCGCATTTCAGATAAAAGGAAATTTGAAGGATACCACCAGGAATGGCGAAAAGGTGACACTCTCCTATTTCAATGGCATTAAAAAAGTGTACACAGCGGCTATTATAAAAGATGGCGCTTTTACATTTGAAGGAACCGTGATAGACCCTGCCAAAGCATCGCTCACCATGCCTACATCAAAAGAGGTTCGCAAAGCCAATCCCTGGGTATTCAATGAAAAACGGGAGTTTTTTATTGAAGGCGGTCTGATTACACTGGAAGGATTACCATTTGCAAAAGCAGTGATCAAAGCCCCGGGTAAGTCACAAAAAGATCTGCTGACGCTGCAGGCGAAGCTAAAACCGTTTGAAGAAAAGGAAGCCGCCGCGTACAATGCCATGTTGCATGCAATTGCGGCCCGCGACACGGTGATAAGGAACCTGAACAGCGCCGAAAATGACCGCATGAAGCAACAGATAGACAGCGTTGAAATGGCATTCCTGAAAGCCAACCCGGCATCGCATGTATCGCTGGACCTGCTTCATGAAAGAGTAACTGCAAAAGCATTGGCGGAAGAAAAAGAAATGCTGGACGCACAGTATAATAAACTGGCAGCGCCATTGAAAAAAACAGTGGTGGGCAAAACAATGGGTGAGCAAATTGAAACAGCCTTCAAATTAGGGCCGGGTAAACCATCAGAGGATTTTGTGCTGAACGATACCCTGGGTAATCCGGTTAAGCTGTCTTCTTTCAAAGGGAAGTATGTGCTACTCGATTTCTGGGCATCGTGGTGCATCCCCTGCCGTTTTGAAAACCCGACCGTGATAAAGGCGTACGACCGTTTCAAAGATAAAAACTTCACGGTGCTCAGCGTATCGTTGGAAAAACCGGGTGATCGCAAAGCCTGGGTAGCGGCCATCATCAAGGACAAGCTCACCTGGACACAGGTGGCGACGCTAACCGCTGAAGAAAACAGCAAAGTGTCAAAACTCTACGGCATTCAGGAAATTCCGATGAATTTCCTGATCGATCCCCAGGGAAAGATCGTTGCAGTTCATTTGCGCGGAGAGGCGCTGATTAAAAAACTGGAAGAGATATTGTAACCCCTAAAGCCTTAGTGCTATAAGCTGCTCGTCACGGCTCTGCCGGGATGGGCAGCTTTTTTTATGTTATATAGGATCATTTTATAATAACACCGGCCGTTATACTATACTAAAGTTAAAATTGCATCAGGCTTTATACAATACCCGGAAGGCTTTCTATTTTGTTGCAAAGTACAATTATGAAGACCCCTTTACTATTATTGATTTTATTCTTTGCATGTCATACTTCATTTTCGCAAACTGCAGATAGTGTGCCACCAATAGATTTATGCAGGAACTTTCAAACCATTAAATCCCTTTCCCTGCCGCTCAAACAGACATATGAGGGCTATAGATACATACGATTAAGCGTTGCTTCATTAAAAGCCATTCATAAGGCCGCCCTTGTATCTTTAACTGAAGGCGAAAGTGATTGTATTGAAATTTCCGGCGAAGTTGATGAAGAAAATTTCAAATCAGATTTTGATACACTGGATACTGACACCTACGCCATTGTTCGAATTTCACCTACAAAGCCAATCAATAATCAAATGCTGATGTTTATGATCACTTCGCAACGGCGTGGTCATTCTTACCTGGTTACATTTAATCGTACTGGCAACCGCAACAATTGTTTGCAGGCCAAATCTGCCGTGCTGTTAGGATTTGTTATTGGCAATAACCATTTTCACCATGGCCGGGATGCAACTTTTATTAATTACAACGAGATTAAGATTGAAGGAGATTGCTGGCACGAAACCGTAATGCCCGATCCACATAAAATGTCGATCATGCTTACCATACAAAAAGACGGATCGATCGTAAAGAAAGAAATACCGGTGCCGGCAAGTAAGGACAAGAACTAACAGACAACCCATTTACAGAAAAATAATTTATTATGCCGCCTGTTTTACGCATCTCTCTTTTGTCGTTCATTGTTTTATTAACTGCTTTATCTCCTGGTTATGGTTATGGACAGCAATTGTCAAATGAAGATTCTCTGCAGATAGAGCAATACGCACGGCAATTAAATATGAATTTGGTTAAGGAAACACCTGATGATAATAAAGTTTACACAGACGAAATGATTGATAGTATCCTTCGTGAAAGCCGTATGGGATATGGCGGAGGGAACGTTCACTACGCCCCCGATTCGGCATTTAAGATCTATATTATATATGGCAATGGCGGAGGACCCTATGGTAATGAGGTATATCATGGGTACCTGCATTTTAAAAATGGAAAACGCCTCGATTTGGAAGATAATATTGATCCGATAACAGATATCTACAAAACTGGTCCATTTATCTATATTGCCATTCACCATTTTTGGGGAAGGAGCTCATCGTCTACCTCAGAAGAATATTATACCGTATCCCAGTTTTCTGTTGACAAAGATTCTATACAATACATTTCGATGAAATGCACCAACAAATGGCCCATTTATAGTCCTGGTATTTACGATAAAGATTTTACCATCTATACCTATTTTTATTATGAGAATTCGGGAAAAACCTATATGCGCTACGATCAAAAAACAAAAAGATTGAGTTATCGTTTTATGTTTGGCCGGGAGCAGGCCGAATTATCTTATGACCACCTGTTACCCTTATTTAAAAAAGAAAACCAGGTGCTGCAGGTAACCGGCGCTTGTGTAGTGAAAAACGGGTTGCTGCAATTCGCGGGTGAAAAGTTCAAAATAGTGGATTTGAAGGAGTAAAGCGAATGAAAACCGCAATAAGTACGATCTTTTTAAAATAGCTGACGGCTAAACCGGCTTACTATTTGGTTAATGTTGTTTACCTGTTACTGCCATAATTGTAATTACTTGCACAACACATTGTTTTGTGAATTAAATGACAATTATGAAATTGCTTGCCCTTCCTAAAAATGGACTCCTCATTGCCGCTTTTATTCTTTTTTATACCCATATATTCGCGCAGGCCATGGCTGTTAAAAGCCAATGGGTGTATATGAATGCCGGTAATAAACTGGATTACAAAACAACAGAACGCGGCGACAAAATCATGGATTTTTCCTATGCCGGCTATATGGGTGGCGGTGTAGCCATACCAGCTGTTCCGGTGAAAGTTAGTGTTAGTCCGGCAGAAGGTGATAATACCAATGCCATTCAGCAGGCTATTGACCAGGTCGCCTCCATGCCCCTGGTGAACGGGGTGCGCGGCGCTGTGTTGTTAAAACCGGGTACTTATATCTGCGAACGGGCAATAACCATCAGCGCGAGTGGTGTGGTATTACAAGGAAGCGGCTCCGGTGAAAACGGTACCATCATTAACATGAGTGGAACTCCACATGCCTGTATTGTAGTAAAGGGTAACGAAACTACAAAAGCAACCAATATAACCACCACGATTGCCGATCCCTATGTTCCCTCGGGCACGCTCCATTTTCAACTACGCAGTGCTAAAGGATTTTCGCCAGGTGATATCATTCGTATTTCCCGGCCTGTAACCGATGCCTGGGTGCAATTTATGGGCATGGATAAAATGGTGCGCGATGGCAAAAAGCAAACCTGGGTTACCGGTGAAATAACGACGGAAAGAGTTATCAGGAAGATAAATAAGAATACCATCACGGTCGATTTCCCGCTCACAGATTCCTACGATATGACATACCTTGGCGCAGATGGTGTTTCGGTAACAAAAATAGCAACCAGCGGTACCATATCGCAATCGGGCGTTGAGAACCTGCGCATTGTTGCACCGGCACAATCGGTAACCATCAATGAAGGGCATCACCGGGCGTTAACCATGAGTGATTTAACCGACGGATGGGCACGTAACCTGGAAATACGGAATACGGTCAACAGCATTAGTATTACAGGGAACCGAATAACCCTCGATCATATAAACATTGTACATGACGTGCCTACAAAAGGCGCGGCCAAACCGGCCGATCTGAATGGAAGCGGCATGCAGCTGTTCTTTAACCAGTGTACTATTACAGGTGATAATCTGTTTTTCTTTGGTACCGGCGCCAAGGTAACGGGGCCTGTTGTTTTATTGAACTGCACTTTCCGGGGTAACGGCTGGATCCAACCGCATCAACGCTGGGCAACCGGGTTGCTGATAGATAGATGCCAGGTACCCGATGGCGGTATTGATTTTATGAACCGGGGCTCCATGGGATCAGGCCATGGCTGGGCAATAGGCTGGGCCGTTGCCTGGAATTGTACCGCCCGCTCCTATTTGAACCAGTTACCGCCCGGGGCCGCCAACTGGGTAATAGGTTGCAAGGGAGAACCACAAAAAAAAGCCATTCCTTTTAATACAGAACCTTTTCTGCCCGAAGGTATCTATGATGCGCACAATACACCCGTTGATCCTGCCAGTCTGTACCTGGCACAGTTAGCCGAAAGGTTGGGAAAACAGGCGGTGAAGCAGGTTGGGTATTGAGAATATGTGGCCCAACGCATAAGGCAAGCCATTTTTGCGTAATACATTACAGCACCGGCCTTCTTCCTATCTTCGCCAGGCCGTTAAAATATGTATTATGAAACGAATGCTTGCAGTTGCTTTACTACTGGTTGGTACACTAAACACCATTGCACAGGAGCGTCTTAGTAATTGGGCATTTGGGCCTTTTATTCGCCCGGCAAATGCCAACCCGGTGCTTTCGCCCAATCCCAAAAGCGTTTTCCTGGATCCGATGAGCAATTCCCGGGTTGCGTGGGAAGCCAATGATGTTTTTAATCCCGCGGCTACGGTCAGGAACAACATAATTTATGTACTCTATCGCGCAGAAGACAAATCGGGAACCGGCATCGGTGAACGAACGTCACGGCTGGGTATTGCCGAAAGTAAAGACGGCATCACCATGAAGCGCCGGCCCAGCCCTGTACTTTTTCCCACCAACGACAGTCAGAAAGAATTTGAATGGCCAGGTGGTTGCGAAGACCCCCGGATTGCAGTAACTGAAGAAGGTACCTATGTGATGCTGTACACCCAGTGGAATAAAAAAGTGCCCAGACTGGCCGTGGCTACATCGAAAGACCTTATTAACTGGACCAAACATGGTCCGGCTTTTTATAAGGCTTACCAGGGCAGGTTTATAGATATGGCCAGCAAGTCGGCCTCTATTGTTACCAAACTGGTGAATGGCCGGCAGGTAATCGCCAGGCTGAACGGAAAATACATGATGTATTGGGGAGAAAAGTTCATGAACATTGCCACTTCCGACGACCTTACGAATTGGCAGCCGATGTTGAATGAAGAAGGCAACCTGAAGGCTGTTGTTAGCACAAGACCGAAATACTTCGATAGCGACCTGACTGAATGCGGTCCACCGGCCATTATAACAGAGAAAGGTATATTGGTTTTATACAATGGAAAGAACAAGCAGGGCGAAGGACGGGATACTTCCTATACCGCCAATACCTATGCTGCCGGGCAGGTGCTGTTCGATGTGAACGATCCCACAAAAGTAATTGCCAGATTGGATAAACCATTTTTTGTACCAACCGCGCCTTTTGAAAAAAGCGGACAATATCCTGCGGGAACGGTATTTGTAGAAGGCCTGGTATTTTATCAAAATAAATGGTTCTTATATTACGGCTGTGCCGATAGCCGTGTTGGTGTGGCAATATATGACCCGTCAAAATGAAAAAAGGTCCTCTGTAGAAACAGCTGACCTCTAACGATTGCTTGCCATATGAAAAAAAACGTAAGTCTGGGTTGTGTGAAGCTTTTTGCTTCCTGGTAGCTTCCTTCTCTGTCTGTACTTTCTTACCGTGCTACCGTTGATGATGTAAAAGTAAAGTGCATTTAACTCACTACATAATGCAATTTGTCACCGGATCATTATGCCTAACGTTGCTATACTTTTGCAAAACCGGCCACCAGCTTGCATAAGCGACGTTTTTGTTTATGATCTC
This sequence comes from uncultured Niastella sp., assembly GCA_966212235.1. Lineage (GTDB taxonomy): Bacteria > Bacteroidota > Bacteroidia > Chitinophagales > Chitinophagaceae > Niastella. Next base: position 196,139 of record CBIHPP010000016.1, on the reverse strand, counting down.
CGCCTGCTTTACAAAGGTAAAAGAAGTGAATAAATTACTTTAATTGTTTACTTCCTGGAGCATGATCAGGCCATATTATTGAAAAAATTAAGGGTGAGTAGGTATAGTGACAAACTGGTAAATGCAAAGAAAAAATAAGGAACGGAATTTGTTATTTACCAGTGGTTTCGATAGCCATTAACCATTAATTATAAGAATAGCCTAATATGTACGTTGCGAACACGCACCTTAAGCCTGTGATCGGTATTGACCTCCATTTTGTGAACACGCCGATTCCCTTTATCCCGCTTCCTCATCCATACATTGGGTTGGTCATTGACCCGTTTGATTATCTTCCTTTTATTGGCGCTACCGTAAAAGTGAATCATGTGCCACGTGGTAATACAGATACCATGGGGATGATCATAACCTTTGTGCATATCCCATTTGGCATAGGCTTTTCCCTGATGCCTATTATTGGTCATGATAGCCAGAACTTCTTTGGCAGTAAAACCGTTTCGGTTGATGGTGCACCTATGAGTGGCGCCGGGTATTTTTTGATGACCTGTAACGACATCGGTTTACCCTTGTCGTTCCGTCCTGGCAAAAAATTCATACCTATCCCCTCTTTGTACCTGCCTACGTCATTTTGTATTCCATTACAATGGGGAAAGCCGGTGATGGTGGGCGGTCCGCTGGTGCCCAACTTCAGCCTTATGGCTTTGCTAAAGGCTTTTGCATTTGGTTCTTTCCTGAAAATATTTGGCAAACTGGGCGGCAAACTGCTGAAGAAATTAAACAATAAACTCCTTAAAAAATTCCCGTCTACCCAAAAACTTAGCAATAAGCTCTGTAAAATGGGATTCGATCCTGTTGATTTGATCACGGGCCGCGTGAATTATAAATATACCGATATTGAACTGCGAGGTCCCATTCCTTTACAATTTACCCGCAACTGGGATAGCGATTCTACCCTGGAAGGTCCGCTGGGGCATGGCGTTCACGGAAGCTATGATCGCTGGATACAGGAATGGCCCGATGAGGATTGTTTGTCGTTGATGATGGCCGACGGCCGCCTGGTGGCTTTTCCGTTGTTGACGGAAGGGCAGGATTTTTATCATTCGTCCGAAAAAGTATTGCTTCGCCGCAAACAAAACGGCCATTTTTTGTTGGAAGATTATAACGAAAATTGTTACTATCATTTTAACTACGATAAAAAGCCAGGTACCTGGCGACTGTCTTTTATTGAGAATTACAGCGGCCACCGCATACAGTTACATTATAACGGTGATCATTTAAACGCTATTACCGATAGTGTTGGCCGGCAACTGTTCTTTGCGTTTGATAAGCACCGGCGTATTACCAGCATAACGCTTAGACACAAAACGATTGAACAAACCCTGGTTAGCTATAGCTATAATGAAGCTGGCGATCTGGTGACCATTGCCGACGCGCTGAACCAATCAGTTCACCTTGAGTACCGCGATCACCTGATGGTAAAAAAGACAGATCGTAACGGGCAATCCTTTTACTGGGAATATGATGATAAAAACCGTTGTGTGCATACCTGGGGCGATGGCGGCCTGTTGGAAGGGTTTATACAATATGGCAAAGGATGTAACGAAGTCACCAATTCATTAGGTGAAACAACCACTTATTATTACGACGAGAATAATCTGTGTATACAGCAAACCGATCATTATGGGAATCATCGCTACACAGAATATACCGATGATTTTGAACTGTACCGTGAAATTGATGAAGCTGGTAATATAACCGGTTACAAATACAATGAACGGGGATTATTACAGGAAAAAACATTGCCCGATGGCAGCAGCACCTTGTTTAATTACAACAAAAACAATCAGCCCGTTTTAACAATAGGTCCCGATGGCAGCAGTCAAACCTTTGGGTATGATGCTGCGCGCCGGTTGCAGTTTGTGAATTATCCCAATGGGAAAACAATTTCCTACGAATACAATGATGATGGGCAGTTAGCGGCGGTTATTGAAACCGGTAATCGTAAAACGGTATTGCGCTATGATGAAGACGAGAACCTGGCAAGCCTGCAATGGCCTGATGGCGCTACCGCTAATTGGAAATACGACGCACTGGGTAACTGTATACAAACTACCAATACCGCGGGTCATGTGCGGCAATTTCAATATGATCCATTGAACCGCTTGCGCAATATGTACATGCCCGATGGAAATACCATAAAACTGGCGTATAACGCGTATGAAGAAGTGGTTCATATGGCCGATAAACACCATGATGTACAACTTGAATATACACCGTTGGGAAAATTGTTAAAACGAAAAGAACAAAACACGGAACTGGGTTTCATGTACGATACGGAACAGCGTTTACATACAGTGGTCAATGAAGCCGGTAAGCACTACGCATTCCACTACAACAAACGCGGAGAGATCATTCATGAAACCGGTTTTGACGGTGTGCAACGTGCATTTGAACGGGATGCTGCCGGCAAAGTAGTGAAGATAGTACGTCCCGGCGGTCGCTTTACCAATTATGAGTACGATGCCAATGGTCGTGTTATACGCATAGAACATGAAGATGGAAGCTGGGAATTATATACATATGACAGGAATGGCCATTTAAAAGAAGCCAGTAACGAACACAGCCGGGTACAATTTTCCCGCAATAAAATGGGACTGGTAGAAACAGAGGCGCAGAACGAATACCTGGTGCATAGCCAATATAGCAAAACCGGCGAACGCATACGGGTAACCAGTAACCTGGGAGCCGATATACAATTGCAGCGCGATCAATTGGGACAGGTAACGCATATGCAGGCAAAGCAGCATGAGATGTTATGGGAGGCTCATATGAAATACAACCCAGCCGGCCAGGAAATAGAAAGATCGTTACCCGGCGGTATCACCAGCGAATGGCAATACGATGGCGCCGGCCGGCCTGGTGAACACAGGATAAACCAACAGGGCGTAGTGCAAAGCTGGAAAAAATATACCTGGGACACCAACGACCGGTTGACTAATATTTTTGATGCCATTGCACAGGGGAATACCCATTTCAAACATGATACGCTCGGCAACCTGGTATTTGCGCAATATGCCGATAAACGTATTCTGCACAGGGCTACGGATGCTACTGGTAATATCTATGAAACCACTGCAAAATCAGATCGCACCTATAATAGTGCCGGCGCCTTGCTGGAAAGCAATAAATACATTTTTAAATACGATGAGGCAGGCAACCTGATAAGCAAAACCGAAAAGGGCGCCTCGAAAAAAACAAAATACGAGTGGTGTGCCAATGGCCGGTTACAAAAAGTGGTTCAACCGGACGGCAAAGAAGTGTTATTTACCTACGATGCGCTGGGGCGCCGGATCTCAAAAACAGTTGGCGATAAAATTACTCGTTGGGTATGGAATGGTGACAGGCCTTTGCATGAATGGACTTATTCAGTAAAGGAAAAACCGCAGGCCATGGTCAATGAATGGGGACAAATAACGTACGACAAACAGGAGCCTAATCCTGGTACTGCCTTTGGTGAAACAAATGCAATTACCTGGGTTTTTGATGCAGACGGACATTCACTGGCGGCCAAAATAGTCAATGGCCAAACGCATAGTATAATAGGTGACCATCTGGGCACTCCGTTCTGTATGTATGATGCTGCCGGAAAAGTAGTATGGGAAGGCGTGTTGGATATTTACGGAAGAACGAAGTTGTTGCATGGACGCAATAGTGAACTGCCTTTCCGTTTCGCCGGTCAATATGAAGATGAGGAGACGGGTTTGTATTACAACCGGTTCAGGTATTACGCCCCTGAAACTGGCAATTACATCAGCCAGGACCCGATCAGGCTGATAGGAAGTATGCAATTGTATGGTTATGTAAAAGATCCCACAATAAAAGTTGATATCTTCGGGTTGTCGTCCTTTGATCCGTTTGCAGTAGGGGAATTAACCAAATTTCCTGACAATATCATGTTTGGTCAAAACAGGTGTGCGCCTACTTTTAGTTCAATAGGTTCACAAGCGGCTGATCAAATTGTGGGGCAACCGGTTCGCGCAGTGGGCGAGGCAATTGGTGCGGGTAAACTTAGTCCCGATGTATTGGTGATTGCGTATACCACAAGGCCCACGGGCGAAGTGGTAACTTTAAATAACCGGGGATTGGCTGCGCTGACCATTGGCGGTAAGAACCCTGAGTATGCAGTACATGTGCCATTTGATAAAGTGCCGGCGCATTTGAAATCAGATCCGCCATCTCATTCCATAAACCTTACCAATGATAAAAAAGGATTAGACATAGTAGAAACAGTAAATAGGTGTCATTAATAAAAGGATATAATTATATGAAGGAAAAACGCAAGCTGGTGCCCATGCAGGTAAAATGGAAAGCAGGCGACTATGGAATTAATATCGAAGGATCTGAACAGGCAACGCTGACCGTTAATACGATTGTAACTTTATCAGATGATTCAGAAAAAAAGCTCACGATCAGTTTTGAGTCTTTTGCAGAGTGTAGATTCTTCAATTTCAATTTTGGCGAACACAATTATAATGAATACCTGATCCAGTCTCCTTATGGCACATTTCTGGAAGATACAGCCGACTGGAGCTCTTACGTGATCCTTTTCCAGGGAGAGGGCCTTTGTCCCAATCCTTATTTTTATGAAGTACAGAACACGAATTGGTTCAATGAAAAAGAAGTTTATCAGCCGCTCGCAAAAAGAGGCTTTAAACATTTTTTACTGGTTGGGTATGATAGTTACCTGGAAGTGTTGGCAAAGGATGACGTGAAGTATCAATTGGATAATCCCTGAGATTTTGGGGAACAAGTGCGGATGCATTCGTAAATCTATAATTTCCCAACATAGTTTAATTTCAGTGTCCTTTATATTGGTCATCTTTGCATTTCCATGAACATTTATAAATTACTTAAGAAGCCTTTCTTTGGACGCTTTATGGTTAAGTGGCAAAATCCGCTTACCCCTGAACAACAAAAGGACTGGCAACCTGTACAAACACAAAGCAAATCAGGTGGAATTATATATGGACTTTTTGCAAAGGCATTGACCGAAAAAGCAAAAGCTACCATTGTATTGGCACATCCAATGGGAAAAGAAGCAAAAGGCTATTTCCTTAAAAATGGTTATACTGACTTATTGCGAAAAAATGGTTACAACACATTGGTGTTTGACATTAATGGCTTCGGAGAAAGTACGCACGGAAATTTCTCCTATTTTGAAGACATTGTTGCTATTGGTATTACAGCTTCTAAGCTCACACCTGAGATCCCAATTGGTTATCACGGTATTTCTCTTGGTGGACAATGGGCTACCATTTCATTTGCAGACGAAACCCATAAATACGACTTTGCCATTGTTGAAAGTGCTGCGACTTCTTTAGAAGATTTCTGGATTAAGTATCCCACTGCATACAAATGCCTTACCGTTTTATATTTTTTCCTGCCGAAGTTTAAAAAGAAAATCAACATGCAGGAAAGAATAAAAGAAGCAAAACGATTAAAGTCTTTACTACTCATTTATTCAAATAATGACGATTGGACACCTGTTGCCATGGGTAAAATTTTTGAAGCAAACAGTCCTGTTCCCACAGAGTTGTGGACCCTTGACAATGCAGCTCATGCCGCAATCATGAAATCGAAACATAAGGCTGAATATGAGGAAAAGATAATTACTTATTTTAATAGCCAGACAGGTCTATAGGCTGCTACCCTTTCTACATGTAATTAAAAAGAATGGAAAATTCTCGGTGATTTCTGCAATTTCAAACAATCCGGCTTTGCCAAACTCTTCCTGGATCGATTCTCTATCATAAAAGAACATGTTAACCCCTTCAAATATTTCATAACGGTCCTTGCTGATAAATTTGCCTTTACCATAGGTCTGGGCTTCTTTTGAAATAGCGGTAAAAACCATGTAGCCATTCTCTGCTAATTGATCATAACAGTCGCGAATTAGCTTCTCCCTTTCGGTACTGTCCAGCAAATGAATTAAAGCATAACAGAATATGCCATCGTACTGGCAATTATCATATGGCATAGCTGTTACAGAACCATGATAGATGATCATCTCTGTTCCGTAATGTTTTTTAGCCATTTCAATAGCAGTTTGTGATATCTCGATCCCTGTTACTGTTATTCCATTATCTCTGAATATTTGTGCATTACGTCCGTAGCCAATTCCAGGGATCAGCATATTTTTTACTGAATGTTGAAGAAAAAGATCTTTTGTCAATACCGCAGATTTAGCTGGCTCAAAGCCCCACATTTCCTGTTTCTCAATAAAACTTTTTTCCCAAAATTCAGGTTTTTCGGCTTCGCTTGTCATAAGCTTTTTTTAGTTTGTTGCCAGGTTGTACTTTCCTTTTCCCCATTTAATTACGGGATTGATCCATTCAGCCAAAGGTTTGTAAAGATACCCATGTTTTAACCCTGTATTTAATTCAATTTCTTTGTAATGCGGTACAGATAAGTTTGTTCTCTGCCTGAATTTTATACATGAGCCTTCCTCATCTGTTTTTTCATAAATGGAAAGGATATTACCACAAAATTGTATTTCAGAAAACCTATCCAGTATTTCATTGTCACATCCTCCCATAAACACAAAATTTACATTTTTGTTTTTAAGATAAGTCGAAATAAACATTGAAATAATTGCTCCTTTAGAAGCTCCGACGATGGTAATATAATTAGGCTTAACTCCCTTTTTTATGAGACTATCAACCTGATTTTTAATTTTATGGGCATAGTCAAAAGGATTGGTATTCTTTGGCCTGGCTTCACTTAATACAATGAAATCAGCTTTTTTAAAAGCGTCAAGAATTTCTTCGTATTTGTAAGCCCCATAACTGTTTACAGTATCAACGGCATGGATGCCCTGATCTTCTATAATTCGCCCATGTAGGTAAAACAGGTAACGTTGGGCAGAAACGAAGGCAGGTAGAACAAGGCCGATAAGAAATAAGGTAATTAATTTCATGTCTGTAAAAATATAAATTTGGTTTCAGTCTTCAACGCATGGATTGTATCATCATATCCATCAGATACCAACGCCTCTTGATAAATAGGAGGAAATAAAATATGCGAAAATATTCGTAATTCTGTGTGTAATTGGGGAGAAAGTTGCATCGTTTAAATAAATTACTTATATGAGACTTTATTTTCTTTTCACCATGTTATTGATATCAGCCGGAACAGCGGTTTCTGCACAACAACAGGAACCCGTTATGACCCGGTCTCAGTTTATGCCGTACGAAAAGATCCCTTCGGTAAAATTATCGGTCAGGCCCACCTCTGATACGCCTACCCTCAAACGTTCATTAATAAATAATACATATACCAAAGATTGGTATAATGAAGCGACTATGGTTGACTCTACCAGTCTTGGCAAAGTATACAGGATGCCGGTAGATAATATGCTTTGCCTGGTGCCGGATGCTACTAAAGCATCCCGTATGCCAGTGAAGAAGACACAGGCGCCGGAACGGATGCCAAATGCGTATTCACGGAGTAGAATGTACAGGGACAGAATGACGAAGTAAGGCCGCTATTAACGAATGCCTAACAGATATGAAAACTATTAAGCATATTCTTGTGCTATTTTTATGTATTGGAATTTATTCGAATTCATTTGCACAGGATTCGGAATGAATAACAACTTAAAACAGGACGCATGAATAATCTTTTAAGGATCTTTTTCATAGGGATAATAATTGGCTGCACTTTTAATAAAGCGTTAGCGCAAAACGCTCCGGGTAAACAGGTACAAAAAGTGGTAATCATTCGCCATGCAGAAAAACCCGATAAGGGCGATCATCTTTCCTGCAAAGGGTTTAACAGATCGCTTGCCCTACCGGCCGTTTTATATGCTAAATATAAAGTCCCTGGAAATATTTTCGTGCCGTCCATGGGCAATTCCAAATCTGCCAGCCATTTACGAATGCTTGAAACGATCATTCCATTTGCCGTAAAATATAATATCAGCATTAATTCAAAATATGATGTAGATGATGTAAAGAATATGGCTGCCGCCATTTTGAAAACAAACGGTTATGCGTTGGTCGTTTGGGAACACGCTAAAATCGATAACCTTGTGAAAGCGCTGGGGGTAGATGTGAAAGGAATGAAATGGAATAATGACGATTTTGATTCTATATGGATCATTAATTTTCAAAATGGCAAGGCGGTTTTATCAAGCGATAAAGAAAATATAAATCCGCCCAATGATTGCAGGTAACAACCACTCTTATTCAGCAGGTTGGTGTGCGGGTGACTGCTGAAATATTTGTGTCATCAGATCATACAATTCGGGATGGTTTTGTTTAAATAGGTCAGGCTGTTCGAAAAAATATTCTGATGCAACAGCAAAAAACTCAGCTTCATTTTTTGAGCCATAAATGTTTATGTCTGAATCGCCGGCTTTAATGGCTTCAATATTTTTTGCGATCAATTGAAGCCAGGGTATGGTGAATTTCCTTTTCAGCAATGCCTCCGGTAATCCATCAATATAGCCGTCTTCTTTATCGAGCAAATGAACGAATTCATGAATGCCGGTATTGTCTGTACCCGACACATTGGCAAAGCCATAGCGCAATGCGGGTTTCGACAGGATCATGGTCTGTTGCATGGCCCCTTCCCCCACCATGCCTAATACATAACGGTCTGCCCCTTCTGTTAAAAAACTAATTTCATTAAATGAATGAGGATAAAGCAGCACTTCTCTCAGGTTATAATACCTCCATTCGGGAAAGCCAAAGATGGGTATTACGCCGCTGGATGCAACTAATAATTTGTCAAGGTCTTCTACGTTCGTATTTATCCCCGTAATACGGATATAACCCAGGAACTCTTTTAATTTTTCTTCAAAACGAATTTTTCCTTCATCATCCAATGAGCGGTAAAAAGCAACATGCTCGGTCAATATGCTTTTATAGCCGGCTGGCAGATCAACCTTTTTAGCAGGGCGTTTATACAACGCAAATCCAACTACAACTATAGTAATTCCTATTAATATAAGTATTGGTGTCATCATCCCTTTCTTCTTTATAAACACAATAAATGTAGAACAATAATATTTATACCCGGAGCTCAATAACACGTACACATATAAGTGAAATATTTTAGGGCTCATGGTGTGTGGGTATTTGTTAAAAAGTGCAATTGAAATCGAAAAAAATTAAGTTAAATTTATCATGACCATTTTTTACCATTAAACTTAAACTACACATGAGAAAAGTCTTACTCTTCGCGACAGCCCTGTTGTGCAGTACAATGATGCTTGCACAGGATTACTGGACACCGCACACAAGTGGCGCCAGGATCACTACCGACAAAGCCGTAGCCCGGCTTGCATTTCCAACTGACTTCAAATTGTTTGATCTGAATGTCACCCCCTTACGCAATGAAGTATTTAAAACTGTTAGTAATGCCTCAGCACATTCAACAGTTATTTCTTTGCCGAATGCAGACGGACAAATTGAACAGTTCGAAATTATTGAAGCTTCCAATTTTGAACCTGCATTGCAGGCTCAATTTCCTGAAATAAGGGCTTTTTCGGGAAAAGGTATTACCGATCGATCTGCCACATTAAAGCTGAGCCTTTCTCCCCAGGGAATACAAACCATGGTATTCCGTACAGGCAGGGAAAATGAATTTATTGAACCTTATTCTGCTGACCACACTGTTTACACGGTTTTCAAAAAACGAACCCAGGCTTTACCCTGGAAGTGTTCTACGCCAGAGCAAATACTGGCAACTAATATAGGTAACCAATTACCTAACGTTACGGCGCGGTCAACCGGCGATGCCAAAACATTGCGACTGGCCCAATCGGTTACTGCCGAGTATTCCAATTATTTTGGTGCCACAAGCGCCTCACAGGTTGCCCTGGTGCTGGCAGCTGTCAATGCTACGCTTACCCGTTGCAATGGCGTTTATGAAAAGGACCTGGCGATCCATTTGAACCTGATCGCGACAAGTACCAACGTATTCTATTATAATGCTTCTACAGATCCCTATTCCAACGCCAGTACAGGCGCCGGCGGAACCTGGAATGGTGAGTTACAAAGTACACTGACCTCTGTGATCGGTGCTGCGAATTACGATATTGGCCACCTGTTCGGTGCATCCGGTGGTGGCGGTAACGCCGGTTGTATCGGTTGCATTTGTGTCGACAATTCAAAAGGTAGTGGCTTTACTTCTCCTGCCGATGCTATTCCGCAGGGAGATAATTTCGATATCGATTATGTAGTGCATGAAGTAGGTCACCAGTTGGGTGCTAACCATACCTTCTCCATGAGCAATGAAGGCACAGGCGTTAATAAGGAACCTGGTTCCGGTATTACTATTATGGGTTATGCCGGTATTACCAGCCAGGACCTTGCTCCGCATTCTATTGCTATTTTTCATCAGGCTTCCATTGCACAAATTCAGTCCAATCTTACAGGCAAGACCTGCCCCGTCACAACCATTATAAGTGGCAATAACGCAACTCCTGTTGCCAATGCCGGCAGTAATTATACGATCCCTATCAGCACCCCGTTTGCGCTTACCGGTTCAGCTACTGATGCCAATGCCGGTGACGTGCTCACTTATTGCTGGGAGCAAAATGATAATGCTTCCTCATCACAAACAGGAAGCAGCAGTGTGGCCAGCGCTACCAAAGCATCGGGCCCCAACTGGATCTCATTTATGCCTACCACGTCACCAATAAGATATTTTCCAAAAATGGCGACTATTTTGGCAGGTGGTTTAGTGAGTGGTCCGTTGACAGGTGGTGATGCGGGCGCCAATACGGAAGCATTGAGTTCCGTTTCAAGAACGTTGAACTTCCGCTTAACGGTAAGAGATAATGCTCCTTATAGCTCTACCGCACCGGTAACCATTGGGCAAACCAATTTTGCGGATATGACGGTAACCGTCACCAATTCATCAGGTCCTTTTACAGTAACCGCTCCTAATACGGCGGTATCCTGGGCCGGCAATTCATCACAAACCGTAACCTGGAATGTAGCGAGTACAACTGCAGCGCCTGTTAGTTGCGCCAACGTAAAAATATCCATCTCTACCGACGGCGGCACTACATTCAGCACCTTAGTGGCCAGCACTGCTAATGACGGCAGTGAGGTGGTCACTATTCCCAATACACCCACTACAACAGCAAGAGTAAAAATAGAAGCCGTAGGAAATATTTTCTTCGATATTTCCAATACCAATTTCACGATTACCTCCGGTTCAGGCTGTGCTTCTCCGGCCGGGTTAACAGCTTCTGCTATTACCACTACATCGGCTACAGTAGCATGGACAGCCGTAAGCGGTGCAGTATCGTATGATGTGGATTATAAGGCCAGCTCATCCGCTACATGGATCAATGCTGCAACCGGAACAACAGCTACTTCTGTTGGCTTAACAGGTCTTACAACCGGAACTACTTACGATTACCGGGTAAGGACCAATTGCGCCAGCGGCAGCAGTGCTTATTCGGCCGCACAGTTTACGACCACAGGAACAGTCACCTGTACGGCGCCTACTGGTTTAACCAGTTCAGCGGTAACTGCTACCGGTGCTACTGTTAGCTGGACAGCTGTAAGCGGCGCCTTGAGTTATGCTGTAGATTATAAAGCTAATTCATCCGCTACATGGATCAGTGCCGCAACCGCAACCACTTCCACATCGGTTGCTTTAAGCGGGTTAACAGCAGCTACATTATATGATTGGAGAGTAAGGACGAACTGTTCAAGTGGCAACAGTACATATACTACTGCACAGTTCACTACTTCAACAACAACAACCTGTCCGGGACCATTGGATGTAACAACCAACGGAACCATATCCGGTGCTGCAACCATTCCATTTAATACCAATGCGAATGGTCTCATCAGCCCAAGTGGTGATATTGATAATTATAAATTTGTGATCACTACCGGCGGTACCGCCACTGTTACCCTGACCACGTTGCCTGGCGATTATGACCTGAAAGTGCTGAACAGCGCAGGTACACAGCTCGCTATTTCACAGGCAGGCGGCACCACCAGTGAAAGTATTAGCAGAACCTACACGGCAGGTACCTATTATGCACAGGTATATGGCTGGAATGGAGCCAATAGTGCTACGGTTTGTTATACATTGAGGGTACAATTAGGCACAGCCAGCCGCGGAGGTGATCTTATCACCGGCGATGTGCAGAAAGTGGATGTATTCCCGAACCCCACCAAAAATGTAGTGAACATTAACCTTACAGGTTTCAAAGGAAAATCAGATGTGAGTCTGTTTGATGTGAATGGCCGCGTGATATTGCGTCGTGAAGTGAGCGAGGTTAACACGCCGTTTGATATTTCTGCATTGCCTGCAGGTGTTTATATGATGAAAATTAAGCACGGAGGAAAGGATGTGAAAATAACGAAGATCATTAAACAGTAAAGACAAATACAGAACCTGATATTAAAAAGCCTCCCCCGCCCCGGCTGAGCCGGACCAGGGGGAGGCTTTTTATTAAGATAAATTATTATAATTTATAAAAAATGTTGCAACAGTCGTTTAATTTAGTTTTATTTGTCGTAGTTAAAGGCCATTCATAACCTGCAGAAGAACATTACACTAATTCAGACCACCCGTTTCCTTATTATTTTAACCGATTGCAGAATAACAAAAGCTCAATGCACCTTTGGTATGAAAAAGTTATTTCTCTTTATTCTATTGCCATGTTCCTATTCGTTCGCTCAACCTGCTGTTTACACCACAGCAAACGCACATTCACACAACGATTACCAGCAGGCATTTCCTTTTCAGGCAGCCTATGACCTGAAGTACGGCTCTATTGAAGTTGATGTTTATTTGAATATAAGTGACAATGAGTTGCTTGTAGCCCGCAATGCAAAAGATGCAGCGCAACACCGTACGCTGGAAGACCTGTATCTTAAACCATTAGCGGAAAACATTCAAAACAATAATGGAAGTGCGTATGCCGATACGTCGCGCAAACTGATATTGATGCTGGATGTTAAAACAGAAGCTGTTCCGGCCATCAATAAGCTGATCGATATTTTAATAAAATACCCCACTATCACCCGCTGTCCTTCACTGACTATAATGGTAACAGGCAGTAAACCCAATACTGCCAATTATAGCGCCTACCCTTCTTACTTATGGTTCGATGGCTATTTAAGCGATAACTATAACAAGGAGGTACTTGCCCGTATTGCTGTACTTGGTGATAATATGATCAACTATACAAAATGGACAGGTTACGGGGAGCCTCCGGCTAACGAGTGGGAATTACTTAAGAAAAGGGTTACCAAGGGTCATTCATTGGGTAAAAAAGTAAGGTTGTGGAATGCCCCCGATAACCTCGAAGGGTGGCAAAGGCTTATGGAATTGGGCGTCGATTATTTGAACACAGATAGCATCAAGGCACTGGCTGAGTTTTTAAAAACGCACGGGGTTAGAGCTTCTTTATAACATTTTATATTCTCCCAATAAAAAAAGCGTCCTGTTCAACGGGACGCTTTTTTTTTGTATTTCCATTATCACATTAGCTAATTATTTTAAAAGGTATCCATTATATTCTGCATCCGTTGCGCAATCCCACCAAACAGGCATGCTCCAGATATTTGGATCAGTTGCATGGGGGTTTATGGCAAGGGCATTATTTAAGTTATAATTTAATTCAAGCGTTGTAGGTAAAGCCCACCGGCGCTGCCAATACCTGGGATCGGCCGGGGAACCTCCTGTATATTGAGCGGTGCCTGCAAATAAGGGACCGCGTTGATAGCCAGGATATACCACGCCATAAGAACCTACGTTACCGGCGCTAAAATTAAACCGGCGCATATCATTCCAGTTTTCAAGACTGCAACCCATGGCAACATATTTTTGCAGCATGATGTCTGACATGGTCAAAGCACCTGCACTCTGAGCAACTGCATTACTCGTAAGATATGCACTCATGGCACTTGAATTCATAGGCGCCATATCCGGATTCGTTGCCGCATACCCTGCAGCCTGCCATGAGGTTAGCTTTGTCTGCATCATATTCAGGTGCCACTGTATGCCATCTTTATAAGCAGTGTAAGCATTTGCAACATCTCCTTTACGCATATAAACTTCGGCCTTTATAAAACACATTTCATGGTAAGTGAGGATCTCTTGGTCACTAACAGGGCGAACCTGGAATGAACCGGTAGAAGCTACAGCACCGGCGGTAAATGCGGGTATGGAAGGATACCAGCTTACATCTTTTTCACCCTGGGCGGGTATGCCTGATGTGGCCAGTGCGCTGCTACGCATATTTACATAAACCGTATCACCGGCATACAGGAAATTCGTACTGTTTATAAACAGGGAGCCCGCCTTGTAGGTTACCGTTACATCATTCCCGCTGGTCGTGTACGTACGCCCTGCCGTAACCTGGTCAGCAATGAAATTTGCCCGGTCTGTTGCATTGGCAATCGTATACTTTATGTTTGTATTCGCAGTGGCATAAGAGGGCGCTACGATAGAAGCGGCGGTGCCTTTTACCAACCGGGTTGCAGGGCCATAGACGTCAACGCCAACTGACCGATTCCAGGTATAAGCGGTCGCTCTGCCATTGGCATCCAGTTGAATGCCAGCCATAGTAGCTGGTACAATTTTACTCATCCGCGGATCTGTTACACCGGAACCACGCATATTCGTGAGCAGGTCAAAATGGTATTTTGAAATGCGCTGGTTACTGCCAAAAGCCGCATAGTCAAAGTTGCCGTTTGTTACAACCGGGTCTTGTAATAAATAATCGAGTACAGTACTGTTGTTTAAACCTGTCTGCACCACATTGTCGCCAATGGATTGGGGACCTTTAGACAAACAGTATAAAATAGAGTCCGCATTATACAGGTCCGATTTTTTTGACAGTTTAAGCATGTAGCGGGCTTTCAAACCCCAACATAATTTTATCCATTTGTTTACATCTCCCCCATTCCACATATCTCCGCTGGCCAGTTTGGGTGCGGTGGCATCCTGTGTTCTACCGAACAGATCGATGGCTTCGTTCAATTTTGCCATACATCCGTTGTAAATGGTTTTGCCGTCATCAAATGAAGGGCTTGGTGTTTCGGTCAATGCCTGGCTATAAGGCATTTCACCATATACGTCCAGCATTTGCATAAAACCCAGCGCATGGAATACGTCGGCGGCAGCCATATAATGATAGGCATTCTTTTTCTGGGCTGAATTATACAGGTCATTCAGGTTAGAAGCTACTTCCACAAACCATGTTTGATAGGGTGTGGTATTGCCCGTATGGGCTGTCCATGTTGTAGTTAATGCATTCCCAACGGCACTATTACTATAATAAACGCCCGACTGCGCTGCTGTACGAAAATTGGTAACCCCAGCTGAG
Organism: uncultured Niastella sp.; assembly: GCA_966212235.1. Classification (GTDB taxonomy): domain Bacteria; phylum Bacteroidota; class Bacteroidia; order Chitinophagales; family Chitinophagaceae; genus Niastella. Next base: position 180,769 of record CBIHPP010000016.1, on the reverse strand, counting down.
TAACAATAAAATTTTTGGATCCAGGGCAACCTGTTTTGCTCTGCCGCGGTTGCATTGCTTGGATTACTGGCATCTGTATTCACATCCAGCCATTTTTTACAGGATGTTGCACCCAATACGAACAAGCTGCCCAGTATAATATATTTTAATTTGCTCATAATTTGCATTTTGTCATTTGGTTAAAAAGTAAGATTTACCCCGAAAGTGAAGCTGGCAACTGCAGGCACACCTAAATAATCGATACCGGTTGAACCCGAACCGCCCGTGCCGCCTGCGGCGCTTACTTCAGGATCCATGCCTTTGTAGTTGGTCCAGGTATGTAAATTGGTTCCTATGGCGGTTGCCGAGATCTCTTTGAAGATCTTTTTGTTCTTCAACAAACTGGTGAAGTCATACGACAACGACACAGAACGCAGTTTCACCCAATTAACCGATGTAATAAAGTTCATGGAATTGGCTGCGTAGTTGGTCCAGTACTGTTGGATCAAATTCTTACCTGAAACCGTTGTGGTACCAATGGGATATGACTTATCTGCCTCGTAGGTTTGTTCAAAATCAGCGCCCGTGTTGGCGTTAACGCCGCTTACGGTTACTGATTGACGATCATTCAGCAGGGTCCTTTTACTTAAACCGTTCAGCACCATGGCATACTCTGTTCCGTTATACACATCGCCGCCCTTGCGGATGTCGAGCAGGAATGATAATATAAAGTGTTTGTACCGGAGCGTATTATTAAAGCCGGCGAGGAAACTCGGTTCGCGGTTACCAACGATCGGGTTATTGGTGTTGATTTTATATAATCCCGTTGCCGGATCTACCTGGTAGCGTCCGTTCGGCATCTCCTTTTTGTCTGCATCCGTTTCACGCAGGTAAGTGGTGCCGGTCATGCCAAGGAAATACCCGCCATTGGGAACAGAGGCAGCTCTTATAGATCCGAATTGAGCGTCTGTAGGGTAAAAATAGGACACGCCTGTAAGGAAAGTGCCCAATCTGCCTTTGTTATAGGAGAAATTCAGCATTACATCCCAGCCGAAATCCTTTTGCACGATTGCTTTACCTGTAATGGATACTTCCATCCCTTTGTTGATAACAGAACCTGAGTTGATAGATTTCAAAATATACCCGCTGGCATTGGATAAACGGGGTTGAGCGATCTGATTATTTGTTTGGCTGTGATAGTAAGTATAATCGATACCAATACGATTACGCAGAAAACGTAGCTCGCCACCAATTTCCCAGGAATCCTGAATTTCAGGTTTTAGAAAAGGATTCCCACTGGTGTATTGATTCCCAACTCCTACAAATGAGCCATAGGTGATCGGGTTGTTCAAATAAGTAAGAGTAGAATAGGGATTGGCATCTTTACCAACCCTCGCCCAGCTTCCCCTGACCTTACCAAAAGACAGATATGGAATGCCGGGTAGCAATTGCGTAAATACAAAAGAACCGCTGAGAGAAGGATAAAAATAAGACCTGTTCTCTACCGGCAGTGTCGACGACCAGTCATTACGCCCGGTTGCAGTCAAATAAACCATGTCTTTATATGATATAGCAAATTCTCCATAAACGCCCACCAGGCGTTTTTTACTTGTACCATCCTTCAAAAATTGATTGGTGGGTGCTATGTTAGCGAAGCTGACATTACCGGCAGAAACAAAATTGTATCCCCAATTGTTCTTACTTGTTATATCTGTATTTTCCGAAGTGGTTCCTAACATCAGGCGCGTATCGAACCCTTTAAAGGTTTTATGCCAGTTACTCATCACGGTTGTTGTGGTGTAGGCATAGCCAAGTTGATTTTTACTCAGGCGTCCGTTTTGATACAATGCCTGCACTGCAGAACCAGGGGCTACATAAGTATAATCATTCGTGTTGTACTGGTCGTAGCCCAGTCGTGCTATAACATCCCACCAGTTTGTAATTTTATAGCTGGCGTTAATGCCGCCGGTGATACGTTTGGTCTCCGATGTCAGTTTATCTTTATTGATGATCCAGTAAGGATTGTCTATATCGTTTTCCAGGGGGATCGATCCGCCGAATTTGCGATATTGTGTGCGATCGATGTTTTCATAATTCTTTAAATTGAATGTTTGAGGGGCGCTGTATATAGCCCCCATGGTTCCATTACCACCGCCGCTGTACAAGCCGGCAGTCGTTAACGTTCTGTCGGTATTGGCAATGGAATAAGCCACATTTGCATTCAATGTCAAATGCCCATATTTTTGTTCGCCATTAAAACGAAATGTCGTTTTATCAAACCCGGTGTTTTTAATGATCCCTGTTTGTTTAAAGTTAGAACCTGATAAGAAGAAAGAACCATTCTTTGAACCCCCGGATACGTTTACGTTGTTATCATACACAATACCATGTTCAAAGAAATCACCGATATTGTCATACAGCGTATCTGCATCTGTAATTTTTTGTCCCCACGAGTTATACTGAGGAACATTTAAACTATTTTGAGTAGGTGTAATATTGTTAAAAACCCCGTTGGCGGCATAAAGACCGTTTCCAAATTCCGTTTGCGCTTCAGGCAACTTATTTGCCCAGGAAGTAATGACTTTACTATTGACATTAACCTTTACAGTGCCTTCCGCCCCTTTTTTTGTGGTGATAATGATAACGCCGTCAGCCGCCCGGGATCCATACAATGCCGCTGCAGCAGCGCCTTTCAAAACCGACAGGCTTTCGATATCTTCCGGGTTAATATCCATAACACGATTCGAGTACGTTGTATTACTGCGACTCATACCATCGGTGCCCGTATTACCGGTAACTGAAGTGGAGTTGTCATATATAACGCCATCGACTACGAATAATGGCTGATTTTGCCTGCCATCCGATGTAGAATTACCACCACGAATAGTGATAGATGCTCCGGCGCCTGCTGCACCGCTAAACTGCGTAATGTTTACCCCGGGAACTTTACCAACCAGGGAGTTAACCACATTGGTATTTTTATTCTTCATCAATTCCGATGCATTCAACTCGGTAACCGAATACCCCAATGCCTTTCGTTCTTTTTTAATACCCATTGCCGTAACCACAACATCCTGCATCTGGCCGGTTTCTCCTATAGCTAAGTGTACTTCCATGCCTGCTTTGGCCTTTATCTTTTGTTTGGCATAGCCCACATAGCTAAATTCCAGCATAGCGCCCTCATTTGCAGTAATGGTGAATTTGCCATTGATATCCGTAATGGTGACACGTTTTGCATCGATCACAGTAACCGTTACGCCTGGCAGCGGTGTGCCTTCTTCTGAAAGCACGGTTCCGCTAATGGGAACTCCCTGAGCCATCCCGTTGTTTGAAATCATGTTGAGCATAACAAACATGATCAAACTAAAAAGCTTCCATTTTCTCATACTTTTACTTTTTGGTTTTTTTAAAACAGTTTTTTGGGGTCAATGAATCTATGGTTGAAATACGGAAAGGCTTTTTCAGTTCAATAGTTATATTGAACCTGTTCAGTTAGCATCGTTTTCATAAGTTTTGAAATGCAAACGCCTTTGTTGCAGGCGCCTATAGTACCTGAATGCCCTGGTCGATATACGGTTTCAACCTGGGATCGTCGGGCGGAAGTTCTGTGATAAGTACATCGATCTGTTGTATATCACAGATATGGATAGGTTGTAAGGTGTTGATCTTTTCCGAGATGGTAAGGCAAACCGTTTTGCGGGCCGATTGGATCATTGCTTTTTTCAATTGCACTACTTCCCAATCGTTATCGGTAGTGCCATGTTTCAGATCGATGGCATTGATGCCTAAAAAGCACAGGTCGGCATTGATCTGTTTGATCCTGGCAATGGCTTCGGCGCCTATGGTGATCTTGGCGTTCTTTGAAATGCGGTCACCGATCATAATCACATCGATGGTGGGGTGTTGCATGTATTCCAGTATGGCCGGAATACTGCCCGACATAAATGTTGCTTTTAACTGGCGGGGCAATGAGCGGGCCAGTTCAATGATGGTGGTGCCACCACTGGTGAGTACAAACATGTCGTTTTGTATCAGTGCTGCCGCTTTTTGGGCGATGATCTTTTTATGGTCTAGCGAATAAACATTGTCGGTAGGGTAATGTACTTCGTTGAACGAGTGGCTCAGGGCGCCACCATGCACTTTAATGATCTTGCCTTCATCGGCCAGTTCCTGCAGGTCCCTGCGGATGGTATCTTCCGAAACCCTGATCTCCTGGCTTAGCAGAGACGATAAAACCTTGTTGTGCAGGTTTACCTGGTGTAATATATATACCTGACGCTCTTTTTTAAGCATATACAGTTCGTAGAGGTTACATTCAAATATAAACCTATCTGACGCAAAAAGGAGCAGAATAACAAGTCAATAACGCAAGTTTATGCAGTTTTTAATCTGTAATCCTATCGTGTTTGCAGGTTTGTGCAGTTGAAGCCGGATAGGTAGTCAATTGCGAGTGCCGGCAAGCACAAACACGAATTGCTGTTTATTATAGAAATTTCCACCTTATCGTGAGCCATCCAGGCAAGTAAATTGAGCCATCAGGGAAATCCGGTACGATGCATAAACGAAGACCTTTGTGCTGTTGATTAAAACAAAATAGCAGCAATGACAACAATGACAACAATAACAAAGATAGCCCTGGGTAAAAATGGCCCGCTCGTTTCTAAACTCGGATTGGGATGTATGCGCATGTCCCCCGTTTGGGGCGGACCGGGAAATGATGAAAAGGAAAGTATTGCTACCATCCAGATGGCATTGGACAACGGCATCAATTTTTTAAATACCGGAGACTTTTACGGCGCCGGACACAATGAACTGCTGGTAGGCAAAGCCATCAAAAACAGAAGGGACAATGCCTTTATAAGCGTCAAGTTTGGGGGGATTGTCTATGGCAGTCAATTTCTCGGATTAGACCTGCGTCCCATCGCTATCAAAAACTTCATCAATTATTCTTTGGTGCGATTGGGTATAGATACTATTGATCTTTATCAACCGTGCCGACTTGATAATAGTGTTCCGGTAGAAGATGTTATCGGAACGGTCGCCGACCTCATCAAAGAAGGAAAGGTGCGTTACCTCGGCGTGTCGGAGATCACTTCAGCGCAGTTGCGCAAAGCCCATAGCGTACATCCAGTAACCGCATTGGAAATAGGCTATTCATTGGCGGATCGACAGATAGAAAACGACCTGCTTCCTACGGCTAAAGAACTGGGCATAGGCGTTGTTGCTTTTGCCAATACGGCTGAAGGGTTATTGACGGGTGAAATGAAAGCCCCGCTCGCGGCCAATGATTACCACAATCATTTCACGCGTTTTCAGGGGGAGAACCTGATAAAGAACCTGGAGAAAGTAGACCTATTAAAAAAGATGGCAACCGAAAAAGGATACACACCCACACAACTGGCGATTGCCTGGGTGAATGCGCAGGGTGATCACATCATGCCATTGGTAAGCATGAGCCGGAGATCACGGCTGCCGGAAAATACCAGGGCCATGGAGATCATCTTCACCCCGGAAGAGATAAATACGCTGAATACGCATTTTTCGCCGGGAGCGATTCTTGGCGGTACCTACCTGCAGCGGTAGCAGGCTTCGTATCCCCACCTTTTTTTATACATTTACATAGTGACGAATCCAACCGAAATAGTTCCCGGAGTCATCTTTTACTCTTATCACGCTGCCATGCGAAAGGACAAAGTGTGCTTCATGGAGCACAATACCCTGGTGTTGCAGGTTTCGGGGCAGTTATCTTTGGAAACATTCAGCCAGAAGATTTCAATGAGGAGGGGTGAGCTATTACTGATTGGCAAAAACCAGTTGGCTGAGTTAACCAAATGTCCCCTGCCTGGTGAAGGTGATTATGAAACCATCGTCATTAAGCTGCAGGAAGACCTGCTCAGAAAAATTGCGTTGGAGGAGCAAATAGAGGTACGGCAGAAATACATCGGCCCGTGCAACATACTGATCCCATCAAACGATTTTTTGCAGGGGTATTTTCAATCAGTAACACCTTATGTCCGCAATCCGGAAAATAAGATACCGGATGCCATGGGTATCTTAAAAGTGAAGGAAGCAGTGAAGTTGTTGTTGCATACCATGCCTGAGCTCAGCGGATTTTTGTTCGACTTTTCAGAACCTTATAAGATCGATCTGGAAAAATTTATGCTCAACAATTTTCATTTTAATGTGCCGGTTGAAAAGTTTGCACAGCTCACCGGAAGAAGCCTTGCGGGGTTTAAGCGCGACTTCAAAAAAACGTTTGATGCGTCGCCCCGGCAGTGGCTGCAGGAAAGAAGGTTGATGGAGGCGCGCCACCTTATAGAAAAAAAGAATAAAAAACCTTCTGCTATCTATCTCGATTTAGGCTTTGAAAGCCTCTCCCACTTCTCCCATTCTTTTAAAAAGATGTTTGGCAAAGCGCTTTCCGAGTGGTTATAAAACAAGTAGTATATTAGCATCCATAACTACAACGCTATGTCTATCACTAAAGAATCTGAACTGGCCGGCATGAAAAAAGCCAGCGAAGCCGTTGCCCTGACACTGAAGCAGATGACCCAATATGCGGCTCCGGGCATGACCACCAAACAGCTGGATGAATATGGCGCACAGATGCTGAATGCGCTTGGTGCAAAGTCGGCCCCCTATTTAACCTATAAATTTCCCGGCTATACATGCATTAGCGTCAACAACGAATTTTGTCACGGCGTTCCTTCTCATAAAACCATTCTTCAGGAAGGCGACCTTATTAACATAGATGTTTCGGCAGAGCTGGGCGGGTTTTGGTCGGATAACGGCGGCTCGTTTGTGCTGGGTAAAGACATTCATCAACATCAGCAACTGATCGATGCATCTAAGGCTATTCTGCAAAAAGCCATCAACCAGATAAAAGGCGGTGTGCGCATTGCAGACATTGGCCATCTGATAGAAACCGAATCGAAAAAGCGGGGCTATAAGGTGATCAGGAACCTGACTGGCCACGGCGTTGGCAGAAGCCTCCATGAAGAGCCGGCCGAGATTGCAAATTACCGGGACCGTTTTAATAATACCCGCTTCAGAAAGAACTCCGTAGTAGCCATTGAAACATTTATTTCAACCAGCTCTACCCTTGCCACCACCCTGCCCGATGGCTGGACGATGGTAGGTAACCGGGGCGGTTTTATGGCGCAACACGAGCACACGATTGTGATCACCGATGGCAAACCGATTGTGCTCACAGAAATGAACGGGATCTGGAATTAGGGATGATACAAGTAAGATGAATTTATTAAAAATATTACCATGGCAGTATATGTAGTAAATGCATACGACATTCATGACTTTGAAACATTCAAAGAATACCCTCCACGTGTAGCACCATTGCTTTTGAAATATGGAGCGAAAGTATTAGCTATGGACACAGCTCCAAAAGCATTGGAAGGAAAACCTAAAACGATGAATGCAATCATAGAATTTCCTTCAGAAGAGGCTGTACATAACTTTTATAACGACCCGGAATATCAGTCTTTCATCCATTTACGACTCAATGCTACTTCAAATTGTACTATGATCATACTTAAGCAATTTGAGAAAAAATAAAAACGAACGCACAACAAGTTCAGGCCTGCGAGCATGATCGTCATACAGAAATATGCTTAACGAAACCAGGCCTATACAGATCTTTATTCAACATCCATCTTTTGCACCAGGCCATCAATGATTACATATACATGGGTTACTTTTCCATCAAATAAAATATTGCCTGCTAAATCTTTCACCAGTTGGTCCACTTCAACTTCTAAAGTTCCATTTTCTCTTTCACGGAAACCCACCGGCGTTACATTCGGGTCAATCTCTTTCCATTGCCGTGTCCAATAAGCCCTGACTTCATCATGCCCGTTTGCATAATCACCTTCCCATGCCTTTGACCATTTCACTTGCGGATGCATAACCTGTAGTATTGCATCAATGTCTCTGACGTTAAAAGCAGCATAAGCATTTTTAATTAACGCTTGATTTTTAACCATTTTTTCTTCAGTCATGATCGAGTGTTTGACTACTATGTGCATTATATGCAGTAAATATCACCTATAAAATGGCAAATATTTTAAAACAGTGCCAGCCTGGTAATCTGCTAAACCCTTAAATTACCTTAGTTTCATCATCTTCAATATTATAATCAATGAAAAAGCATCTTATACTATGTTGCCTGCTTGTAATATCGGGTTTTTCATTTGCACAAACCTTATTACGTGTAGGCGTTGCAGGATTGAGCCATGACCATGCCCTGGGCCTGATGAATCAGTATAAAAGCGGTAAAGTGATCATTGCCGGCATTGCGGAGAAAGATACAGCCCTGGTAGCACGGTATAAAAGGCGCTTTCAATTGCCGGATTCCTTATTTTTCCCCAGCCTGGAAGCATTACTGGCACACATACATCCGGATGCTGTACTGGCTTATAACGCAATAGATGAACACCTTCAGGTAGTGGAAGCCTGCGCGCCAAAAGGCATTTCTGTAATGGTTGAAAAACCGCTTGCCGTGAGTACAGCACACGCCAACCGCATGGCGGCATTGGCCAAACAATACCACATTCACCTGCTCACCAATTATGAAACTACATGGTATGCCAGTAACCAGCATATTTATACACTGGTTAAAGGTCAACAGGTTATTGGGCCTGTGCGGAAAATGATCGTACACGATGGACATGAAGGCCCCAAAGAAATAGGCTGCAGTGCCGATTTTCTACATTGGCTTACCGACCCGGTTAAGAACGGCGGAGGCGCCATCATTGATTTCGGCTGCTATGGAGCCAACCTGATGACCTGGCTCATGGATGGCAAGGCGCCTGTTGCGGTAACGGCAGTTGCCCGTCATATTAAACCGGATGTATATCCCAAAGTAGATGATGATGCTACCATACTCCTGGAATATCCCGAAGCCACTGGCATCATTGAAGCCTCCTGGAACTGGCCTTTCAGCATCAAAGACTGGGAAGTATATGGCAAGAGCGGTTACCTGCATGCCCTGAACAGCAACACCCTGCAACAAAGGCAAAAACAACAATATGAGCCAGTCTCCGTGCCAACCCCTACCTATACAGACAACATCAGCTACCTGGCAGATGTATTGAGCGGCAAATACCAACCCGGTAACGACCTGTCGTCTTTACAAAACAACCTTATTGTAGTTCAGATCCTGGAAGCTGCCAAAAGATCGGCAGCTACGGGGAAAAGGATCGTGTTGGGGAAATAAAAAAGTGTTTGAGCAGGTCCGTTAGTGTGATGTACGTGGCTTTGGCGCTGCCTGGGTAGGCAGTGGGCCTTATTATAATAATTTTAATAATTCAAACAAGGTGATCTGGAAATACCTAATGCAGAAGAGGTCAAACTCAATCCAAACCTGAAATGAAAAGATGTTGCATTTGTATTCCTGTCACCCAAAAAAAGTTGCGCAACCAGATAATTGCACTTATATTTGCAATCACATAGTTGCAAATGATATAAACAATGGAAACAAGAAGAGATATTTTTCAGGCCATTGCCGATCCTACCAGGCGGGCCATCATCGCCCTTATTGCCTTGCAGGCAATGACACCCAATGCTCTTGCTGAACACTTTCATACAAGCAGACAGGCCGTATCAAAACATATTCAAATACTGACGGAGTGTGAACTGGTAAAACAGGAACAACAAGGCAGGGAAATTTACTACTCACTGGAAATTCAAAAACTGAAAGAGATTGATAAATGGTTAGACCAATTCAGAACGCAATGGGAAAACCAATTTAATCAACTTGACAAAGTATTAGCAAAACTTAAAAAACAAAAAAAATGACAAACAATTTGCTATTTGATTTTACCGTTGACAAAGCAAAACAAACCGTATTCATAACCAGAGAATTTGATGCCGAGCTTTCGCTGGTATGGGATGCTTTTACCAAACAGGAACTTCTTGACCAATGGGGCGCGCCTAAACCCTATACGGCAAAAACAAAACACATGAATTTTGAAGTGGGTGGACGACGATTTTATGCAATGGTAGGCCCGGAAGGTCAGGAGGGTTGGATCATTCAGAAATATACTTCCATTACCCCAAAGACCAATTTCAAAATGTTCAATGCTTTTGCAGACAAAGATGAAAATCCTCAATTGCCGGGTTCTGAGTGGGATTATACTTTTAGCGATCAGGGAGAAACTACAAAAGTGAGCATTACTATTTATAACGAATCGCTTGCCCGTATGGAAAAGATGATTGAAATGGGCTTCAAAGAAGGATACGCTGCAACCATGCAAAACCTGGAAGATCTGTTGGCAACTTTATCGCAAAAATGAATTTAACAACCAAGAAAATATAAATTATGGCACTTATCAATCCTCACATTAACTTCAACGGAAATGCCGAAGAAGCATTTACCTTTTACAAATCAGTATTTGGCGGAGAGTTTGCAAAGATTATTCGTTTCAAAGACCTTGCAAGTCCTGAATTCAGCGTTGCGGAAAAAGAAGAAAATAAAATTATGCATATTGCTTTACCGATCGGTAAATGTAATATGTTGATGGCAAATGATGTTCCGGAAATTATGGGAAAAACAAACGAAAATGAGAACAGAAGTAAAATTGTAATAAGTGCAGAAAGTAAAGAAGAAGCAGACAAATTATTTAATGGGCTTTCAGTGGGAGGACAAATAGAAGGGCCTATTGGTGATAGTCCCTGGGGTTCATATTTTGGTTGTTTTAGAGACAAATACGGTATTGAATGGATTGTGGAATTTGACCCAAAATCTATCGGGCAAAATTAACTGTCTTATTGGCCCGGAAACCATACATGAACTGCTTGAATGATTCTGAAGCGACAGACCTTTTTTGTAAAAAAGCTTTGAAAATCTTTACTGGTAAGACTTCCAAAGCTTTTCTTCTGTATCTGATTATTTTGGGTTGCCGGCATTATCGAGCGGCAGCATCATGATCACATAATAGTTTGAATTATTAGCCGTAGAATTTACCCTTTGGGCCAGGGTAAGCGTGCCGCCCTGTTGAAGGGGTTGTACCGAAACAGGCCAGCTACTGGAGCAACACCTGCTACCGGTAGCAGTTTTTTCACTTCCATTTGGTGTCGTAAACCATTTTTCGACTCCGGTCATGGTCATTTTAGCGGTGGCTGCAGCATCACCACTATTCGTAAAGTTCGATTGTAAAATAATCAGATTTCCATCCTCCGAGTTGGCAATACCGTAGATCGTATTCCTTGCCAGTTTACGGTCGAGGAAAACGCCGGAATTTGAAAATATAAACATGCCTTTGGTGTTATTGATTGAAACAACATAACTGCCATTGGTATGTTTGATGGTTCGCATACCGCTGAACAAACTTGTGTTTAATCCGCCCAAAACCTCATTTTGCCAGGCCAGGTTACCGGCATTATCAAGTTTGGCAATCAGTACTGAATCACAGCCTGAGCAGGCAGTTCCTTTTTTTACCCCGGCCAACACCACCCCACCCTGTTCAACCACTAACTCTTTAGCCTGTATCATACCTTCTCCGTATAGAGATCTATCCCATTGTATATTGCCATTTGCATCAAATTTCTTCACCCGGGCATAATCGAAAATATTGGTTGAAATATCCATTACAGGGTGTGTGCCCAATACTATATAACCACCGTCTGCTGTTGCAGTCGCAGTTGAATAGGTATCGTCAGGGGCAGAAGAGGTCCTGTTCCAGATAAGCGTACCATCGGCTTTCAGTTTTACCAGTTCATTATTCCTGTTGGATCCGCTGGTGGTACCGGTAAAAATATAGTTGCCATCACCGGTTGGATTCATACTGGTAAGACGATAACCGGCAGGCAGCGTTTTCATGCTTTTTTGCCTGAATAAACTGTCCAGTTGCATCAAAAAATAACCTGTATTAATATCCGTGTAACCCAGCAATTGAAAATCACCGGAGGCCAGTTCATGAATGGCAACCGGAGAAACATTTTTGCCTGCTCCAAAACTTATGTGCTGTTGTCCTAAGATCACAGAAACCGTTTTTTGAACAGTATCGGTTGTAAGCTCATTATTGTTAACCTCCAGCGTAACCGTATATTTTCCGCGTACAGCATACCGATGCACCGGGTCTTTATCGGTGGAAGTAGTACCGTCGCCAAAACTCCAATGATATGTAGTATTGGCAGCGGTATCATAAGAACAATTTTTGAAGTAAAAATTAGAATCAATAAAATTAACATCAGCCGGACGGAGATAATTTCCAAAAGGGTCTGTTACCTGAATGGTAAAACAGGCAGTAGGTTGTTGTATGGTGACGGTATTGGTTTTTTTGCAAGCCAACGTTGCGCCAAAAAGTACCAGGCAAATGAGCTTCTGAACTGCGGAATTATTTTTCATGGGCGGTTACAATTTAATTTTTTCTACCAGGATATAGGCATTTGAGATGTTGTCCTGAACAGACTTGCTTACCGAGATCAACATATTGTCGTCCCTGAATAACTTGTATGGGTACAATTTTGTAGGATAGCTGCCAGTATTGGTATAAGCAGGATAATTTATGACATCAATTCTTTTCAACTGTGCATCTGCGGCATAAATAACAGAGCCATTGTTATTGAAAGCGAAATCGGCATAAAAGCCATCCTTTTTTAAATAGCGTTCAAAAACAAGCGATTTAGTAACGATGGTACCAAAATTTGAGGAAATGAACCTGTCGCCATACGGAAAAGAACGTACGATACTTGTTCCCACATAGGCGTTCACGGAAGAGGGGCCATTACTATTCACCCTGACACCATCGGGTGTAAACAGATGATAAGAAACGTCAGCCGGATAACGGTTCACAGGCATTTCTATCATTTCAACATTGGTATTATCGAAGGCCATCAGCCTGCTCGGATAATAGCTGCCTGCCCGGCTCAACAACGTTTTTGTAGCGCGATCGTATATTTTCATATTATTTGAAAATGAGCCCAGTGATTCGTCGGAGGTAGAAACATATAATTTTCCATTCCGGGCCAGTACCGAGCCGATCGTATACCCGGCTACGTAAATGCGGTCTTTTACTGTGAGGTTTGTGGCATCCACTATATTCAGCCAGCCATCGTTGCCAGGTACATACAATTCATTGCTTCCATTGTATGTAGCCATGTCACAATAGCCGATGCCGGCGGGAAATTCTTTGGTAAGAACAGGTCTTCCATTTGAATGATCAAGTATACTAATTTTTTTCTGCTCGATAATGTATAGTTTATTCAGCGATTTGCTGAATAATACGTCTGTAGGAATGCAATATAACAGGCTGTTAGGCCTGGTGTAAATAACCTCCGCCCGATTGGGGCCAGATGTAAAGGCATCTGTTTGAACGATCAGAAAATAAGAGATATCGATTGCCAGCGGCATCTTGTTTTCCGTAACGCTGGTTTCATTGGCATCTGAACTGGTAAATACAGTGTCATAGTAATTACCAAATTTGTCACCCTTCAGGTAGGTAGCCTGCCGGGTAAGCGTGTAATGCTTAAAATTGGCGCCCGCATATTTGTTCCAGCTTAAAACAATTGTGGAGTCATTAATGACCTGGTCGATCTTGAGGGATTGTTTCTGAACTATCACCATGACATCTTCCTTTTTGCATGACAGAAAAGAAAGGCCAATTAAGAGGTACAGGATTATTTTTTTCATGACAATGTGATATAGACGAGGGTTTTTCGGGTTTGCACACAAAGATATCTGCTGAAGGCGTCAATTACAATTCTGGCAATAAGTGTGTTGTTTTCGCAAATATTCGTGCAGTTTTTGAGGATAAGTGTGTAATGGGCTAAGTATTGAAAAAGGCTTCCCGCTGAAATTTTCTTTGTTGAGAACCCAAAAAATCTTTGTAATAAATCAGGTGTCGTCTTTACTAAGATTTAAAATGACTACAACAAATGAAAAAGACACTCTTATTACAGATTTTAGTAATTAGAAGAATTGATAATTTTACCAGGTCCTTATAAAACACCCGTCACCCGTGCAACATAACCATCAAAAACAGGAGGCATATTTTAATGAACTGGTGAAAGCCAATCACGCAAGCATATATAGGATCTGCAGGGCATATCTTTATGAAGCTTCTCATGCAGACGATCTTTATCAGGAAATCCTTTACCAGATATGGAATAGCATACAAACCTTTAAAGAGCAGTCAAAGATAAGTACCTGGATATTCCGGATAGCAGTAAATACAGCCATCAATTTTAATCTAAAAAACAAACGGCACCGGCACCAGGCTATGCCCGATTCTTTCTCAATTCCTTACGAGGAAACCCTGTCAAAAAAGCTGGAACAGGAGGCCATGTTAAATAAACTACGCTATTGCATCAGCCAGTTGGAAACACAGGACCGCCTGATCATTTCCCTTGTGTTGGAAAACAAGAGTTATAAAGAGATTGCAGAGATCACAGGTATAAGTTTGACTAATACAGGTGTGAAAATCAGCCGTATCAAAACCCGATTACTTCATTTAATGGAAAACGTAAAACAATGAACAATTTTGAAGAACTTCAGAAAAACTGGCTCTCACAGCCGGTAAACGACATGGTAAATCCTGCAGAATTACAATTGGTGCAAAATAAATGGAAAGCGCATCAGCGTAAAGTATTATTGGCGAACCTGGCGATGAGTGCGGGTTTTCTGGCAGCACTGATCATTGTCGGATCTGTGTACGTTGCTTTCCGTCATCAATACGGATGGCCATTTGAGGTAAGTATCGTTGCCATCTATTGCCTCTTAATAATATTTCTCAATGCCGCCTGGAGAAGTTATGGTTTTAAAAGGGAAAACCTGGAAATATCGAGCGCTGACTTTATTGACCACCAGATCAGCAAGCTGGAATGGCAGCGGAAAATCCTGAACACCTATGTTTGGATTTACTGTGTGCTTTTATGGCTTGCTTTAAGCTTTTATGTAGTGGCCGTTACAGGTAAGGGCTCGGTCTTATTTACATTCACTGCTTTAGGAATTATTACAGCTTATTTCATGGGTATGGCACTATGGGCCTGGTTTCGCAAAAATAAAAAACAACTCCGGCAGATTGATGAGCTCATATATGATCTGAAGCAATTACAACATACGCTGAACTAAATTATTGATTTTATGTAAGGGTGTCAATCATTTTCTGTTGGGAAGAATATTCAATAAATTTGGAATCATGAAACTACAGCAGCGGATAATTTTGGCAAGACAACAAAAGGGTTTTACCCAGGAAGAACTGGCGACGCTCACCAGGCTTTCTATTCGAACCATTCAACGAATTGAAAGCGGTGAAAGTATTCCGCGGCCTTTTACATTAAAAGCCATTGCAACGGCCCTGGACCAACCTTACGAGCAATTAATGCGGGATGAAACAGCCGTATTTTCCACGCCGGCATCTGGCCAAAACGAAGCTATTCGCCATTTTCTGCAGTTATTTAACCTTTCCTGTTTTTCCTTTATTGTAGTTCCATGGGTGCATGTTTTGATCCCCTATTACCTGTTAAAAAAACAAAGCAACCTCGACGAGCACTCTATTCAGTGGGGAAGAAAAATTATCAGGCAGCAGGTTTACTGGATCATTTCCCTGCACCTTTTCATGCTTCTCACCCTGGCTTTTAACCTGATCCAGGTATCTTTTTTCCACAACCGGCAGTACGTGGTACATTACCTATGGCCATTCTTTATTATGTATTTTTTGAATGCCGGTATTATTATCAATAATGCGTCCCACATTCGAAAGGTGTTTTAGTCCTTTGATTCCCAGCCATTGTCGTAAGAATGTCGGGGGAATGTCGGGCAGTTGATCTTCTTTTCAACCATAGCTTTATGCCATATAAAAAAAGCTATGTCACCATTATTCATTGTACGATCATTTGTTATTTTATCCGCCATTTTATTTCAAAACTATTTTTGTCCCGCGCAGGCGCGGGAGCAGGATATGCCTTCCAGTCAGTTGATCCTGCCAAACGAACATTTTAAAGTTCCATTTACATGGAAAGGCGATAGTATAAATGGGCAATGGGAGAATTACGCAGCCATGATTATTCCTGTAAAGCTGGCGGGCTGCCCGAAACAGTTTTATATGCAATTTGATGTAGGGGCTCCTTCTTCTTTATTTTACAGGAACAAATTGAAAGCAATAAGCAGCCGGTATCCGTTGGCGGTACACGTACCCGATTCGGCCGTTACAGAGATCGAGCTTGGCTTTATAGTTGGAAAAACAAAGATAATTGCTCATGAGATGATGTTAAAGCAATTGGGAGCTGCTCAAATAAACTGGGATAACCGCGCTATTGAGATCATAGGAACACTGGGGGCAGATTTTATCGGGAATAAAACGGTATTGATTGACTATCCCGGAAAAAAGATCTCTATTGGTTATAAAATACCGGAAAGATCGGGTTTAACGCTGACTGATTTCATATACACAAACCGGAGTATTATTTTACCCGCATTGATAAAAGGAAAGAAAACAATGTTATATTTTGATTCCGGTTCCAGTGCGTTTGAATTACTAACAAATAAAGAAACTGCGGCGATGCTGGCATTGCCAGGAGCTACGTCCGTTAGCTATCCTGTTACATCGTGGGGCAAAATATTAACTGCTACCAGCTATGCATCGGGAGATAGCATAGAGATCGCATCCATTAAATTGCCATTGAATAAGGCAACGTATATTGAAGGCGCCAGCGATGCCCAGGTAAACCGTATGATGAAAATGGGTATCGGTGGAATGACCGGCAATAAGCTTTTCCTGCATTCCATGCTGGTACTGGACATAAAAAATAAGCAGTTCGGTATTTTAAATGCCAGACATTAATATAATATATGCTTACGAATGATTCTTCTGCTTATAATCCCTCCTCCTGTTCTTTTGCCAGTTTATGTATTAATAATTATTCAATGTTTACTTTTTGCTAAAAGATTTTTGCGCAGAAATCGTTCAAAACTAGATCTAATGATATTTTAAATAATTGAAATATTTATAAGGTGAAATTATAACTTAATGATTATTGGCTATTTGCGCATAATGATAACGGCTGCTAGCGGGTTAATATTTATTAAAAACTGGTTAATATATGATAGGGCAAATTTATCATGATTTATAACTTATCATGATAAATTACAGTTAATTCAGGATTTAACCGTAGCAACTGCTCCAACTTATCGGTTAAATACTAAAACCAAAAATTAACACACATGAGAAAATTACTACCACTGCTTGCAGTGCTGGTAGGCATTGCAGTTTGTGTATCTGCCCAAACACAAACAATTTCAGGCAGAGTCGTTGATAAAAGCGGCTCCCCCATCCCCAACGCTTCCATTTTAATTAAAGGCTCCAAATCGGCTACAGTAGCAGATGCCGATGGAAACTTTTCTATGAAGGCTGGTCCTGGTACAATGCTTACAGTATCTGCAGTTTCCTACAAACCATTTAACATCAGGGCACAGAGCACACCAATGATCATAACATTGGAAAGCGGCGACAACCTGATGAACGAAGTTATCGTTACCGCGGGCGGTATCAAATCAAAAAGAAAAGAAATTGGCACGGCCAATACTGTTATTAAATCAGAACAACTGATAGCCGGCAAATCAAACAGCATTGCAGGCGGCTTGCAGGGTAAAGTAGCCGGCTTGCAGATCAGCGGTACATCAGGCGGTGTAAACCCCAGTTTTCGCCTTACGTTACGCGGGCAAAGATCGCTCACAGGTAACAACCAGGCCCTCGTGGTATTGGACAATGTGATTGTACCTAACGATATATTAGCTAACCTGAATCCGGAAGATGTAGAAGAACTGGTTGTATTAAATGGCGCAGGTGCAGCCGCCCTGTATGGTTCGCAGGCTTCCAATGGCGCTGTTGTAATTACTACTAAAAAAGGAAAGAAAGGAGTAACTGAAGTTTCCTTTTCAAATACCACCATGTTTCAAACCCTGGCTTACTTTCCGAAACTACAAAAAAAGTTCGGCCCCGGTGGTACAGCTTATGGTTCCGATGTAAACGGAAGGCCTTTATTTTCTTACCTCGAAAACCAATCATACGGACCAGAATTCGATGGCTCCAAACAACCATTGGGCCCTGCGCTGGAAGATGGTTCTCAGGATTCGTCTATTTACGCATACAACCCCGGCCATTTAAAATTCTGGCTGACGGGCGTAACCAACCAAAGCGATTTTTCATTGCAAAACGGGGATGAAAAATCTACTTTTTTCCTGTCTGGTCAGTATGCCACTACAAAAGGTACCACACCTGGCGATAAGTTCAACAAAACATCTGTTCGCATCAATGGCACCCGCCGTTTGGGAAATTCGATTGCTGCTACTTATAGTGCAGCCTATATACAAAACCGGTACGATATTACTTCAAGTACCGGAAGCATGTATGGTAACCTGCTCAACATGCCCTCAAACGTAGATATTACTAAATATAAAGACTGGAGAACTAATAAATTTGCCAATCCCAACGGATTTTACAACCCCTGGTATCAAAATCCTTATTTCACGGCAGACAACAACAGGACAAACAGCAGGAACGATTATTTTACGGCCAATGTAGAAGTAAGATTTACACCTGTCGCCGGTCTTGATATTATAGCCCGCCAGGGAGTGGTAACAAGGAATTACTCAGGTAAAAGCACCGTTGGCGCATTTAACTATACTGAATTTGCAAAACATACCGATGCCAGTTCTAAGACCGATATCCCTGCTTCGGTTGCCGATTATAGTGCCTATACCACCGAATTATTGAGTGATGTCTTTGGTCAATACAACATAAAAAAGGGTGTATTCGATCTCAAAGTTATTGCAGGCGCCCAGTGGCGCCAGGATCAATCCAAATCGGTTTCAGTTGCAGCAAATGCTTTGGCAGTGCCCAATTTGTTTAATGCAAGCAATGGCGTGGGAACACCTGTGGCAGGAGAATCTAATTATAAAGCCCGCCAGATTGGCGCCTATGGCGACATTCGTATAGGTTTCAAAGATTACCTGTTCCTTCATGCCACAGGACGCAACGATTGGGTATCGATCTTAGCACCGCAAAACCGCTCATTTTTCTATCCTTCCATTGACCTGGCATTTATAGCTACCGACGCTATTCCGTTAATTATGGAAAAAACACCGGTTACTTATCTGAAGTTCAGGGCAGGCCTGTCGAAGGTAGGACAGGTGAACCTGGGTAATAGTTTTACCTTTGGCGCCTACAGTTTGTTTCCTACGTTTAATCAGGCCAGTGGTTACCCTTATGGAGCAATGGCTGGTTATACTGTAGGCAATTTATTGGTGTCAAACAACCTGAAACCTGAAATTACCAAAGGATATGAATTAGGTTTTGACCTCAATATGTTCAATGACCGCTTTCAATCTACTGTTACCTGGTATGATACAAAAACAGATGACCAAACCGTAACAACCAACGTATCGAATTCTACCGGTTTTACCAACCTGTTAACCAATACCGGCCAAACCCAAAGCAGTGGTCTTGAAGTTACCGCCCATGTAACGCCTTACAGAAGCAAAGATGTAGAAGTAACAGTTGGGGGCAACTACACGTACCTGGACAATAAGGTGAATTTTATCAGCGCCGATCTGCCAAAGCTATCTTTGTCATCGAGCGGGTCGGCCACTTCCTATGCAATAGCAGGCCAGGCCTTCCCCGTAATCATGGGGTTTGATTATAACCGCGATCCGCAGGGGCATGTGATCGTTGATGGCATAACCGGTTTGCCCACGAAATCAGATACCATCTCTATTTTGGGAAATGGACAGCCGAAAAACCGGCTGGGCCTGGATGGTTCAATTCGATTTAAGAATTTCCGGTTCTCATTCCTGTTTGAATACCGGGGTGGATACCAGGTATTCAATGGTATTGGTACTGAGCTCGACTGGTCTGGAACGGGGTATCGTACAGGTATTTACAATCGTCAGCGTTTTGTTTTCCCCAATTCGGTTATTGCCGATCCTGCCAATCCTGACAAGTATATGCCGAACACCAATATTAGTGTTAAAAATGGTAATGGTAATAATGGGTTTTGGACAGATGGTATTAACCGCGATGTTACTTCCAACTATGTTACATCGGGTAAATTCTGGAAGTTAAGAGAAGTTGCCCTGGCATACGATCTTCCGGTTTCTCTTTTAAATAAAACCAAATACATTAAAAGCGTTACCATCAGCGCCCAGGGCCGCAATTTATTAATGTGGCTTTCCAAAGACAATTACTACACCGATCCCGAATTTAGCGCCGGCGGAACCGATAACAATGGTATCGGCCTGAACAGTATCGATCAGGCGCCTCCATCCCGTTACTACGGCGGAACCATTACCGTTAAATTTTAAATCACCACACATGAAAAAAATACTTACCATAATTTTTATAGGATCGATAATACTGGGTGCAACGTCCTGTAAAAAATATTTCGATATAAATACCAATCCCAATAGCGCCACTTCTGCTTCTCCTGAGAACATCTTGCCACAGGCACTAACCGCAACCGCTGGTAATTTGAATGCATTTAATACCTATGGTGCACAGTTGGGCGGTTACATGGCCAATGCAGGGGGCTATGGTGGTTTTGGTGTGGCTATCACCTACAATTTTACCACCACTAACTGGACAAACCTTTGGAGCGGTGTTTATGACAACCTGGAGGATTACCAGACCATTATGGATAAAGCAGCTTTGGACCCCACTTATACTTATTATAGTGCAGTATCCAGAATTATGAAAGCGCTCAATTTCCAGATGCTGGTAGATGCCTATAACGATGTTCCTTATACTGCTGCTTTGCATGGTGTTGCGAAACTTACACCTACGTACGATGATGCAAAAACCATTTATAAAGATCTCGCCAGTCAGCTCGATACCGCAATCAGCGTCATCAACTCGGGTAGTAGTATAATAGGAATAAAAGGACTGGGTGCATATGATGTAATATTCAAAGGAGATGTTGGTCTTTGGAAGCAACTGGCCAATACCATCAAATTACGTTTGGTACTACATAGCAGTGGTAAAGTAACTTTTGCAAATACAACCTTTAGCAGCGACGGATTTTTGACCAGTGATGCTTTAATAAATCCTGGCTTTTTGCGCGACAATGGCCGGCAGAACCCTAAATGGAGCACATGGGCATTTTCAAATACCGGCGCTGCCGGCAACAAAGCATGGATGCCTTCAACATTTATCCTGACGTTTTACGATGGCACCAAATTGCTGGATACATTCAGAGGCAAGGCTTCTTATTACCAGTTTCCCAAAACGCCTACCAACCGCCTGGGCGTTGAAAATAACAGCATAGCATCGAGCCCCGAAGGATCTTTCTGGTACCCCGCTATTATTAGAGGAGGAACAACCGGTAGTGATACAACCGGTGCTTTAAAAGGACCAGGTGCGGGTATGCCGCTAATTACTGCCGCAGAAAGTTATTTCATGCAGGCAGAAGCGGTAGTAAGAGGCATATTGCCTGCTGGCGATGCAGCAGCATTATTTAATAATGGCATATCAGCTTCTTTCAATTATATTTATTCAAAGCCTGATGGCAAAATAGTAGGATCACCAGCTGTAGATGCGGCCACTTATATTGCGACCAATGCTTCATTCCTTACCGACCTTTCTTTAGCTTCAGACACCAAGCAGAAAATTGAAGCTATTATAACACAAAAGTATATAGCGTTGAATATGGTAAACAGCGACGAAGCATGGAATGAATATCGCCGTACACATTATCCTACGCTTGTAAATACTGCCGGTGCATCAGGTGAAGAAACTTTTGCTTCTACCGTTTCAGAATCTACCAGGCCCGACCACTTACCCGCAAGAATATTATATCCATCATCTGAAGGGGCTTACAACTCTTCAAATGTGCCTAAAAATGTAGGTGTGTTTACGTCATTAATTTTCTGGGCATTTTAGCATGTTAAAAAAATCGCAATTATGAAAAAAGTACAAATAAATATATTGTTATTCGCTGCACTGCTGGCTGGGTTATCAGCCTGTTTAAAAAAGGATGCTATGAATATCGATCCGGATTCAGCTACAAAGAATGTTGTAGAATTTGCCAATACCGGCGACAATGTGGCTTCAGCTTCATCGAAATATCCAAGGTTTTATGCTGACCTGGGAACGGTTACTTCCGGACAGGTTTCTGCCATAAAATTAAACGTAAGTTATTCAGGGATCGAAACCGCTTCGCAGGATATTACAGTAAATCTTGCCCTTGATACAGCAGCATTATCGTTATACAACAACACCGATGGTACACATTATACGGTTCCTCCCACAACAGTATATAAATTCCCGTCGTCGGTAGTTATTAGTAAAGGAACGCGGCTTACACAGGTTGAAATTTCTATAACCATTACCACCGATTTTGATTTTAATGAAAGTTACGCGGTCCCTTTAAAGATCTCCTCTGCTTCGTCAGGAACGGTAAGCAATAACTTTGGCAGCGCTATTTATTCGTTCGGTGGAAGAAACAAGTATGATGGTATTTACAAGATAAAAGGGTATGTAAGCCATCCGACTGCAGCGTACACAGGACCGTTCGTTGCCGGTGAAGTTTCGTTCACTACAACGGGTGCGGCATCTATAGGGATGGAAGCCCAGCCTTTTTTCAATAATGGAGCTTTGTCATTCTTTGGTGTTTACCCGGTATTTACAGTAAATGCAGATAATTCAGTTACTGTAACCAACATGCCCGATGGAGGGAAGGCGCCTTCAGTCAGCGATCCTAATTATAAAAACCGGTATGACCCCGCAACCAAAACATTTTATATAAGCTATTCTTATAATGCGGCTACACCCCGTATCATTTATGATACGTGTATATATGTGAAGCCGAGATAGGAATTTAAATTAGCTATCAGGAAGCCGTCTCAAAAATAAGAGACGGCTTTTTTATGGCAATGGACGGGTCAGTTTTATACAAATAAGCGACAACGTGAGCCACCACAGCGCTACCAGCATACTGGCTATCACATCTGAAGTAAAATGCACATGCAAATAGATCCGGCTTAGTCCTACCAAACAGGCGTACAAAAGCAGCAATATAACAGCGACTAATTTTGCGATAGACGACCATTCTCCTTTCAATGTCATATAGACCAATACCCCGCATAAGGTGAAGGCGGCCAGTGTGTGCCCGCTGGGAAAGCTGTATCCTATCGCCAATTGCAAATGAAGCAGATTGGGGCGTTGCCGTTGAAAGATCAGCTTTAAGAGCCAGCCCAATAAAATACTACCAGAGGCTATTACGAAAACATGTATCACTTGCCGCTTATAATTCTTTTTAAATAAATAAAACAGCATGACGAGGTAAATACAGATCGTAAAGAAATTAGTACCGCCAAAAGTGACCAGTAATGCCATTTTTGTATGCAGCGGAGAAGTCCATCCCTGAACAAAGTTCCACCCCTGGGTATCGAGCCACTCCCCTTTTTCGGTAATTACTTCCCAGGCCAGCCACAGAAACAGCAGGCAGCTGATCAACGACGAAGCAACCAGCGCCCAAAAACGGGCAGAAAATAATTTTCCGGAGTTATTATTGATCGTCATGCCATGATATTGATTTCTGCTTGCAATTGATGGAAATCCGCTATAGTGGCGGCAGCCAGAGATCCCAGCATCGGAGCCTGACCGGGTAAAAACTATTATATCGATCTTCCTGTTAAAAAAAATTACCTGCCATTCCAACCTTTTGAAGGGCTACTGTAGTTTATTAGGATACAGATGTGATCATCTCTGTTATTACTCTAAAAAAAATTATAGTATCATGAAACGATTATTAATCCCGATTTTATTTGTTACCGGTGTAATGGGCTACTTATCATGTCAAAAAGATAAAAGTAATGGAGCGGCGTCTTCAGTACAGGCGGCAAAGACCGAAGGTATCAAAAAAGGAGAAACGGTAACATTTTCTGTACAAAACCTTTCCGGACAAACAGCAAAATGGAGCGTTTCCCCTTCCACCAATGCACAATTGACAAGTAACGGCGATAAAGCCACCGTTTTATTTCGCCTGGCAGGTTCTTATTCAGTATTAGCCACCATGGGAAATACCACGGCACGCGTTTTGGTGAATGTAACCGACAGTAGTTATTGCGACAGCACCCGCAGGGATACCTGTTGCGGCTGTCCGAAAGATACTATTCCAACGGATACCTGTCGTAACGGCGCCTGCCTGCGCGATACCACCCTGTCTTTAGCCGGCGACCAGATCTATATCAACCCGGTAAAAATTGATAGCGGCGGTCTTTCAGGTTTGCGCATTAGATCGGTCACCCAAAATATGTACCCTTGTGCTAATAATACCCTGAAAACAAGTGTATCTAATGTAGGTACCAGTTATTCCTTCTTTTACGCGGGTGTTTATATTTCGGGCGCCTGTGTTCCTGGTCAGAAAACCGGTTATTCGGAGAAAGTGCTGTATCCGATTGCGGATGGCGTTCATTCATTCAGTGTTATAGTAAATAATATTATTTATTCCGGTTCCTTTACAAAAACGGGTAGTCAATATAGCTTTACGTGGCCCCATACGAGTGGTGTAACTATTTCACCCCTAAACCTGTGATCAGGATCGTATAAAATAATACATTTGCAAAGAACCGTTATTACAAACAGTAACGGTTCTTTGTATAAACCCGGAAGTTTTGGATGAGATATTAAATGGCTGTAAAAAAAACGACCCTAAAAGTCAGGAAAAACTGTACAAACAGTTTTACCCGGCCATGTTTGCTTTATGTAAATGTTTTTTTTCTGACAATCATGAGATCCTTACCGCAGTAAACAATGGTATGTTAAAGGTTTTCAGGAACATTCATCAATACGACCCATCGAAGGGCGATCTTTTTAACTGGGCATATACAACGGTTCGCAATGCGGCACTCACCCTTATCAGGGATAAAAAAAGTAAACTCACCTTTGAGCTCAACGAAAATAACGGAGATGCCGTGGCAGATAATCCGTTTAAACAGCTTGAGTGGAAAGATATCTACTATTACCTCGATCAATTGCCAGCCAATACCAGATATGTGTGCAGCCTTTATTACCTGGAAGGCTTTTCAATAAAAGAAATAGCGAATTTGATAGACTTGAAGGAGGGAACCGTAAAATGGCATCTGAATGAATGCCGCACCAGGCTGAAGGTAATTTTTGAACAGCATAATGTTAAAAACATTGGATAAGAAAAAATTACATATTGATGATGCGAATGATAAACGCTATCCCCAACCGGATGTACCGGTACAGGAAGCCTGGGAGCAGATGCAACAATTGTTGCAACAGGCGCCTGCTGTATCTGATTCCAGTTCCCATTCAGGGTATGGCATTGGAAAGGGTGCAAGTAAATGGATGTTGGGCGCAGGTGCGGGTGCATTGGTAATTATTTCCCTGATCATTTATGTTGTTACAGCAAAAAAAGGATCCCCCACTCCAACACAGGTTACTTATTACAGCGAGAGATATCCAAAGATCGATACATTGGCCGATGGCACTATTGCCTTTCTGGACACATTGAGCAGCATAGCAGTGACCAACCTGTCTGCAAAAGAAAAGCAGATCACCATTAACAATGGCGGCTGTTATTTCAGGCAATTAAATAAAAATGCCAGCGAACCCTGGCAATTAAAAATTGGTTCCATAAACATACTTCCCAATAATGCCAATATATATGTATCGGTAGATACGGCAGCAGCGGTTGCTGTTGTACAATTACAAACCGGAAGCGCAGCAATACAGGTGGGTGAAAAAAAACTGCAGATAGCTGCGGGAGAATCGGTACGATTCAATACCCAAAAAGAAATGTTGCACAACCGGCAAAAGATGGATCCCAATACATTCAGTTATGCAAACAGGGTGTTTGAATTCAGTAACACCTCGTTCAAAGAGGCGGCCGGTTATATTGAAAAAGCGTACGGTGTAAAGATCATATTCAAAGGTGATTTTAACCAATGCACTATTACTACCAGATTTGATAATAAATCATTGAAAGAAATACTCGACATACTGGCATATACCCTCGCTTTTGACTATAAAATAGATGAAAAGAACAAGCAAGTCTTAATATCAGGAAATGGATGTAATTAAAAAAGGTATACCCGGGTTGTTTATTATGCTGATTCTGGCAGTGCCCGGAAATTGTTTTGCACAACAAAAAAAAACCGCTGCACAAAGCAGCCAGCGACCAACATTCTATTTCGATAAACCCATAACGTTGGATTCGCTTACCCAATATGTTCATAGGCGGAGTAAGATCCGTTTTTCCTTTAACTCATCGAAAGTAAAGGGTGATAAAGTGATCAACCTGAAAAAAGGCACCTATTCTATTGAGATGCTGCTGCAGCAGATCCGGAAAAACACGTCCTTGTATTACTCTATGTATAATGGGTATGTTATTTTTCAGGATAATCCGCCAAAACCAAAGGCCAACCCCGCCCCTGTTGCAAAAAAGAGTGATGTAAAGCCACCTTTACGCAAACAAAATATACCCAGCCAACGCAAGCCAGCGAGTGTGGTACAAAGATCCCTTACGCCTGTTGCGCCAAAAGGTACCAATAAGACAGCTGGCAAAACCGGTACCGTTCCACAGAACCGGGAGGTTGCCACACAGGTAAAATCTTCTGATACCAGTAACCCGGCCTTACCAGCTGGCAAGCTGCCTGTGCAACCTGTTGTTACCCCTGCTGCTCCACCGAAAAAAGCAAGTGCAAATACCGATAACGCACAAAATAAGCTCATTGCCAATACCAACGATGAAAATTCAGGGCTGACCTGGCAATATGGGCTGCAATGGAAAGCTGCCATTCCGTTATATGGGTTTAAAAATTATTTCACAGGCCCTGATAATAAGAGTCAGCCCTATAACCTGCTTATTCCCGGCGCCTGGGTAAGCGCCACGTTCAATAATAAACATGAGGTGCTCTTGCTGGTAAAACCAGCTGAGTGGTATTTATTTGATCGCAACAAGGTATTTCGAAATTGGGTTGGGTTCGATACGGCGCTGACGTTATTGAGCACCCGTTTGGTGAAAACGGGCAATGTGTATGCCGGATTACAATATAACTTTCATTTAAACGAGCATTGGATAGTAGGTGCCGGCGTTGGGTATTACTTACGCGGGCGGGCGCTTGTTTATCAGAAGGAAGCATATGCAGCCGGTAATAAGGCACTACCAGATACCATGTATTCTGTGAAGAACGATTCAATAGCCAGCAAATACCTGAATACTTCTATAATAACCGGAAACTTTGAGGTTGCCTATCGTTTTGGCGCGGTTGACCTGGGCACAACAGTACAGATGCCCCTTACGAACCCGTTTACCAGCCAGAGCAAAGATAACAGCCGGCCACTCAACCTGCAGCTCTTTGTACGCTGGCGAATAAAACGGGCTGAAGAGGAATAGTTATTTCATTAAATACTTGTGTTTTTTGCAACATTATCAGCGCTAACCGGTCTAATTACAGCAATACCAACCTAAAATTATTCAGATGAAAATTTTACCGATGGCTGTAATGGCTATAGGGCTATGTATTGCCTGTTCTGTAGCAAATGCACAAGTAAAACGCCCGCTCATAAAAGCCACTAAAAAAGAAGCTGTTATTCAGGATGGCAAATATGTTACACATCATTGGAAACTTGATCGAAGGGCCCGGCCGGATATATATTATGTATATATACCCAGGCGAAAAAGGAAGGTCACTTTTAAGACAGACCAGGGGAAGTTGAGTTTTAAAACCCGGTATGGAAAAAGTTATGATTTTGTCGTTCTTCTGAATGAAAAGGATAGTTTTTTTATCCGTATTGTTGCAAAGGATGGTCCCAACGGCATATCACTGCAATGGCAACAATCGCTGCCTGATACCATTCCATTCACTTTAATGGGGTCAAGGGTTTGTCTCCAGGGATTGTTGAACGGAAAAGAACCTGTAAGTATACAGTTCGACACGGGTGCAGGCGGCTCCTGTGTTAGTAAAACGTCTTCCGAAAAGTTAAACCTGTCTTTTACTGAAAAAACGATTCTCAGCAATACGCAAGGTATTAATGAAGTACGAAAAAGTGTGAATAATAAATTGGCCATTGGTAATCTGGATTTTAGCGGTATATCACTTGTTGAAACCGGTAATATGCAACCTGGTGAAGATCTGATTATTGGCAACTACCTTTTCCGTGATAAGATCATTGAAATTGACTACGATAAGAAATTGTTCATTGTCGGCGAACAGTTACCTGCCTATGCGAAAACCTTTACAAAACGCCCCATGATCTACGGGATGAAGATCAAAGCCGATATTGTACAGGATGGTAAAAAGTATTCATGTTTGTTTGGTTTCGACACCGGGCGTGATGGCGCCATGCTGCTACGCGAAGATTTCACAGGGCAAGCTGAAAATTGGAAAAACCTCAAGGAATTGACCATATTGAATGGTCGCAAAATAGTTCGGCTGGATGCGACCATTGCAGGTGTGGAATTCAAGGACATCGTGACTAATGCTGCAGACCCAACAAAACCAGCAGCAAGAAAAGCAGGATCATTATTTGGTAACCAAATACTAAATCATTTCAATGTGATATTTGATAACCGGAACGGATATATTTATTTGAAACCCAATAGCCGTATTAATGAACCTTATTCCAATTATAAAAGTTACGAAGAGGAAATGAAGAAACTGAAACAATAGATTTTAGTGCTAAATCTGAAAATTAATCATCTACTATTTGATACTCGTTGAGCGACGATGTTCTGATGGCGTGCTGAATTCAACGATCCGGTGCAATACTTCCGGGTTATACAATTGTCCGTCCTTGATCACTGTTTGCACATTGCGCACGTCGCTGATATTGGTGATCGGGTTGCCGTCTACGATAAACAGGTCGGCTTGTTTGCCTGGTGCAATAGAGCCCGATACAGCACTTTTTCCCATGACCTGTGCTGGAATGATGGTAGCTGTTTTAAGTGCCTCGGCCGGGGTAAGGCCGCCTTCTACATACAGTTCCAGTTCACGAGCTACGCTGTAACCCGGGAAACCCATATCCGTACCTGCTACGATCGGCACGCCT
Source organism: uncultured Niastella sp. (assembly GCA_966212235.1). Classification (GTDB taxonomy): domain Bacteria; phylum Bacteroidota; class Bacteroidia; order Chitinophagales; family Chitinophagaceae; genus Niastella. Next base: position 151,760 of record CBIHPP010000016.1, on the reverse strand, counting down.
GCCGTATACAGCTTTTTTACCAACACGCCCCAGTTTTTAAGAGCAGGTTTATACAACTCAGCAGTTGCAGAATCCATCCCCATACTTTTAAACTGTATCTGAAGTGTGAGCGGCAACGTATAAAAGGCAGGCTCCATCTTCGTAACATCTTCCTTAATATTCCTGGTTGCAAGCGAATATACACCTACAGTAGGATCTATTACCGTACGATGCTGTACCACAAAATCGATAGCAGCCTGAGTCGCAGTATCATCAAAATCAATATTGCGGTATTTATCACGTTTCATCAGATCGATCAAAAATGGCAGGTGATTTACCATATCCATACCTGAGTCAACGGCTGCCCGAAGGTTCATGCCGCGTGGTATATGTCCGGTAACAGTAAGTCCCAACCGGTGTGCTTCATTACAGATCACCCTGACGATTGCAGGCTTTACTGAACTATACAGCTTGATCTGATCAAAACCCAGGTCCTTGTAATGATTAACTGCATTGATAGCAGTCGATGGTGTATCGGCCTGGATAATCCCAAGGGCTATTGGCCCTTTGCCATCAATAATGCCGGCCATCAAAATACGAGGGCCTACACCTTTGCCGTTGTCTATTGCTTTCTTCGTTGCTGTAATAAAATCCAGTTCATTGCCACAATCGCGAACCGTGGTTACGCCGGCGGCAAGATAAGCCGGCCCCCATTCTGTTTGTTGAAAATGGGCGTGCATATCCCAAAGGCCGGGCACAATACTCTTTCCGGTAGCATCGATGACACGTATGTTGGCAGGCACGGTTACATGATTGCCCATCTGATAGATGTGGCCATCTTTGATAAGCAGCACGTTGTTGGGGACAGCTATGCCTTTCTCTACATCTATTAACTGGCCTCCCCTGATGGCCAGCATTTTTTCGGGTCGTTTATTCCCCTGGATGGAAGCGGTAAAGGCAGCCATACCATATTTAGCGCCAAAGGCGATGAATGAAGGCAGTAGGGAGACATAAGCATCCCGTATCATCTCCGTCTTATCTCCTTCGGCATCGATCGTCAGGATGCACACAAGATTATCCTGCTGGTCTGTCCATACCATCTCGCTGCCCCAGATCAGGCCTCGGATGCCGAGGCGGTTACATGTAAAGCGTTTCCCGTTCAGGGTTACTGTGTCAATGCCTTCCCGGTTGATTTGCAGGGAGCCCGCGGGGAGCGTATGAATATTGGCAGGTTGTTTCTTGCTTTTCCAATACTTCAGCAGCAACTGCTGGACTGTTGCTGGAGAATACCCCTCTATTGTAAAAGTATTTGTTAAAAGCCGTTGCCTGAACGATGTATCGATGGTACGCACAAATGCCTGCTGACCGGTAATACTAACTGAATCGTGCACCTGTGAAAAGCGGGAAGTTTTACCCTTCATGAAAAAAGACAGCGGTTCGTTGGCAGCATTTACGCGGATGCTGGCAGTGAGGGGCACAGGGCTGCCGCGGTCAACAAATTTAAAATCGATATCATATTGAGTGGTACCATTCGCTTTGGTGATGTGGTACACTTCACGTCCTATAGCTTGCTGAAACTTATGTAGTATAAATACCCCGCTGTCTGAATAAACCTGATTGGTCTGTTGAGCTACACAAGGGGAAAGAAAGAGTAAAAAGCAGATAATTGATAAGGCATTTTTCGTCATATATTAAAGATACGAAAATCGCGATATTCCTTCGTTTGTGCATTTCGTCAGAACACATGTCATAATTCCACCCTATAATTGTCGCATTTGATTCCTGAAATAATGCCAATGCCTGGCAACATAGCTGCCAGGCATTGGCTTGAAAATAAAATAGCTAAAATTCCTCATCTGATTCAAGCTTTGCAGTAGCTTTCAGGTGCTCCGCTTTTTTTACCAATTCCAGAAATTCCTTTTTGTAGGCATCACTATTACTATCGATACTGCCTGTCGCAAGTGATTTTACCAGTTTATAGTTGCTACCCCCCTTGAATGCCGAGTTTCTTAGTACCATTCCAAACGCAGCCACAGCCGAAGCAAAGCGCATGTTATTGCTGGCAACCTGGGAGTTGGCTTTTACCGATACTTCCATTAGGTTACTGCTATCTTCATCTGGCTTTTTATAACGGATTTTCACAAACATCAATTCATTGGAAAAGGATGCGGACTGCTTTTTCGGTTTTTGATTTTGGTAACGCAAGGGATCAACGGTTGCAAGTTCTTCATCATCCGCTGTATTGGCTGGGATGACTTCGTACAAAGCAGTAACCGTATGATTGCTGCCCATATCGCCCGCATCTTTTTTATCATTGTTAAAATCTTCCTTAGCAAGCATCCTGTTTTCGTACCCAATGAGCCTGTACCCTTTTACCTGTGCAGGATTGAATTCAACCTGCAGCTTTACATCTTTCGCAATGGCGAAAAGCGTTCCGCCGTATTCGCTGATCAATACCTTTTTTGCTTCATTTATATTATCGATGTATGCATGATTACCATTGCCTTTATCTGCCAGCTTTTGCATTTTGGCATCCTGATAGTTACCCGTGCCAAATCCAAGCACCGTAAGGTATACACCGGACGCACGTTTCTGCTCAATAAGATTTTCCAGTTCATCATCGCTGCTGGCGCCCACATTAAAATCACCGTCGGTACAAAGCACAACGCGATTATTGCCGTTCTCCATAAAATTTTGTTGTGCAGTTTGGTAAGCGAGTCCTATACCTGCGCCGCCAGCTGTCGATCCTCCTGCCTCAAGCGCATTGATCGCCTCCCTGATCTTGTATTTATCATTTGTGGAAGGTAAAACCAGCCCTGCGCTACCTGCGTATACCACAATGGCGATCTTATCCTGCGGACGCAATTGTTCTGCTAATAAGGTCAACGATGATTTTACCAGTGGCAATTTTTTTTCATCTTGCATACTGCCACTTACATCGATAAGGAAAACAAGATTGGACGGAGGCAGTTTATCGAAATCTATTTTCCTGCCCTGCATCCCGATCATTACTAATTGATGATCTTCGTTCCATGGGCATTGTACTGATTCAGTAGTTATAGAGAAAGGTTTGTCATTGGCAGGTTGCGGATAATTATATGAAAAGTAGTTGATCATTTCTTCAATACGAACAGCCCCTGGCGTGGGAAGTTTTCCTTCATTGATCAATCTGCGAACATTGCTGTAGGAAGCAGCATCAACATCAATAGAAAAAGTAGAAAGCGGATGATCTGTCACTTTCTGAAATTCATTTTCTTTGATATTGTCGTACCCTTCTCTGTTATAGTCTTCGTTTCTGGGAGGGCCGGAATAATACCCCTGCCTATTGACATGTATTCCTGACGCTGAAACCATTGCCACAGAACCTGTTACGTCCCTTTTTCGTCGTGTTCCATAGCCAACAACCACCACTTCGTCAAGACTTTTTGTAGACGCCTTGAGTGTTACGTTGATCACAGTTTTTCCTTTAACCTTAATTTCCTGCACATCGAAACCAACATATGCAAATACGAGTGTTGCTTTCTCATCTGGCACTCGTATTGAATAGAAACCATTTACATCGCTTGCTGTACTTGTATTTGTACCCTTCAGCCTGATGCTGGCGCCATGTAGCGGCACTCCCTTTTCGTCAGTAATTTTTCCTGTAATGGTAGACTGTGCATTCAGCATAACCGTGCTTGCACACAGCAATAGCAGTGATAATAAAGTTTTCATTGGCTGTTTTAGAAGCAGATGCAGGGAAAAAGGCGATTACATAAAGTAATTAGGAAATAAAACTAGTTTTCTAGGGATTGGACCTCAAAGTTGAAGTAATCGCCACCGACCATCCATTATTTGCCTATGGCTACGGCTTTCCCATTTCTTTCAAATTCCTGTAAGATCCAGAAATAATGGTCATCCCAGTAAGGGTTAGTAGTTAATACACAACTGTCCTATTGTTTAATTCTTGCCAAATCAATATCTTGTTAGCAGGTTATTAGTAGTTTTCAATACTCAACAAAGAATTGACTTGGTTATGGCGACTGAAAAATGGTCGGAAGCAGAATTGGATGCTTCTGTAAAAGTGTATTTAGAAATGCTCTCCAAAGAAAGCAGTGGAACTTCTTATAGAAAATCAGATTACCGCAATAGGTTGTTAAAAGATGCTTTAAAGGGAAGAACACCTGGCTCATTTGAGTTTCGCATGCAAAACATATCTTTTGTTTTAGATTCGCTTAGCCAGCGTTATATTAAAGGATACTTGCCGGCTAAAAATGTGGGTGCGAATACTAAGGATTCAATTATCAGATCATTGGAAAGGAATAAGTTTATGTTCCTAAAGGATCATGAGCCTACACCAGATAATGATCAATTACAAGAACGAACAGAACGAGTTAGGAAAGTCATTAATTTGAAGGATCAACCAACTGGGCAACAAATTCCTAAAAAAATTGAAAGTGCTACTTCTATCTATTATCGCGATCCTGTGGTGCGGGCATGGATATTGAAAAACGCTAACGGAAAATGTGAAGCTTGTGACTCAGACGCTCCTTTTCTCCTTCCAGACAGTTTTCCCTTTTTAGAAGTGCATCATATGATCCCTTTGGCGTCGGGAGGTCCTGATACTGTTGATAATACAATAGCTGTATGTCCTAACTGCCATAGAAGAGTACATTTGTCGCATGATAAGGATCTATTCTCCCGTGATATCTATAACAAGATTAAAAGATTGGTGAGGTCACCCATTTCCCCTACATAATCAATAGCTTCTATTAAATAGAATTGGACAAACCTGAGCAAGTTAGATTTGGCCAATTTGGTCGGCAATTATTTATAGGAGCTAGTTTTCCGTCAATAACAAGTAAAATCATAAACTAATTGTATTTAATACCGCAAAAAATTACAAGCTAGACCCATATATGAGAAAAATGGTTATTTTAATTGCAATGTTTTTTTTGTTTTTCAATACACTTGCTCAAAAAAGACGAGAGTCATTGCGAATTTTCTGGCCACCTGAATATAACTGGAAGGTCTTAGGGCCATATGAAGATTCTTTAACTCGCAAGATGGAACTTATTCCAGCAGGGGATAGTATTCAAAACTGGTCTATTATGGGTTTAATGTCTAGATCGAAAAACAACTTCAGGGCAACGGGGTTTAATCAACTGATCAAGGCCCATAAAGATGCAGCCTTGCAGGAATCACCCCTGGCCAAATTTGCAGTTGTTGAGAAAGATTCCAGCGCCAATAACTTCTGGGTAATATTCAAAGTGTATAATCCGAGCTTTCCTAACGATCCACTTCCCGAAAGTCAACTATGGTATGTGATTCAAGGTGAGTCAGCCCTATTTGTAAACTTTGTCGCAATTAAAAAAGAAAAATTAACCGATGAATTCGTCACTAAATGGACAAAAATTTTTAAAAGCAGTAGATTGGAATATAAAGAATGATGCTCTTTCCTCTAAAAACCTGCCCCAAATAGTGCCCTTTATGAAATAAAAGCATTCAAATGAAGATGAGTCCAGGGCTCACTTATACAAGTAGGTTTAATTCGCGGGAATACTACAGCCATTGATATCTGGCCGATACTTACCTTACTATCAATTCAACCGTACCTTCCTCTTCATTAACCTCAAAAATGAAGGTTTGGCGAAACCAGGTAGACACACTCACGCCGCTGCTTTGAATGGCAGGGGCCCAATAAGGACAGGAAAGCTTTAACAACCGACAGGCCTCTTCTTTCGTTGACTCATACACACCTGTGGTAGCTTGCAGGTTACTGATGCCTCCTTTTCTCCGCACAATGAATTGCACTACCACCGAATCACGCAAGATTGATTTATCCCTGAACAAACGGTAAAGGCTCTCCTGCGGGAAATTCCTGGCAATAAAGTCTATCCAGGCTTTTTCGCCGTTCATAAAATAGGGGTTGTGTACATATTTTCTAAATACTGGCGAATCGGTTGCTTGTGGCAGTTCTGTATAACAGGGTGTTTCCTCACCTTGCTTTAGGTGTTTGATGTTCGGTGTAACATCCTGTGCATAGGAGAGATATTGCAAAAGCAGTAGTAAAAAAGTGAATATCGTTTTTAGCATAATACTGAAACCATTACTTCTATAATAAGATGCCAAGTTCGTACAAATGCATAAATTTAGGCTGGATATTATGTAAATGCAAGCATTTATGCATCCTGTTGTTGATAGATATGCATTTGCAGGATGTGATTTGGTTTGCCTTTCACTTTACCTGCCCTATTGTAAATTTGAGAATATGTTTATTAGTTTTAACCGTTTATTATTATGCTTTTTATTTCTTGGTATAACCACCAAGCTATTTTCCCAGGACACGGCAAAATTGCGACTAGAGCGTTTGGAAACGTTGAAGCACGCTTTAAACGAGCTTCATAAGAACGCGAACAAATTGATTAAAAACTATAAAAACGGTAAATACATCTCTCCTGAAATCTATAAAGGTCTACAAGAAAAAGTTGATCAATTTGACAAATCGCTAAAAGCCAGGACAGCTCCTGACCACTTTTATATTCGAAGTTTGGGGGACAACTATGAAGAATTTACACAACTGATTATTTCTGTTCACGACTCTGTAGCGCCAGCTTCGAAAATGCCCAAAACAAAACGTGTAATAAAGAAATTCTTTGATTCCTTGTCTAAGACGGAAATTGCAATTAGCCTTTACGATGACCTGAATTGGAACAATACCAATCTTTTATTTAAAATTTATGCTAACCCGTATCCTTCTCCGATATGAGAAAGCAACCAACAAAAGGCGATTGAGCCTCCTGGGCCCGCAGATAATAAAAAAGGAAAGCTATCGAAGAACAGCTTTCCTTTTTTATTCAATTACTTAATTATTGCGGATACAGGATCTGTGTAGCCAGCACATCGGCTGAAGTAAATCCATTCCAGGGAAGAACAAATGAGTTCATCACTGAATTGGGATCTGAAGTGGGCGTACCAGAAATCTGTATGCCCGAAGTTTGGTTGGTGTGGTGGAAACCAATGGTGTGACCAAATTCGTGTGTAATGGCAAACAATTTTTGGTTGGCTGCCAGGTTGTTGAAGTTGGAATTGATCTCCACGCTTACACCAGGCCGGCCGTTGGAGCTAGGCAAATAAGCCCTGGCAATCCAGTTGGCGGCCTGAAAACCCATAAATACCCGGCAATGTGCACCTGACTGACTGGATACGATAGACATGCCCAATCTTGATGAGGGAACTGCATTCCAGTTATTTACAGCACCCTGAATCGCAGTTCTCCAATTGGATGGAACTGCAGGATCGATGTAAATGGTAATGTTGCTGTTGTACGAATTGCTAACGATGTAAGTGTTCCGACGCTGTTCTGTTGCGGCGGTCTTCCAGTCGGCAATCCGTTGTTGCAACTCGGGCAAACTTAAAATAACGTCCTTTTCTACAATAACCCGGTCGTTGTCGAATACAATCTGCTGTTGGTCAAATCCCTGGCTGGCAAGGTAACTGATAATTTCTTCCGTGTTCTCATGGTTGGTGGGATCTTCGGTCTTTACAGATTTTTTAGAGCAGGAAGCAATCAGTAGTAAAACTGCGGCAAGAAAAAGCATAGAATTGGTTTTCAATTCTCTCATGTGTTTTGTAATCATACTGTAAGGTTTTAAATGGTTGGCAATAGATTAAAACTACTGATTTTAATGCGCAAGTCGTTCACCATATTTCACACATTTTAAAGTCTTTCTTAACAGATATTCACTTATCGGGTAGTAGTCAACGTCGATGTAGAAACGCCGATTTTAAATATGCAAATAACTAATATTTATTTCGGAACTATAATTATTCACTTGCGCGGCTGGGCCAGCATCAGTTATATCAAAATGTAACAAATCGCCAACATTATGATACGTATTGACTAAGTGACTTAAGGAAGTTTCGATAACTTTTAGAAAGTTTAATCACATTAACCATTTAAATTTATCTTATGACAAAAAGGACTTTCCTTTTGACTGCTGTCATCTTTTTTAGCTGTGCCTTTAGCATCAAAGCAACTTCCTCATTCAAACAGTCTCATATCGCACCTGACATGCATGCGCCAGCCTTTGCCTGGAATTTTATATATGCTTTCGGGAATGGTCCCGTTCCGGGCTTAACCTGGTCAGGCAATTACCTGTATATTTCTTCCGGCAGTTACGTGGTTTATTCTGCAAATGGATATGCATTCCTCACGCCGTCTACCCCGGTTTATTGTAATGCTGTGGATAATGCAAATACCTATGTACAGGTCTTTGTAGCCAATACCAGCAACGTATCGTACTACGATTTCCAGGATAACCAGTTATGATCTCCATGCCCGTATCCGGCTTGGCAACTGCGTGCAAAAAAAAGCCTGCATTTCAATATGTGAATGATGCAATTTGTGGATATTGCGCTGATGACGAACACCGTTATTCCTTTTGTGCGTTCAGCTTCCTATCCGATTCGCTCCGGAAATATGGTGCGGCCATTAATTGACGGCGAACCAGCATTCCGACGCATTTGCGAGGCAATCGAAGCTGCCCAACAGAATGTCTGGGTGACGGTGACTTTTATGTGGGCGACCTTTGAGATGCCGGATGGCAGAGGAAGCACATTAGATGTTCTTGATCGTGCCGCCGCCCGCGGCATCGATGTGCGGCTCATTTTTTGGCGGCCAGACACAGAAACCGAGCAGCTCAAACGTAACGCGTTCTGGGGATCTGCGAGCCATATTGATTTACTTGACAAGCGCCGGTCTGGCGTGAAAATCCGCTGGGACCGTGCTCATCCGGGCTTCTGCCAACATCAGAAAAGCTGGCTCATTGATGCCGGCGCCGAAAATGAAACGGCCTTCGTTGGGGGGATCAATCTCAACCCTCATTCCATGGTAGCGCCTGGTCATAACGGTGAAGGCCACAATCACGACGTGTACGTCGAACTGGCGGGCCCGTCGGTGGTTGACGTTCACCATAACTTCGTGCAGCGCTGGAACGAAGCGAGCGAGCGATTGGCGGAGCATGGCCATTGGGGAACCGGAAGCGAATCCAACCTGCAGTTTCCGTCCCGGGTTCCCGCTGAGCGCGGCAGTGCGGTCGTACAGGTACAACGAACCATGCACCAGGGACGCTATCTCGACGGGCAGGCAGCGCCTGAAGGAATAGCGTACAATATCGCTGCAGGTGAGCAATCAAACTTTGATCAGTATTGTGCGGCCATCAATGCAGCGCGCCGCTCGATTTATATGGAAAACCAGTATGTTGATGTTCCTGAAATCATCGATTGCCTACTTCGGGCGCTCAGGCGCGGCGTGGAGGTGGTTTTAGTGATGCCTGCTGAGCCGGAGGTCGGTTTGCAGATCTCACCAGAACGACGCACGTTTCTCAACGCCCGGGCAGTGCTTGGAACTTTTGAGCACTTCATGTTGGCGGGTATCGCAGGTTTAGGCTCTGATGGTCATCGCAAATCAATCTATGTCCACGCCAAGCTCATGTTGATTGACGATGAATGGGCTACTGTCGGCTCGTGCAACCTGCATCGCTTTTCACTCTTCGGAAACGGCGAGATGAACGTCGCCTTCTGCGAGCCTAACACCGTTCGCGCTTTCCGTTGCGAGCTTTTGTGCGAACACCTCGGCCAGGATACATCCAGCATGGATGATCGCGACGCGCTCCATCTATTCCGGAAGATCGCCAGGGAGAATTGTAGAAAGTCCGAAGCCGGTGATCATGCCTGGCAAGGGCTCGCGTTTGAACTCGATCTTGCCAAATATATAGGGTGATGTGTTTGCCGGACCGGCTGAACAAGGAATGTCTAACTGGTATTTTCTTCTTGGGCAAATTCGAGCTCAGTCCTTGCCCCAGCTTGGTTCAAAAAATCAATCAGGCGTGACTTGGATAAAAGCAGGGGACTACGGCAAGATGGGTGATGAGATTTTGACAACTTTCACCGGGCGATAGTTACTTTTTTGGGGACGATAATTACTTATTGCCGGGCGATAGTTACTTTTGGGGGACGATAATTGCTTTATCCCGGGTCATAGTTACTTTTTTGAGGATGATAATTGCTTTTTTCGGTTTATAGTTACTTTTTCCCAGGCTATAACATCAGCGTTGGCAGTTATAACATTTTCTGCATTGGAGATATTTTTTTTTATCAGAGTTAACATTATTTAAAGAAAAGATGATTACTTTTTGCCGGTTGTAACATCTTTTCATTTGAAGTTCATTACTTTTTTATTGAAGTTGATTGCCTGATGGCAGAAATAGATTTTTATTCCCATTTGCAGATAATTATTATTGTAACTCCATTGATTTCAGTAAAAGTTCACTTACAATCATTAATAACTGATTTTTTTTAGCACAGGTTCACTCATTTACCTGTTTATGCACTTAAATGCCGGAAGAAATTACTTTAATTCAGCAATATTTTGCTTTATGAACGGAACATATGTGCTACATGCCCGCCGAATGCATATAAACGCCGCCCAATTCATACTCTTAATTTATTTACTCAGCAGCCACCTTTGCGAGGGGCACGTTGATAAATTATTTTACCATCTCGTTCTACATAGTCGCCCGATATAAATGGATATGAACCCTTGGGCGCGTACGATACGCTAAATACACTCTGGCTTCTTATAATTATTTTGTCGTTAACTTTCAGGCTATGCAATTGCTGAAATTCATTAGATTTTTCCGGCCCAAAACCAAGAAAATAATCGTACCCATTAATCCTGACCATCACTCCGAAACCTGATCGTGAGCCTGGCCGAAGAGAGGTTACAACAGCTTCCATATACCATTTTTTCCTTTCGGCTTTCATTTCAGCAGCAGAGAGTGGCTTTGGGGCTGATTTTTTAGAAGTTTCATTTTTGATTTCGCTATTAGCAAATACTAGTCCGCTTACCACAACCAGCGGTAAGATCAGCGCATAAATAACTTTTTTCATATTTTTTGTAGGTTTAATTAACATAGATCTATCTCCTGATAAATCGGATCAGTTTAAGGCATTTCTTTTATTTTTCGTATCCTATTAAAGTTTGATACAGCGAAACTACTTTGATCCTTTCAGCTTGAAGGGTCAGGATTGTAAATTAAAATGTAAACTTTGTAAATTATTGTAAATAGTATGTTTAATACCGAAAAACTGTTGTCTTAGTTAAAGTCCACCGGGCAAAAAAACTGTAAAATTACGCAGACGGTTCGTTTTTTACAGTGGCGTACAATGCTTGCATTGCCGAAACCTATTGCGGCAATGCAGCAAAATTGGCACAGCCATCTAAAAGACAGTGAGCTTTTTAGGTCTTTGAAAGTGGTAATAAAGTTCTATTTGAAGCAATAGTTTAACGCCCCAAATGTTTATTTTGTGATTTATTCTAAAGAATCTATCAGGCTATCAATCGCATCATCCAGCATTTGAGATTGGGAACGAGCATCTATATCTTTGTGAATTAAATTGAGCGATGCAAGCCCTTGTACAATAGCAATTGATATATAACACTTGCGTTTCAGAAAAACATCAGTACAATTTCCTTTTCCACATGCCTTTGTAATTGCCTGATTTATCGAGTTGATAAATGTTAGCATTTCCGGAAACAGCGGATCTAATTCGTTTAGCTCCATTCCAGTCTCCTGCATAAGGAGGTATAATTCCTTTTCATGGGTTGCGAAATGCCAATAAGTTGTAAGCATTGCCTTTAATCTACTCCTCGGGTCAATTATACTCTTACTCTTTTTATCGATACTGGTATTAAGTTCTTGATATCCCAACCTGGCCACATCAACTAATAGTGCCTCTTTGTTTTTGAAATACAGATACACCGCAGTAGCCGAAAATTCAATATTGTTAGCCAGTCTCCTTAAACTCAGAGCCCGATACCCTTCCTCTCTGACAATGCCCAATGCTGCATGAAGAATATCTTTATGCATGTTCATCCGATGCCTTGCTTTTCTTTCTTTACTTCCCATAATAGCTATAATCCAAAGAGAGAGAGTTCCTGTGTTTTAATTGTTTGATTGTTTTTCTGCTTGTTCTTTCAGCCCAATTAACCAATCATGAAGATCTTTACGAACCATATTAGGGGCAAAAATTTTCTCCATTTTTGTTTTAGGTCCATTTTGCGATTCTTCTGAAATAACCTTGCAGCCTTCTGAGGTTGGGATAATCATCCATGCATTATAAATGGTAATTTTTTTATTATCGGTTTCCCCCAGCCAGGCTACGTTATAAGGAGGTTTGAATTCCTTTATAGTTGACGTGAATTTACCTGCCGGAGACCAGATAAAAACACTGGATGAATTAAGCTTACCATCAGGTGAATTTAGCAGCTCAATACCTTCAGCTTTTTTGTGCAATTCTGGCCATTTGGCAGCATTGATGAAAATATCCCAAACTACTTGAGGCGAAGCTTTAATGTCTATTTCATTGTGGATGAAAAAATCAGATTCTGCTGGTTTAAACCCTTCCGGCCAGTTGATTTTTTCGGAATAAGGTAAACTTGATTGAACTACTTTTTTGTGTGAATAACAAGCGGAAAGTAGCAATGACATACTCGTTATGCTAACCAGTAGAAATAAATTTGTTGTTTTCATTGTATAAGATATTTAGTTTAAAATTTTATTACTATTTAATACTTGCCAAATTCTTTTTGATCTTCATCATAATATTATCAGGGACAAGACTTGCCAGTTTCGAGTTAAACCAGTTTTGAAAGCCAACTACTTTTTTCCCTTTTCCATATAAAAGATGTTTCACTCCCTGCGCTGCCACTACTTTGGGATGCATTGGCTTATTATTTCTATAATTATTTGTAGACTGCATTTTTTCTGTAGTAAAAGCAGTATCTACCGGGCCCGGATAAAGAGATGTAACTATAACGCCAGTTCCGTCCAATTCGGCAGCAAGCGTTTCGCTAAATGCCAATACAAAAGCTTTGGTGGCAGAGTAAACGGAGTAATAAGGAAATGGTAAAAATGAAAGCAGTGAACCCACATTCATAATTTTGCCCGACTTGCGGCTTACCATGTCTATTGCAAATAGTTTGGTGAGCGTTACGACACTGGAAATATTTAACTCAATCATTTTGAGTTCTTCTTCCAGTGACGTTTCAATAAAATTGCCATAGTTTCCTACCCCTGCATTATTTACGAGAGCGGTTACTAATAACTTTTCTCGTTGCACATCTTTGTAAAGGTCTATTGCAGCTTGCACATCAGACAGATCTTTAACGATGTATTCTACCAAAATGCCGTGCCTGATAGTTAGTTCTTTTTGCATTTGCCGCAATTTGTTTTCGCTACGGGCAACCAGGATCAAATTCATTTTTTTTTCGGCTAATTGAGTTGCCATTTCGTACCCAATGCCTGACGATGCTCCTGTGAGCAATACATATTCTTTCATTTTGTTTTATTTTATGGTTAATAATATTTTATCCTTCTGATTCAATTGTTGGCGGAATTAATTTATACATCACAGGTGTTACAATCCGGGAAAGGATTGTAGAGCTTATTAGTCCTCCAATGAGCACAATGGCTAACGGAGCTATCAATGGATTGGGATTCAAAGCAAGTGGAATTAATCCGCAAATGGCGGTTATTGACGTAAGCACGACCGGTAAAAAACGGGTTTCTCCGGCTATATTAATTGCATCATCAATGCTCCGGCCTTCGGCTCGCAACTGGTTGGTAAAATCAACGAGTAAGAGCGAATTCTTGACTTGTATTCCAGACAAACCAATAAAACCAATAATAGAAACCAATGACATCGGATGGCCAGCGATAAGCAGCATTACCACACCACCGAGAATTCCTAACGGAATAATAGATAGCACAATAATGATACCTTTAAAGGTTTTAAATTGTAATAATAGAACTCCAATAAAAAGGAACGTACTTAACAGAATAACTGACAGGAAGTTTCCACCTAACGCATCACCTTCCGATTCCGCTTCCCCGGATAGCTTATAATAGTAGCCAGGCGGCATTTTAAGTTTGTTCAGTTGCGGAACAATGTCCTTAAGTACATCATTTGCGTATACATTTTCTTTGGTTAAAGAGGTAACCTTTGCGAAACGGGATTTATTAAAATGATTTATGGCCGTAGGCGATGTTTCAAAAGTAATGGTTGCAATCTGATCAACCAATACAGGAACTCCTTGTATGTTATTTACATACAGGTTTTTGAATACATCCAAATTTGAATATTTGTCTCTTGCAAGTGTGATGACAACATTGCGTGCATCGCCTCTGTCATCTATATAATCGCCTACGGTTAATCCCGCTACCGCCATTCGAATAACTTTGTCTACATCGCTTGTAAGCACTCCCAATGTGCGGGCTTTTTCTTTGTTTATTTTTATTTTAACATCCGACTTGTAGGTGTTTAATTCGTTATTGATGTAAACAGTGCCTGGATGGTTGCGTAAAATATCCTCCACCTTAAATGAAAGTTCACGCAGCTTATTGGGATCTTCACCAAAAACCCTGACTACCAGGTTAGCCTCTATGGGAGTTCCCTGTTCAAAATCTTTTACCTCGATCCTGGCATATGGAAAATTTTTGAACCTTTGTCTTAGCTGATTGATTAAATTTATTTTGGAGTCAGGAGTAGCCTCATTATCCATCTGCACAAAAACCTGGGCAAAGTCTGGCTTTACATCTTGTTGATGTACGTTATAATATATTTGTGGATTTCCTTTACCAACATTGCTTGTATAATATACAATTTCTTTGTGTTGCTTTAATTCATTTTCTACGAGTTTACTCACACGATCGCTTTCCGGAATATCAGCCTGCAGCGGCATTTTGATATTCACAAGGAACATAGGCTTTTCAGATGTGGGAAAAAGTTTAAATCCGGTTTTTGTAAACAGGAAAAAAGCCAGAACACTTAATATTAATGATATCCCGATGGTTGTTTTAGGCCATTTTAATGCTAGCGGCATAATGCGCCGATAACTGTAAGTCAGGAATTTCTGGAGATACTTAAGGAAAAAATTGCCTTCTCCATGTGTGTGCGTTTTCAATAATCGGCTTCCAATGAATGGTACAAGCGTCAAAGCCACGATCATTGATGCCAATACACTGGTTATAACAGCCATAGGCAGGCTTCGGATAAATTCACCGGCTACGTCAGGCAGGAAGGCCAGGGGCAAAAACGCAATAATTAAAGTGGCTGTACATCCCATTACTGCCACACCTATCTGTTTTGTGCCTTTTAGAATAGCATCTTTAAGTGAATGTCCTTCCCTAAGCCATCGTTCTATATTTTCTACAACTACAATGCTGTCATCTACCAATAGCCCCAAAGCCACAACGAGACCAACAATACTTAGCTGGTTCAAAGAATACCCTAATATATTCATCGCTATAAGCCCTAATGCTAAAGAAAGCGGAATAGAGATCATTACAATCAGTGATGCCCTGAATCCTAAAGGCAATAAGGTAATGACTACCAAAAGAATGGCCAGGGCAAAATCAAATCCGAGATGTCCCAAACGTTGTGAAACCATAGTAGCCTGATCAAAAGTTTTCACAAGCTGGATATTAGCAGGCAATCCTTTGGAAAATTCATCCAATATTGGGAGAAATTCCTCCTGCACTGTCGTTATATTAACATTGTCTTTCATTGCTGCTGTAACCAGTACACAACGATGTCCATTTACCCGTGTAATATGGTTGACCATTTCGTTTTTATAACTTACTTCAGCTACATCTTTCAGATAGATAATCTTTCCATTGGCATTATAGATGACGGTATTGGCAACATCCTCAACGTTCTTAAGCTTTCCGCTTGTCTTTACATTAAAAATCTTACTCTCCAGGTTGATGCTTCCTCCAGGAATGTCTGCCGCTTCACTTTGTAAACTACCTACAACTATACTCAGTGGGATTTTCAGTTGAGCCAGTTTGTCCAATTGTATATCGATCCGGATTTCCTGTTCCGGCATTCCGAAATACCTGACTTCTTTAAGGTTTGTAATTTTCTCCAGGCGGGTTTTTAGTATATCGGCTTCATCTCTCATCAATTTATCGGAAGCGTTATCCGAAACCAATGCAACCTGCAAAACCTTGACGTCGGAAGAAGAAATTTTTTCTGTTTTGATCAAATAGATATCCTTGGGAAGTTCACTGTTTTTCAAAGCATTCATTTCTGTAGATATCTCCTGGTACTTATTGTCTACATTAACACCATATTTGAATTTCGGCTGAATAACCGCCACACCATCTTCAACCGTAGTAAGCATTTTGTCAATATTTTCCAGACCGTAAATTTTATTTTCAATGGGTTTTACCACTTGCTCTTCCATGTCTTTAGGACTTGTACCCGGATATATGACGGTTATAAGATACTGTGGTGCATGTGTAGTTGGATCTTCAGAACGGGGCATTGTAAACAGGGTAAGTACACCAACTACTGCAAACAGCAAGAATATAATGAGCGTGAACTGATAGTTTTTAACGGCAAAGTTTGTAATCTTCATAGCTGTATTATTACCTGATAATTTTTATTGTAGATTTTTCATTGAGATAGGCGCTATTCGATATCACGATTTCTTTCACGCCATCCAGTCCTTCTCTCAGATAAACCTGTTGATTGTCGACCCTTGAAATAATTACCGGAATTTTCTTAACCTTATTGATCCCTTCAGGTATAAATACGAATGCTTTGTCGCCATCCGCTTCTACCAAAGAACCATATGGGATGACCTTCACATTTTCGTCCTGATTTGTAGCTATTTCCGCTTTGCCAAACATGCCCACCGCCGGTTTTATATCCTTTAATTTCAATTTCAATTCTATTTGAAAGGAGCCTAGTGTACGATCTGCCGCTTGCGATTTACGAAATACGAAAGCGTCAATTTTTTTATCAGCATATCCATCAAGCGTCACTGTGGCGATTTGCCCGGGATTAATGATTGCCCATTCCCGGTCAGTTACACCAACTTTTAGTAAATAGTTATTGTTTCGCTGTGTTTCGTTAATAGCGAGTACCGGCATACCGGGCCCAATTACTTCGCCTTCGCTGGCGATCTTCTGGCTTACAAATCCATCAGAGGCGGCATATATTTTTGAATAATGTTCATTAAAAGCAACAGCCTCCTTTCCTTTTTGAGCTATATCCAGGGCTGTCTTGGTATTCTGCAACTGCTCTAATGTAAAAACACTGTCTTTGTAAAGATTAGCTGCCCGTTCATAATCACGCTGTGCCTTCTCTACATGTAAACTGGATTGCGACACGCCGGCAGAAATTTCAGTTGAATTGAGTGTAGCGAGCAACTGACCTTTTCGAAAGAACTGACCTTCTTCTACCAAAACGCGGCTAATTACGCCACCTATCTTGAAAGAATATTTAGCTTCGTTCTCTGTGCTTACAAGCCCTGTAGCACTTATTTTTTTAGGTAATGCCAATGCAGATACAGCGGAGATCTTTACAGGGATAACATCTGCTACTTCAAATGCTTTTTTTGCCTTGTCTTCATGCTTGCAAGAATATAGAACCAATATTGCTGCAGCAAGGCTGAGTAATTGTATATTTTTCATACTTAATTTTGTTTATTGAATGATGAAACTGGCATTGGCGCGTTCTATAGCGGCGTAAACATTCCAGGTGTCGAAAAGAGCAATGTTTGCATTCAATTGGGCATCGATCAATTGATTTTGAGCATCCAATAGTTCAATATATATGGCTATCCCTTCCTTGTATAATTTTAACACATCGTCATAATAGGTTTGGGCAGTTTTTAGTTGCGATTGTGCCGATTTATATTGGGCAATGGCGCTTTGCATATCATTCTGCCGAACTTTGAGTTCAGTAAGCAGTTGTTGCTGCACATTATCTGTTTGAGCCTCTATGCTTTGGCAGTCTAACAGCGTCTGTTTTATTTTATAAGAGTTTTTGCCAAACGAAAAAAGATCCCATTCCAACGACACGCCCCAGAAATAGTAGCGGCTTTGTTTATTAAATTTCCAATCAAAGGCTTGCGAACCCAGATCCAGATAAGTTCCTATCTTAGGGATGAGATATGATTTTGCAAGACCGTTCAGGTTGCCATTAATATCTTTTGCAATCCTGAGTTTAGTCAACTCTTCCCTGCTGTTTACATGATCGCTTAGCAGATCATCCTGCCTGGGTAATTCTATCACATTATCTAACAGTATGCTATCCGTTAAGGGGCGGTTCAGCAAAAAATTAAAATAATAGCGGGCAGATTCAGCTGTTTTGTTTGCTGCAATAAGGGAAGCGTTTATTTTGGATACTTCGTTATTACTTCGAATAACTGCCGTGCGGTTTACTTTGCTATTATTGAAAAGTGCGGTATTGATTCGCTGGCCTTCTTCCACAAGGCGGAGCGATGATTCAAAGATCTTAATAGCATTAATGGCTTTTATATATTTGTAGTAAGCCGTTTTAATCTCTTTCACCAATTCACGTTTATAAAGCAGTACTTCTGATTTTTGTAAATCAACCTGTTGCTGTTTAATTCTTTTGTTATACATAAGTTCCGCATTCAAAACAGGCAGGCTTGTCCGAAATTTTGCATCATAATAATTATCAGGATTCAGCTGTATGCGCTGATTATGAAGCTGAGGAAATGAATTGCTTCCAGTCAGTTGATTGAGCGAAGCATAAGCCCCGTTCAGCAGATCACCTGTTGGGAAATCTATCGTGCGTCCCCCATCTGCTTTCGTATAAGTGGTTGAAAAGGAAATGTCCGGCAGAAACATACTTTTTGCCTCCTTCAGCGCGTATACGTTTTTTTCTAGCATAAAAGTCTGCTGCTTAATGCTCTGGTTGCTCGTAAGCCCTTCTTTTATATACGCATCCAGTTTACTTTGGGCTTTCAATGAATGAACCGCAATTAGGGCGAATGCTACAAGAAGGAAATGGTGAAAAACTCGGTTTTTAGATTTCATTTTAATCACTGTTATTTAATTAAACACTGTTCAGTGTATTGGCAAAAAAAAGGCTTAGCTCTTTTCAAGCAAAGCCACAAAACACTCGTAACCGTTTTCCATAAGGTTTTCATTGGTCTTGTTCACAAAACTTGTTGTACGGTCTTTACAGAAAAGGGCGCAAATTCCGTGAAGTACTGAAAGCATCATAAAAGTAAAATACTCAGTATCCATGTTTTTGAACTTCCCTTTCTGCTGACATTCTTTGACGACAGAAGATAGTTGATTGATCGCTTCCTGCGCTATTTTAAAGCCACCCGTATCAGGTATTTTTGTGGGTTCATCAACTATGAACATCAAATTATAATAATCTTTGTTTTCCCTGGCAAATTGAATAAAAACGCGCCCATTAGCTTTCAGCCGCTCAAAAGGATCTGCCACTTTATCCAATACTTTTAACTGGTTAAGCAGTAATTGAAACCCTTCCTTGTGTAGTTCATGAAAAATCTCACTTTTATCCTTGAAATAAAAATAAAGCGACCCAGGGCTATAATTAATTTCATTCGCAATATTGCGCATGCTTGTTTGTTCGTAGCCTTTATCCAGAAATACTTTACGGGCACCATTCAGTATCCGTTTGTGCATTTCCTGTTTTTCCTCCTGTTTTCTTTCTGCTATACCCATCGTTAATTAAATGATGGTGCAAATCTATTGAACGCTGTTCAGCAAAACAAATCTTTTGACTTATTTTTTTAATCTAACATATCCCGCTAAATATTTAATTACGAACATGAAACCTGGTTATCAGGAGCTTATATAATATAAAAGTGGAAAAAAGAAACATTTGTACTATTGGTCTGGTCTTACTGTTAATTTAAAAGCTTTTCGGATTTTTAGGGACAATGAACGGTTCAGCGCCAATATCTCTTTATGAGTTGCTGGTCATAGTTCCAGCTCACAGAAATCTGGAATTTGAATATTTAAATACGCGACTTTTTAGCAAAGTAAAAAAGACTTTACAGCAAAGCATATCGGACTTCTTCCGGGTAATTTTGTTTAAAATAATTTATGGAAAATTTAAAAGTTACGGAAACCGTGCTGGTAACCGGCGGCTCCGGTTTTATCGCCAGTTATTGTATTATTGCTTTACTGAAAAGAGGGTATAAAGTTAAGGCCAGCCTGCGATCGCTTAGCCGAATCCCAGACGTAAAACAAATGCTATCTGTTGGAGGTATTCATGATTTTGGTAATCTATCTTTTGTTCAGGCGGATCTGTCACACGAAAGTGAATGGACAGAAGCTGCAAGAGGTTGCGCATATATTATCCATCCGGCCTCACCAACACCGAACCCCGCGGCTAAACACGAAGATGAATTTATTATACCTGCAGTAAACGGTGTGTTGTTCGTACTGCGTGCTGCAAAAGCAGCCGGTGTGAAGCGTGTAGTGCTTACTTCTGCTTTTGGTGCAATTTATGGCACCGATAAAAAAGCACCTTATACAGAAGATGACTGGTCTGACTTAACGCAGGATTTACCTCCATACCAGAAATCCAAAACGTTATCGGAAAAATCAGCCTGGCATTTTATTGCAGAAGAAGGCAAGGGGCTTGAACTCGCTGTCGTTAACCCGGTAGCAGTGCTGGGGCCGGTATTGGGAGCAGATTACTCACATTCTATACAGATGATACATGGGATGCTGAAGGGAACTATGAAAGGGTTACCCAAAATGCGGTTTACCTATGTGGATGTGCGCGACGTTGCCGACTTACACTTTAAGGCAATGATACTACCGGCAGCGAATGGGCAACGTTTTCTTGCTTCGGCGGGCAAGGCCATTTCTATGTTGGATATTGCAGGTATCCTGCAGGCAGGTTTGGGAGCGAAAGCAGCCAGGGTGCCTAAAAAGGAAATGCCCAGCTGGCTTATCCGCATCATTGCCTTGTTTAATTCAAGGGTAAGGCTTATTGTGCCTCATTTGGGAATGGTTAAAGAAGCCAGTCATGAGAAGGCCAGTCGATTACTTGGATGGGAACCCCGGAGTAATAAGGACGCCATTTTGGCTACCGGCCAAAGCCTGATTGATATTGGATTAGTATAATTTTGCTCATTAAACGATATTCATGGATAAGCAGCAACCATCAGGAGGAACAACGAAGGGGCGGGTCTTCGTTTCCTGTAAACGCGAGAAACATTACAGTCGCGAACTGTTGCTGGATCAGCATGCATTGGTTTACATTTTCGCAGGAACACTGGAAATTGCCTATGCAGACCAGTCCCGCCAATTTGGGCCGGGAGCTTCCGTGATTATACCCCGCAACGAATTAGGGCGCCTGGTAAAGCTTCCTGTTAATGATGAGCCCTTTCGTTCTGTATCCCTTTTGTTCCCAATGGAAACGTTGCAAACGTTTTATGGATCATTGCCACTTAATCAGACTGAAGGCAAATGGGCTGGTCACCTGGAAGTGAACATGCATCCCCTATTGGAGAGTTTCTTCCAATCACTGATACCTTATTTTAATTTGCAGGACGAACTGCCGGCTTACCTGGCTGAGATCAAGATTAACGAATGCCTTACTTTATTGGAAAATTTCGATCCACGCGTGAGGCGTATATTGGCTGCATTACATGAGCCGGGAAAGGTGGATCTGATTGAATTTATGGAACGCAATTTCATGTTTAACCTGCCGCTTGAAAAATTCAGTTACCTGACAGGACGCAGCCTAACCACATTCAAAAAGGATTTCAAAAACATTTTTCACACCACGCCTGGGCGCTGGCTGATAAGAAAACGACTTGAGAGAGCGTATTATCAGATAGTTGTTCAAAAGCAAAAACCTGTCGATGTATATATTGACGCAGGATTTGAGAACCTGGCCCATTTCTCCGCTGCCTTTAAAAAGCAATTTGGCTGCAACGCTTCGAAGATAACCAACATGACAATTAACGACAGTTCAAATTAATAACGTGGATGGACTATCACAAACAACGGGAAACAAGAATCCCACAGATGGATAAAAGTGAGATTGAACCGGATTGGATTTTCTTCAAACCAGTTAAGATATGGTTTAAATGTTCTATATAAACTTAAGCAGTTGATTGGCCATCTTATTATCTGCAGTTTAACTTTCGAAAGAGTACATGGTCATATCTTACTTGCCTACACGTTTATCGTCTGAATCTGCACGAAAAATGGTAAAATCTACGCACTTATCAATTGGGCGGGCATAAATAGGAAGTTAATATTATTTTGCGCCTGAAAAGCTTGAATATAATTTGGAGAAATAATTCAGGAGGAGCGATCATCGAGTTTTCATATTGCACAAAATTGCCATCAGAAATATTGCTCATATAAATTATATATAATTTATATGAGCAAGTTATATGAGCAAGAAATCCTTTTTAGAACAATTAAACCAATCTCATTCAAAATTAAGAGCCAAATATGAAATAGACAGGACACAATATTCAGCTTAGTAATGGAGACAAAACGTTTGGAGATACCATATTGCTTGGCGAAAGTGCCACGTGGAAATCGATAGTCAATTCGCTAGACCTGTTTTTCCCGGGCAAAAAAGAAGAAAGAAGAAAACTCAGGGTTGTTGATCTCGGCTGTTTGGAAGGTGGCTACGCTGTAGAATTTGCAAAATTAGGGTTCGATACGCTGGGCATCGATGCCAGGGAAGAGAATATTCAGAAATGTAATTACGTAAAAAAACGATCTGGGGCTAACCAATTTGAACTTTGAAAAGGATGACGTTTCCTCCAGGATATGTGCTGTGAACCTGCTTTCGAACCACCAATCCCTTACCATCCATAATACGTTGCAAACCCATTCCATCTATCCCGTTTTACTTTAATAAAACGCTTTTTCATCCATTGCTTTCTGTTCTTGGAAACAAGTTTCCAGTTGGCAGGATTCTTAACCTGGCTTGTGCCATCCGCCATATACATATGTATATATGGATTGTCAATACAGGATTTCCAGAAGTTTGGATGCCATCTACAGCGGGGGCAAATTGCATAAAAGTTTTTCCTTACCAGATTATATGTCCGGCGATGTGTTGTTTCTTTCAAACACCTGTAACGTTTCATTGTAGTTATTTTGGTAACTACAAGCCGTCAAATAACTTTTTCATTGAATTAATTATTATTGAATTATGACATAAAAAAAGGCTCTGATTTTAATCAGAACCTTTTCCTGGTCGGGTGGACAAGATTCGAACTTGCGACCCCTAGCACCCCATGCTAGTGCGCTACCGGGCTGCGCCACCACCCGAATTTCAACATTTTAGGCCCCTGCTACCCTGCTTTTGGCAGATTTTCAATGCCTTAATACTGCTTTTGGGGCTGCAAATTTACCTTAAAAAATTGATTTCCTGAAAAATATGCTATAAAATGATAAATTTTTCTTTGATTTTCAGGGTGTTTTGTCTGGACTGATTTCTTGATGCTAAATATTGAACGCCATCCCCATCACAGAAGCTGTACCCAAATTTTTAGTCTTTCTACATCAATATCCCACCAATTGCTATCGACAGGGTCTGGCACACATTCGGAAATGTCCAGGTCTCTTGCGTACCGGCTTAATGACTTCCGCCCAAATTTTAATGTCAACTCATAATGGTCTTGTCCCGATAAGCCACTATAAGCAGTCATTACTATTTGTCTATTGTCGTTTACGAATTTCTTCGAATATTCACTCTCAGAAGTGGGCAACAAAACCCCATCGCACCAGAAGTATTTTAGCTGGTTGTTCGTGGAATGGGCAAATGCCTTTGATAATTCGTATTCAAGAAAAATACAAAAATCCCGGTCCAACATGTATGCTGCATTTACATTATTGAATTTATTTTATTAATCCCGCTCCCACTTTCTTTTCCTGGAGCCATCGTGCCTGATAATTGTCCAATTGTTTTTTGCTGCTTTTTTTAATAATCGCTTTCTTAATTTCTTTGGATAAAATATTTTCTTGTAGGTTTTGCAGTCGCTATACCTGGGCAAAACGCCTAATTGTGCTAGAATGTCATAGGCGGCAGCGCCGCAACGCATCCCGAAAAACGCATAATCGTAGGGCGTTTGTTTTAAATAGACTGTTGCAATACTATCAAATTTTTGCTTTTGTTGTCGTGTTACAGGAATATAGATAATGGCTTTTTTTACACTGTCGGCATTGTATCTAAAAATTGAATAAAAACTACGGACATCATGTTCTTTATAAATACTGTGTTTATTGTTCTTCTTTGCAAACCAGTGAACCTTCCCCCTGGGTAAAAAATTTAATATCCGGCCACTATCCCCTTCTATTCCAACATGTCCACCTAAAACGCCACCAAACCATTTTCTTTCTGTGTCCTTATACTTTTTCAATGGCTTTGAGCCATAGAGAAAATGGACTTTTAGCAAGGTGGAGTCTTGCGAATATTTTTTCTGTATTGCCTGTGATATTTGACTGGCCATTCCGGGTAACGCCCTGAATATTTTCTCGTCTGATTTATTAGCCAGCAGTACGATGCCACTGTTTACATGGGGATAAAGTACCAGGTAACTATTGAAGCCATTGGTGCCGCCATCTGCCCATATTTGCGAACTATTTAAGGCGGGTTGATATTTAAACCAGTTCAGCGCTGCGCTGTACACTTCCGGAGCGGCGATATTATCGGGTCGAATAGGTACTGCTTTCCCCGATGACACATCTATGTCAACTGTTTTTCGGAGGCACAGTGCTGCCGTGGAATTGTTTTTGTCCAGCAAATGCCTGATATAACTGACCAGGTCATTCGCTGTACTTGTTAACCCACCTGCGTATGTAAAATATGGCATTACAAATTCATACAAACTCTCTTTGTCTGTTGCGGTATATCCGGTTGCCAGGTTTTTTATTGTTGACAATTTTATGAATGCTGTACTCTTCATCTTCCATGGACGGGTGATCGTTTCTTCTATGAGCTTTTCCATGGGCATTTGGTAAACATCTTCAAGAATGTAGGCCAGTAATTGTGCGCCTGCATTCGAATGATATCTTTTTGAACCTGGGATCGTATCCAGTTTTACCGTATGAAGTGCTTTAAAAAAATCGGCTCTGCTCAGGTTTTTATAAAAATTGATTTTGATGGGTAATGCTGAATCCGGTGGTAATCCTTTCATTTCCGACGGTAACTCCGGTAGCCAATCGGGCAATAAAGATGTGGTATTGGCTAAATGAACCAGTTTGATCGGACTGCCTTCAAATTCAAGATTTGGGTAACTTTCTTTTAGATATTTCCGGATGTCGTCATCCAGATTTACTTTATGTTGCAATACAGCGTTGGCTAATATATAGCTCACAAAAGTTTTCGTGATGGAGCCAACTTCGTAGATCGTGTTTTCAGTTGGTGTGCTGGCTTTTTCTTTCCGGGTATTACCGAAATTATAGAAGTGGGTTTTGCCATTTGTATACAGGCCAATGGACAAACCAACTGCCTGCTTTTCTTTCATGAAGTTATCTCCAAGCCGGCCAATAAGCATTGCCAGACTGTCTTCATGTATTTGCGAATACGTAATAAAGGGCGCCATTATAAGTAACAGAAGCCAATGTGCAATAAACGCTTTTTTCATAATGGGTTACAATAAATATGATCTCTCCCACTGCCCTTCTATGCCAAATTTATGGTGTAAAATTTAAAAGCCCCCAAATCGTTCAATTTAGAGGCTTTTGCCCTGTGTTTAATAATATTTTTTAACTGCAATTACGTTTTTAGGTTCTGAACCGTTTTTTGTGAGTACCTGTTCCTCAAAACCCAGCTTTCAACTTCACAACCAGGTTCCTTCCGGCCCCGCTGATACCTGATGCAAATGCCCTGTAATGCTGATCCAGTACATTTTCCAGAGCCACCTGCATGATGAATTGTTTACGCAGAGTAAGGGTGGTTGATATATTCAGGATCTGCCAGCCGGGCATCCCCTCTGGTGTGGCATATTGCAGGTTATCTTCTCCATAGGGATTGTAGTCTTTTAGTTTTTTCTTCCCATTGTAGAGTACATACACTTCGCTTTCCAGGAATTTGTACCGGCCTGTAATTCCTGTTTTTCCGAATACAGGCGGAATATGATCCAGCGGTACGGTTGATTTATCTTCCTGCTTATACTGTCCATGCGTATACGTTATATGCGAATACAGGCTGAAATAAGTTGTTGGCCGAAGGGTAAAACCACCCTGAAATCCGTACAACCTGGCTCGTGCTTTATTCTGGTTGGCTACTATTGGCGTCAACTGCCCACCATACATAACACTGGACGCGCCGTTCAACATGAACTTGTCTAAGACAACTGCATTACGGAATAGTGTATAGAATGCATTTGCTTCCAGTTGGAGCCATGTGCCGAACCGTTTACTCATATCAAGATCGAATTGAAAGGTATGTTCTGCTTTACAATCGGGGTTGGGCACCACCAATTGTACGCCACCGGCAGACTCGAACACTTTGGCCAGGTCATCGATATTAGGGGCGCGGAAACCGGTGGAGAAATTCAATGCGACCCTGCTGCTACCTACGTCTGGCAAATAGATCAATCCTGCATTGAGGCTGTAGGCAAAATGACGCTGGGTAGCTTTTGTGAATGGCAAATGAAGCAGGGCGGTATCTTTGAAATTTGCATCCAGACCAGTATAATTGAGCCGGATACCTTCATTCAATATTAACTTGTTGGGTATTATCCTGAATGAATGCTGTGCGTACACGCCGCCATAGTTCATATTGTTTTTACCATCGGGATACCTGGTAACAATGCCTGTGGTTTTGATACCGGAAGTAATATCGTAATTGAATGCCGTTGAGCGCAGGAAATTGAATTGACCGTCTGCGCCAACACTTACATCATGCCGTCCGGCGCTTTTGTGCAGGTCCAGGTTCAGCGCCCATACGTCAATACGCTCTATTCTATTCTCCCGTAATGGGGCTCTATAAGCCCGCTGCATTCGGCTTTCTTCTATATGCTGATAACTGGCGCCGGCCTTCAACTGATCAAAAAATCCTTTTATTTGCTTTGATTGGAAATTATAAGATGCCATCAATCTTTCCTGCGGGCCATAGTACCATTCTGCCCATCTTAACCGGCCATTCCTTGTATCGGTGAGCCGGTCATAGCGCGGTATATCACTGCTGGTAGAATATTGCATGTTCAATTCGTGCGATTGCCCCGGGTTAACCTGCCACAGGAATTTCTGCATCAGATCATACTGGTGGTAATTGCTGTATTGCTGTTTATTGACATTGTTATTCTGCACAATGGAATCGATGCCATTGATTTGGGTAATGTATTGCGGCCGTTTGCCAAATTCGGCATTTGATGTTTTGCGTTGACTGCCCTGCCGCAGATTACCATAATCACTAAAGCTGAAAGACGTAAGCGATGCAAATTTTCGCGTTCCGATATTCACATCGGCATGACCGGTAAATTCATTGAATGCACTGCTATAACGGGTTGATACATTGGTTTGTATTTTCTCCAGCAGCGGTTGTTTGGTTTGGAAATGGATCACGCCACCCAACGCATCTGAACCATACACGGTAGATGCCGGGCCCGATAAGATCTCTACCCTTTCCAGGATATCGTCGTCGATGGTAATCACATTTTGCAAATGGCCGGTGCGATAAATCGCATTGTTCAACCGTACCCCATCCACTACCAGTAAAATACGGCTGGCTTCAAATCCTTTAATAACAGGGCTCCCCCCGCCCAACTGGCTTCGCTGTACAAATACCTTCCCCGATTGCTCCAGCAAACCGGCGGTATTATTGCCCAGGGACCGGGCAATTTCTTTACTATCGATCACGATTGTTTGCTGGGCTATATGTTTTCTTTTCTCAGGGAATTTACTGGCTGTTACAATTACTTCTTCCAACAGGTTTGTTGTGTCAGGGGGTAATTGCTGCGCATTAGCGGGCGCCCAAAACCATCCTGTCAGGATCAATAAAAAATATTTCATGTTGTAATCTTAAAAGGTGTGCCACACCTGTTTCCCGTGAGCAGGAGGTGTGGCACATGTTAGTCTTTTTATTGCTTCACGATCCTGAGGTTGGTATGACCCTGGTCCTTGTCTATGATGATCAGTTGGTAAATGCCTGTTTTCAACTTTTGCAGATCCAGTTCTTTTGTATTGCTTCTAACCGTTTGTGTCAGTATCTTTTGGCCATTCATATCATACAATATTATTGTATGCGCATGCTGAAGTCCTGTTATCGTCAATTTCCCGGAAACAGGATTCGGGAAGGCTTTGATGCCGGTTGCAGGCAATTCTTCAGGGAGCACACTTATTTTATCCCCCTGTTTTTCCACTTTCGTCAAGGCTGGTTGTTGTATGCCATAGATACTCATCTCTGCAAACTGAAAAGTTGATCCGGCCTTACAGGTAAAGTTGAATTGATAGTATTTGTAAGGGGCCGTGTTGTTGAATGTATATACTTTTTCCTGGCCGCGACCGCTGAAAAATTCATTGGAAACAGTATGGATCGTTACCCAGTTGATACTATCCATGGAAGCCTGCAAAGTCCAGTTTTTCGGATCCCTGTCCTGCGCGTCGTTGGCGGAAACGATACTGTATCCTTTGGGTATATACGTATTGCTGGCTGTATACCGTACCCAGGTCGAACAATTAAAGGTCAGGTACTTGGTACCGTTATTATTATCGATCGCTTTGGTATAATCCTCATTGGCAGGAGAACCGGTCATATATTGTGCTTCAAGCACACCGCCATCATCTGTTATGTCTGTAGTACCCACTAATATCGGTGTCCAGAGGTTGGTTTCCCATACACCTCTTCCATAAGTGGCCACCCGCAGTTTGCCCGAAGATTTTTGTATCTCCACTTCGTTTACAGCTACCAGCGGTAACCCGTTGGCATGCTCTACCCAGTTGGTATCTACATTGTCGCGATAATACACCCCCACGTTCATGCCTACATATATGCTTTCACTCGCATTGTTATCTACCACTATTGACCGGGCCACCAGGGCTGGCAATCCGGCGGAAATATTTGTAAAGGTCCTGCCGGTATCGGTAGATACCAGGATCCGGTTGGTCGTACTGTTACAGGCCAGGTATATTTTTCGGGGGTCTGTCTGGCTAACAAAAATGGCATTGATCGATGCAGGCGCTGTCGCAGAATCCCAGTTGGTACCGCCATTGCGGGTGCGAAATAATTTGGCGCCAATAGACCCGTAAATGTATTGCGTATCGCTGGGTGCAACTGCGAGGGTTGTTAACATGCCGCCTATTACTGTGCCGGAAATTTTGGTCCAGCTAGTGCCGCCGTTCACTGTTTTGTAAATACCCGTCCAGCCGCCGTATGAGGTATTTTGGTTGGTGGGGTGCATAACAAGAGGCGTTACCCATTGGCCAGCCGAAGGTTGGGTGAGGTTGGAACGGGTTTGTCCCGCGTTGGTTGTTTTGTAAATGGCGCCGTTTTGGGAAGTGCCGATCGCGATATTGGCATTGGTGGGACTGATGATATTATCCATACCATCGGCGCCTAACCAGTCTTTCCAGGTGCTGTCAGTTCTCCGGTAAGACGAACCATTATCCTGTGCACCACCTGTGATCACATCCGGATCTGTTTTCGAACAGGCTATCCGGTAAAATTGCCTGATACCAAGTCCTGAGGAAAGATCTGTCCAGTCTCCGCCGCTATTGACGCTTTTGTAAATACCGCCATCGCTGCCGGAGAAAATGGTAGAACCAATCCATTCCAGGGCATGCACGTCGGCATGGTTATACCCCGTAGTATTTGGATAGCTCCAGACGGTTTGGGCAACAAAGGAAGTACCGCCATTGGTCGACTTCCAGCAAATAATACCCGCGATCATTACTTCATTGATGTTGGTAGGATTTACACAGATGGCCATATCATATGTAGCCTGGCCGGAAGTACCGGTACCCGTGGGTTCATACCCGAAATAATTAGTGCCGCTGGCAGGAGCGCCAACAACAGTAGTAACATATGTATTACCCGCATCCGTTGATTTGTACATTCTGCCAAACAGACTGCCATTGGCCTGCACGGCATACACAACATCAGGAGCGGCCGGCGAAACGCCGATCAACGTTCTTCCAACATTGGTGATGCCATTGGCAACGCTGATGGCCGTCCAGGTAACCCCATTGTCAGTTGACCGCCACACGCTGCTGGTGCCTCCGGAACCGGAGGCGTACATAATATTGGGGTTGGTGGGATGAAATTCTATATCTTCTTTAGATTCTGTATGAACGTTAGTCCATGTACTGCCACCATTCACTGAACGATAGATGCCGTTACTGCCGGTGGCAAATACGATGGCAGAACTATCGGGATGCACCAGTACTTTACGCGAGGAAGCAGGTCCGCTGCCTGTGCCGGCCCAGGTAACACCCGCATTGGATGATTTGATTACGCCCCCACCCTGAATGGCGGCATAAATGATATTTTGATTGGAAGGATCGATGTGCAAATTAAAAATGTTCATCCAGGCCGATGAAGTAAAATCAACGAGTGGTGTCCAGGAAGCCCCACTATTCGTGCTTTTCCAGATACCGCCACCGGGCGAGCTTACATAAATAACAGCCATATTCGAAGGATGAATAGCTACTGAGGTGATCCTGCCCACACCCGGGTTCCAGCCGCTGGTGTACGTCCAGCTCTGGGGGCCCAGTTCGAGCCAGGTACCAAATGTGCCTCTGGCTGATTCCTGACCCTGCCGGGCCTTCATCACATCTTTTGCAGCTTTGTAACGGGCAGCTTCCGTTTCGGCATTAATCAAATAGCCATTATCGTCAGTATGGAATTTTCTTTCATATAGCCAACGTTGGAATTGTTTATAACCCGTACCTCTGCCAGTGCCCACGCTGTCGAAATGCCGATTGGCAATACGCTCAATGTCACTGAGCCGCAGGTCGGTTCTTTCCATTAAAGTATAAATGTCTGTTTGGGAACTGGCCGTGCCGTATAGCACCACCATAAGAAGGAGTAAGGTTAATTTTCTCATAAGACTGTGGTTTGTTACTTTAAAATAGTAACAATTACTGACAAACGAAAAAAATATATATTACTATTCAGTGAGGTAATATTGACAAATCAATTCGTAATATGTAACAACCAGCAGTTGAATGGCAAAACTTTTGTTAGCAGAATTACAATTAATGGATCCCGTTACGAATGGGGATAAAAAATGGAATGCCTGCACTTCAATGATGTTCATTGTTAACCTTACTTCTTTTTTAAAATGCAAAAAGCCCTCAAACCTACATTGATGAATTGTAGTGAGCTTCAAACACGTCCGCATCCGAACATTCAATGTATCGAAATCGTACTTCCCCCTCCATGCATAAAATC
Organism: uncultured Niastella sp.; assembly: GCA_966212235.1. Lineage (GTDB taxonomy): Bacteria > Bacteroidota > Bacteroidia > Chitinophagales > Chitinophagaceae > Niastella. The sequence continues at coordinate 120,557 of CBIHPP010000016.1, read as the reverse complement.
ACAATTCAATGATAATCAAGAGGATTGCAGATTGGCATTCTTTTAAGGGCTGCTTTTGCATTGCAGCACACTTCGGAAAACACGGTTTAAATCAAACTAAAAACGCTACAGTGCCAACAACCTATTTCAAAATCGCCTGGCGAAACCTTGTAAAGAACAAAGGGTATAGCGCAATTAATATTGGTGGACTCACTATTGGCATGGCAGTCGCCATACTGATCGGGCTTTGGATACAGGATGAATTATCCTATAATAAGTATCATAAGAATTATGACCGCATTGCGCAGGTAATGCAGCACGCCAGTTTCAATGGCACGGTGGAATCACAGGTATCCAATCCTGCCCTGATGGGACCAGCACTCAGGGCCAGGTATGGCAGTAATTTCAAATACGTGGTACAGGCATCCTGGGAGGGCGGGCAACTGCTTACGGTGGGCAACAAGCCTTTCAATAAACACGGTATTTTTATGGAACCTGATGGACCGGAAATGCTTAGCCTGGAAATGTTGAAAGGCACCCGCCAGGGCTTGAAGGATCCCTACTCGATCCTGCTTTCCGCTTCTGCTGCAAAGACTTTATTTGGGGATGAAGACCCGATGAACAAGGTCATCAAATTGAACCGGACTAATGATATCAAAGTGACCGGCGTATACAAAGATCTTCCGGATAACACCACGTTCAATAACCTGAAAGTAATTTTACCCTGGGACTTGTGGCTGACCCTAAACAAGTGGGCAACAGACATAAAGGATCCCTGGGGCCGTAATTTCTCGCAAACCTTTGTACAGGTAGCAGATAATGCCGACATGAACAAGGTATCGGCCAGCATAGCCAATATCAAAATGGACAATGTAGGCCCTGAAGAGAAACGCTATAAATGGAAAGTGTTCCTGCAGCCAATGAGCCGCTGGAACCTGTACAATGAATTTAAGAACGGGATTAATAAAGGTGGAAACATCAGATATGTGTGGCTATTTGGTATGGTTGGCATCTTTGTGCTGATACTGGCCTGCATCAATTTCATGAACCTCAGTACCGCAAGAAGCGAAAAAAGAGCAAAAGAAGTGGGTATCCGAAAAACGATCGGTTCCCTGCGCTGGCAACTGATCAGGCAATTCATTGCCGAATCATATGTTGTGGTATTGTTCGCATTTATACTGGCTCTCGCGGTAGTATCCTTGTTGTTGCCGTTGTTCAATGACATAGCTGGCAAAAAAATGATGATGCCATGGTCGAACATGTATTTCTGGATAGCAGGTGCGCTATTTATGCTGGTTACCGGTCTGCTGGCTGGAAGTTATCCAGCTTTCTACCTCTCCTCTTTTAAACCGCTGAAGGTATTAAAAGGCACATTCAAGGCTGGCAAGAACGCCGCGCTTCCGAGACAAATACTGGTTGTACTCCAGTTCACTGTTTCCGTAATGCTGATCATCGGCACCATCATCGTTTACCAGCAGATACAACATGCTAAAGATCGCCCGATAGGTTATACACGGCATGGCCTGATCAATATAAGTTTGGAAAAAGAGATCAAGGAACATTTTGATGCGATAAAAACAGAATTGAAGAATGCAGGCGCCATAGAAGATATGGCCGCATCCAATAGCCCATTGACGGGGGTATGGGATACCAATGGTGGTTTTGATTGGGAAGGCAAAGATCCTAACCTTGGTGTTGACTTTCCCAATAACAGGGTGTCTTATGATTATGGAAAAACAGTCAAATGGGAGATCAGGGAAGGACGTGATTTTTCGACGGCCTTTGCCACTGACTCCGCCGCATTCATCATTAATGAATCCGCAGCCAAATTCCTTGGCTTTAAAGAACCGGTAGGCAAGACCATAAAATGGAATGATAAACCGTATACCATTATTGCGGTTGTAAAAGACATTATGCAGGAATCTCCTTTCTATCCTGTAAGGCCTACCCTTTACCACGTCGACAATTATGAGTATATGTACAACCTGATCATCCGGTTGAACCCCAACAAAAGTGCATCGTCCTCGATTGGCGAGATCGAGAAGACCATCAAAAGGTATACACCTGATATTCCTTTCGATTACAAATTCGTAGATGAAACATTTGGATCCAAGTTCAGTGCAGAGGAAAGGATCGGGAAACTGTCCTCTTATTTTGCCATCCTCGCCGTATTCATTTCCTGTCTGGGGCTCCTGGGTATGTCAGGATTTGTTGCGGAACAACGGACCAAGGAGATCGGCATACGGAAAGTGCTTGGTGCAAGCGTTGTCAATCTCTGGAGACTCCTGTCGCTTGAGTTTGTAGTGCTGGTATTGCTGGCTTGCATTATCGCAACACCGATCGCTTATTATTATCTCGACAACTGGCTTACCAACTATGATTACCGGATAAAGATCGGTGGGAATGTATTTATACTTGCTTCTGTTATGGCGTTAATCATAACCCTGCTCACCGTAAGTTTTTTGACGATAAAAGCAGCGCTGGCCAATCCGGTGAAGAGCCTGCGAACAGAGTGATCTGTACCGGGCATTTCATTATATTATCGTGGAGTCCGCCGGCAGATTGTCGAACCAATTAAAGGAATTCTTTAAGCGTATTTGTATTGAACAGCAATTGACAGATAAAATATCGATCATCTCCAAAGTGTAGGAAGCATTATGTAATTTCTTCGCTCCCCCAGGGAATTAGTAAAAATTCCATCAATTTAAGATGAGACAGAAAAATCCAGGCACTTTTGTTTGTCAGTATCAAATAGAAGATCCCGTGTAATTCTTTAAATACATTCTCCAATCTTTACCAAACGGAATTTCAAAATAATTTCCATCAGGGGATATGAGGATTTTGGTTGGGAATCCTGTTATATGCAACAATTCCTTTACCTCTTTGTCGATCTCACTAACCGGAAATGAATAATTTTTCTTTTTCATGAAGCCTTTCAAACTCCGCGAGCCATATGAAAAAGTATAAATCTTTAGTTTATCGTTGCCCCTATTTGCAATAAAGAATGATTGAAGTTTAGGGAGTTCTTCAACGCAAGGACCACACCATGTTCCCCATACATCAATAAAAATCCATTTTCCTGGCTTCCTCGAAAAGTCCAATGTATCATTTTCAAATTGCACAGTCAGGGCTGGAAAAGGTGTTCCTTTCTTACCCAAATAATCTTCCCAATACTTTTTAAATGATCCGCCGGCAAACAAACTGTTATAATGCGTAGATAACACTTGAACATTACTGTCGCTAGGATTCTCAAAAGCTATTTCTGAAAGCTGGTACAATGATTCTGATTTTCTGCCATTAGTTAACAGATAATTTTGATAGATCGATTTAAATGTAATGTTTTCTATACCTCCAATAAGCAAGAATGCATCATAGAAATAGCCAGACTCGAATAATCTATCCTTAATATCAGGACTATAGTCAGAAGCTTTTCTTAAAAATTCCTCCCTCCTTTCAACCTTACTATAGAGATAATAGTAACTGTAAGCTAATAGAAATTTGCACCAGGCCTTTTCTTCACCTTCCAGATGTCCTGTGACTTCGATATTTAAAAAGGGATGTGATTCCAGACGTTGAATAACTTTGTACACTAACTCCGCTTTAGCTTGTGTTGCCAGTAGATTTTTAGGCTCCACTGAATTTAATGTCAGCAAGCAATATGTTTCCGCTTTTGACCAATACCTCATACTATCATTGAATGTATTACTGAGGTCGACGATAATTTCTTTCACACTATCAGCATCATTTGTTCTGATGGCTTTACTCCAGAGATACATGGGCTTAATGATCCTGTTCAAGTTCTGGTTACTTTGCTGATATAGTTGTTCAATAAATATGGAGGCGTTCTTATAATTATTACGTTTTAAATGCTGAGAAAGTGATGTATTAAAGCGACTAAATAAAAATGGCGGGTACAATTTATACAGTCTAAGTGATTTTTGAACAGCTTCCTCTGTTTTCCCTCTAGTCCATAAGTCAGAAAGTGAATTAGTTAGATTAAAAGCTTCCTTCGGAATCTGTGCGGTACTCGTGACTATAGAGCTTAGCAAAATAAAACCTATTAGTAAGAATTTATTCATAATAGAGATTTACTGAAAGAATTAATTTAATGACAGTGTATGTTTGATCACTTCAGGTCTTGTTTGTACCTGGTTTATTAGTAACCATTATTGGTTCCGTTTGATTACAGGATGGATAAGGCTGAGACATTGTTACAGATACTTATCCACGATTCTTCAAGAAATATCCTGATCATAGAAGATATTATCAGCGAACTAAATATCGGAAAGAAAGTGCTGATATATCAATCTATACCATTTATGAGCGATCGTATATATTTTTACATGACTGCTAGTATACGCTTCTTTTGCAGGAAGTAAATGTTTTTGATTTGATATTAGATATTTATTAACACTGCTGCAGAGATTACATTTCGCTTACCGATATGGCAAACGCAAAAGAAAGCGAAAGCCGTGCAGCCGATATAATCAAGAACTGGATAAGAACCCGGTATACACTTGAATTTTTGGGAACTTGGGAGCAAATAAACAACCCTAATTTTAAAGTGGTGGAATTTGACCACTTTAAAACACAAGCAGGATTGCCAAGCTTTGTACTTAGCGCTTCGGAATGGATTGACAAAACCAATGCCATAGGCATAATTGTAAAGAAAGGGAAATATGGCGGAACTTATGCACACAAAGACATAGCTTTTGAGTTTGGCTCAGCAATAAGCGTTCCTTTTAAACTGTATCTGATAACTGAATTTCAACGACTCAAGGAAGAAGAACAAAAACAATTGGGGTGGACTGCTAAACGAGAACTTGCCAAAATAAACTATCATATTCACACAGATGCTATCAAACACAACTTTATTCCAAAAGAACTTTCACCTGCACAAACATCAATTATTTACGCTAACGAAGCCGATGTGTTGAATGTTGCCTTATTTGGAATGACAGCAAAACAATGAAGAGAAAGCAATTCTGACCTGAAGGAGTCCGCCGGATTCGAACCAAAACCGGATGGAATTAAAATACAAAAAGCCCTCAAATCGCTCAATTTGAAGGCTTTTTTGTTGACCCGATATTATTTCATCAACGCTGACCTTTAGCCGGCGCTACAGCCCCTTTATCGAGCCAAATGGTGAATTGTTTTACAAACCCCGCATAGCTGATGGAAGGCATACTTCTGCCGGCGCCGGGCTTCCATCCCCACTTCACCAGGTCGGTTTTCAAATGTTCTTTAAGATCCTGAAATGATTTACCGCCATTTCGTTTTGGGTCCTTCATTTGCAAAGCCAGGTCATGCGCCGACTTTCCCTGGAAGACCATCTTCATATCGGATGGGGGCAGGTGCCAGTCTTCGGCGCCCGGCGGCATATTCAAACCAGGTGTATTTTCCGTTTGATGACAATTGGAACATTTCAAGGCATACAATCCTTTGCCGTCCATACCCCGTTTAACGCCCTGCGGATGCAAATGATTGTCGTCTCCATTCAAAGGTATATCGCCGGCGGGGTGACAGTTCATGCATCGTGGCGACATCAATACTTTGTACACCTGCAAAAATGCTTTTTGGGAAGCAAGGCTGTCGGCCCGTGATTTGGAAGCAGGTGAACCGTCTGTTTTTTGTTCCTTACTAGTAAATGACAGGGTTGATGCAGCTATGGCAACAACCATACATGTTCCGTATACTGTCATTCGGCCTGGTTTTAATTGTTGATACCAGCGGGTTATCATATGAATGCGTTTGTGTTTTCAAAAATCATAGGTGATTGATCGCCTCAGGCTTTTTTGAGATCTGATGGTTGTAAGGGAAGTCTCCGCACCCGTTTGCCTGTTGCTGCAAACAAAGCGTTTGCGACTGCCGGCGCCAGCGGCGGTACACCCGGCTCTCCTGCCCCACCCATCTTTTCATCGCTGTCAACGATGTGTACTTCTATCAGTGGTGCTTCATTCATGCGCACCATTTTATAATCATGGTAGTTTCTTTGTTTAACGCGTCCTTTCTCCAGGGAAATTTCTCCATATAACACAGCTGTTAACCCGAAAATGATACAACCTTCCATTTGGGCTTTTACGCCTTCCGGATTCACCGCCTGTCCACAGTCAATGGCACAGGTCACCTTGTGTACCTTCAGGTGTCCTTCAACGATGGAGATCTCCGCCACCTGGGCCACATAACTGGCAAAGGATTCATGTACGGCTACACCTCTGAAATGCCCTGCGGGTAATGGGTTGTTCCAACCTGCTTTTTCAACCACCAGGTCAAGCGCCGCGAGGTGCCTTTTACTTTTCAGGATGCTACGACGATAGGCAACCGGGTCTTTACCCGCTGCAACTGCCAGCTCATCTATCAACGTTTCCATGACAAAGGCTGTGTGCGTATGACCGACAGACCGCCACCACAATACCGGTACCTGCAGCCTGGGTGAATGCAATTCTACCGAATGGTTGGCGATGGATTCCAGGTAAGGTGAATCATTAACGCCTTCCACCGAAGTAGGGTCTACCCCATTTTTTATCATTCCTTCAAACGGAGTACCGCCGACAATGGATTGTCCTACCAGGGTGTGCTGCCAGGCAGTGGGTAACCCATCGGGTCCCAGACCGATATTTACTTTGTGTAGAAAAGCCGGCCGGTAAAAACCACCGCGCATATCATCTTCGCGGGTCCAAACCAGTTTTATAAATTTGTTGCTGGCTTTGGCCACCTGTACTGCTTCTGCTACAAAATCCGATGCGGGCGTTGCTCTTCTGCCAAACGCACCACCTAAAAATGGGATGTTAACCGTTACCTGCTCGGGTGTAAGGCCCAGGATCTTTGCTGCGGCAGCCTGGTCCACACCCGGCATTTGCGTGCCCGTCCATATTTCACAGTTATTACCGGTGATCTTTACGGTGCAGTTCAACGGCTCCATGGGGGCATGCGCCAGGTAAGGAAATATATATTCAGCAGTTATCTTTTTTGTTGCTTTTGTAAGTGCATCCGCGGTATTACCCGCCTGGGCTGCTGAGGTGCCTTTGGTAGCTGCCAATTTCCGGTATTCGGCAAATTGTGTATTGCTGGTAATATTTTCGCCAGGGCCATTGATCCATTCAATCTTTAATGCATCGCGACCTTGTTTGGCGGCCCAGAAATGTTCGGCTATAACGGCCACGCCTGTTGGTACCTGTACAACATCTTTTACGCCTTTAATGGCTTTTGCAGCTGTTGCATCGAATGATTTAACCGTGGCGCCAAATACGGGCCCATGGGCAACTACCGCGATCAGCATTTCCGGAAAATGCACATCCAGTCCAAACCGGGCTTCACCATTGGCCTTTGCTTTCGCATCGAGCCGTTTGGTAGCTTTACCGATCAGTTTCCAGTCTTTTTTGTCTTTTAGTTTTACGGTTGTTGGCGCCGTCAGTTTACCAGCCGCTTCAGCCAGTTCGCCATAACTCGCCCGTTTATCACCGGCAATGACAAAACCTTTTTCGGTGCGGCAATCGGCTGGCGACACATTGAATTGTTTGGCTGCGGCATCTATCAGCATAGCCCTTGCCGTTGCACCTGCATTGCGATATCGCTCAAACTCCGACCAGGTAGTACTTGACCCGCCTGTAATTTGTATTCCATATATCGGGTGTGCGTACGATTTACCGGGCGGCGCATGTTCTACCGTAACTTTATCCCAGTCGCAATCGAGTTCTTCTGCAATGAGCATGGATAATGTTGTCCATATCCCCTGCCCCATTTCAACGTGGGCCAGAATAACTTTTATGGTGTTGTCCGGTGTTATATTCAAATAAGCATTGGGAACAAACAGGGCGCCCGGTATTTTAGGCGCGAACTTTTTAGCGCTGGCAGGAACGAAAAAAGAGAGTAATAAACCGCCGGTTATTGTTCCGCCGGTCTGTAAGAATTTACGTCGGCTGTAGGATGTTTCACTCATTGTACACCTCCCTGTTTTTGAAGTTCCGCTGCGCGGTGAATGGCTTTTCTGATGCGCTGGTAAGTACCGCAACGGCAGATATTGCCACTCATGGCGTCATCGATATCCTGATCGGTTGGATCGGGTTTTTCGCGCAACAAAACGGCCGCCGCCATGATCTGTCCGCTCTGGCAATAACCACATTGCGGCACGTCTTCCTCCTGCCAGGCACGTTGTAACGGATGGCTGGTGTTGTTGGAAAGCCCTTCAATGGTAATTACATTTTGATTTTCGGCGCGGCGAACGGGCGTTACGCAGGAGCGGACCGCCTCGCCGTTTAAATGGACTGTACAGGCTCCGCATTGAGCCATACCACATCCATATTTAGTACCTGTTAAGTGGAGCATATCACGAAGCACCCAGAGTAATGGCATGCCCGGTTCCACATCAACATTGTAGGATTGATTGTTGACATTTAGTTTGATCATAAAACGCTTTGATTAACGAATGAGAATAACAATAGGAAGTGGTTTTTTCTATTGTCTGGAGGCTTAGCTATCGGTCATACTAAATTAAGAAGGTCTCCCGAACCGAAATCTGTCAAATTCAAACAAGTAATTGTATATTTCAAACAATTGGATGTGTATCTTGTGCCCTATGGCGAAGTGCCTTTTATATAACTATTTATAGAGGATACATGTTTACTTTGGAAATTCCTTTTGAGTTGCATATTACAACGAGCCCACTGCCCGTAAAAGAGATACATGATTTTGCGTCTTTTTGTATTACACACGAGGCAAAGCCTTTGTTGATTGAATTGGCGCGTGGTGAATACATCGATCAGCCGATGATGAACAAGGTCGTTTTCGTGCATTCGTTGGACGAAGCACTGCTGACTGCAACCGGATTATCGGAACAACTAAATACTAACAATTGGAAGGTACAACGCCTTAAGATTGAGGTCCCGGCTTACCATGCAGAACAATGGACTGCCAGCGAACATGCGTTTGAGCCCTATTTTGAATGGCATGGAAAAATAAAAGGTGATGCAACACCTGAACTGCTTAACTTTTGCCAACAGCATCGGGCGCATCTTTCCTTAAATGCATTAAAAAAGGAAGACAATTACCGCTTTATTACCTTGCGGGAATCCGAGAGCAAAGCATTATTTCATCAAAGGGTTGATCGAATCTCTGACAATCTGAAGGCAGCCGGTTGGCCGTTGATCAAAGAGGTGTCTGAGTTTTGTGTATATGACAACAATGTATACCTCGATAAAGGTTGGTTATCTATATAAGTAAGATCATCCATGAATATATCAGCAGAAAAAAGATCAGCGATCATTGCGTATGAAGCATTCATCCGCCGCGCGGCAACGCTGGACCTGCCTTTTATGTTAAAAGGAAGCTATGTGACGCGACAGTATTTCTCTAACCCGGAAGACCGCATTCCCAATGACCTGGATTGGGTGTATTTAAATCGCCTGGAATATAAGGACGATGCTACCGGTGCATTTGATGAATGGATGATCATGATCAGTGAGATGTATGAAAACGATGGCGTGCATTTCAGGAGTTTTCGGGAAAATAGGTTTTGGCGGATGATCGATTATGCCATGGCCGATGATTTCCCCACGGTGAATACGGACCTTGATTGCTGGGTAGATGGGGAGTCAATCTATCCCTGCCATTTAGATATTTCTTTCAATCTGCCGGTTGATATTCCTCCCGTTACGCTTTCATACACGCCTTTACGGGGCAACACATTTTCAATACCTAATACGGTTCCGCTTACATTGCAGGTTTCATGGAAATTACACCAAACGTTGGTGCGAGCCCGTTTTAAAGATCTGTTCGATCTGATGCACCTGGTTGTTCATCCTGCCTTTACTCCTGACGTATTACAGGAAACATTGCAAGCCCTTGTAAAAGAATGTGCGATGGGTAATACCGATGTGGCACGACTAAATTATCTATTAAATGGAGATTGGGATGAACTGTTCAATTACGATCATGTAAACCTGGTTTGGGATTATTGGCGGCATGGCAGGAAAAACAGTTATATATCATCATATATTCCCTTTGAAGATAGAGTAGAAATGATCACAAATCCTAATAAATTGCCGGTAGACCTGGCTGTATTCAAGGAACAATTCAAGCAAGCATTTGAGACGGCTGGTTTTTACAACATAGATCTGAAAACGCTGGTTGATTCTTCTTGGAGTGTAAAAATAGCTGAAGAGGAAAGAATAGTTGAGCAGAAAGAATCAGCTCCGGCTGTTAACAAGGTTGAGCCGGACTCTACGACGCAAAAGCAGAGAAGCCGGTTTGGTTTTTTAAGAAGATTATTCAAACGGAGTTAAATTGACCTTGTAATCGGTCATTTAAAAAAAAGGAGCACTAAAAGGGCTCATGTTCTTAATAAATTAAACGATTTTAGTTAATGGGTCCAAATCATTCCTTGAGGATTGATATTCCAATGATACTTCTGTGCCTCTCCAAATGTTTTAAAATCCATTCTTTCGCCAAGAATGATCTCTTTATAAGCCTGGAACATTTGTCTGGCTGAAATAATGGGTTGCATGCGTCCAACGCCAGTGCACAAACCGGGGATTGCCACAGATGAAATTCTATTATCACCATTTGCTTTAATCAAAATAGCCTTCATGGCTAAATATGCATTGATGGAAGTATCAATATTAAAATTTGTTGGAATCCGCATCGTTGGCGCTGAAATTAAGAACGGTATTTTTGAATCGCCCGTCTCTAATACCAATGCCTGTCCTACTAATAATTCACCTTCAGGAAGTTCTTTAATGATTTTTTGCAATTTCTTTTCCAGGTCCCAACCAAACCTTTCTGAAAGTGCATAATCAAGCCCGCCATCCATAAAGCCAAATGAGTTTGCAGGACTAACGACGGCATCACATTCCAATTTCGTGATGTCTTCCTCAATTATAGTTACGTTCTCTTCCTGCCCCAAAAAATGTCTCCATGCATCAAGAAGTTTTGTTTCCAATCCGCTTAGGATAATTTTCATAAAAAGGAAATAATTTTAAAGCGAACAACGCCAGGATTATCGACTTAGTGTTATTCACTTGATATTAATACATCGTATAGAAACTTTATCACTACAAGTAAAAATAATGAAAACGCGAACAATAAAGATACGATACACGTCATCAGGGAATATTGCTTACGTTTTGCAACGATGTAAATGCCAAATGCTAATGAAACTGGAATTAATATCATTTGCAATAAAACGAAAAACGTAAGTCCTGCATTAAGTATGTACTTATAATTCTCTGATCTCCTAAAATAATATTCAAGAAAATTTCTACAAAAGGCACTTATAACGAGTAGCACCGGAATCGACAATGATAGTAGTATCAGTTTTCTTTCTTTCATAAGGGGGAGTCAATGCGAGGGCCTGGTCATTTAAAAAAAGGAGAACTGCTGAAACGCTCTGTCTGGGCAATCCATTGTTCAGGAATATTATTTGCACCGGTTGCCATAACGACTATACTTCCTATAATTGCCCCTATTGTATCCCTGTCGCCAAGTCCACTTACGCCCCGCCAAATGGCGTCTGAAAAAGAATCAGAATGGTTTATTGCACACCATAATGCAAATGGGACGGTATCCTGGGCGCTTAATTGAATGCCGTTCCCCAGTACCGAGACGATTGTTCTGATATCATAACCGGACGGAAGCGTTCTGGCTTTTTCTATTTTGCTCTTTACCATGCTTCCTGGCATATTTGAAATGATAAAATCATAGAACTTTTCTGGCTGTAATTGTTGTTTATTCATTCCATGCCTGGTACAGTAACAGGCCGCCAATGAAACAGCAATGGCGCCTGCAATCGCTTCCGGATGAAAATGGGTAACCTCTGCTGCCAAAGTAGCCTGTTTAACTACTTCTGCTACATTTTCATGGAAATAGGCGCCTATAAGACCTGAACGCATAGCTGCTCCGTTGCCCATGGAACCCATGCCATCAAATACGGCGCTGCTTACTTCTTTCCAATGCTTCTCTGCTGCAAAATCTCTTAAAATCGAGTGTGCGGTTCCGCCATAACCGCGATTTTGATCAAGGAAATAATTCTCTGCAAACTCACTGGCAAGCTGATCCTGATCTATCTTCTTATTCCTGGACAGGATATTGTAAATACCAATGGCCATCACCGTATCATCGGTAAAAAACCAATCACCTTCCTGTAACACCCTGTTTTGTATTCTGTCGGCAATGATCACTTCCGGCCCAAAGAAAGTTTCTCCGAATGCATCACCTACTGATAATCCTAAAAGAGATGTTTTTGCAAGTTGGAGTTGCTCAGGAGATGTCATTATTCAATATTTTATTATGGCATAAACCATCCATGCCGAAAAAAGTAAAAACAATGAAACCCCGAGCAATAAAGCCAACATATTCGTTTTCCAGGTATATTGTTTCCTATTTACAATGATGTAAATACCTAATGAAAACGATAATAGAATTAACAACATTTGTAAGAAAGAGGAAATGGTAGCCCCGATGGAATATATGTACCTGTATTTTTCTGAAAACCTATAATAATATTCAACAAAATCCTTGAAGAGGGCCAGTAAAACGAATAGCACCGGAATTGACAGGGATATCAGTATCAATTTTCTTTCTTTCATAAGCCATTCTTTAAAGATTTTCAAGTGAGTTCTGCTTGGGGCAATGGGCTAAAGTAATATATTTATATGGTAACCGGAAGGTATAATTGCTTTTTGTAATGTCGGTTATGTTATCCTTTTATTTCATTTCCCTTACCCGCAACGCTATATAAGGCTTTAACGGCAGCCGCACCCTTTTCAGTTCTTTATCATAGAGGCGGTAATCGTTTTCGGGAGCGGTTTCAAAAATGAGTGGACTTGTCCTGATAGTCATATCCCAGGTATCAATGATCTCAACCTGGTACCGTTTACCAGATTTTAATTTGGGGAAAGAACCATTTTTTGCCGGCAGATTAAAAAGCCAGTTATCATTCACTTGTTTACCGAAATAAATGAGGTAGTACCCCTCGCCTGCTGCTGCCGTTACATTGTCGCGACTAACATCTGCCTGGCTTAGCGGGGCTGGGCTTTCTTCCAAAAGTTTTCGAAGGAAGGCGATCCGTTTCCAGCTGGCGCCTTTCAGCTCACCGCCTTTTGCCCAGAAAATAGTATCTGTTGCATCTTTCTGCATATAACACTCGCCGTGAGTAACATATCCACCGCCTATTACGCCATTCCAAACCAGGTAGGTCATTTCTTCCGGACTGTATCGTCCCCACCGCGATTTTAAATTGCCTTCGTAACCCACTTCGTCACACAAAACAGGTTTGTGATAAACATTACGCAGCATGGCTATCGCATTCGGACTTTGAACCGGCGTTTCATCCTGCACACTTACATGGGTGAACTCCGGTTTCCAATAATCGAAATAGGATGCCGTAGCGCCGTGAATAGAACATAAATGCCGGTAAGGATCGGCCTTTGCAATGGTTGCAGCGATGTTATTCCAGTCAGCAACCGATTTGCTGGTTACATAATCCCATTCGTTTGCCAGTGACCACCATACATTCCTGAACGAAGATAAACGGGCCGTGAGGTATTGAACATACCGGATATTCACTTCATTGGACATGGCATCAAAACCCCATCTTCCTTTATCATATGGATGGAAAATAATGAGGTCGGCTTCAATGCCCAATTGCTTCAGATCGTCGATCCTTTTTTCGAGGTGTTGAAAGTACGCCGGATCGAACTGGTCGAGATCCCATTCCTTTTTCTCCCCGTTATTGGCATTTTTTATTACAAAAGGATATAGCTCCGGTTCTTCTTTTACCAGGTCATAGTTCTTGGGAAATACACACATGCGTATTTTATTAAAACCCGATTGTTTTAACGAGTTTAACGTGATCTCCTGCGTTTGTTGCGACATATGCGTCCATGCGTATGCTGTTGTGCCAAAGGGATAGTATTGTTTGCCGTCTGCATATTTGAAGTGGTAGATATCACTCACCCGTACGATGCCATGGTTATTACCCGTTGCGGCAACGCATTCAAACGAACCTTTCCGGTTGTTTAAAACACTTACATTGCTTTTGGTTGCATAACGCCACACGCCGGTACGTTGCGGCATAAACCGGATTTTGAAAGTATTGTTCCCGTCATAAAAACCAGTAACTGTAAACGTAGTATCCGGACCGGTAAACGTAGCCTGTAATTGCACTTCTTTAAAAGGATTGCCTTTAGCGTTGTGTTGTAACGAAACTTCAAACCGGTTCCATTGTTCAATGGTTTGTTGCGTGAAGGCAGAAATAGATAAGGAAATAAATATAATAAAAGAGATAAAAAAATTGCTTTTGATCATTTGGTGATACGTTAATTTTGGTGGGAAGAAGGTTTGTAAAGTACGTAATAATAATGGACAGCTGCCGTATCAAAAGCGGACAGTGTTACTTGTTTGGGTATATATAACCTATTTATAATTAACCATCCCGGAGACTGGCATTATCCTGGGTTGTCAACTGCTATGATAAAGACATATCTGAAAATAGCCTGGCGAAACCTGCAACGGAATATAGGTTTTTCCATCATTAATATTATTGGACTGGCTGTAGGCATGGCTGTGGTCATATTGATCGGCTTGTGGATATGGGATGAACTAACATACAATAAATGCCACCAACATTATGACCGTATTGCCCAGGTAATGCGGCAATCTATTTTGAATGACGAGATAACCACCCGCAATTCCATACCCGTGCCAATGCGGCAAGAAGTTGAAGCCAGGTGTGGCGATGACCTTACTTATATTACCTTATCGTCGCAACCTGGCGACCATATACTGAGTACCGGCGATAAGCAATTGATCAGAAAAGGCCGGTTTATGGAAGCGGAAGCGCCTGCGCTCCTTTCCCTCAACATGCGACAGGGTTCAGCCCATTCGTTCAATGACCCTTCTGCCATTCTACTATCACAATCGACAGCATCCGCTCTTTTTGGCAATGTTGACCCGATCAATAAATTATTGCGAATTGATAATAACAGCACCGTAAAGGTTGCCGGTGTGTACAGCGATCTGCCGGATAATTCCACTTTTAAAGAACTGGGTTTCCTGGCGCCCTGGGCGCTGCATGTTGCTACCGATGAATGGGCGCAAAAGGCGCAAAAATCGTGGAGCATTAATTCCTATGAAATATATGTTCAGCTGGCGCCACATACCACCATAGATAAGGTAACTGCCAGGATCAAAAGCATTTCCGGCGACCACATGGATAAAAAGCTTGCCGAAACCCGTAAACCAACAGTATTTCTTTATCCTATGAAGCGCTGGCATTTATATAGTGAATGGAAAAATGGCATTAATACGGGTACACGTATGCAGTTTGTGTGGCTGTTTGGGATCATTGGCATTTTTGTTTTACTACTTGCCTGTATCAATTTTATAAACCTAAGTACGGCCGGTTCGGAAAAGCGGGCAAAGGAAGTAGGTGTGCGTAAAACTATTGGCTCCATGAGAAGCCAGCTCATTGCACAGTTCTTCTGTGAATCGGGTGTGCTGGTCATTCTTTCCCTGTTGCTGTCGCTGCTTTTGATACAATTGACCCTGCCTTTTTTTAATAGCCTGGCAGATAAGAAAATGACGATACCGTGGACAAGCCCGGTCTGCTGGTTGATAACAGCCGGTTTTGTTGTATTGACCAGTGTATTGGCAGGATGTTTTCCAGCCTTTTATTTATCATCATTCCAGCCCATAAAAGTATTAAGAGGCACATTCCGTGCGGCACGCTTTGCGGCCTGGCCACGCAAAATACTGGTTACCGTTCAATTTACTGTTTCGGTTACACTTATTATAGCTACCTGTATCGTTTATCGCCAGGTACAATATGCCAAAGACCGCCCGGTGGGTTACAGTCGCGATGGTCTGGTAAGCATACGGATGGCCACACCCGAATTACGCAAACATTATACAACGCTGCAGGATGATCTGCTTAAAACAGGTTCTGTAGTAAATGTGACGGCCTCGCAAAGCCCGGCTACCGATGTATGGGACAACCGGAGTGGTTTTGACTGGCCGGGTAAGGATCCCAATTTGCAGGCCGATTTTGCCACTATAAGTGTTACACATGAGTACGGAAAAACCGTAGGTTGGCAATTCCTGGAAGGACGGGATTTCTCGAAAGCATTTCCAACAGATATCAATTCAGGGATTGTATTGAATGAGGCAGCCGCCACTTTTATGGGATTAAAAAACCCGGTTGGAAAAACGATCACCTGGGGCGATGAAAAGTTGACTGTGCTGGGTGTAATTAAAAACATGCTTATGACTTCGCCCTATGAACCGGTGAAGCAAACCGTTTTTTATTTGAGTTATGAAAGAGCCAATTTTATAATTCTTCGAATAAACCCGCAGATGAGCGTGCACAGCGCATTGGGGGCTATTGAAACGGTGTTTAGAAGATATGATCCGGCCACACCGTTCACCTTCAAATTTGTAGATGAGGAATATGCTAATAAATTTGCCGGCGAAGAACGCATCGGCACGCTGGCCGGTTGTTTTGCGTTGTTAGCCATATTTATCAGTTGTTTGGGTTTATTTGGATTGACCTCTTATGTGGCGGCGCAACGGACAAAAGAGATCGGGATACGAAAAGTATTTGGCGCCACTGTATTTACGTTATGGGCCATGTTGTCAAAAGAATTTGTTGTATTGGTTGTGGTGTCCTGTTTCATTGCCACGCCCCTGGCCTGGCATTTCCTGGAGCAATGGATACAGCAATACCAATATCGCACAACCATTAGCTGGTGGATATTTGCGCTAGTAGGTATAGGCGCTTTACTGATCACTTTGATCACGGTAAGTTATCAATCAATAAAAGCAGCAATGATCAACCCGGTGCGGAGTTTGAGAAGTGAGTAGAAAAGAAAGGTAATTTTAATTACATCAACCAAACAAAAAGGAACAAAGAAAAAACATGAAACGACTGACATTAATCCTGACATCCCTCTTTGTAGTCAACTTTGTATTTAGCCAAAAAAATGAATCTACTGACAAAAAAGAAATCAAAAAAATACTGGAAACCTTTATGGGGTGCCTGATTAAAAAAGACAGTACCACTTTTTATAATCTTTTTCATAATGAACCCACAGCATGGGTGGGCGTTTTTAAAGAGAAAACACAACAGGACAGATTAAAAAAGGATAGCACCAGAAATAATTATTTTGAAAGCACATACAAAAGATTTTACCGAAGTATTTCTGACATGGGGGCCGACGAAGAAAAATTCTACAATATAGATATCAACACAGATGGAAGCATTTCGTCTGTGACTTTTGATTACAGCTTTTGGGAAAACAAGAAAAAAATAAACTGGGGCAAAGAGAGTTGGGGACTTGTAAAAATTAATGGACAATGGAAGATCACAAGTGTAATTTTCTCACTTGAATTTGAGAACATCAATCCTGAACCTAAAAGATAGGCAACGTATCTACTGAAACCCCATGATCTTAGCAATAGACGTTCACTATAAAGAAAATACCGCCAAAGCTGTAGGCGCTTTAATTCAAAACTGGAATGATGCGGTTGCGCTGAACCACGTGATTAAATATATTGATGCAGTGGAAGATTATGTACCCGGCGCTTTTTACAAACGGGAATTACCCTGCATCCTCGAAATTGTTAAGAACGTAGACCTGCAAAGTATCAGCTGTATTGTTGTTGATGGATTTGTTGTGCTGGATGATACCGGTAAACCCGGACTGGGCGCTTATGTATATGAAAGTATTCATTCGCAAGTACCGGTTATAGGTGTTGCGAAAAGCAATTTTCATCAAAATCAGCAGCATGTAATTCCGGTGTTACGGGGAGAAAGCGCCAATCCGTTATATGTGACTGCTGTTGGTACGGATTTGCAACAGGCTGCAGACAATATAAAGATTATGCATGGTGATTTCCGGTTACCTACTGTACTAAAAGAGTTGGATCGGATAACGAAGGAACCGTAACATGAGCATCTGTGATAACCCTGAAATTCCCCTCACCAGAAACGCTGTTGAACCTTCAACCAGTCGAACAGGGACGGCCCAGATTTTACCCGTGTTTTTTGGAGAAACCCCATAAGGCCCAAAATTTGCATTGATTAAGACCACATTACCTGGCTTAAAACATCATATTATGAATGGAAATAGTCTTAGTCGCCGCAACTTTATAAGCAATACCGGTAAAGCCGGACTGGCAACCCTGCTCACCATGCCCGCCCTGGCGTCGTTGGCAAGTGAGAATATCAAGCCAGCCATTACCGGTGACAATAACGACATTGGATGGTCGCAACAGCCCCTGGGATACGCATATAATGCAATTGAACCTGCCATCGATGCCATGACGATGGAGATCCATTATTCAAAACATGCTGCTACCTATGCTAAAAACCTGGCCGAGGCGGTTAAAGCCGAACAGGTGAATACGGCTTCTATGCAAATGGAACAATTGCTGCAAAACATTTCAAAATATTCGGTAAAAATGCGGAACAATGCTGGCGGGCATTACAATCATGAATTGTTCTGGAAGTCGATAAAAGCGCCTTCCGCCAGCAACAATCCCTCCGGCAAACTGGCTGAATCGATCACGCGGGATTTTGGATCGTTTGATGCCTTTAAAAACAAATTCAACAATGCCGCTAAGGACCGGTTTGGCAGCGGTTGGGCATGGCTCATTTATACAAACGATAAAAAACTGGTTGTTACATCAACGCCCAACCAGGATAATCCACTAATGAATGTAGCCGAAGTAAAAGGTTTCCCCGTGCTTGGGCTGGATGTTTGGGAACATGCCTACTATTTAAAATACCAGAACCGGCGCCCCGATTACATCAACGCCTGGTGGAATATCGTTAACTGGGAATATGTTCAGCAACGGTTTTCTGGCATGTGATCACTTCACTATAATCCCTTTGCTACTAATACTAAACCCGCTGAAACAGCCGATCACATTTTCTCCATCGATCGTATTCTGTAATTTCACCGGTGTAGAAAACGGCCCGTCGTTCGACCTGGCTTTATTATAACTGTCCCAGAAATTATATACTTTTCTTTCTACGCTGGCCAGGTAATAACTCACTGAATCCGTTATTTCAAACCCTTTGCCTTGCGTTATATGCAAATACTGTCCGTTTACCAGGTCATCGGTGTTTGGTGTAAAACTGTTGGTGCCTATTCCGCCCCAGCCAAAATTACGGTAGTTACCACTATGGCGATAATAGTATAACTGGGTATTCCCTATGGTATCCGGGTCTTTATAATGAATCGTTATATGCGCCTTGGTTACTAAAGTGTCAGCATCCTTTTCTATAAAGTGATTGCCATTTGTTAAACTGTCTATTGGGATGATGGGTAACAAGGCGGTGATCGACGAGTAATGCTTACCTCCGGTTTCAATCTCCAGCAGGTAATGTTTTCCGGGCTTACCTTTTAATGCTTTCGTTTCGTCGGTTGCGAGTGTGCTATCGAAATAAACGCCTGGCAGCAACGCATTGCTGTACTGGGGTAGCCGCACCTCTTTCAACGTTTTTTTTGATGCGGCATTCCAGGCATAGGTATTGTTAGCCAGCAGGGTGCCTTCTGTGATGGTAACCATAGCGCCGGTTACGGGTACATTTTCAAAACCAGGGGCATAATAATCCTGGCTATTTCCCAATATTACGTAATTAAACAAAGGAAGTTCATTATTGATATAGGCTTCCACGATCAGTTGCGGTTCGTTGTTTTTAAGTGGAATATCAAAATCCCGTTCACACGAAATGAGTGCCGTTATCGCCAATACGCCCAAAATAGTTTTATATGTTGTTGACATCTTCAATGCTTAAAATTTGAAATTCCAGGTTATTCCGGGCAAAACCGGAAAAAGAAAAACCTGCTTTCCCTTTATCGCCCGTGTATCTTCATCGGCATCCAGGTAAATGAAATAAGGATTTCGACGGTTGTATACATTGTATAAACTGAAAACCCAGTTGCTTTTAAATCGTTTGGTGCTTCGTGGTTTTGGTGTATAGGTAAAGGCAATATCCATCCGGTGATAGGCAGGCATCCGGAAATCGTTGATCTTGTCGTATTGATTGATATTGGTAAAAATGGGTTTGTTCTCTGGTACATTATAGCCGAGGTTGTATACAAACCGGCCGGTGGGCATGGTGAGTGCATTGCCGGTTCCATATACAAAAACTGCTGCAGCCTCCCATTTTTTACTCAGGGTGTAGTTGGCCACCACGCTCACATCGTGCGTACGATCGTACCGGTAAGGAAACGGTTTGCCTTCATTAATATCGGGAAAGGTCCTTTCTGCGCGACTCAATGTATAACCGATCCAGCCATTCAGTTTTCCTGTTTTCTTTTGCAGAAACAACTCAAGTCCATAGGCCTTGCCACTGCCAAAGATCATTTCACCTTCTATGTTCTGGTTTAACAACAACCTGGCCCCGGGTTTGAATTCCAGTTGATTGGTCATGCTTTTATAATAGGCCTCTACATTTATTTCATACTGGCCGTTGCCAAAACCTTTTATAAAACCGGCTGCTACCTGGTCGGCCTTACCTGGTTGAATAACCTGGCTGGCGGGCACCCATAGATCACTTGGGAAGGTGGCCGCGCTGGTAGTGGCGAGATGCAGGTATTGAATGGTACGGGTATACGATAATTTAACACTGGCCGCATTGGGCAATTTGTACAATACATTGATGCGGGGTTCGGGAAATTGATAACGGGCAATGCTTTGGCCTCTTTTGTAATAGGCTGCTTCGCCCGTTGGTGCGCCATCGGGCCCATAGATCACCTGCTCTGTGGGGCCTACATGGTTAAAGTAACTATAGCGCAATCCTGCAATGATATTCAGCTGGGTGGTTACGTTGATATCGGTGCTTACATAGCCTGCAGCTTCCCGTGCATATTGATCGTTAATTTGGGATTGAAATTCCTGTATACCCTGACTGCTATTACCGGCTCCGGGCCGGAACGCATGCCAGCTATATTGAAAACCTCCTCTCCACTTTATCCAGTTCGTAGGTGTATATACCCAGTCATCTTTTACCTGGTGATCGGTGAGTCCTGATGAAAACACAAAACCATTTGTACCGAAAGTTACCCGGCTGTTTAAATTAAAATCATTTCTTACGAGTGATAATTCATGCTTCCACTTTCTATTGACCTGTTGTTTCCAGGTAAGTCCGAGGATCGTATTGCCCCATATGGCATTGAATTCGCGGGTAGGACCATCGTCGTCATCGTCGGCAAAAGTGAAATCGTCTTTTCCGGTATAGAATGTGAAATAAAGGGCGTTTTTGTCGTTGATGATAAAGTCAGCTTTGGCGTTGATGTCGTAAAAGTAATAGCCATTATTGCCGATGCTGTCGGGGGCAATCAACTTCGCCACCTGGTCAACGTAGGTACGGCGGGCGCTTATTACAAAAGAAGATCGTTTTTTGATCAGGGGGCCTTCGAGCGAAAGCCGGGAAGAAATAAGGCCTATGCCGCCGCCAAATTTTAAAGAGTCTTTATTGCCATCCCGTGTATTCACCGCAATAACACTGCTTAAGCGGCCGCCGTATTCAGCAGGCATGCCGCCTTTTATGACCTCAATATTCTTTACCGCATCGCCATTAAATACGCTGAAAAAGCCGAGCAGGTGATTGGGATTGTATACCGGTATGCCATCGAGCAATACCAGGTTCTGATCGGGGCCGCCACCGCGTACATAAATGCCGGCGCCGGCCTCGCCGCTGTTTTTAATGCCCGGTAACAGGGTGATCGTTTTCAATGGGTCTACTTCGCCGAGGATGACAGGCAGTTTCTGAATTTGTGTCATTTCCAGGGTGTGAACACTCATCTGGTTGCGGAATAAGTTCCTGTTGGCCGTTACAATTACGTTTTGCAACAAACTTTCGCGCGATCGTAAGAATACAGGAAACGTAGTATCGCTATTTATTGTAATGTTTTGTACGGCGTTGTAATGATCAACGGCGCTTACAACTATGCGGTACCTGCCTGTTGGTAAAATGGTGGAGATAGCTCCGGTTGAATCGGCAAATTGCGCTTTCTGATTGATCTTTATAGTTGCATTGCTCACCGGTAACAGCACACTGTCAAGCACTTTTATGGTTACGGTATGATTTTGTGCATACAGGGTATGGTTTACCACTATTAAAAACACAAATACCCATAAGCCGGTTATTTTGCTATCGCTTTTTGCCACTTTCATCGCCGGTAAATTAATATATATCCTGCTAAGAAATAATATTTCAGTACGGAAAAAGAAATCAATTATTTGAATGCAACGTTCGAGGGAACGATCCTGTCAAAAAAAATCCCGTTCTGGCTGAACCTGAACGGGATATGCCTGAAATATATACGTAAGTTCGTTGTCTCCGGTTTGCTGTTTATAATTTAATTCTTTCCGGGCGCTGCTGTTACAAAATGATATTTTCCGGATCCGGCTTTTACTATTACATATTTGGTTGTTCCGGTTACGGCAAGGTCTTTCACGCTGGAAATGGGTTTACCGCTTTCTGTAATGTCGTTTATGTTGGGCGTGGGTATAAATATATCGGCTGTGGTATTGGCCGGTATTTCAACATCCAGCGTAAATTCATTTCCATTGATCACCCAGCTGCTGCTGACCGTGCCATAATAGGTTTGCAGGGTTGCTGCGGTCTTGGTAAGTCCGCCACCAGGCTGGGGTTCTATTTTGATGTGCTTATAACCAGGTCCGTCTTCATAGGTATCCAGTCCGGCAATAACGCGGTACATCCAATCGCCAATGGCGCCATAGGCGTAATGGTTGAAGGAGTTCATGCCAGGTGTTTGGAAGGTGCCGTCGGGTTTTTGTCCATCCCAACGTTCCCAAATGGTGGTAGCACCCATTTTAACGGGGTAGAGCCACGATGGATAGCTTTCCTGTAACAGTAATTTATAAGCGAGATCGGTATAACCAAAACGGTGCAATACGTGGCACAGGTAAGGTGTACCCAGAAAACCGGTGGTAAGATGGTTGTCATAACTTTTGACATTTTCTGCCAACCGGGCTGCGGCCTGTGTGCGTAACGATTCGGGCAGCATATCAAACTGCAGGGCCAGCACATAAGCCGTTTGGGTAGCTGATACCAACCGGCCATTGGGAGTGAGGTATTCCTTCACAAAAGCGGCCTTGATCTTTTCCAGCAATGCCTTGTATGTTGCTGCATCTTCGGTGTTTCCCAACAGGGTGGCTGTTTTGATCAGCAGTTCGGTGGAATTGGCATAGAAGCATTGCGCGATCAGGTATTTGTCGGTAACGGCGGCTTTGCCGTCATTGTCATCAAAAGGCCGGTAAAAAAGCCAGTCGCCAAAATGAAATCCTGTTTGCCACAGATCGTTCTTACTATTTGTTTGCATGTAATTGACCCAGGCTTTCATGCTTTTATATTGGCTGTCGAGTATTCTTTTGTCGCCATACGCCAGGTACATGTTCCAGGGAAGAATAGTACTTACATCGGCCCAGCCTGTTGATGCCCCGTCATTTGGGCCCAGTACATTGGGAATTACGTGTGGCACCAGTCCATCGGCCCGCTGATCTGCCGTTACATCCCGCAGCCATTTGGCAAAGAAATTATTGACCCCGAAATTAAAGGAAGCTGTTCGTGAAAATGCCTGTGCATCGCCCGTCCAGCCCAGGCGTTCATCGCGTTGGGGGCAATCGGTAGGTACATCGAGGAAGTTGCCGCGTTGTCCCCATTGTATATTATGTTGTAATTGATTCAACAGTGGGTTGGAACAAACAAAACTACCGGTGGCAGGCATGGCTGAATACATGGCTACGGCCGTAAAGTTCCCGGGCTTTAATTCTCCGGGATATCCCTCTACCATAATGTACCTGAAACCAAAGAAGGTAAAATGAGGTTCCAGTAATTTTTCTTCTTTTCCATCAAGGATATACGTGGCCGTTGCTTTGGCTGCGCGCAGGTTTTCGGTGTAGAAATTCCCCTGTTTGTCCAGCACTTCTGCATGGCGTATCACAATACTGTCACCGCTTTTGCCTGTTGCTTTTACCGTTACCCAGCCTACCAGGTTCTGACCAAAATCGAGCACGGTTTTTCCATTGGGCGTAGTGAGCACTTTTACCGGTTTAAAAGTCTCGTGTTTTTTCACTGGTTCGTTACAGGTGGCAATGAGCACGTCTTTTGAATAATTGGCGGTCTTTACCCCACTCCATTCCGCATCGTTGTACCGCGCGCCCGACCAGCCGGTTTTCTCCTGTCGCGTATCGATCGTTTCGCCATGGTAAATTTCGGCATAATGGATAGCACCGGTGGAAGATTTCCAACTTTCGTCACTCAATTGTAGTTCGGTGGTTCCATCGGTATATGTAATGGCCAGCTGAAACAGCAGGGCGATATCGCTTCCGTATGAATTTTTATTTCCGCCCCAGGCCAGGTAGCCGCGGTACCAGCCATTACCAACGGACACGCCTACGGCATTTTGTCCGTTTACCAGCAACGAGGTAACATCGTACACCTGGTATTGCAGGCGTTTGTTGTAGCTCGTCCAGCCGGGTGTCAGGTAGGCATCCCCTACCCGTTGGCCGTTGATCTGCGCTTCGTACATGCCATGCGATGTGATGTAGGCAGTAGCCGATCGTATTTTTTTAGGTATGGCAAATGCTTTACGAAAAAGTACAGGCGGGCGGTTTACAGCATCTTCAGTAAATCCGGGTGAGATCCATTGGGCTTTCCAGTCGTTGGGTGAACGTAAGGCAGTTTGGAAATAAGCCGGACTACTCCAGGGTGTTGTATGGCCGGTGTTATCCCAGGCGCGTACCTGCCAGGAATACCTGGTGGCCGGTTGCAGTGGCTTTCCGGCATAAGGTACCTGCACCGATTGGTCAGTCATCATCTTTCCGCTGTTCCAAACGATGTTTTTGCCTTCTATTACTTTTATTTCCCAGGCTGTTTGCTGTACATTTCGCTGATTGCTTACGATTTGCCAGCTGAATCGCGGCGTTTGCGCATCAATTCCGACGGGGTTCGTTAGATTCTCCGTTTGCAGGTGTTGCAGGGTAACCTGGCCGGTTGCTTCCATTATATTCAAGAGAATGCAGCAACAAGCCACTATTAATACCTTGTTCATTGGCAGGCAATTTTTTTTTTAGGAGGGGTAAGATAAGGAAAATGAACGATGGCCCATCCTGCTTTGTCCTGCATGGATCTGGTAATAAAGTGCTGAAAATGTTTAGCTTGTGTTTTGTTCAGCGCATATTTTTATTTCTGCTGTTTTATTACTCTACCGTTCTCGTCATAGTCCCACCCCCGGCTGGGCATGCCGTTTTTGTTATATTCCTGGTAGTGACCGTAACTCTTTCCATTTAAATTGTACAAGACGCAAAAAACGACTCCATTCTCGTGATAATAAGTTGTTGTCCAAAACTTCTTGTCTGGGTCAATAATTGACTCCCGGTAAATTTTACCGAGGTTGGTATACTCTCTTATAATAATTTCCCGGCCATATGAATCATAAACGACTTCGTGATGTACCTGTACCCTGTTGTAAACGAAGCGTAATGAATCTTCTGTCTTGTAAAACATAGCGATCAACGATTTCTTGTAGGTTGTACCAAAAGTTGAATCATAATATATTCTTGAAACATTGCAGGGTTTTCCTCTTGTGTAGAAGTCTTCATCATAAATTTGTCCTGAAGCATAGAACCATTCCGTTTTTCCATCCAATGAGTCGTTAATATAATATTCCTTGCCAAACAAGATGCCGTTGGGGTACCAAATCTTTCTTTCACCGTTTTTCAGACCGTTAACATACGTTTCTTCTATTTCAATTTGTCCGTTTGGATAATACTCTTTACGGTTCTCATTACCATATTTTTTTATTGGGTGCTGGTATAGAGCGCGCAATTGTCGAAGTTGGAGTAATCCCCTATCATATTTCCAGTCTCTTAATCCATCTACTCCTTTATACTTTACATTCCTGCTACATGAACCAATTGAAAGTTTACCATCTCTCATGCTGCCAAACAGGATCCATTCTTCTCCTTTTGAAATGCCCATGTCGCAGGACGTTTTTTTTGAATACTCCAGGATCTTATCAACCTGCTGTCCTTTAAATAATTCTATGATCTGAAAAGTTAACTGTCCAATGGTTCCAATACCATTTTCGGGGGCCGTATTATAATCCTGATCGTCTGTTATTTTTACATGTGCAATAAAGTCGTAATGCTTTAATTGCGACAAACTATCAATACTTGTATAGTATTCACCACATACACAGGCCTTTGTTGGAATAGAGAGCAGGCAGCATTGCAGGATTATAAAACATTTTATGAATATATGGTTCATGGTTATATGGTTTGTTCCATAACCATTGATGCGGGAATATTCCAAATTACACAAAAAAAGCTATCCCCTGATCAGGAAATAGCTTTCTGTATACTTGTAATTTAAATAAAGCAACATGCTACAACTCTACCAATTGATCTTCTACCGCTGCATCATTTTTGGTATACGTAACGCCGTCAACTTTCACATTCTCTTTGTTCAATTCACCTATTCCAGGTTATGTTTTTGCTAACTATTTATCTCAAACTTCCAGCCCGTTTGTATCGGTAACGAGCACTTCACTCATATAATTAAAGAAGGGGCGCATGTTTTTAAACGTTTGATTGGCCTCTTTCAGAAAGGAGTCGCTCAACACTTCTTTGTCGGTAAATCGCCTGATCAACAGGAATTGTTTATAACGCAGAAGGTCAATGGCTTCGTGGCCTGCTTCAAAACCCTTGGGCGCCGTTTTTAACTGTTCGCCTTGCAAAACACCAAAGGTGGATGTAAATGATTTGCTTTTTAATATTTTCCGCAACGGTGTGGCGTCAAAGGCAATATCGTCGCGAACGCGTTTCAGGTCTTCTGCATTCGGTGCCCAGAAACCGCCGGCAATATAACTGTTGCCGGTTTCCAGGTGAAAATAATAACCGCCCCGGCGGTATTTGGTAGCGCGTTTGAAATAACCGCTCCAGTTTGCTTTGTAAGGTGTTTTATCGGTTGAAAAACGAATGTCGCGGTAAATGCGGTGCAGGCTTTTCTTTCCCGAAAGGGTTTCGATTTCATCATGCCTGTTGAGCTCGCGCAACAGGGCTTCTGCAAAGATCTCGACCTGTTCCAGTTCTTGTTGATAACTGGTTTTATGGGCATTGAACCAATCCCGGTTATTGTTCTTTTTTAGTTTCTGTAAAAAGTTGAAGCCCGATTTTTGGATTACCGGTTGTGCCTGCTGTTTCGCCATATTTATTTAGTTGATACCGATTTTTCTTTTCCCATGATCTTTTTCCGGTGTTGCTTTCCCCATTTGGCCAATTCCAGTATTACGGGGTCCAGGGATTCGCCGTATTCCGTCGTTGAATATTCCACGGTTACGGGAACGGTATCATAAACCGTCCGTTTTATCAAATGGTTCATTTCCAGGTCCCTTAATTCTTTCGACAACATGCGGTCGGTTATTTTAGGAATATCCTTCGCGATCTCGCTGAACCTTTTGTTACCAAATTGTAACGAAATAAGTATGGGCAATTTCCATTTGCCACTCAATATCTGTATGGCATCTGATACCGGTAAGATCATACCCATACATCTTTCCTGAGTTCTGCCTTCTTTGTTTGCCATTATATTTCTTTTTTAATCACTATACTGTTGTATAGTGCTATATCGAAGTATAGTGCTATACGACAGTATAGTACTTACAAATGTATAGTAAAGGTAGGTAGCTTTGTTCTGAAAACAAAATGGATTAGAAACGCAAGCAAAATTCTAAAATCAAACTACGATGAAAAAGATACTGAATATAGTTTCAAGCGCAAAGGGAGACCAATCTTTTAGTAACAAACTGTCTGCTGCCATCATTGAAAAATTGTTAACCATTTATCCTGACAGTCAGATACAAACCCGGGATTTGGCCGCTGATCCGCTACCGCATTTACAGGGGCCCCAGATCTTTGCTCATTATACGCCTGCTGAACAGCGCACCGCCGACCATAAAGAAGTGCTCAGGAAATCTGATCAGGCTATCCAGGAGTTGATGGATGCTGATTTCATTGTGATCGGCGTGCCTTTATACAATTTCGGTATTCCCTCTACCTTAAAATCGTGGATAGATCATATTGCACGGTCTGGAATTACATTTAGTTATGGAGACGGGGCTCCAAAGGGATTAGTGACCAACAAAAAAGTTTACCTGGCCATTTCTTCCGGCGCTATTTATTCTGATGGGCCGATGAAGTCTTTGGATTTTACAGAACCATATTTAAGAGGTGTCCTGGGCTTTTTGGGTATGAATGATATTACTGCTTTCCGCGTAGAAGGACTCGGTATGCCTCAATTACAGGAATCTGCTTTTCCAAAGGCAGTGGGAACGGTGAATGAGTTTGCTTTTTAAGATTACAGAAATGAATTAAATGATGGCCGGTGCCCGTTTGAAAAAAGAACAAACGTGCACCGGCTATTTGTTTGTTGATTTTATTGACTCGTTTTGTATTCATTCACCTGGTTCAGCAATTCTATCGACTTTAGCATTGGGGTCCATTCATTGCCATTAAAGATCAGGCGGAACCATTTTTTATCTTTATTCTCATTTTTAATGTTCCGGAAAAGCCATACAGCTACGCATGTGAATGAAAGGGTGATCACTATCTGAAGTACATACAACCCCCAATTTCCATAAAGCAACATACTTTTATTCCAGTAAAAGGTTGTCCATACTGGTAGTTGTAAAAAAAGAATGCGTGCAACCCACAAAGTGGTTGATTTTAAACTGGCTATTTTGCGTTGGGTTTCCAGCACCGGTTCAGTAATGTCGGCCTGGTGAATAAGGATCAACTGGTACAGGTATATTATTATAGAGAGTTTGGTAAGCAATACCTGTATACCGGCGGAAACAATAAAAAACCAGTTGGCTACCGGGAATGTTTTGATGATCAGCACATCCACCAATGCCACCCATATTATACCCACTACAACGGTGAATATCTTTAATGGTTTCATGGAGGCCAGGAATGATCTCACTTTTATGCGGGTGATATCTTCTGCATTTTTCCTGTTGAGCTGAAGGGTTTCCTCCAGCTTTTGACCATAGGATCTCCAGAGATTGATGATTTCTGTGTCTTCCATATATTATGATTGTATGGTTGAGAATTTTTGTTTTAATATTTTTTTGATCCGTCCGATCCTGGTAGATACATTGGTTTCTGAAATGCCGGTGATCTCGGCTATTTCTTTTTGGCTTTTTTCTTCGAGATACAATAGCATTAATGCTTTATCCAGTTCTTTTAATGTGGCAATGAATTGTTTTAAATAACCAATGTTTTTATTGGTTTCATTAATGGCATTGTCATCAACCAGGTCCAAAATATTATTTGCTAATGGATCGGTCAGCCGCTTCCGGCGATTTTCTTTTCGATAAAAAGATATGGCGACATTCAGCGCAATACGGTACATCCAGGTGGTATACTTATACTGATCGTTGTACCGGTCGAACGATTTCCATAATTGCACAATGATCTCCTGTATAAGGTCTTTCCTGTCTTCTGCATGTATGCAGTAGGCATGGGCAACCTTATAGATAATACCTTTATTGGTTTCAATGACTGAAAGGAATATGTCTGATTTTTCTGCTTGCATTTGAATAATTCCAGGAACCGGCTTTATATATTATTCGCAGCAAGTTCAAAAAGATCACAGTTTGGGGAAAATAAATCAGGAGGTAATGGGCTGCAATTTTAAAAAATCCCCATCAATGATCAGGAGTTTAACGCCATCTTCCGTGAGGGAGCGATGTGAGCTGAGGTCATCAGATACGATGTACGTCATGCCCTGGCTTAAATGGAATGATTCGCCATTTTTCAGTTCGCTTACAAACGACCCTTCCAGGCAGTACACGATATGTCCCTTCTCGCACCAATGATCGGCCAGGTATCCTTTGGAGTATTCTACCAGCCGCACTCTCAGTCCATCGAATTGTAGTGTTTGCCACCAGGCTGTCCCTGTTAAACCGGTACGTTCCGTTTTTTGAATAGCCGACCAGTCAATTGTTTGAAATGGAATATTACTCATATTAGGTGATGTGAATACAAATGTAACTTCTATGCCGCATACTGTTCTGCTTATCTGGTCATTGCATTATTTTTAGCAATATATAATAATAAGGGTTAACCCTACGTTTATCTAAGTGCATTAATTATAGATCCTTAACAGCAGATCCTTTCAGGGTATCTGGGTAGTACTGTATCTAATCAATTTTCCATTCTGTTTACCTACACTGTATTAGCAAAAAATAAATTTGCTATTTTTTTAATTTATTCTAAGTCCAACCAATACGTCAACACAATTAAATGTGAAAATGAAAACATTTTTTACTCGGGCATTCCTGTTATTCGTCCTTCTAACTTCTTTTTTCAACAATTCCTACAGTCAGTGCGGAACCGCACCAGGGAGCGGAACAACAACTATTAATTCAGCCAACCAGATCATAAACACGTATTATCCGGGTACCGGTAATCCCATCATAGGGGCTACCACCTTAACGGTAGGTAACCGGGATGGCAGAGGTGATAATACGAATCTGGGCAATGGCGATATGGTATTGATCATCCAGATGCAGGGCGCTGATTACAATAGCACCAATAGTGATGCTTATGGCGATGGTGTTGCCGGTGGCGATGCCAGCGGTTACCTGACCAGCAACCTGATGGCCGGCAAGTATGAATATAATATTGTTTCAAGTTATAATAATGGATCGGGTGTGGTAAACTTTACCTATTCACTGGCCAATAACTATTATACACGTGCTTATAGCGCCACTACGGGCATTCGTACTTACCAGGTAATACGGGTTCCCCGGTATTACGACTTAACCATCAATGCCAGTAGTTCAATTACGGCGCCTACCTGGAACGGAAGCTCCGGCGGCGTTGTTGTGATTGAAGCGGCTAATACAGTTACCATAAATGGTTCTGTAACTGCCAATGCCCTGGGTTTCAGAGGCGGTGGCGGAAAAGATCTCAACGGTGTTACTGCCGGAAATACCAATGGCAGCGGCACCCTCACAAATACTGATTTCCGGTGGGCTTCACCGGTGACTACAGCCGCCAATACTACGGGTGGCGCCAAAGGCGAAGGTATTGCGGGCACGCCCATATATACTTTAACAAATGGCGCTACCAATGCTACTACAAATGCCGTGGAAGGATATATCGATGGTACCATGGGAAGAGGTGCTCCTGGTAATGCCGGCGGCGGCGGTACCGATGGCGACCCTGGTCAAAATCGATTCAATCCCGGTGGCGGTGGTGGCGGTAATGGCGGCGCCGGCGGAAATGGCGGTAGCGGATGGGACAATGGTCCTGGTAATCCGGCTACTTATCCTACCGGTGGTTATGGCGGCGCTGCATTTACCCAGGGTTATATACAACGATTGATTTTGGGCGGCGGCGGTGGCGCCGGTACCAGCAACAACAGTACGGCTGGTACTACTGATTATTTATCCAGTGGCGCCTGTGGTGGTGGTATCATCATTTTGCGCGGCAGATCATACAGCGGCAGCGGCACGGTAACAGCCGATGGCGCTACGGCTAATAACGTATCTACAGCGGGTGTAACAGATGCCGCCGGTGGCGGTGGTGCTGGCGGAACCATAGTAGTGGTAACAAATCAGTCAGGCAGCGTAGGTACACACACGATTACTGCTTCGGCGAATGGTGGCAAAGGCGGCGATATGACAACCCATTATGCCCATGGCCCCGGTGGCGGTGGTGGCGGTGGTTTGGTAATCTCAAATGTAATACCAACAGGTTCCATCACAGTTAACGGTGGCATCAACGGACTTACCCGTTCTACTTCAGCCGCAGGCCCGATCGACAATATATATGGCTCTGCACCCGGATCCATTGGTGTAAAAACAATTTTAACCGGCTATCAGGGATTGGACAATGCCAGCAATCCTTCTTCTCCATGCGGTGTGTTACCTATCACGCTCAGCATGTGGAATGGTGTATATAAAAACAGCAAAACCTATTTGAGCTGGCAATCAGATGAAGGCATTAACTTTTCTCATTTCGTCATTGAACATAGTACCGATGGCATTCATTTTTCATCATTGGGGCAGGTAGCAGCTACAGCCTCCACGCCTACCCGGCAATATTCCTTTGTAGATGCGTCACCGGCAAGCGGTGTAAATTATTACCGCCTTAAAATGGTAGATAACGACGGGAAATACAATTACAGTGGTATACTGACCATACGAACCGATGTAAAAGGATTCCGGGTATTCGCAACACCGAATCCTTTCAAAGATCATGTAGTGATCACTATTGAAAGCACCACCGATGAAATGGTACAACTTCGGATGTTCAACAGTGATGGTAAGCTGGTTTGGCGTAAAACGAGTTTTGTATCAGCCGGAACCAATGCGCAATATTTTAATGAGCTGCAATCATTGCCCAAAGGCATTTACTTTATAAAATTGAATAAACAACATACTGTTGCCGAATTTAAACTGGCAAAACAGTAGATCAAATAATTTCGATCGCATTCGAAAAAGACCGTTTCCGCTTTCGGAAGCGGTCTTTTTGTTTCGATTTTACGGATAACGTATATGTTAAAAAAACAATGCAAACGGTTGCGTAAGCAAAAAGTCCAAAAACGGCTTAAAAAAACTTAAAGATTTAGTAAAACAACTTCTTTTATGTTACTACATTTGGTTGCTAAGTTTGCGCCATATGAATGTTCAGCCAATCGTTCCCCAGGACGGCGAATTGTTGCTGCAATTGCAAAAAGGGGACAGAATTGCTTTTGATGAGATCTTTAATCGCTTTGCCGATCCCATTCACACGTACATACGTTCACGGTTGAATGGTTCGGAAGAGGCCGATGATGTGCTGCAGGAGGTTTTCTTCCGGCTGTGGAACAAGCGTCAGGCCATTGTTATCCATTCTTCATTCCGCAATTATTTATATACCATCGTTCAACATTGCATCAGCGATCATCAGCGGGCGTCTAAAAGAAAAAGGTACACGTTAACCGCCGACATGCCGGAACGTACCGAAGGAAGGCCCATGCCCGATGAGCAGTATCAATATAAACAGGTATATCATATCTGGAAAAATGCCACCAACAAACTCCCCGGGCAAATGCGCAGGATCTATGCCATGAAGAACGAGGACCAGCTTTCCGTTAAAGAGATCGCTTCCGAACTTCAATTGAGCGAGCAAACGGTCAAAAACCAATTACATACTGCCGGACAACGGATTGTAAAGATGTTGCGGGCGGTTCAGCTGTTCTTTTGACGTGAAACGGCAGACGGCAAACGTGAAACGGCATCGCAATTTTGTATTTCTGTATTAATTAGCACATTAGCATATTATCACATTAGCAAATTATTCTTCATTTCCTCTAGTACCAGTTTCCTTCATTAACCGTCTATTAACAAAAGCTATTGTTTGCATGCCCCGTAAATCAAGACAAAAAAAAGAGAGTGATATAAAACATTCCGATGAGGAATGGCAACAGGCATGGAATAAGCCTGAAGCGATCGGCATGCAGAAAAAGCAACTATTATTAAACAGCATCAATGATCGTATTGACAACAGGCGACGGGGAAGAAAACGATTCTTTTTTATTGCCTTAAGCGCTGCTGCTGCAATATTGATCGCTGTGTTTATTAAAATCCCAGGCAATAAGGAGCATGTAGCAGCTGCTACCTGGCAGGAACTGGCCAGCGCAGACAGCTCAAAAAAGATACAATTGAAGGATGGTTCTGTTGTATGGCTGGCGCCTTATTCCTCTTTGAAGGTATATGGCGATTTTTTAAAACAACGCAGCACGGTGTTATCAAAAGGAACTGCTTTTTTTAGTGTAGCTAAAGATGCGCAGCATCCTTTTACCATTGATATTAACCGGCAGCGGATCACGGTTATAGGAACGGCTTTTACCATTCGCAAACTGGATACCGTAGATCTGCAACTGACCGTAAAAGAAGGAAAAGTAGCGCTGAACAATCCCGGCGGCAACCAACTATTGACGGCTGGTCAGCAAATCATTACAGCAAAGGCGATAACGGGCCAGGTGCAAACTATAGATCCGGCTTCGGCAGACTGGTGGTTACAGCAACAGGTACGGTTGCAGCGTATTACATTGGAAGAATTGCTCAATCGCATAGAAACGTTTTACCAGGTTAAGTTAACGCACGGCACTATCAACAGGAAAATAAAAGTAACGCTGACCTGGGACATGACGATTTCGTTGAAAGATAATTTAACGGTGCTGAATTCATTGACTGGCTACAATATCCACTAAAAATTCCTTATCGACACGCTATTTTTTGATCTGCTGAAAAGCGGCCTGATACCGTATTGTTTATAATGTAAATGAATATATGGACTACGCAAAACTAACAAAAAAAATTACTGTACTTCTGCTACTGCTATTCGCAGGTGTCATTAACCTGCATGCGCAAACTGACCCATTGCGTTACAGGCATGGCGCCGATAATCTGGCGAACATCGTCGAGAATTTCGGTCGTACGTTTAAGGTGCAACTGGCTTATACAAACGATGAGCTGGCTGCCGTTAAAGTACCCGCTGCCAATTATGAAGCTGCTAGTGTAGGTGATCTATTAAACAAAGTATTGGAGCCCGGTGGTTTTACGGCAACCCCCAGTGGTACCAACTGGGTGATCAAAAAAAGCGAAGCCCCTAAAAAAATTACAATTACCACTATGGTACTACAAGGTACTGTAAGGGAAGGTATGACACCCGTTGCCGGCGCCTCCATAATTATTAAGCAGAGCGGCAAAAGTACGATCGTGGTCGCTGATGAAAATGGCCGCTATAAAAAGACCCTTCCCCTCATGGATGGCTCTGTTGAAATATCTGCTGTAGGTTACCAGCCGGTAACAAGAAAATTCTCTGCTGCATCACAACATCCACTGAATATTGAACTGGTAAAAGATGATCAGCAAATGCAGAATGTGGTAGTAACAGCGCTGAATATAAAACGCGATGCCAAATCACTGGGCTATGCTACCACAACTATTCAGAATGAACAACTGACCGATGCGGTGGCCAGTAACTGGACGGATGCTTTATCGGGTAAAGTAGCTGGTTTGAACCTGGTAAGATCAAACAGTGGTCCTACCGGAAGTAATAAGATCATCTTACGTGGTGAGAACAATTTGACCGGCGATAACGAAGCCCTTATTGTAGTGGATGGCGTGATCATTAATACAGGTAGTGGTCGCAGAACAGCTGTTGGTGGTGAAACAGCCTATGGCACCGGTTCAGATAATATGCCGGCCGACTATGGCGGTAGCCTGAATGACCTGAACCCCGAAGATATTGAATCGGTAACGGTGTTGAAAGGGCCCGGCGCTGCAGCGTTGTATGGTTTACGGGCGGCCAACGGCGCTATTATCATTACCACCAAATCAGGAGGCAATAAGGGTAAAAAGCTTGGTATTAATTTCAACTCCAACGTCTCCATAGAACAACCCAACCGCTGGCCCGATATGCAATTTGAATATGGGATGGGATTAGATGGCCAGTCAGATTACGAGTATGGTAAATCAGCCAATTCTACCAGTAGTTCAGCATACGGTCCGCGTTTTGATGGACAAATGTTCAATCAGTTAGACCCGGCTACGCAAACCCGTGCTACAGAACCAACCGAATGGAAGGGTTATAGAAATAAATTATTCAAGTACTTCAACACCGGAAATACGGTTACCAATTCAGTAAGTGTGGATGGTGGTACAGAAAAAACATCTGCCCGTTTCTCGCTTACGAATGTTCAGAATAAATGGATCATTCCCAATACCGGTTATAAACGGAATACTGTAGCGTTGTCGGTTAATTCAAAGGTTAGCGACAAGTTACAGATTGCATCGAAGATCAATTATACCAATAAATGGAGCGATAACCTGCCTGGCGCCGGTTATGGTAACCAGAGTATCATGTACTGGTTCATTTTCTGGCAACCCAACGCAGACCTTGACTGGTTGAAGAATTACTGGAAGGTTGGCCAGGAGAACAGGGGAATATTTTATCCATACAGCTCCTTTCCCGAAAATCCTTATGCTGTTGCCTATGAATTTATCAATGCCAGCAACCGGCATGTGGTAACAGGCAATGTTTCGGCAACCTATTCTTTTACCAAAGAATTGAGCCTGCAGGTAAGAACATCATTGGACCTTAGCAACGAGCAGCGTTCACAACGCAGACCTTATGATGCCGGATCGAAATTTCCGAAAGGAAGCTTCCGCACACAAAGCCTGTTCAACCAGGAATCAACGACCGATTTCCTGTTGAAATATGCCAAAAAAGTAAACCCTGATTTTGACTTCTCTGTTACATTCGGTGGAAGTGCATTGCGCAACAATTATAACAAAGATGAAGTACGTGCAGATTCTCTCACCTACCCCGGTGTGTATACCATGCCGAATGCTGCCGGTCCATTGGTGACTATTCCGTACAGAAGCAAGTATGCGATCAATAGTTTTTACGGAATGATCACTGCCGGTTATAAAGAATTCCTGTTCGCAGACATAACCGGCCGTCAGGACTGGGCCAGTCCCCTGGCCACTCCTGTACGTACAGATAATGTCGGGTTCTTTTATCCTTCTGCTAACCTGAGCTTCATTGCGTCAGAGGTGTTCAAATTACCAGTACAAATAAATTATGCCAAGCTACGGTTCTCGGCATCCGGTGTTGGTAGCAGTAGCACCATCCCCTACCTTACTGCAGATAATAATTACGCTACGGCAGGTAGTTTATGGAGCGGTGGTTTAACTATTCCCTCCACATTGAACAATCCCAATCTGAAACCACTGCGTACAATAACATATGAAACCGGTTTAACCGCAAAATTGTTCAAGAACCGGATGGGTATCGATGTAGCGATATATTCAGGTTTCACCAAGGACCAGATACTACAACGTATCATCGACCGCTCATCGGGTTACGCCCGTCAGGTAATTAACTTTGGTAAGGTAAGTAACCAGGGTATAGAAGTTGCGTTGAATGGAACTCCTGTCATTACAAGAAGCGGTTTTAAATGGAATGCCAATATCGTTTTCTCAAGCAATAGAAATACTATTAAAGAATTACCGGATAGTTCAGTAGTACTGCAAACCGGACCTGTAGGTGGTGGCCAGATCGTTGCCAAAGAAGGTGGTAGAATGGGCGATTTGTATGGAAAAGGTTATGTACGTTCTCCCGAAGGACAGATTGTTTATGATGCCAACACCGGTTTTGCTTTGCTTTCACCGGAAGTCGTATACCTGGGCAATACTTCTCCCAAATGGCGCCTGGGCATAGGCAACGATTTCAGCTATAAAAACTTCCGCTTAAGTGCATTGTTCGATGTGCAATATGGCGCTGTAGCTCACTCGCTGATGCACTATAAGATGGCCGAACAGGGTAAATTAACAAAAACATTGCCGGGCCGCTACAGCGGTATCATTGGTAATGGAGTTATACAGGGACCAGATGGTAAATACAGACAGAATGATGTGATAGCTACTGATATCGATGAATATTACCGGTCGCATTGGGGAATTGACAACGCCGAAGGCAGTACGTTCCGCACCGACTATATCAAATTCAGAGAAGCCCGGTTGGATTATTCTCTTGGTCCGAAGCTGATCAAAAGGCTGGGGCTGTCAAAAGCAACATTCGGTGTATATGGCCGTAACCTGTTCATCTGGTCGCCCTGGCCTATGTTCGATCCTGAATTCGGAACGCTTCAGGGATCTGATATCGTACAGGGTTTTGAGATCGGGCAGTTCCCATCGACCCGTACAATCGGCTGTAACTTAGTTATTGGACTTTAATTCTTAAAAACATGAAGCTGACTATAAATAAAATCGCAGGTGTTATTGTGTTGTTCTGTATGACCCTGGCATCCTGTACAAAAGATTTCACAGAGATCAATACCGACCCGAATACCACACCCTACGTGTTACCCAAACAGTTACTGGCGCCGGCCCTGGTGAATGTAGTGACCTATAACATGCTACGGAACCGGAACTTTAACAATGAGCTGATGCAGGTAACCGTGGATATGGGCGATGGAGAAGGTAAGGTGTTTCGCTACGATTACCGGAATAACTGGGCCGACTACCTGTACAATGGCTGGTACTCTGAGTTGACCAATTTTAAAGACATCTACAAACTGGCGAATACGGAAGGAGCCCTGAACAATAAATCTTATATGGGCATCTCCCTGGTATGCCAGTCATGGATATACTCTCTGCTTACCGATACTTACGGCGATGTACCTTATTTTCAATCCAATAAAGCAAAACCCGATTCTGGCGAAGTCTCTAATATTGAACCTGTTTTTGATCGTCAGAAAGATATTTACCTCGATATATTTAAAAAGCTGGAAGAAGCGAATACCCTGTTGGCTGTAAACTCCGGTATTGATGCAGCCAGTGATCCTGTATATGCCGGTAACGTTAGCAGATGGCGCAAGTTCGGCAACTCATTGTATTTGCGTTTGCTGTTGAGGATATCAGGAAAAGCGGAAGTTGCACAGCAATGTAAGGACAAGATCAAAGAGATCGCCGAAACTAATAAAACTACCTACCCTATCATCGCCAGCAATGACGAGGCTGCTGTTTTAAAATGGACTGGCACGGCGCCTTATACTTCGCCTCTTCTTACTGTACGTGAGCAGGACTTCAGACAACCGGGCATTGCCAGCTTCTTTATTGATAACCTGGTTGAGTGGGCGGATCCACGGATTGATATATCATTAGGAACAAATGGAATAAACAGATGGCGGATTTCACCTGCCTCCGGGGCTTTTGTAGGTGTGCCCAGCGGTTATGCGCCTGGTGAAAACCCTATCAAGAAGGCATATTTTTATTCCAATGCACAAACTGTAAATGGTGTTGCGGCTTCCAGTTTAATGAATGAATCTTTAGGCGGTATGATTATGAGTTATGCAGAAGTGAACTTTATTCTGGCAGAAGCTTCTATTAAAGGCTGGATCAGCGCGTCGGCTGAAACTTACTACAACGAGGGCGCCAAAACAAGCATTACGCTTTGGTTGCCCACCTGGAGCACAGCCATCACCACTTATCTGGCCGCATCGGGCATGAACTGGGATAACAGTCAAACTTTAGATGAAAAAATGGAAAAGATCCATTTGGAAAAATATTATGCCCTGTTCCTAAATGATATGCAACAATGGTTTGAGTACCGCCGTACCGGTCATCCGATATTGCCAAAGGGAGCCGGTTTGAGGAATAACGGAGTAATGCCAGGGCGGATGACCTATCCCGTGTATGTGCAATCGACCAACCCCACCAATTACAAACTGGCGGTAGATGCACAAGGGCCTGATGCGATCTCAACCCAGGTTTGGTGGCAAAAGCCATAAGTAAATATCAAAAGACAAAAAAACAGATCACAAGAACCAGGAATCAAGAAGCTATAATAATATTAAAATGAAAAAGCTAGTAATATATTCTTTTCTAATGCTGCCACTGGTCTTTTTATGGGCCTGTAAAAAGGATAAATATCCCGGCGGTGAGATAAGTGATTATGTAGGTATTTTTGATATCCGGAATATGTATAAAGGCGAAGATGTTGTTCTTACAAAAGACAATATGTTCGGATCTACAAGTATTACCGGTGTAGTGGTTTCTGACCATTCGGGTAATAACCTGCCAGCAGGATTGCTGGTATTACAGGATGCCCGCCGGTTATCAAAAATACGTGGTATTTCAGTGGCTATCGGCGATGCGGCTACTACCTACAAACCGGGTGATTCCGTGATCATTCACGTAGAAGGCAGCACATTGACACGGGTAGATGGTATTTTGCAGATCACGAACATTACCAACGATGCCATTCAAAAAGTATCTTCCGGTAATCCTATCGCGATCAACTGGGTATATTTGAACAAAGTTTTAAAGAACCCCGATGATTATGAGAGCACTTTAAGTATTGTTGTTAAAACAAATTTCAATCCTGTGAGCCTCCCCGCCGATGTGTTGTCGGGTGATAAAATGATAGACGATACCTATGAAAAAATAACCATACACACTGATGCAAAGGCCGCATTTGCCAATAACGAAGCGCCATTCTATGCCAATTTTTACGGCATCGTTTTTAATATGACCAATAAAGATGGTGTTCGCGTACCGCAGTTCAGGATGCGTACTGCACAGGATGTGGTTAAGAAAAATAATATTTCAAAAGTTACGTCTGCCCTTATTACCGGTTTTATGAGCGATGCAGCAGGCAGCGATGCCGATTATGAATACATACAATTTTTGGCCACCAGGGATATTGATTTTGCAGTAACGCCTTTTTCAGTAGTTACTACCAACAATGCCGGTACTTCAACCCCAATCGGTTTTCCTGTTAATGGCTGGGCTACCGGTGGTTTACGCACCTATAAATTTAATCTTACCACCGGTAAAGCTAACAAAGGAACTTTCTTTTATGTAGGGGGTACTAAAAAGTTGATCAACGGGCCCAGTTCAACTGATATTAAAACAGCCAACTGGATAAGGGCTTTCGCCTATGCAGGAACTGGCGAAGGTTTTGGCACCGGTACTACTAACCTGCTGGCCAATAGCGGAAATGCTTTTGGTATGGCTATATTTGAAGGAACGACCCTTACAGCAGCATCTGTACCTGTAGATGCGGTATTTATTGGAGCCGGGGGCACTATATCGGGTGATGGAAAAGGTTACCCGATCCCTGATAATGATTTTTACGATATAAAGCATCCCATTACCGAGGCAAGCCAGGCTTTTTATCAGAGCGGTAGTAATACAACAGCTTTTGCTTATCAGACTGCTGACCTTGGAATCTTCAACAAACTGGTTGGCGAGTACAGCCTGCCGTTAAACAGATGGACAAAAGTGCGGGCCCAGGTACTTGATACGCTCACAAAAACATCGCCGTTGACTGAAATTGAAAGCGGCGTAACTGTGCTTAAGAATTAATTTAATAAATCTAATATGCCAAAGTGCCATCCTCCAACTGAAGGATGGCACTTTTATTTTTAATCACCAGTAGGAACTATCTCACTTGTTTCTACCATTAACATCACCGTTTTTACCTGCGCCCGCGTCCGGTGTACAACACCTTTGGGAATGGTAAATCCTTCCCAGGGATTTAATGCGATTATTTTGTCTTCGAGATCGATGAGTAGTTGTCCTTCCAACACAAAGAAGAACTCATCATCATTGTCATGTTTGTGCCAATGGTACTCCCCTTCTATGATAGCCACCCGCACTACGCTATCGTTTACTTTGGTAAGGGTTTGATTGAACCATTTGTGCGTATTGGCTTTTACGATGGCCGGCACGTCGATAAGTTCAAGGGCGTCATATTTAATATCAAGCCTTGTTTCGTAAGGATAGTTATTTTCCATGGTTATATTTTTCAATAAATGTAACCTTGTTTAAGTGAAAATCAAGTGTCGCTCTTTTTTCCATAAATCAAAAGCGAATTGACTAATTGAACTGGCTTTTGACTTTAAGATTCTGGCCCTTGCAAAACGTTTTTAAAACAATGTCAGAATAAGAAAAAATAAAACAGGGGCGGATATAAGTAATAAGATTATTATTATCAGACCAATTTTATTTTGAAAACCAGTTTGATTTTTGAACTGCCCGAGTATTTCTTTAATCCTGTTATTTCTTTCAAAATATCTCTTATTAAGCCAGTAGATCAACAGGCAATGAATTCCACTGATTAAAAAAAACAACCATTTAGGGAGCTTTCCAATATATTCAGCAATCACTCCCCAAATAACAGGCAGTGTTATAAAACAAAGTATTGCTGATAAGTACAATATGGCACTTTCCCTGGCATTGTACTTTTTCCACCTTGAAATAAACTGATAAATATGATAATAAACATAATTATACGCATACCTCATAACTTCTTACTTTATTAATAATCTATCATCAAGACCAACCTTTGCTTTAATACCATCTAACGCGCCTGAAGCATCCAATATACCGTATATTCCTAACCCTACCAAGGCTACTGGATTCGAGATAGCAACAAAGGATAATACGATTGATAATCCTGCATCAAAAGCTTCTTTTCTTGTTATTCCCTCCCCACTGAAATACTTATACCCTAAGTTTGTCAATGTAAGCCCAATTCCTATATAGCCTAACGTTTTACCAGCTTTGTCCAGCTTTTTAAGCCCTTGATTAGCACCCCATAAGCCTCTTTTGTCTCCCAGGTTTTTAAAGAGGGTTATATCTTTATTTGCTTTGGCTTGCATGGTACTTACGATTGAGCCAGCTCCTGCGAGTCCGTAATTTATAACGTCTTGGGTAGTTACATCTCCATCTACAAAACCCGCATATACAAGGTTTGGTTTATTTTCAGTGAACTTCAACTCTTCTCCCGGCCAAATTAAATGGTCGGATTTTTGCAATAAATAATCAAATTTGGCTGGTACAACGTTTTGAATAATATTACTTTCAAGATCCTTCTCATATAATTCGTCTCCGGGCCCAACGAAGGCGGCTGATGTTCCATCTTCTGTATAATATCCTATTCTCTCCCCTACATTAGTCCATTCCCCCTTTTCATCTGTTATTTTCTTTTCTTTCGAATCGATCCATTTTACTTCACCGGTCTTTAAATTTTTGTAAAAGTCCTCAGGACTGTTTCCATCAGGATCTATAAATCTTACAGGATTATCAAACGCATAATTATATGGCGTGAACCTCCGCATCTGATCAGCCAATGGATCAATTACCTGCCATCTGCCAATTTGGGGATCAAACAACCTGGATCCAAAGTCATACGATTCTAAGCCCGATCCATCTTTAAACTCGCCCGACTGGTGCTCTTTGCCACCAAACTTTAGCTTGTTTTCAACATAATTGGGTTTTATAGCTTTGGCCGAAATACCAGCCATTGTAAGACCAAATGGTTGATAGTGCGTTTCTTCCACCAGCGGGCCTGTATAATGCTTTACAAACAGGTTGTCAAAAGAAACTTCCCAGTTTTGTGTTTCATTGCTTACATACACATACAGGTATCCATTCTTGGTTATTGGAATATCATTTTTTACAAGCGGAAGCACATTGTCAGGGGCATCCACAGGCAGGGCATAACTTTGAGGATAGGTCTTTACATAATTGAATTGTTCATCCAATAAAATCCAGTTTAAAAATGCTTTGGGCTTATTAGTAACATCTGGATTATTAGTTTGCCTGAACATATTCACTATGCCCATTAACGGGCTGATAGCCGGATTGCTCAACGTTGCCAGTGATCCTTTTGTGTGACCCGCAGCTGATACTACACCGCCAGCCAGTGAGGAGAAGATATCATTCAGGGCGCTGCTGGTGGCATTTCCGTTTCCATTTTGGCGATAGAAATATTGAACGCCAACATCCACTTTATCACCAGCCATCACTTTTAATGCAAGGCCCGGTCCAATTTTTTGACCACTTCCATCTAACCTGGCAACAAACTGATTGGCGTTTGGATCGTTGGGATCAACCGGATATTGAGCATCCCCCACACTACAGGAAGAAGCATCTAAATTGCTGAATAATGCATTCTCATCATCACGGATCTTATTATTCTGGCCCTTTTCCATAGTGGCCATGTAGCGGGGGGCAGTTGCCTCTTCCGTAAGCACCATGCGAATATTGCCAAGGTGATCCTTTAAAAAATAATCGTACTCGAAATGGGCAGGAGCTCCACCAGCCACCGCCGTTACATTTCGTATACGGCCTTCCTCATGACCGATATACATTAGTTTATCAGTGTATTCCTCAGACGCCAGAGCTAGGATATCATAGTCTTTGGTTTCATATACAAACCCATTCAAATAGTTGGTAGTTGTTGTTGCTGTTGTGAAATATTGCTGTTTATTAAATTCTATAGAAACGTTTGGTTCTGTTACCACCTTCTGTAATTTATTGCCCAGCGCATCATACGTGTAACTGATCGTTCCTTTTGCATTACCATTTGCGTCCTGCACAGTAACCTGTTTCGGCAGGTTAAGGTAATTGTATACAATGGCACCATTTGTATTGTCGGTTGGAGCTATGCCAATATCAATGCGCTTGTTTTTATCGGTCACCATATTGCCATTGGCATCGTATCCATAGTCATTGCCATTGACATTTCTATCGGCAAAATCGCCCATACCCGCACCTGCAGTTGTTGGTAATGTCCCCCCCGGCACCCCTTCTGATACCGTTGCCAGTTTATTACTGTTTTCACCTTTATAGTAATGATAGGTCAGGTCATCTATTTGCTCACTCCCTGAGATCTTATACCCCCATTGCTGTAATCGCTTGATATTACCATTGGCATCATATGCCTGGTCTGAATGATCACCATCGCCTACTTTTATGTCGTAGTTTATCTTGAGCTTGTTCCAAAGGTGATCATCACCATTCTGTTGCACGAATTCACCCTTTAATAAACGGCTTGTCGCATCATACGTAAAATCATACTTACGTCGTATATCATCGCCATCGCTTTTCCATAAAACACCGGCTATATCACTATTCAGATAAGTCTTTTTAAATGGCTCGCCCGAGTTGTTAGCCGTTTTATCGTATCCCAGTTCAAATCCAAACAGTTTTCCATCTGTTGTTTGTCCCTCAGTTGTTAAATACTGTCTATTAGCGCCCAGCAACCAGCCCCTGATATTATAATCGTAGTCGATTGTCTGAAGCCCGGAATTGCTGTTAAAGTTGGGGGAAAGCGTTTTGCTTATCAATTGTCCAAGCGCATTGTATTTCATTTCTACAATCGGCTTCCAGTTTGAACCATTAAGCTTTTTCTCGATAGAGATCAATCTCCCCAGATCATCATAATTATTTTTGTTGCCA
Organism: uncultured Niastella sp.; assembly: GCA_966212235.1. GTDB lineage: Bacteria > Bacteroidota > Bacteroidia > Chitinophagales > Chitinophagaceae > Niastella. Next base: position 75,732 of record CBIHPP010000016.1, on the reverse strand, counting down.
ATATCATTGGTTTGCTGATTTGAACCAATCCTGGTTTTTAGGTGACTTCTCAATACCTGATCGGAAAAGCTATATTGGATAGTAGCTACATCCATCTGCCCGGTATGATTTAGCGTTTGTACCTGTATCACTCTTCCTTTTTCATCATACAGGTTGCAGGAGGTAATATATCCCGATTGCCCCAGTACTTTTGCCCGGACCCAGGTGAGCTGGCCAATCATGTTTTGACTTACCTGCAAAGGATCAGGATATTCCGAAGCTCCGGCATCCAGGTAACTACCGTAGCCGCTTGCATTAAGCTGAGTTGTGCTAAAACCACCAAGGCCATGATAATCATCATAGTGTTTCTCAACCAAAAGCTCATTTGCATAAGCTGACACGTTGGGGTATGAGGTACTTGTCGATGCCATATTGCGATGATAGTCCGCATTAGTATATTGGCCAGGATCCGTTATCAGGTAAACTGATGTAGGCCGGTTAAGACCATCATATTGGTTAACCAACCATTTCATTTCAGTTGGTTTTCGCATATTGCCATCCTGAACCATAACCAAACGATCTTGCGCATCATATATCATTTGTACGGGATCCGCGCCTGGTAATTTTCTTATGATCAACCTCTTCCGCTCATCATATTCATAACGGAAACATTGTTCATTCTGAACATCTGCATTAGATGAAAAATTCCAGCCACCCAGCACCAACAGTTCAACACCTTTAGGCTGTATTACGGCGCGCAACATGTTAAGGTCGTCATATACATAATATGTACACAACCAACCTGCATGATTGCTGCCAATTGCGCCATCATCGGCTACTGCAGTTAACTGTACTTTTTTAAGTATCGTGCGCCCTTCTTTATCTTTAAACTCAATGGTCTGCGTTCCTTCTTCATTGACCAATACATTTTTCACCAACTGACCCGCGCCATAAATACCACTGGTACTGATAGCGCCGAACATTTCAACAGGTAACGGCTTATCCACGTTCAATATCCTTACATCATCAACTACTGTGTTGAACCAGTATTTATTTTGGGTTCCCTTGTTGTTGCCAGCCCAGTTATTTCCTGCAGGCATTATTTTTTCAACCCTTTCCAAAGGAGAAGCCTCATAATTGATCAGGCCTTTATACATGGTTTCACCCTGACCCAATACCGGACTGCCGGGATTATTATCACTGTAAAAAAACTGTTGCTGAGAATTTACATTGCTTTTGAAAGCACCGTCGTTCAACGAGGTATTACCACCAGCTGTATTTGCAGCAAAAGGCAGATTAATAACAGATTCATGGCTCATGTCATCATATTCCACCGGGCTTACCAGGTCAACCGGCGCATTGGCAGCATCGGTTATTAATGAACCTTTTTGAACAACCGTTTGGGACGGTCTTCCCAACCTGTCTAAATACTGGGTTGTTTCCTGTCCTTCACGCACGCTGTGTTTAACCATATCCTGATAGGTAACGCCCGGCTTAAAATATTCGTAGGTTTTTACAAAGTTATTGTCAGCTATCGAAGGACCGCCAGAAGGAGTTACAACATTACTATAGACAGTTTCAACACCGCAGGTAACTTTCAACCTGAAATAGGGGACCAACCAATAGGGTATCAGATTGATGCTAACTGCATGCTCAACATCCTGGAATGGGTTTGCCAGGTTATCAGTTTGCTGCCACTGATATTGATACAAGCCATTGCAGGCGCCTCCTATGGGCGGATCTCCCATCAGTAATCGCTGATCGGGATAGTAGTATATCTTTCCGGCCTGTAAATGCTCGGGAATAACAGTTACTATAAAAGTTTCTACACCAAAGCCCCCTGTCCCATCTTCTACCTTTATCGAGATATTATACATACCCACCGTACCCACAGGAGGTTTTACGATCAGTTGCCCCATAGTATTATTAACAGGTACATACTGAACGAAAGAGGGCAATCCCGAAGGGAATGACCAATTGGTAATCGGCGCGGAGGCTGAAACAACCATATCAATGGTCTTCTGATCTTTTTCCTCTATAATTACATTCGGAATATTGGTTATCGAAGGAGGTGCATAGGCTGTAATGATCAGTTTAAAAGTTCGTTGGGCACTGCCGCCATGCTGATCAGTAACTGTTACAGTAATTGGATAGGTACCTGGTGATTGGGAAGCTGCCTGATTAATTACAATAACACCGGTGCCGTCACCATGATCTTGTAAAACAGTTTGATTGGGAGCACCGGAAATGGAGAATGTCAATAGCTCGTTATCTATATCCGAAGCATTCACCGGTATTGACAGCGTGGCGCCCACTTGCATAGCGAAATCCCCAATGCCGTTGGTAACGGGCGCCGTATTTCCGGTTGTCGCAAATGCCTCATTCGACAACAGAGACATATTATCAGATGAAACGGCCTTTATTTTATAGTAATAAATAATGTTGCCAACCACGGCGTTATCCACATAACCGGTAGTATTAGCCGGCAAAGTGGCCAGTAAAGAATAACTCCCATTATTTCCTGTTGACCTGAATACCTGGTACTGGGATTCCTGTACATTATTATCGATCCATTGCAGGTTTATTTGCCTGGTAGCAACTGTGTTGGCTGTTAAATTCTGCGGCGTTGGCAATGGCGGTATTACATCAACTTTTATTGAATTCGTATTGATCGACCAAGAGCACGATGTAGGAAACCAAACCCTGTACCAGGTTGTTTGGGTAAGCGGGCCAGGTGTAAAACTGGTCCCTGACCATCCTGCGTCATTCCAGTTTTCATTATCATATGAATACTGCCATACGTACTCAAGTGTATAACGGCTTGGGTCATAATTTATGGCAGGTGTACACTGAAGCGGAGCAGGCGTTTGCCCATACTTTACAGCCTGGTTTGCCGGAAATGCCTGACCGGGTGTAAGGGGCGTGATAGCAACTTCGGATTCCCAACTATTGTCCAAAAAATCCCTTACATAAATATAACCCGGGCTACACGCATCGTCAAGAACACCCCAAATTACTGAGATGGTATTGGTACCTTGTCCAGCCACAATAGTGCCGCCGGACACCGACCACTCCGCTTCATCGAGGTATGCCGCAAAACTGTATGTATATACTTGACCTGGTGTTGCTATTTCTAACTGAGCTGCCGCGCTATGGCCCAGGCCGATAAACAGGAGGAATGCAATTAAATAACGTATCATAATTACCTGTATAATGTTGTGTTATTTGTATGGGTTATTTTATGATAACGAAAGGCACTGTAGATGGTCTGAGGTAATGGTTCATATGCCAGGAAGTAATGAGTGACCACCATTGAATATTTTGATCCCAATAGGAGTCATACCTGTTCACGGTAACATTTTCTGCCACCAGGGCACTCCAATCATCAACACCCACGAACATTTCCTCTTTGAGATTGGGATTGTCATTAAAAGCAAACGACTGGGGATCGAGATGAACCTGCATAAAAACATCGTATACAGGCGCCAGATGGGTACAGGCTTCGTCGCTATAAAAACGAATAACCAGGTCTGCGCGCTGTTCTTCCAGAATGCGTTCGTGCGGTTCTTCCTCAATAACAACATCTCTCAGATTGTCATACTCAAGCCGGGCATAAACAATTTGAACACAAGGACCATGCTGATCCACGTATGCCTGGCCGTTTTGATTTAAGTAATTCAGGGCCTGTGTATTGGCGTCATCCTTGCTTTTGAATGAAACAAAAAGACCCTGCTCCAGGACATACTCCATTTTCCAGCCCATATATCCCGGGCTACATGGTGCATTTCGAATAAATGTTTTTGACATAATATCATTGCCATATGCCGGTAAACAGTTGATGGGCTGTCCAAGATAGTTGTAGCAATAAGTCTTTACTATGTTTTTATCCTGGTCGCGCACCACTGACAAACGGCCAAAATCATCATATTCATAAAAGACGGTTTTGCCATTCAGATCGGTTTCACTGGTCATGCCACCAAGGGTAGAGAATGTATAGCTATAAATTTGAGTGTTGGAGGGGTATACCCGTACTTCGTCGATACCGTCACCTTCGGTCAGGGACATGTTGTTGCTATATGCTTTGCGCATATACTTCCAGGTACCATTATCAAAGTACCGATAATCAACCAGGTAACTGCGGGCGTCGGGTTTTGTAAATGGTACTGTAAAATCACCGCTTAGATATCTGCGGCCACTATAAGGATGATCAACAGATGCCGATGCATTATCTTCAAATCCTTCGCCAAAATACACTTTCACACCTGCAGGTACTGAGTTTTGCGGATTTACCAATTTAACAACGGGATAATGTTGGTTATATGCCCATTGGTAATTTTCAACAGGGCCCGCAAACGGCCGTTTTTCCAAAACATTACCTTTATTGTCGTAATCGAATGAATTAACAGTACCGTATACAGCATCTAACGAAAGCGTACCGTTTGCATCGTTAAAATTCGTACTGGCAACAGCGTTTAATGCTACCGGCTGTTTTACCTTTAATTCATAAGTTGCCCGTGGCATATATATTGGTCCGCCAAATTCTGCGTAATCATTTATGGAACCACCTGTAAGCAACTCCTGTCCATTTCTGGTAAGTACATTCTGCTGCTCCACTTTATAGTTTACCATGTACCGGTCTGTCATTTTCCGGTACGGATTGTTGGCATTATTGGTACTGAAATTATATGGATACCTGAAACGTGTTTTTATTTCTTCTCCTTTTGAGTTATTGCCTTTAATTTCAACCACGTTATTATACCCATCGTAGATATAGTTGGTTTCAATTAGCTTGCTGCCTCCGGCAGCAGACATCGTTTCTTCCTTTTCGTACCGTAATACGTTGGGAAAATAGTATTGGGGACAGGCTGATGCGTTGATCTTTGCAGGGTCAGCGTTATTTCTTATGCGAATTGCCCGGACAGATCTACTGTAATCGTCATATTCATCCTGGTATTTGTATTCGGTTTTCTTAACCGGGTTTCCCTGGTTATTATACAGCGTTAATTCCTTTACCATTCCCCGTCGAAAAGAATTGTTGACATAAGGCAGGGCATCAAAGAACGCCGGGGTTGCCGTTTCATATGTGGGCTGAGCGTCATTTGCACCGTTATCAAAATTGGAATACACGTATTTTGTATAACTGCCATTCCGCCTTTTTTCAAATACGGTAGAATAGGTTATATGGCTTTGTATTCTGTCGAAGGGTGTAAAACTGGTAGTACTGAAATAATACCCACCACTCGATTTGTCGGTGGTATAGTTAGGCCTGGGTATTGATAACACCCCTGAAGACGTGGCGCCATTAATGGCCGTTTTATAAATGAATTCTGTTTCATTGGCCAGGCTTCCATCCTGCAGGTAGTCACTGATCTTATGTACGCGTATACCGCCGGTAACCTGGTTACCGCCGGCAGATGTAACGCCAAAAGGCCAGCGGGTTATAGCCTGGGAATAATCATTTGCCTGGTATTCATATTTACGATAGCCGCCGGTAGGGAAATAAACTTTATCAAGCGTTTCATACTTTGCGTAGGTAAGATCCGGCTCGCGGCTGTTGTAATATTGGGTTTCAAAGTCCGTTCTACCAAGCGGATAATTTACCTGCGTATTGTCGGCAAAAAAGCGTTTGTTGTTATAAAAACCAAAATGATCTACTTTACCCGAACCATATGCCGGCAACTTCCCATCATTATAAAGGAAGGAGTATCTGCTATTGTAACTTGTATTGTTGGGCGACATTTCTTTCAGGGCGGTCAGCTTTAACCGCTCACTTAAATTGTCTATATATTCAAATGAATAGGATTTAATGACCTCACTGCCATTTTTTACCTTCAAACCGGTTAACTTCTGCAGATTGTTTATACTGGTCAACATGGCACTTTGTACATCTGCATAGTTGAGAAAAGTTGAATACTTGCTGATATCCTTTAATTTCAAGTCAGAGCCTAACTGGTGCGAATCTTCAGACAGTAATTCAATGGAAATATTATTACTGCAAACAACTTTCGTAAGGTACCAGGGTTCTGCCAGCGACTGATGAACATACCCTGGCATAAACCGGGTAAATGAAGTATTGCCTCCTTCACCCCAGGGCGCGTCTGCATATTGCAATTGCAATGCACCTTTTTTATACTCAAAGTTTACGGTATAATTATCGGGGGTCTCAATTTTTGTGATGAACCAGGCATCAGGAACCACACCCAGGAAGACATTTCCAACAACACTAAAAATATCGTTTGAACCAGTGCCAGTAGGACCCCGCCAGAATTCAATGTTTTTTAGTTTATTGGATGCATCACCACCAAAATAATATTTGGTCCCATCTGGTCCGGTTATAATGATCTGGTAGAACATCCGGGGAACCATTACACTTCCTTTCTTTTCATTTATCGCTGGCGCTGTCACTTCCACTTTAAAATTGCCATTGGGCGACTCACACTTCCATTCTCCATTGTGGTTCAGAAAAAATTTACCCGATACATTACCCACTGAAAAATAAAATTCATCGGGTTGAAAATCGTAATCATGGGTATTATCAAAAGAAAGTACGGGGTTCTCAGTAATTGTATTATTGTTCAAATCATAATCGACCCTCACGCTCGGAATCTGCTCCACAACAGGTAACCTGTTCAATGTATTGACCATGTAATCATTAGTAGCCCAGTTATTCACATTTAACTTGCTGTAATTATTGTAATAGCCAAAATCCTTATCAGTAAGTATCTGTATAGAGGCAACACTTGTTGAAACGATACTCAAACCCAACCAATAGGTACTGATGATGTTATACGACTTGGTATCTCTAAGTTCATCCGGCTTGCCATTAACTACCCGCGATACCTGACCGCCGATATTCAAATTCCAACCCAATCCTACCCAACTGGGCAACTGATCTACCTGAATAGCGCGGATGTTATAACTTAAATTGACCGGCAGGCTGTTCTTCCCAAATTGCAGGTTATACAATGGGATACTCAGCGTGGAAGTACCTGTATACGGATTGTTTTGCTGCCACATATCCACCAGGTTCCAGCCGATATTAGGAGAAGGATGCACAGAAGTATACTGTGCGCATAAGTGACCAAGAGACAATACGGTCACTAAAAACGATGTAAGAATTCGTTTTCCTTTACATTTAGCCATACAATAGTCTATTTTATATTATACCCAATTCGAAATTTTATAGGTTGAGAAGCCGGTACCTGCCGATAACTGAGAAAGTCCCGGAGTAGTTGCCGTTTTGTTTTCTTAAAAAGTTTGCTTTGTATTTCATTTGATTTTGTCAGGAGTTGGTTATTCTGCTGCAGGAATAATAATGAAGTTCTTACTGAATCAACATAAGGAAGGTATTCACCTGAATTTTTACTTCCGGCGCGGGTAAGCTGGTTTTCGAGTGAAGTATACCGGTTGTTTATTCCGTTCAAAAAATCGCTGGAGATCGGTGGGCGTTCGCCTTTACTCACGGGAATATCCTGTGCATTTGAATGGGAGACAAGGATTAATAAAACGCATATAACAAGCAGTAGTCTGCGTATCATCTGGTAAATGATAAGAGGTTATTGATCTGATATTATAAGCGGTGTAGTGCTGTCAGTTATCCGCTTAGGGCATAAATGTATATGGAAACTAAACGAAGTGTGTTAATCAAATATTAACAATGTATAAAAATTAATAAGTGTGCAGTTTTCGCCAATAGGTGTGTTATTTTAAGCAATATTCGTGTAAGAGATATTATTATTTACGAATATGCAACCAATAAAGAGTGACCGCAAAATAACGCATGCGGTAGAAAATTATATATTGAGTTGAGTATTGTCTATGGAGTTTGGGCAATTGGGGATAATTGAGTAGGTGCGTTATTCCACTGGTCATTAAAGTAAAGCACATTTTCAACTTTTACACCCGTACTGTTTTTTAGTTTTATAACACAATTATTACCCGCTGGGCGAACCATTTTTACCCCTGAGATCTGCGCGCCGATCACATCATCCAAAAACAAGGCATACCGGCTGTCGCGGTTTTCATAATTGAATGAACTTTCTTTTACGGTGAGGCCCATTACGTGCCGGGCCCAAAGTCCGTATGCGGGCTGCACTTTCAGGTTAGATGCATTGTACTGGCCTACCCCCAATTCAGGCGGTGTAGCAGCGGTATCTGACAATGGGTTGCTACCTTTCACCAGTACCTGTACGTCATTGAAAACAATGTTTTTTATGTAGCCGGTGTGTTTACCGTTTGGCAAGGTAAAATCCAGACCACCGGTAACATCTCCCGTGGCTGGCAGGCTATAACCCGCAACGATGGGCGTCGCTCGGCGTTGTTTTCCATCGTACCCTGCCCATCTTTTTCCGTTGAATGAGCTGCCTGCATATACTTCATAAATGTCAATGCCGTTCAGGATGATGTTTTCTACCTGGCCGATATTTACATTTTTTACCAGCAATTCATGGTGCTTTTCGCCATTGTCGGTAAACGCATACTTCCCTACTTCGGCGCCAATTACCCGTCCCCGGTTCGAGATCGAAATAAAAAAAGGTGTAAAGCTGCGGTACATTTTTGACCGGCTATGCAAGGGGCCGGTATGACCGCAATTGAGGTGAATATTTTTTATATGACCGCCATCGTTGGTGGAAATGGAAAAGCCTGCTTTGTTTGAACCGAGGATGTAAATATTATCTACGCAAATGTCAGTGATATCATCGGCTGTTTCGGAACCTATCTGAAACAGGTTACAATTGGTATCCCCTATAACATTGCGCACTTTGTAATCGGTTGCCGGCCGGGTAAAACCCAACGAGCAATCGGAGCCGGGTTTTACAATGTCGTCGGAACTTACCTTTGAATAAATATTGGTAACGGTAATATGACTGCAGGCCATGAAATCGTAAATGTCGCGAACGTTCGAGGTGCTCTTCCAGGAGAAATAAGTATTGTGCACATGGATGTTATCAGTACCTGTTGCCAGTAATGCAAAATGACCAGTGCGGTCAATATGCAGCATATTGTCTGTGTCGAAATCTTTTGAACCGTCTTTATTTATATAATAGGGTTCATCTTTAGTTGAATCGTACCAAAGATCCGCTTCGCGGTAAATGCCGCCGATCTCAATATTGGTACATAATTTAAAGGTGAACATTTTATCGGCGCGGTTGTCAGGCGTATTACTCATCACCTTATCGCCGGTAACCAAATTACCGTTGCCGGTAATATGTCCATTGCCAATGATCTTAACGTTGTTGAGCCTTTCGCCAAAGAACATGGAGTTCCTGAAATAATGGTGGCCTACGTCCTGTTTGGTCATGTAATTCTCGGGATCTTCATACGGACCAGCATCCGTTGGCGATAAACCCGAGCGGTATTTTTTATCACTGAACCAGGTGGTTTCAGGGGCATCCGCGCCTTTTAATGCTTTAATGGTGGCGTCTTTATCTATATAGAGGTACACATTGCTTTTTAAATGAACGGTCCGCACACTATACACCCCTTTGCTGAAAAGTAAGGTACCCCCGCCTAACTGGCTGAGGTATTCGATGGCTTCGTTGATTGGTTGGGTGTAATCCTGACTGCTGTCGCCAGTAACGCCGAAGGTTTTAATATCGAGTTTCCCCGAATAGTATTGCGCGTTATTGGAAACGCCTTTGTATGTACCATCTTTAATCAGTATCCGGAATGTATAGAGTTGGTTGGGGTGTAACCCGGTTATGGTGGCGCTTGCTTTTTTAGTATCAATGGTAGCCCGGGCCGGAACAAAGCTTTTCCCTTTATCAACTGACTGCATAAGCTGAACGGTTGCAGCCGGTATGGCGCTCCAGGTAAATTGCGCGGTGGTATATGTTGAGGTTGTTTCTTTGTATTGGAGGGTAGTATCAACCGTTCTTGTAAAATCCGATATGGTTGGCGTTACGGTGAGTATGGCCGTTTCGGTACCTGTTCCTGCACTGGTCAGCACTTCCGGTTTGGAAGTGGTATAGGTTGCTTTAAACCGCTGGTCACCGGTTTTTGACAGGCGCACATGGCTAATTACAATTTTCAAATCAGGACCATTGGCCGGTCGCAGATCCAAATGACTGAACTGGAGTATGGAACCACCATTGACCGATGGGGTTATAGTCACATCCCCTACCCTTGTATAAGAATATTTGTTGCCTGTCCGCCCGATTGATTGCTGCGCCAGATCTTTCAAGCGAGCATCACCCCGGCCAATCACATTCACCGTTGTGTTTTCCATGGTCGCATGTATGTCCGCCGGCAGGTATATTTTAACGGTAGCATCAGGAGTTCTTTGTCCAGCTGTAAAGTAAAGCGTCAGGTCGTTTGTCGTATTGACAGTGATCTGTTTCCGTTGTAAAACCAACTGACTACTCAAAGCCATCGGCCTTACCCCAAGCTGGTATATTTTGACGGCTTTGCCGTTTTGCGAAGTCACCAGCAGCCGGTCGCCCGAAATGATGTCGCCCTCGCATTTGGTAGTACCTGCAGCGCCGATAATGCGGTATTGTTGAACAGAACCATCTTTGGAAGTCAGCTGATCCAGCAATTGGTTTACGGTTGGCCGGGTTGAAACCAGTCCCTGGTCTTCCGGCGTGTCAACGGTAAACCGGTAGGTGCTACCTGAAATAACAACAATGGAATCTTTCGTTATGGCCACTATATGGGTAGCATGAAGAGCGGGTTTAATGTCGGTAGTAAATGGCGATCCAACACGAGCGAATACGATTGGTGAAAAGCATACGCAGGCAGCAATCGCCAGCAGGGAGATCATTCTTTGTAAAAGCATATAATGTGCAATGGCAGTCAGCCGGGTAAGTTATTTTTTACACATTAAAAATAAACCCTTTATAAAAGCAAATATTAAAACTGGTTGGCAATTGATGCATGGATATATGCATATACAAAATTCCAAAAAGCAAAAAACAAGAACCAACTCCCCTATAAGCGGGCCTTAGATTTGGATTTTGAGATTTAGGATTTGGGATTTTATCAATCCACCGGATACGGCCCCTCTGAATATTGTTCTGCATGATAGCCTTTGACGCCGATCTGCATGGCCAGCGGACTGCGCAATTCATTCGTTGCTTTATACTGCTCAATGATGTGTTTGAAATCGTATTTAGGTTGCCAGCCCAGTTCATTGCGGGCGCGTTCGTTTACATATACCCTGTCAAAAGAAGGAAACATTTTCCAGCCACGTTGATCGTATTCATCAATGTATTCCGGGACCAGCCGCTTCACTACCTCCGTTGCATTCACCCGGAGATCCCATAGGTCGGCCGGTAAAAAGGGCGTGGTGGCGCTGATAATATACGTACCGAAACCAATGGCCCGTGCCCGTTGAGCGGCAACCAGGTGAGCGCTTACCACATCTTCAATTTCTACCCGGCGATACAGAAATTCATTTGCTTTCAAATTAAGATCGGGGTAAATAGCCCGCATTTTTGGGTTGTCATCTTCTTCCGGAAAGAATCGTGATGTTCTAAGGACAATACAGGGCAATCCAAAGTTCCGGTAATACAACTGGCAAAGGTTTTCTGCAGCGGCTTTGGTAACACCATAAATGTTTTTAGGTACCGGTGTTACATCCTCGGTTATCCAGGCGGCTGGCGCGCCTACCGGTGGTACTAAAGCGTCGCCAAATACACTGGTGGTGCTGGTAAATACAAAAGATCCAACACGGGCAGCCACCGCTTCCTGCAGCAGATTGAGCGTGCCGGTAATATTAGTATCAACAAATTGTTGCGGATGGTGTGTAGCCACATGCGGTTTGTGCAGTGTAGCGGTGTGCAAAACAACCTGCACGCCCTGCATACAATTTTTTACAAGATCACGATCGGTTATGGAGCCGGTGTGTGTGGTATAGGGAGATGCTTGCACATCTATGCTAACCACCTCATATTTCATAGCCTGTAGCGTACGCACCAATGCTTCGCCCAAATGTCCTGCACTGCCGGTAACAAGCACTTTCATAGTTGAGATAATTAAATATTTAGTCTTCCTTAACGTATTTGTATACGTTCTTTTTGTATTCGTTCAGGTCTTCCTGCGTTGTGATCTCTTCAAACCGGTACGATTGACCGTTCGCAGTGTGACGGACCAATGCCACCACTTCGCCGCCAACGACTGTACTCTGCGCTTTGCGAAAAATGGCATCCAGCGCTTTTCGGTCGTTCAACATCTGGTATTCTTCTATTTGTGCTACGTTTATAATATACTCGGCCATACAATTTTAACTAAGGGTTTCACAATTTGAAGCGAAGATAATGAAAGTTGAAAAAGTTGATAAGTTGAAAGGGTTGATATAGTTGATAAAGGTGGACTGCCTTTTCCATTATCAACTATATAAACTTTATCATCTTTATCAACCTCTTTCTTGTTTTCCTTTTATTTTTGCCTCTCACGTATTCTTTCAACATGATCAAAATAGTAGTAACCGACGGCTATACCTTAAACCCGGGCGATTTGAGCTGGCAAAAAATTGAATCGTTTGGCGAACTGACGGTTTATGACAGAACGAAACCCGAGGAGCTCGTTGACCGTTGCCGCGAGGCCAATATCATTCTTACCAATAAAGTGCCTGTTACCGAAGCCAACATGGCTGCCCTGCCCCATTTGAAAATGATCGGCGTAACGGCTACGGGTTATAATATCGTCGATGTGCAGGCGGCCGCAAAGAGAAAGATCGTGGTAAGTAACGTACCAGCCTATGGTACCGCTTCGGTTGCCCAGCATACCTTTGCACTGCTGTTGGAACTCACCAACCAGGTTGGCAAACATGCCGCATCGGTAGCTGCCGGCGAATGGGTGAACGCGCCCGATTTTTCTTATCAAAAAGCGCCATTTACCGAACTGGCGGGTAAAACACTCGGCATTGTTGGCTGGGGCAATATCGGACAGCAAACCGCCCGCATTGCACAGGCTTTCGATATGCAGGTATTATATTATAACCCATCCAAAAAAGAAAATGCGTTTGCCAAACAGGTTCCCATGCCCGAATTATTTGCCAAAAGTGATTTCATCTCCCTGCATTGCCCCCTGAAACCGGATAATATGGGGTTTGTAAATAAGGAGCTGCTCGGACTCATGAAACCTTCGGCCTACATTATTAATACGTCGCGCGGGCCTCTGATCAACGAACAACATTTGGCCGATGCATTGAACAGCCACCGGATTGCCGGCGCAGCCCTGGATGTGTTGTCGACAGAGCCGCCTTCGCCGCAAAATCCGTTGCTCGCCGCCAAAAACTGTATCATTACACCCCACAATGCCTGGATCAGTAAGGAGGCCCGCCAGCGGGTAATGGATACCACCGCCGCCAACATAGAGGCCTTTTTGCAGCAAAAACCGATAAACCGCGTGGTATAAATGACCGGTTTCAGGGTCTTATGGTATGAATTTTAGACACTTATCACAGAACCCAAAACAGTAAACACAGAAAACCTTATCTTTGCGCAACTTTTTGAGAATGAAGATTCTAATTCAACAGGTTACAATTACTGACCCATCATCCCCATTTAACGGAACAACGCAGGATGTCCTTATAGAATCAGGTATTATCAAGGATATTCAACCTGCTATTTCAACGGAAGCTGATAAAGTGATCACAGGCAACCAGCTGCATTTGTCGCCAGGCTGGGTTGATGTGTTTGCCCATTTTGCCGATCCGGGTTATGAGTATAAGGAAACGCTGGAAACCGGTTCCCGTGCTGCTGCTGCAGGCGGTTATACCGATGTTTTCGTGATCCCCAATACCAAACCGGTCATCGACAGCAAAACGCAGGCAGAATACATCAGCCAGAAGTCGAGGTTACTACCGGTCACCGTTCATCCCATTGGTGCTATATCCAAAGGAGCGGAAGGAAAAGACCTGGCCGAAATGTACGACATGCGCAGCAGCGGCGCCGTTGCCTTTAGTGATGGACTGAACCCGATCCAGTCTGCCGGTCTGTTGTTGAAAGCACTGCAATATGTTAAGGCTTTCGAAGGAATCGTAATACAAATACCCGACGATAAAAGCATTGGCGCCAATGGCCTCATGCATGAAGGTATTGTTTCAACCCGGCTGGGTTTACCCGGTAAACCGATGATGGCTGAAGAGCTGCAGGTGGCCAGGGACATCAAGCTGGTTCGCTATGCAGATTCAAAACTGCATTTCACCGGTATAAGTTCGCCTAAATCGCTCGAATATATTCGCCGGGCCAAAGAAGCGGGTTTAGCTGTAACCTGTTCGGTTACGCCGTACCATCTCTTTTTTACCGACGAAGACCTGATGCAATACGATACCAACCTGAAAGTATACCCACCATTGCGTACCAAAAGCGATGTGGAACTTTTACGGCAGGCTGTTCTGGATGGCACCATCGATTGTATCGCTTCGCACCACCTGCCGCATGAATACGACAGCAAGGTGTTGGAGTTTGAGTATGCCAAATATGGCATGGTCGGATTGGAAACATCGTACAGTGCTATAAAGACCGTATTGCCTGGCCTTACAGAAAGCCGGTGGGTTGAACTGGTAAGTATTAATCCCAGGAAGATCTTTGGTTTGGAATGCCCGGTCATTAAAATAAATGCGCCGGCCTGCATCACGCTGTTTGAACCCGGGAAACCGGTAACCATAACAGCGGCTACGTTGCGGTCAAAATCAAAGAATTCTGCTTTTACCGGTAAAACCCTGAATGGTTCTGTAAAAGGCATCATCAACAAGGAGACCTTATTTCTAAATTAATATCAATCTTTTATGACAACGGCATCTTCCGGCAAAAATATCAGTTTGCTGTATGGCCTGCTATATGGCGGAGCTAGCATCCTGTTTACGGTTATACTCTATTTAGGCGGTGCAGCACGGTTTATGAGTCCGCTTTCTTATCTGGGACCTGTTATTACCATTGCGTTTACCGTATTGACCGCTTATCAACAAAAAAAGCAACAGGGCGGTTACCTTGAATTTGGAGAGGCATTGAAAACCACTTTCATGATGCTGGTAACGGGTTCTTTGCTGGCGTTGGTTTTTGAATATATCCTGTTTAATTATATAGATGTGCCATTTGCACAGGCGCTGGCGCAGGCGACAGCCGAAAAGTTGGGTGATGCGATGGAAAAAACAAAAATAATGTCGCAGGAGAAAATAGATGAGGCGGTGGAGCAAATGTTGAACACCAACAATTATACCATTGGTAAAATGGTACTGGGTTTTGCTGTTAGATGTATCGGTTTGTTTATCCTCGCATTGATCGTTTCGGCTATTATGAAAAAGAAACGGCCGGTGTTTGAAAATACAATTAACCAATAAACTATGGATGTATCCATTGTAGTGCCTTTGTTAAATGAAGAGGAATCACTGCCCGAATTGTGTGCATGGATCGAGCGGGTGGTTACTGCCAGCAATTTCTCGTATGAAATTATTATGATCGACGATGGCAGTGATGACAACTCCTGGGAGGTCATAGAGCAGTTACGTGCAAAAAATGCCAATATAAAAGGGATCAGGTTCCAGCGCAATTATGGTAAGTCTGCCGCCTTGAATGAGGGTTTTAAAGCTGCCCAGGGCGATGTGATCATTACAATGGATGCCGATATGCAGGACAGTCCGGATGAAATACCCGAACTGCATAAAATGATCGTGAAGGATGGATTTGATATGGTGAGCGGTTGGAAAAAGAAGCGGTACGATAATACGTTAACCAAAAATATTCCGAGCAAATTCTTTAACTGGGCAACGCGGCGTATGTCGAAGATCCAGTTGCACGATTTTAATTGCGGGCTAAAAGCATACCGGAATAAAGTAGTTAAAAGTGTTGAAGTGTATGGCGAAATGCATCGCTATATACCTGTGCTGGCGAAATGGGCCGGGTTTAAAAAAATTGGTGAGAAAGTGGTAGAACATCGCAAGCGAAAATATGGCACTACCAAATTTGGCTGGGAACGTTTTGTAAATGGCTTCCTCGATCTGGCTTCTATTACATTTGTGGGCAAGTACGGCAAAAGACCCATGCATTTTTTCGGCCTCTGGGGGTCTGCGGTTCTGATCTCTGGTTTTTTAATGGTCTTGTACCTGCTGATCTCCAAGATCATTGAGCCGGAATATGCCATTACCAACCGGCCAGTGTTCTATATTTCTTTAACGGCTATGATCATTGGTACGCTAATGTTTATTGCAGGATTTTTGGGCGAACTGATCTCACGTAATTCAGCAGGCAGGAATTTTTACCTGATTGAAAAAAAACTGGGTATCTGATGTCTCGCCAGAAAATTGTTATAATAGGATCCGCCCATCCTTACCGCGGAGGAGGCATAACCACCTTTAACCACCGGTTATGCAAACAATTTATTGATGAGGGGCACGACTGTTGTATTTATTCCTTCTCACTGCAGTATCCTTCTTTTCTGTTTCCCGGAACTTCGCAATATACTGATGAACCGGCGCCGGAAGATATTGAGATCTATTCTGTGATCAATTCCATTCATCCGTTAAACTGGTACCAGGTAGGAAATGCATTAAATAGGATACGACCCGATATTATTGTCGTTCGGTTCTGGATACCGTTGATGGGACCCGCTTTTGGCACCATTTTACGCAGGGTTCGAAAAAATAAACATACCCGCATAATAGCCATCACAGATAATGTGATTCCGCACGAAAAAAGACTGGGTGATGGTCCTTTTACCCGTTACTTCCTGAAAAGTTGCGATGCTTTTATCACCATGAGTGAAAATGTGATGAATGACCTGCGTCAGTTTGAAAAAACCAAACCGGCACAACTGGTCAGGCATCCTTTGTATGATAATTTTGGAGAACCCGTTTCAAAAGAAGAAGCCAGAAAAAAACTGGGCATCGATACGAATGATAAAATCGTTCTTTTCTTCGGTTTTATTCGCAAGTATAAGGGGCTCGATATTTTGTATGAGGCTATGAGTTTATTGAAACAACAAACCTCAAACAACAAACAACAAACTATTAAGCTGTTGGTGGCGGGTGAATTTTATGAAGATGCCAAAACTTTCCAGGAACAGATAAAACGACTGGGGATTGAAGATCGTCTCATCCTGAGAACCGATTTTATTCCCGACAGCGAAGTAAAATATTATCTCTGTGCCGCAGATGTAGTGATACAGCCCTATCGAAATGCTACCCAAAGCGGCGTAACGCCCCTGGCCTATCATTTTGAAAAGCCGATGATCGTAACCAATGTAGGGAGCCTCCCTGCCCTGGTGCCGCATGAAAAAGTAGGATTGGTTTGCGAGCCTGAACCGGCCTCCCTGGCTGCCGCCATTACCCGGTATTTTGAACTTGGGGAACAATATTTTATACCGCATCTTCGCACCGAAAAGGAAAAATATAGCTGGAAAAACCTGGTAAAGACGATACTGGAAATGTGATAATTGCAGGTTTATTAAATAACACGTTAATACCTTTTATACAAGATACATGATATACAGAAGCAAAGCCCCATTACGTATTGGCCTGGCCGGTGGTGGTACGGATGTTAGTCCGTACAGCGACCTGTATGGCGGGGCTATTCTGAATGCTACTGTATCGTTGTTTGCCTATGCCAATATTGAAACCATTCCGGAAAAAAACATCCTGCTGCATGCCATGGACAAGCAGGAAGAACAACAATATGCATGGAGCCATGAATTACCGGTAGATGGCCGGCTCGATCTGCTAAAGGGTGTGTATAATCGCATTCAAAAGCAATACGGCATGCCGGAAACGGGATTTAAATTATCAACTTTTGTAGATGCGCCGGCAGGTTCCGGTTTGGGTACCTCTTCTACCCTGGTGGTTGCCATTGTAGGCGCTTTTGTTGAAATGTTGCGGCTGCCTTTGGGCGAATATGATATTGCCCATCTGGCCTATGAAATTGAACGTAGCGACCTGCAAATGATTGGTGGCAGGCAGGATCAGTATGCTGCTACTTTCGGTGGTGTGAATTACATGGAGTTCAATGGAGATAACGTAGTGGTAAACCCGTTGCGCATTAAACAGCAATATTTGTTTGAACTGGAGAATAACCTGGTCCTGTATTACACGGCAACCAGTCGCGAATCGGCCAGGATCATTGAAAAGCAAAGTCAGAACGTGGTATCGAAACAGGAGAAGCCGATCGATGCCATGCATCAGTTAAAACGCCAGGCGCAGTTAATGAAGGAAGCGCTGTTAAAAGGACGACTGCATGAAATTGGCGAAATCCTTGATTTTGGTTTTCAGCAAAAAAAGCAAATGGCGGAAGGCATCTCCAATACGTTGATGGATGAGATATACGAGGCGGCTAAAAAAGCAGGTGCTACCGGCGGTAAGATCTCCGGCGCCGGCGGTGGTGGGTTTATGACCTTTTATTGCCCGGCAAACACCAAGTACAAAGTGATTGAAAAATTATCGGCGTTTGGTGGTTTTGTAAGAAACTATCAGTTTGTTGATCATGGGTTAACCTCCTGGACTATATAACGCGAATAAATAAAATATCTATGAATAATAAGATTGCAGAAATTATTAAAGCATCGATCAGTACCAAAGAAATTATTCTAAAAGACCCGGTGTTGTTGGGTACCATTGATGAGTTGACAAAAATCATTACCAGTGCCCTGCACAATGGTAATCGCGTATACTTCTGCGGAAACGGCGGTAGTGCTGCCGATGCACAACACCTGGCCGCTGAATTCTCCGGTCGTTTTTATACCGATCGCGACGCATTGCCGGCAGAGGCCCTGCATTGCAATACTTCCTACCTAACAGCTGTGGCCAACGATTACAGCTTTGATGTGGTGTATGCCCGTTTAATTAAAGGCATTGGATTAAAAGGCGATGTGCTGGTTGGCTTATCTACATCGGGTAATTCTACCAATATTGTAAAGGCGTTTGAAGTAGCCCGTGAAAAAGGCATTATCACTGTAGGGTTTACCGGTGACAGCGGTGGAAAATTGAAGGAGTTGAGTGATTACCTGGTAAATGTTCCATCGAAAGATACACCACGCATACAGGAAAGCCATATTATGCTGGGGCATATTATTTGTCAGCTTGTTGAAGAACAATATTTCGGAAAGTAAACCAGGTCTTCCCCGGAAACAATATGATTAAAGAGTGTATCATACTTGCCGGAGGGCTGGGGACCAGGTTACGGAGCGCCGTACCTGATTGGCCGAAATGTATGGCGCCGGTTGCCGGCAAGCCTTTTATGGCGCATGTGATCGATTATTTCCGGGATCAGGGTATTGAAAAATTTATTTTCTCCCTGGGATATAAACACGAAGTCATAGCCGCATTTCTGGATACCACTTATACCAGTTACCATAAGCAATATGTGATTGAACAGGAACCGCTGGGAACCGGCGGCGCCATTCAACTTGCCTGCCGCCAGGCTACCGAAAAAGATGTGCTTGTGCTGAATGGCGATACGTTGTTCTCTATTCAATTAGCTAAACAGACTGCTTTTCATCAACAACACCAGGCCCATTGTACGCTGGCCTTAAAACCCATGCAGCATTTTGACCGGTATGGCGTAGTTGAATTGGAGGAGAATGGCGCTATTAAAAATTTTAAAGAAAAGCAGTATTACGAAAACGGTCTCATCAACGGCGGCATTTACGCATTACAGGTAGCTGCGTTTTTGAACGAAGGACTGCCTGCGAAATTCTCCTTTGAAAAAGATTACCTGGAAAAATTATATACAACGCGGCCAATGTATGGCGTTGTACAGGACGAATATTTTATTGATATTGGCATTCCAGAAGACCTGGAAAGAGCGAATACAGAATTAGCTAATTAGCTAATATGCTAATACAGAAATACAAATTGTTGACATTTATGCTTGAGCTTAAACAGATCGATAAATCGTGGACTTTATTTCTGGATCGTGATGGTGTTATTAATCAGGAGAAATACCAGGATTATGTATACAATTACGACGAATTCATTTTTTATGATGGCGTGTTGGACGCATTAAAAACACTGACGGACCTGTTTGGCCTGGTAATTCTTACGACCAACCAGCGTGGCGTTGGGCGTGGACTGATGACGGAAGCCGACCTGCAGGATATTCATACCAAAATGGTCAATGATATTGAAAAGGCCGGTGGCCGCATGGATCGCATTTATTATTGTGTTACCAATGATAACAGCGACCCCAACCGCAAACCCAATCCCGGTATGATCTATCAGGCTAAAAAGGACTTTCCGGCCATCGATCTGCAAAAGTCACTGATCGTAGGGAATAATATCAGCGATATGGAATTTGGCCGTAATGGCGGCATTCATACGGTGTTTGTAATGACCACCCACCCGCAGCAGGCGCTTCCCCACCCTGCTATTGACCTGGCATTTAATTCATTACCCGATTTTGCAAAAGCTTTGCAGAATAAATAAAATTTTATCAACCCTTTCACGTTCCTGTTGGGAAACCCGGATAGCATCTTTGTAACTTTATGGAAGAGAAGGCAAAAGGTAAAAAGGCATGATTCATGCAGATAGTGCCTGCCTGTGTTTTTGATGGGTGTTTCTTTTAATTAAAATTATGAATCATAGTTATAGTAAATATTTTTTGACAGGCTGGTTGTTAATGATCGGCTTATTTAGCATTGTTCCAGCCACTGCCCAGCGTTTATCGCCGGCAGATAGCAAGGAATTGCGAAAAAAAGAAGATTCATTAAAAAAGCTGTCTGCCAACATGGTGTTCAGTGAGAATGTGGCTGACCGTTTCCGGTCAGACAGTATATTTACCCGCACCTTTGTAAGGGCATTGAAAGTAAAGAATGCTTTTTATTACCCCTTCGATTCGCTGAATGTTTCCAAACTATATGCACCCGATAGTACCTTTCGCATATTCACCTGGCAGTTAAAAAAAGATGAATATATATACCTGCAGAAAGGGGCCATTCAAATGAATATGCCGGATGGTTCGCTAAAACTGTTCCCGCTGTTTGATTATTCCATGTTTACTACCAAACCGGTTGATTCGGTTCGTACCCGCAACAACTGGATCGGGGCTATTTATTACCGCATCATTCCCAAGGAATATAATGGCACAAAATATTACACGTTACTGGGCTTCGACGATTACAGCGTAAACAGTAACAGAAAGTGGATGGAAGTGCTGCATTTTAACGAACGAGGAGAACCGGTATTTGGTGGCGCCATGTTCTCATTTAAAGAAGATTCAGCCAAAAAGCCGGTACAGGCCCGCTTTAATATTGAATATAAAAAAGAAGCAAAGACCTTCTTTAATTACGATCCGGAAAAGGACATCATTGTATATGACCACCTGATCAGTGAAAGCAACGAACCAGAAAGAAAATCTACTTATATACCTGATGGTGATTTTGAAGCGTTCAAATGGCAGGATGGCCAATGGGTGCATATGGAGCGGCTCGAATTTGAATTGAAATTAAAGGATGGCCAATTTCCCAAGGAATCTACCATTTTAGACGATGCCGGTAACGCCAACGAGCGACAACTGGAAGAAGCATCCCGTCGCAATATGGAGAGAGGAAATACACCACCAACTACCACTACACCACCTAAAAAAGGTACTACACCAAAGAAGAAAGGATAAGTTCACAGTTCACAGTTCATAGTTCATAGTTCATAGTTCACAGTTTATAGTTCATAGTTCACGGTTCCTATCCCTGAACTATAAACTGTGAACTGTGAACTGGTATTTCTACCCTAACAGCTTATTCTTCGCCTTTGTATATTCTTCTTCAGAAATAATACCCTGTTGTTTCAACTGATGTAATTTCTCCAGCTCCGAAGCAATGCCGCTTTGAGAAGAGGATGACGAATATTTAACCTCACCAGCCTGTACGCCCATAGCTGAAGCCATATGCTGCGCCTGGTTGGCCAGTTGAATGTTCTTGTATTCAGCCTGCGCCAGCGTAATGGTATCTTTCAGGCGTTTGGGACCATGTACATTGAAATAATCGGTAGCGCCAACCTCAGCGGCTGTTTGAATTTCAACATGCCCGAAATTCAGGATGCGGCCCCAGAGTGTTTGATCGTAGGAGACATTGTTTATCTTTTCGAGCGGACTTTCTTTGGCAAAATGATTGAATAAACCGGCTTCATCGATGACCCGGAAGTTGGTGACCACCCAAATGTTCACTTTCCAGGAAAAATAGACCACTAAAAAATAGAGGGAGCATACCAGGGCGGCCGTCCAGCCCCATTCTAAAAAGCCAATGAAAAAGGATGCTACCCAACCAGCCAGGCCTATCAATACCGGAACAATCAATTTAACCCAGCTGGTATGGGTTACCAGTAATATTTTTTCGCCTTTTTGAAGTGGAGTGCGCATGTGCTAATTTAAGATAAAATCAATTGCAGTTATAGGAAAATCCCAAAGTGGTGTTGATGTTAACATTCTTTAAGGTAGAAGCAGTCATGGTGACTTTTTCAAGTCTTTTTCCTTTTACTGTATAGGTATACTGAATGGATTTGTATTCGTCGTAAACAGCGCTTGGACCCCTATATTTTTTCAACTGGATACCTGTTACATTGTTCTTGTTTGGCTTCCCGGTTTTAACATCTGTAACCTCGTATAGATATACTGCTTCCGGAAACCAGGGTTTATCGTCGTACGTATAAGTGATCGTATCTGTTCCCAGTTTTGCGCCAGGGTTTGTGTACAGGTCGTAATGCGTATTTTCCCGCTGCACAAGGTTGCCACCCTGATAAGTGAACTTTCTCTCTTCGTATGGCTTCGTACCGTAGGCGAGCGTTTTTTGCGCGGTCAGGTAGCCGTCTGAATTGTATTCATAGGTTGTTTTATCCTGAACGACAGAATCGGCCATGGACTTAGGTTTGTAATAAGAATAATATATACTTGAAACAATACGGTCATTATTGTCAAGCGTGTAAACATAACGTGCTGTCAAATTAGAATCGACAACACTGTTTATATAGTTGATTTGGATGATTTTACCGGCCTCGTAACTATAAAGGGCGAAAAAGCCATAGGTTTTTCGCTGCTTAACTCTTTTCAAATTGTCATATTCCAGCGTAAACGGATCATTGTAATAAGGCATTGCTGTTTGACTATTATACTCTACGGATGACAACAGGCATTGTGAATAGTCTGGTTCTGGAGGTGTGGTGGTATCGGAGGTACCATCTTTTTTTGAACAGGCGCTGACGATACAAAGCATAGCAAGGACAGGTACTAATAACGGGGTTGTTTTCATAGAATAATTTATATATATACGTTAGCTGATAACACACAAAACTAAAAGCCGGTAGGCATAAATGCAACTACCGGCTTAAATATATTTTTGAGCCCCTATTCCGGAACGTTATCACTCATCCAGCTTCAATACAGCCAAAAATGCTTCCTGCGGCACTTCTACGTTACCGATCTGGCGCATACGCTTTTTACCTTCTTTCTGTTTTTCCAACAGTTTACGTTTACGGCTGATGTCGCCACCATAACATTTGGCGGTTACATCCTTACGCATGGCGCTGATGTTTTCGCGGGCAATAATTTTGGCGCCGATGGCGGCCTGAATGGCAATCTGGAATTGCTGGCGAGGTACCAGTTCTTTTAATTTTTCGCATAATTTGCGACCGAAATCCGTTGCGCGGCCGCGGTGAATGAGGGCGCTTAATGCATCCACTTTATCGTTGTTCAACAGAATATCCATTTTTACGATATCACTGTCGCGGTTATCGATAGGATGGTAATCGAAAGACGCATAACCACGGGTCTGGCTTTTCAGTTTATCGTAAAAGTCGAATACGATTTCAGTAAGCGGCATTTCAAAGATCAGTTCTACCCGGGTAGTGGTGAGGTAACTTTGATTGATCAAAATACCCCGTTTGCCCAGGCACAAGGTCATGATGTTGCCAATGTAATCGGGTTTGGTGATGATCTGTGCTTTGATAAAAGGTTCTTCAATGCGGTCCAGTTGTGTAGGTTCCGGCATTTGGGAAGGATTGTTCACAATGGTCTTTTCACCCCTGGTGGTATAAGCAATAAAGCTTACGTTGGGAACGGTCGTGATCACCGTTTGGTTAAACTCACGTTCCAGCCTTTCCTGAATAATTTCCATGTGCAGCAAACCTAAAAAGCCGCAACGGAAACCAAAGCCCAGGGCCTGTGATGTTTCCAGTTCAAAAGTGAGCGATGCATCATTCAGCTGCAGCTTATCCATGCACTCGCGTAATTCTTCAAAATCTTCGGTAACAACCGGGAAGATACCGGCAAATACCATGGGTTTCACTTCCTGAAACCCTTTGATCATTTCCTGGGTAGGTTTATTCTTGAGGGTAATGGTATCACCCACCTTTACTTCTTTTGCATTCTTGATACCGGTAATGAGGTAACCTACATCACCTGCCCTTACTTCCTTCTTCTCCGTCATCTTCAGTTTGAGAATACCTACTTCAGCAGCCTCATATTCCTGGTCGGTAGACACAAATTTTACGATATCGCCTTTGCGGATGGTTCCGTTCTTTACGCGGAAGTATACGATGATACCCCGGAAGCTGTTAAATACACTGTCGAAGATCATGGCCTGCAGCGGCTCATCTGCATTTCCCTGGGGAGCCGGAATGCGATCTACGATGGCTGTTAAAATACCTTCAATTCCAATACCGGTACGTCCGCTGGCCAGCAGGATCTCTTCGGGTCTGCAACCGATCAGTTCAACGATCTGGTCGGTAACCTCTTCGATCATGGCGCCGTCCATATCAATTTTGTTGATAACGGGAATGATCTCCAGGTCGTTCTCGATGGCCAGGTACAGGTTGCTGATGGTTTGGGCCTGAATGCCCTGGGTAGCGTCTACCAGCAACAGAACGCCTTCGCAGGCGGCCAGCGCGCGGCTTACTTCGTAGCTGAAATCTACGTGGCCGGGGGTATCTATCAGGTTCAGGATGTATTCCTGACCGTCGGTATGTTTATAGTTGATTTGAATGGCGTGGCTCTTGATGGTGATCCCTTTCTCCCTTTCGAGGTCCATATCGTCGAGCACCTGGTCCATCATATCACGGTCGCTGATGGTGCCAGTTGATTGTAAGAGTCTGTCTGCCAGGGTACTTTTGCCATGGTCGATGTGGGCGATGATGCAAAAATTGCGAATATTCTTCATTAAGTCGTTTGTCCTTTATAAATAGCGGCAAAAGTAACTGATTTTGGCGGCATTATAGGGAGAAAAGGAGGGTAAATGTGGCGGTTTTGAGGTTTTGAATGAATTAAGTCCTGATTGATTTCTAATTATGGCGAATTCGCCATAATTGAAATTTGGATTATTTATCTGTTCCCAGACAGAAAGGACCTTTACCTGGCGGCCCGGTTGAAATTTCCATATAGCCCAACATTCATTTTCCATATCGGTTACGAAACATACCTGCTCAGTGGCTGCGTGTAAATGATCTGATTGCGAGACCCTATGGCAGCCATGCGAAAGAGGTAGTTAACACCCAATGGCAATTTTGAAATTACTTTTTTACACCGGGTATCGGCGATGCTTTCCCAAACGCTTTCATTTGTAAGCGGGGCTGGCGTCCATTGGTATAGGTAAGAACGAGCGCCCTTAACCCGGCTAACTTTCAAAATCATTTCACCGGGTTTGGGGCCGGGCATTATTTTGAAATCATCCGGTGATTTCAAAATAACTTCGTCCTCAGTTTTTACAAATGTGAAGCCGCTGCTTATCAATGGTAATTCTTTACCTGCTGAGTGGGTCAATACAAATTCACCTACCTGTTTCAGTTTTTTGATCGCTATAGTCCGAAGTTGGTTTTTGTAAGCAATTTTTTCAAGATCCCTGGATTTGGCATCTACCACAGCAGCAAAGAACTGCTTACTTGTTTCCTCCAATTCAATGATCAACATATCAGGGTCGGGAAAATATTCATTACCAGTCATTTTTTGCGCTACAATTTTGGCCAACATGGCCAGGTCCGAATCCGGTGTTTCTTTAAAATTTAAAGACAGTTTCTTTTTCATACTCTTTGGTTTTTAATCAAATACTTATGTAATCGCACGTACATCATTGTAAATGATCATTACCTGGCATGAATCCCCCGTAAAATGATTGCTGCTAAAAAGAGTGCGTAACCGTGGTGAGAAGCGTTCAATGGCGGATTAGCCATTAAATATATATGTTAAAAATATTAAATTTTATAAAAAAAGTAAGCATCTTGAAACAATTTTTCGGGAAAATGCAATTGCTTAAAGGAAAACAAAAAGGTTATAAGGATATCAAAATAGCTTTAAGGTAATCAGAACAGCTTCCATGAAATCAGGAAAGCCTGAAAGAAATCGGGTAACCATACAGGAAATCAAAAAAGTTTCAGGGAAATCCTTTCACCTTTAAGGAAATCAAAATGGTTTGAAGGAATTCACAATTCCTTCAAAGAAATCAAAAAAGCTTGCGTAAGTAGTTGATTTACAGGTGTATTTTGATCGTAGGTTTGCAGTTTGTGTGTGGAAACAAGCAACTTTCCTTAGAAAGTTGGCCACATTAGTCCCAAAGTAAGCTACTTAATCTGATTGCAAGGTTGATTACAGGCGTTTCATATCAACTATGGTTTAAAACCAGCCAACTTAGCCGAATAAACGGGCAACCTGTCACCATTTCAACCAGCTCTTGAGTAAATACATTCGTTTATTACATTTGCGTATGGATTCCCTTCGACCGATGCTCACATCTTATGCCTATAATATCCTCGGCTCTTATGAAGATGCAAAGGATATTGTTCAGGATGTTATGCTTGAAATGGTTAACCGCACTGGTGCCGACATTCAAAACGAAAAAGCCTATCTCACCCGGTCGGTGATCAACCGCGCTATTAATGCACGTAACAGGCTGCAGAAGATGCAATCCGGTTATCCCGGAAACTGGTTGCCCGAACCCGTGGCTACCGAAACGGCTGATGCCGACCTGAACCAGAAGGATATTCTCTCCTACTCCATGATGGTTTTGCTGGAAAAGCTGGATGCCAAACAGCGGGCCGTTTTTATTCTTAAGGAAGCATTTTCCTATGAACATGAGGAGATTGCCGAAGTGCTGGACATCAGTACCGAAAATTCGAGGAAAATACTCAGTCGCGCCCGGGCAGCGCTTCATAACGAGCCAATTAGTGAAGTTCATATAACTCATTCCGATTACCTGGATAAATACATTGATACCATTCGCAGCCGGGATATTAAAAAGCTGGAACAACTACTGAGCAGCGAAATTGTGGTTGTTTCTGATGGTGGCGGTAAGGCAGCATCTGCCCTGAACCCGTTGGTAGGTATAGAAAGTGCCTCGCTGTTCCTGGCGGGTATTTACAGCAAATTCTATCACGACCGGCCTGTGATAAAAGGCATGGTGAACCACGACCCTGCGCTGTTTTATTATGAAAATGGACAACTCGTAACCTGCCAGATCTTTGAATGGCGGAACGGTTTGATACACCGGGTATACATGATGCGGAATCCCGATAAACTGGTGAGGTTAGGCGAAAAGTAGGCGGTAGAAACAGGATTATGAAAAATAAAAGCCCGACATGTCACCATTAAGAAAAATTAAAGTAAGAAGTATCCAAAACACCCCTGTTATTAAACCCGTAACATGGAAACACTTGTTCTGGTTGATATTGATTTTGGGACTCTTTACAGGAATAGTTTTTGGAGGGCCTGCATTAACGAGGCTTTACAACGAATCTCAAAGAAAAGCGGTTGATAAAAACAGTGCCATTGTAAAAGCTGTCGTCTATCGCAAGTCTTCACATAAAGGACGTACCGTCTCTTTTAAGTACTTCTATAAAGGAATTCAATATAAGGAATCTGAAGCTGGAGAAGATTTGTATGACAATTTGGATTGCGGCGATAAAATTGTGATAAAAATAGACACGTTAGACCCCGAAAATGCCTATATAATCGAGTATTAAGAAAGCTCATGTAAAAAAATAGAAAAATCTGTCACGCCACTCCTCCCCTGTTTGTCTTTACCCTACAAAATCATATTTAATCATGGAAAGAATTTCATTTAAAGATGCAGCTGGTGTTTACAATGCATTGAAAACCGGACAGAATTATGTTGATCAATGCGGTTTCGATCATAAGATACTGGAGTTAGTACGCCTTCGGGTATCTCAGATAAACAGCTGCGCCTATTGCCTGGATATGCATTATAAAGAAGCGATTCATGCAGGGGAAACGCCGCTGCGCCTGATATCGGTATCGGCCTGGCGCGAAACATCGTATTACTCTCCGCAGGAGCAAGCAGCATTGGCTTTTGCCGAAACATTAACGCATATGCCGGCAGAAGAGCATAGCGATTCCATACACGACGAATTGAATAAGTACTTTTCAAAAGAAGAGATCGCCAACCTTACCATGGCAATTATTCAAATCAATTCCTGGAACCGGCTGACACGTTCTTTTGGTTCTGTTGCGGGGAATTATAAGGTACCTACTGCAGTGGCGACTGTTTAAGGATGTTATAATTTGGGGTGTAGCACTTAAGAAAATACAACACTGCACCTGATAAATGGTGGCAGGTTCGAATCCTGTTGACCCGACCCAATTGGACAAGGCAGCAGAAATGCTGCCTTGTTTATTTTTATCACCTTCTGAAATACAGTTCAGTTGCGGGATTGGCTCAAAGAGTGTATTTACCCTAGAGGTTAGAAATAGCCCTTTTTCGCGATTATAGGTCACTCCTTCGGGAAAGACGAACTTTTGTAGTTTCTCCTTTGCAGGTATCGGGCTGGAAGCCCAATTGGTAGTGAGTTGTGTGGAAATGGTTATGCTCTCACGGAAGTATGTTTTCAGGTTAGAACTTTCTACGTCAAGCGTTGATAAAATTTCCGCTATATCCGCCTTTTCCTTCGCCAGCTTTGTTCGTAACCGGATATACACATCTTCCGGCACCTTCTTGTACAAATAAAAATCGTCTTCCAACGCTGAGGAAGTTTTATCTATATCTGCCAATTTGGCTTTGTATAGTTTTTGTTGCTCCAAGGCCACCTCGTAGTGTTTGTCAAAAGCAGCATCCATATGGTATAGTAAAGGGGCTACTAATTGGGGCTGTAAGGTATAGTCCTTTAAAAAGTATACAAACTCCTGGTTAACCTCGGTAGTCCTTTGGTTACAATTACAACCATGTGAGCGGCATTTGTAATAGTGGAACTCGTGTACCTTGCTGTTGGTTTTGTTCTTTTTCTTTACCACATAGCCGGTATATCCATTCTCGCACTTATCGCATTTCATGAAAAGTTTTAAAGGATACTGCTCATTTTCTTTTTTATGGGTAACTCCATATTTGCCTTTTGCTGCCGCTCTTACATTATGTATTTGTAAAAACATCTCTGGTGATATTAGTTTTTCGTGGAAGCCTTCCACTAATTTTCCATTAAGCATTTTATCGGCCAGGATGCCGCAGTAAAACGGGTTGGAAAATATCATACTTAGTTTTTGCTTATAGATGTTAATGCCCATTGACTTTAACCGCACAAGGATTTCATCGTTTTTTACACCTTCTGCTTTCCAGTGAAAAGCCTTGCGTAATTTCTTGCCTGTTTCATCGATAACAATCTTGCGTTCTTTTCCTTCTTTAATAGCAGTATATCCCATCGGCGGCTTCTTGCACCATATCCCCTGTTCCAAATGTTCTTTTATACCTGCCATTGCCCGTTGCCTTCTCAGTTCATTATCATACTGACTAAACAGGAATTGCAGGTTTTGCTGAAATACTCCACCAGGGTTACTGGTGTCAATCGGTTGGGTAACTGCAATAATGGTTACTCCATACTTTTCGCGTAATTCTTTGGATAGCCGCATAGCCCCATCCCCTGACCGGCTGAACCTGTCGAGCAGGTATACGAGTACATGGGTTACCTTGTCTTTATTTTTCTTAATATAATCTAACATGTGCTGGAACTCCTTTCGACCATCTGTTTTTGCGCTTTCATAAGTACCTCCAAAATAGGCGGCTGTTTTAATATCACTTCTTAGCGCAAATTCATCAATGGCCTTCTTTTGCCAGTCCAGGCTAAGATTGGTATCATATTGCTCTTTGGAAGATACGCGGGTATAGACTACAGCTATTTTTTCATTGGTGGTTTTTACGAATGTGACCCGTGGCTTTTTCGACCATTGGTGAAACATATCAAAGTTTGTTTTCATGCTGCTTTAATATTAGGTTCGGTTATTTGTGGTAGTTGATTCTTGCTTTCTAAATATACAATTTGAGATTCATTACTACAAGGATTTTGTCCAGAAGTAATGGTTTCAAATGCAATGGCCGTAAGTTGCTGAAAGGACTGTATTATCCCAGCCGCTTCTTCATCACTGTAATGTTCACATCCTGGAAAGCTGCGCAATTTTTCAATGGTTAATGGTTGCTTTTTAGGATTAATTTTGTGTGCATAGGCTATGCAGGCATCTATATCTGTTAAGGGGGGATGTATGGTTTTCATAGGAAGATATTTAAATTTTAGAACTGTTAGGTGGAGTGCAGTATTTACCTGCATACTGATGCAATAAATAGATTACAACCGACCTGGTTAGGTGGCTGGCATCAAATTCTTTAAAGAAGATACCTAATTCAAGCAACAGATTCAACTTTGCCTGGGCTTCAGCCTCTGTATTGGCTGGCACTTCGATTATAAAACGGTATTTTTCCATAGGTACTATTTTGATTTAGGAGGATAAAACAAAGAATGAACAATGCCAATTTGATCAGGTTGCGCTTGTAATCCTTTTATGATCTCACATACCTGTTTCAATTGATCTAAAGAAAAGGTGTCTTCCATTTCCTTAAAAAAGGCCAATTTGTATTTTTCCTCACTTTCATTTTCAGTGGTATTTGCAGAATCTTCATTTTTCTTACTGAAACTGACAGAAGCTTCGGGAGAAGTATTAAGGATATCACCTAACTGGTCTGGTGATTCTTCATCATCGGTTAAATACCCGGATAGCGTGGAAAGCACAGGAACTTTTTGTGCAAGCGATGGGTAAGTTTTGATAAAGTAATTAGTCATAAAACCAACCAGTCTTCCTGTATTCATTTCCGATAGACTAATACGCTTTTCTTTGAACTGCTTAAATTCCGATTGAGTATGTTGTAGTTTATCCTGAAGGGAATCTGCATACTCTTCTGCTTCTTTCAGTTGGGTTTTGGTAGCTGTCAGTTCCTTTTGTAATTGTAATAACTGGGTTCGTTCCCTTTCCTGCTGAATGGCCAAATCTATTTTATTCTGAAAGTCAATGCCATTAAGCTGTTCCTGTCTTTTTTCTTCCTGGGGATTGCGCACCGAAAAAATGAACTTATCATTACGGGGGCAGTTTTCTGTAGATGTGTAGATGAGTACTTTAATCATTTGGGTGTTTTCATCCATATACATCTTGTACTCATCAAAACACCCGGTGTCATCTGTCTTATCAACCGCTTTGAGGTTATCGACAAAGATTTCATAAAACTTAGGTTTACCTTTCTCTGTGCTGGATTCCAGGAAATGCCGGATGCGTTCAATGCGAATAGGGTCATACCTTTCGGTAGTGATTTTACTCATAGAATTGAATTTTAATTACTCTATATGCATCAAATGCCAAACCGAAGTTGTGACCGTAAATTTTGCTTTGAACCAAATTGCGCCAATTCGATGAAAATTGATCCTGATTGAATAAAATTGGAAAGAATCGGTAAGAAAATTTTTTTCCAGCATGTACTGCCAAAATAGCAAATAGCAAAATTGACAGATTTGA
Organism: uncultured Niastella sp.; assembly: GCA_966212235.1. Classification (GTDB taxonomy): domain Bacteria; phylum Bacteroidota; class Bacteroidia; order Chitinophagales; family Chitinophagaceae; genus Niastella. The sequence goes on along the minus strand of CBIHPP010000016.1, from coordinate 44,068 downwards.
CATGACAAAATTTGATTGAAACGTTTGTGATTAGGATTTGGTGAAAATGTGATTCGTATGCGGTTATGATGTGGTAGTTATGCGGAATCATGTGGTTGCCATGAGGATCGAAGATTAACAATCGAATAAGATGAATCTGGCTCTAACTGATAGAAGTCTGTATATATATAGAAATACAGATTTCCAAGCTCTGCTACATGTACAGGTAGACCATTTGGCTCCTTCACAAATTGAATAGAATAATTGCCAGTAAAACCCAAATAGACATCTTTGCCTATTCCCAGCGCGATAGAATCTACATATTCCAATTTAAACGTATCCAAATTGGGAATGAAACGTGTCACCTGGCAACGAAATACCAAAGTGTCGTCTATATGATCAGTAAAGGCATTAATCGTCCTGCCATAATCGTTCGCCATTTCCGCCAAAAAGAGAGATATATTTTTGGTTTTTGGTGCGGGCTGTTTTGATGTTTCAAATCCCTTCGTACAGGATAATAAAACAACTGCTAAAGTCAATGCGACAACTATATTAATCGTTGGTTTCATAAAAGAAAAACGGGGTAAATATTTTTATTACAGTCATGAAACTGTGTTATGCATCCAAAGAAGCTAATTTGATTGACCGAAGCCTGTGTGATCGGCATGTGGTTATGGCAATGTGATTTTACTGGGCATTACTGATATCTGGTCGCTTAAAAGCGCCAGCACCCCTTTTAGTTCCTGGTATGAACCGGATTTAGAAACCCTGGCATCTGCTCCTTCAGGCTGTGGTTTATGTGGATCACTGAAATCCATTGAATAAGCAATGATTTTAATGCCAGGCCATTTTTCCTTTACAACTTTTATGGTTTCGTCTCCATCCATTTCAGGCATTCGCATGTCTAAAATGCAGATATCTGGAATGATTCCATTTATAAGTAGATCAAGGAGGTCTTTGCCGTTTGTAGCTTGTGGAATTACCATGTAGCCCCAAAGACTGAGTAGTTCTTGAAGGCATTTACGAATCAGAGCATGATCGTCTACAATAGCGACTTTTATTTGGCTGCTTATGTTCATAAATTGGAGTTTTAGGTTGTGGTGTCGGTTGGTGTTAATGGAAATGTGGTGGTTCGGCTATTCTGTATCGCCAACATTTTCTTGTTATACAGTTTTTCTGCAACAAACAGTAATTGATGCACCCTTTTCTTTAGATGGTTGGATATCTCTGTAGGAATAGAATAATCTTCCTTATAGCGAGCATCAGAATAGGCTTTGTTAAGTAGATTGAATAGCGCGGTTTCTTCTTCTGTGCTACAGGGAAATATGGTGGAGGGTACAAAGGAGAAATTTTCAATAAGCGCCAATAACCGGGAAAGATTGTGCGTGGTTGACCGGTAGCCGGTATAAACCCGAAGCAGGGCCATGCAGGTGTGCTGAGTGGCCTGGTGTAAATCAAACAAGGCTTTTTCATTCCAGCCATTGTCAAGGCAAAAACACGCGGTTTTATAAAAGCGTTCCGCCGTTTGGAAGCATTTATTCCAGATTGTTTCTAGTTTACACTTTGTTGCTTCCTGCGATGGTGCTGCCGGAGGGGCGATTAAAGGACTATTCCCTGTGTTATAAACCAGAACAGCTTTATGATAAAGCGTGGTAAGAAAACGGCTGTTTTTGGCTATTAATTCGTTTGCGGCCTCCAGGGATTGAACAACGGCAGTAACTTCACAATCCAAAGTAGCTACCAAAAGATCAATTTTCTGTAGGATTTCATGGTCGGCCTGGTTGTTATCATTACCAGTGATGACCAGTAGATCAAAGGTGGCTTTTATAGTTTCCTGGTATCCGGTATCTTCCTTAAAACAGCTCCAATCCTGGTAAATAGAAGTTCGGTAACCGTAGCAAAGGATTTTTTCTGGGTGAATGGTTGTAGCAATTTTCTGGATAAGCTGGTTAAGCAGGTTTGGGGATAGGTTGTCAAGTGTTGTTAACATGGAGGCTTAAAGGTTTAGTATTAAGGAAAAACATATGTCTTTTGGATGGGGACGGCAGTTAATCTACTGTGAAAAGCAAATTACCGGACGCTTGTGCTGTACCGAACCAATGATGCCTGTGGACTACCAGTTTTTTGCTGTATTTTACGGGGGATATAACGGTATATCACCAATACCATAAATTCCATATATTTGAAACATGATAACTACTAATATGCCTGAAAAAGTACATCAAGGACGAGCCGTAAAACGCATGCGGGAAATATTACAGGTAAAGCAGGAAACCCTGGCTGCCGAACTTGGCATTAGTCAACAAAGCGTTTCCCTGCTGGAAACAAAAGAAACGATTGATCCGGAAACACTGGAGCAGATTGCTAAGACGCTGAAGGTGCCGGTGGATGCGATTAAGAATTTTAATGAGGAGGCAGCTATTTATAATATCCAGCACAATTATGAGGGTGCCACTGCTAATTCAACAAATTTTGGCCGTGATTATTTCAATTGTACTTTTAATCCCTTGGATAAGTACTTTGAGGTAGTAGAAAAGAATGAAAAACTTTATGAGGCATTGCTAAAGTCCGAGCGAGAAAAAAATGCGTTATTGGAAAAGATGTTGGATGAGAGAAAGAGAAAGTAGGATAATTACAGCATCATATAATTAGGCCATCCGTTTTCGGGTGGCTTTTTTATGATTAACATCCCTGCGTCATTGCTAGTATTTCTACAAAAGATGTTATTTCTGACGTTACTAATTGCTACCTACATTGAAAATCTTAATATTGAATAAATATTTCCACCTGCTCCCACTTCTTATTAAAAAATTATTTTGTCAAATTTTGCCACAGCTTGTTTTGTGTTAATGGTAAACGTATAACCCAAAAGGTTAACGTTTAATAAATGACTTGATTTGAAAGCAAGAATTTTAGCACCGCTTGGAAATGTGCGTTGTATTTACTAACGTTGTGGTGCATTCCATCCGAACCCCGTGTAACTATTTTTATTCCCGACAAGTAGTTTACTTCTAATCTGTTTCCCCCTGAAACTCCTAATCAAATTAGGTAGGCATTTTTACGCCTGGCTTTGACCTTTAACCCCTAATCTAACCGACTATGTCGCGACTGAATCCTATGGTCATGCTCATGGCATGCTTGCTTATTGCACATATATCATCTGCACAGGATAGCCTAAGTCTTAATGATAAAGTATTATCATTTCCCACTCGCTTCTTAAATAAAATAAGCAATAAGACTTCCCAATTAGAACAAAAAATTATTACCAAAAGTGGTAAGGCACTAAAGCAATTAGCCCGTGAAGAAAGGCGCTTGCAAAGGAAACTGGCTAAAAAAGATTCGGTATTAGCCAAACATCTATTCCAAGATGTTCAAACAAAATATCAATCCCTCCATTCCCTTTTAAATCAAAAAACTAATCAAACCAGTGGCCGTATTGAGTATATCCCTTTTCTCGATACTTTAAAAACATCTATTCGGTTTTTTGAAAAAGGCGGCATCTTATCTGATAACAAATTGCTACAAGAAACATCCCAAAAGATAAATGGCATGGAAAGCCGTTTTGCGCAAGCAAAACAGGTGCAGCAATACCTGCGCAACCGGCGGCAGTATTTGAAAGAGCAATTAGGTAAGCTGGGAATGGCAAAGGAATTAAAACAATATTATAAAAAGGCATGGTACTACAACGCCCAAATTGAAGAATACAAATCCATACTAACCGAACCTCAGAAAATTGAGCGAAAAGCATTGGATCTACTTAGTAAAACAAAAGCATTTCAGCAATTCATGAGCAGGCACAGTTTGCTGGCTTCATTATTTCCAACGCCGGATAACTCAGCTAGTACCATTAATGCAGTTGGTTTACCGGGCTTGCAAACACGTGCACAGGTAAATACCCTTATTCAACAAACTGCATGCGTAAACGGCCCTAATAATACTGTAAGGCTGTTTCAATAAAATATGCAGCAAGCCCAAGGACAATTGCAGCAACTTAAAAACAAGATTAACGAAATGGGCAATGGTTCGGATGATGAACTACCCAATTTTCGGCCCAACCATGAAAAAGTAAAAAGCTTTTGGCACAGATGTGAAGTATCTACCAATATCCAAAGCACCCGCAGCAATATCTGGGTTCCCGCAGCCACACAACTGGGATTGTCTCTAGGATATAAGCTCAATGATCAATCGGTAATTGGATTAGGTATGTCAGGAAGTATTGGCTGGGGTAAAGATATTAAGCATATTGTTGTTAGTTACGAAGGTGCAAGTGGCAGAACTTACGTTGATTATAAACTGCGTGGTTCTTTTTGGATAAGTGGAGGTTATGAATTGAATTATCGTGCTTCATTCAATCATATTGAGCAATTGAAAAATATGAGCGTGTGGCAGCCAAGTGGCCTTATAGGGCTATGTAAAAAATACCAGGCTGGGAAAAAGTTTAAAGGGCGAATGAGTGTTCTATGGAATTTCCTCAGTTACCAGCAAATTCCACGAACCCAAGCTTTTATTTTCCGTTTTGGATACAGCATTAAATAAAGATATCAAAGTGAAATAAAGTGCAAACAGGATACTGATGCAGGGCAATATATTATACCAAAACCGACCGTTAGAAAAAAATGATAAAATGAAACAGCCATTTTATGTTTCTCTGTTAACTGCTCTTGATTTAACCGCTGCAAACTGTAAAAAAACATTATTAAGCAGCTTCCTTTTTATTGGATTAAGCAGTGTTGCATCTGGACAAGCAGGTACGCTTAATTTATTCAATGCGCCCCAATCTCCTAATGCAGCTTCATTGGGAAAATTTGTCGAAATTCCTGTAGGTCATTATAGTGGTATTCCCAATATCAGTGTTCCATTGTATGAGTGGGATATTAAAGGTTTAAAGATTCCCATTTCTCTAAGTTATCATGCTTCCGGTGTTAAGGTTAAAGAAATACCTGGGGCGGTGGGCACCAATTGGGCCTTGAATGCAGGCGGTGTGATTACGAGAATTGTAAGGGGGCATCCAGATGATCATGACCCCTCTGAAGATGATTCCTATGACAGTATTTACCGGCGCCGGGTTGTAAATGCCATTAATTCAGGGTATAGCAATGAATTTAGTCTGAATGAGCGATATGACTTGTGCCTGAGTGCGCCCCGTGTTACTGCTGTCGCTGTCAATAATGGATCGTATCCTTTCAACAGGATGGACACAGAGATCGATCTTTTTTATTTTAACTTTTTGGGATATACCGGACAGTTCACTTTTACAAATGAAGGTAAGCCCATGCTGCTATCGAACACTGACCTGAAAATTGATTATAACAACCGCAAGTTTAAGATTACAGATGGTAATGGTATACAGTACTTTTTTGATTCAACCGAACAGTCTTTGGATGAGGCTGTAACCAGCAACAGGTTATATAATACAAGCTGGTACATCAGTAAAATATTTATCCCACAAAGCAATCAAACAATTACATTCTCTTATAACCGGTATTGGAACAACGCTCTCTACCCCTCCAATATATATGAAGATTATGGTGCAGCATTTTACAGCCGCATAGATCGTATCCGTTATATGACTTATGTTGTTTCAAATTACACTTATGGCAATGGAGGTGGGGGATGTCCTCCATATGACAGGATTTCTCCTTCTACCTTGCCACATTATTTTTCCAATAACCTTTTTATCAATGAAATTAACTGGAATGGAAACAAAATAAAATTCTATGGAAGCACTAACAGAACAGATTTGTACAAGTATAAGTTTGACAGTATTAAGGTTACAAGCAATGGAGAACTTATCAGGAAAATTGATCTAAACTATAGTTATTTTAATAATTCTTCGCAGTTAGCCGGTCAAAAGAAACTAAAGCTCGATAAAGTAATAATAAATGATCAGCAATACCAGTTCGGCTATGTTGAATCACTGTACGGCAAAACATTGCCTATTATTACCTCTACGGGGCAGGACATGTGGGGATATTATAATGGCGAAGACGATGAAAATAACATTCCACACTATAAGGTATTGGATGATCCGAATATGGACCCGAATATCTTCCATTATATTGGGAATGGAGCAAGTGGCCCCAAAAATCCGGATTATAAATACGGGCAGATTGGCACCCTTAATTCCCTTACCTGGCCTACTGGCGGGAAAACGATTTTTACCTACGAAGGGAATGATTACAGTTATTATCCTTTTGTTGATCCAGGTTATACGATTGTTACAGACCCCTTTACACAAATGGAATTTGATTCACTCATTATCAAGAGCTTTAATACATACACCATTCCTGGCGTTACGACTAATGGTGCAACCAAAGAACGGGAATTTGTTTTGCACAAGGATCAAACGATTACTTTAGAACTTACATTGGGACAATTCCCCTTTGAAACCCTGCAACAGTATAATGATTCGGTATTATCTTTTGCAACGGAAGCACATGCCACTTTACTGAAATATAATAGCAGCACAGGTCAATTTGAAAATATTATAACCTATGATGTTTTTCCGATAGATAGTATCGGGCATCCTACCGACGAAGGTGTTTATGAACTGGTAAAAAACAAAGGACTACTCAATGGTGTATATACACATACATTAACAGAAGGAAGATATAAATGGTTTGTGGAGCTGTATGGCTGGTATATGGTAGGCGACGTGGGAGTTGGTTGTGTGTTTCCCTATAAAAAGGATACCAATATATATAACGCAGGTGGCATACGGGTAAAGAAAATTGAGTTTATTTCCAGGACAGATACAGATACTTCCTATGTTAAAAACTATGAGTATAAGACAGAAACGGCATCAAGCGGGGTGCTTGAATCACCTTTTGCCAATATCTCCACTTCGGCTTTCGTTGACGAATTACATTACGGGGAACTACCTGGATGTAGCAATTGCTATTTTCAGGAATCCTGCGGTTTTCTGGATCTGTCATCCAACCCCGTTATACCCCTGGGTAATTCCCAGGGAGGCGTTATAGGATATTCAAAAGTGACAGAAATAAGGGAAGACAACAGCAAAATAGTGAGTTACTTTACCAACGGACAAGACGACCCTTACAGTTTCGCTGATCAATTTGCACAAAGTCCGTTGCTGGCAACAAGAACGAGAATTACGACAGATAACTCATGGAAAAGAGGGCTTTTCAAACAGATGGATTACTATAATAATGCCGGGCAGCTTCAAAAGCAGGATTTTAGTAGGTATGAATTTGATGACTCCCGGTTGTATAACAGGTCTGTTTCTCTGGCTTTAGATAATGTCGTTTTGTACGGCGCGGGGCAGACCGCTGGGTTTAACGGTTATAATGCTGTGGATTTTTACACCATTAGAGGGAATCAAAATGCACTAAAGATAGAAGATTCAACTGTTCAATATGCCCCGACAGGAAATATAAACGAGGTTACCAAATATGAATATCATAGTTATTCATTTCCGCATTCTTATCCCATCAAAGTAACCAATCGCAATTCACGGGGGGAATATACAATTACTACCCTGAAATATCCACAGGATTACACTGTTGGCAGCAGTCCAACTAATGCGACCGCAATTTCAATTAAAAACCTGCTTGACAGACATGTTACCGCGCCTTATATAGAAAAATATGTTCAAAAAATGAATTCCGATGGCTCCAATTTGAGAACGGTTTCAGGCCAGTATGTGAGATATAAACAAACGCTTCCATACCCTGATACGGTTTTTAACCTTAGAATTACTGCCGCGTTAACAAATTTCCAGACTACCAGTATTACTTCAGGCAGCGACAGTAAAGATACCCGGTATAAACCTGTCATTAATTTTTTGCAATACGATAATTATGGAAATATATTAGAACAGGCGAGGCCGAATAATGTAAAAGAAGTCTTTGTTTGGGGATACAATCATCAATACCCGGTGGCCAAAGTGGCAGGGAGCACCTACAATTCAGTTATGGGTATGATAGATGCCAATATTATAAATAATCCTGGTTCTGAGCAACAACTACAAACAGAATTGAATAAGATCCGCACAGGCCTTGCATCCTCACAGGCTTTAGTCAGCACCTATGCCTACAAACCACTGATAGGCTTGATTTCTGAAATAGATGCAACAGGTAAAAAATTGTATTACGATTATGATCAGTTTGGAAGGCTTGCATTGGTTCGCGACCAGAATAAAAAGATTTTAAAAAAGATTTGTTACAACTACAGTGGACAACCTGAAAACTGCGCCTGGTTTGGAAATGCGCAAGTGAGCCAAAATTTTACCCGGAATAATTGTACCAATGATAGCATTGGCGGACAAGCAACCTATATAGTGCAAGCAAATACGTATTATGCTAGTACACAGGCTGCTGCCAATGATCTGGCACAAACTGATATAAATACAAACGGACAAAAGTATGCAAATGAAAGCGCGGCCTGTTCCCTGATGACCTGGTATAGCGAACGGGTTTATGGTGATTTCTACTCTGAACTTTGCTGGCCTGACGAACCGCAACCTTACTATGTGGATGTGCCTGCAGGAACTTTTACTTCCCACATTTCACCGGAAGATGCTACCGATCAGGCATGGTGGTGGGCACAGGGACAGGCCAATGCAAACGGGCAATGTATAGATTATGTTGACCTGATATTAAACAACAATAATCCATGGTTTGGATCCAATTTCTATGTAAGACTAACTAATGTAAACGCCCCATATCAGCAATATGAGTTCCTAACATTTTATGGTTATGGGTGGCTAGGAAGGATACCCGCAGGTACTTATGATATTGAAATATACCCGTGGAATCCCGGGACAGGTTATTATTTTTTCAATGTTGGTTGCTGGTATTATGGAGATGGAGACGGCTTTAACTTTTATTCTGTAGACATTGCTGATGGCTGTGCGGAGATTACAGTAGACTAGGAAAAAGCAAATAATTAAGTTAATCCCAAAAGCAATAATATGACAAAAACAATCTGCGCTCTGATAATTGCAGTTTTCTTGATTGTTACAACTGGTTTCAGTCAGACTTTTTACGACTTACCAGTTAAGGACATAGATGGCAATGCTATTAATCTTAAAAAGTACATGGGCAAAAAGATACTTTTTTTGATACTGCCCCTGAAAAGCAGCGATTCATTATTGATTCAGCTGGACAGTTTTCTTGTTCGCCACGCCGGTAAAATTGATGTAATTGGCATTTTATCGAGTGAGGATGGCTTCAATTCCACCGACAAAACAAATGTTAAACAGCTATATAGGGAGCGGGGAATTTTAATAACCGAGGCAATGAATACCCGGAAAGGACAAGATCAATCACCCTTACTGCAATGGCTTACCGACCGTAAAAAAAACAATCACTTTGACATGGATGCGAAGGGAATTGGACATAAATTTTTCGTGAGTGAAACAGGGCGATTATATGCAGTAATGCCACGGCGGGCCTCTCTCACATACCCAATGATGGATAGAATAGTTAATAGCGGATTACCCATAAGAAATTGACAAAGGAAAATGACAGCTCAGGCGAGTATTAATCAACAATTCTTACATTTTTCATTATGAAACGAATCATCATTGCTGCTATTATAGCGACAGGTATTTTGTCATGTTGCCTGCCTTTACAGGCCCAGGATGCTACTGTTATAAAGCCGGCTCCATATGATGCTTCGGCGAAAAGAAATTATGTACGTACCTGGGATGGTATTAAGCCATTAACTAACCCTAATGACCTGTCTACTACATCTTCCCTACAAGAAGCACGTATAACAACACAGTATCAAGATGGGTTGGGAAGGCCAGTTCAAACTGTTGTAAAGCAAGGCTCCCTGATCACCGGTAGCAGTGCTGTGGATTTGGTGGCTGCAATTGTTTATGACAGCCTGGGCAGGGAAGTTCGGCAATACTTACCTTTTGCAGCCAACAGTTACGGTAGCAATACATTTATTACTGATGGTTTGTTCAAACTCAATCCCTTTGATCAGCAAAATTATTTCTTTAGTGACAGTAATAATGCCAGCCCAATTAAAGGTCAAGGTTATTTGTACTACTACAATAAAATTGAATACGAAGCATCTCCATTAGATAGAATAGACAGAACCTATGCCGCAGGCGATAGTTGGGTGCATAACGGCAAGGGTGTAAAAATGAAATATTGGGTTAATACTACAACGGATTCAGTTAGAGTATGGACAGTAGCGGATAATAGCGGAGCCTTTGGAAGTTACACCACTACTGCCAGATATAATCCCGGCGAATTATTTAAAAATGTAACTATAGACGAAAACGATAAACAGGTAATTGAATTTAAAGACACGGAGGGAAAGGTTATATTAAAAAAGTTTCAAATAACAGCCAATACTGACGATAGCACTGGCCAGGGCCATTTTGGTTGGTTATGCACCTACTATATATATGATGATCTGAATCAGTTAAGAGCAGTAGTACAACCAAAGGGAGTAGAATTGCTGTTAGCTCATGGTTGGGATATAACATGGAATAGCAACGTAATTCTAAATGAGCAGTGCTTTCGATATGAATATAACGAAAGGGGATTAGTAACCATGAAAAAAGTACCGGGGGCAGATGTTATATATATGGTTTATGATGCCAGGGACCGGATGGTTTTGATGCAGGACGGGAATTTACGCAATGGGTCACCATCAAAATGGCAATATGCTCAATATGACCTGTTAAATAGACCTGTTGCTGCCGGTCTATGGAATAACAGCAATAGTTTGGCTTATCATTCAGAACGGGCAGATACCAGTATCGCCTATCCTAATCTTTCGGGACAGACCATTGAGGAATTGACGAATACTTTTTATGATAATTACAACTGGCTTTCATCATACACCACACCCCTTCATGCTAACAGGAATGATTCCTTTGATATTTATTTGTTAAATCCTTCAAATGTGAATTATCCTTATCCTCAGGAAGTTTCACAATCTGCCAAGTTGAAGGGGTTGGTCACAGGAACCCGATTTAAAATTCTCAATACATCTGATTATTTATATTCTATAAATTATTATGATGAGCAAGGTCGGGTAATACAAACAGAACAAACAAATTATACAGGTGTTCATGACGTTCAGGTTACACAATATTCGTTCAGTGGACAGCCGGTTTTTCTCATTCAAAAACAGGGAAAGGGAGGGGCTAATTCTCAAACCAGTATTGTGTTAACCCAAATGAGTTATGACACCTTGGGCCGTGTGGTAAAGATTGAAAAAAAAACCAGCAACTCAAAGGTGAATAGTGGTAACATGCCTGCATCATGGACTACTATTATCCAGAATGAATATGATGCATTAGGCCAGTTGAAGAAAAAGAAAATTGGGAACACCCCTATTGACTCATTTACATATGATTACAATATAAGGGGCTGGGTGTTGGGAGCAAATAGAGAATATCTGAAAGATACCACAAGTACATCTAACTTTTTTGGATTTGATTTAGGATACGATAAGGGTTCGTTTAAAATTAATGGCACTCCCAAAAGCTATGTAGATTCTCAATATAATGGCAATATCGCAGGGATGCTTTGGAAAAGCACCGGCGACCGGCAATTGCGTAAATACGATTTCAGCTATGATTATATAAACAGGTTGACCGGAGCGGCATTTACACAGCTTACCAATAACAGCTTTGGACTTGCTGCCGGTATTGATTATTCGGTGAGTGGAATTACCTACGATGCCAACGGTAACCTGCTTACCATGAACCAGCGCGGCTGGAAAGCAACCGGCAGTGAAACAATCGACAGCCTGTTATATACCTACATCAGCAACAGCAATCGCCTGTTAAATGTAATTGATCGGAGAAACGATACATTGACAACATTAGGCGACTTTAGAAGCTCGAAGATCTATATGCGCACCTTTACAGGTGGTAACAAAACTATAAGTGCAGCTGATTACACATACGACAATAATGGCAATAACCGTCGCGATTACAATAAAGAAATAAGTAACATCAATTATAATTTCCTGAACCTGCCCGAAGGAATTACCGTTGATAGCCAGGGAACCATTATTTATAAATATGATGCCTTTGGAAATAAAATTCAGAAGGAAGTATATCCCGGTGCACAGCCGCCCGGTAAGATAACTATGTATTTGGGTAATGCCGTCTTTTACCAGGACACGCTGCAATTTTTATCTATGGAGGAAGGAAGGATACGGTTTGATACGGCAAAGAAAGCATTTCATTATGATTATTTTGTAAAAGATCATTTAGGCAATGTGCGCATGGTATTGACTGAGCAAAATGACACATCATTTTATCCTCCGGTAACTTTTGAAGATGCTGCAATTGCCAACGAGAGTATTTATTATGACAGTGTTAATGTTGGACAAACCTCAAGACCTGGAAGCTTTTATGAAAGCAGCTCGAATGGTGGCAAAGTACAGTTGCTAAGAAAAAGTACTCATAGTATAGGCGCGGGTAAGTTGTTAAAGGTAATGGCCAGGGACAGGATTCATGTTAAGGTAGATTATTTTGTTCAGAATGATGCAACAGATAATAATGGGGCTAACGGCATAAATTCAATCATATCAGTTCTGGCCAACATACTTAATTACAGCTCAATTACATCTGGTTTCCACTCTAATGGAAGTATTATAACAAATAATTTAAATAGCAGTTTTCCTTTCACCGACTTTCTGGCGCCCCAAACCGGTAGTGGCGGCACCATGCCAAAAGCATATTTAAACATTCTGTTTTTTGATGAACAATTCCGATTTATTAGATCATCTTCTGAAATAGTTCCTGTTACTGTTAAAGGAAGTGGACAGACTATTTATAGGATTGACGGTAGTGCGAAAGAGGCAGAAAAAAATGGATATGTTTATGTTTTTGTTAGTAATGAGAGTAATAATTTAGTATATTTCGACAATCTTCAAGTGACCCATGAAAGAGGCCCTATTACGGAAGAAACGCATTATTACCCGTTTGGATTGACGATGGCGGGGATTTCTTCGAAGGCATTGAATTTTGGAGAGCCTGATAATAAGAAAAAATATAATGGAATTGAGAAAGAAGACGGTTTTGGTATTGAAATTTATGATGCGCAACTAAGAGAATTAGACCCTCAGATAGGTAAATGGTGGCAAATAGATCCGAAGGTTGAAAACATGGAGATGTGGTCGCCGTATGCTTCTAATTATGACAATCCCATACGGTATAGTGATCCATTAGGTGATGAGGGAGCCGAGTGCTGTGCAGGTTTAAAACAATGGCTTAGTGAAAGGTGGGAGGCGCAAAAGAGAGGTTTTTGGCTTGCTGGTAAAAGGATAGGTGAGGCCGCAAGTCAAGCAGGAGAAAATGCGAAGAATAACTGGAATGCAGGCAATGATCCTATTCATCAGGCAATGATGTATCCTTTGTCTACGTTGGGAGGACCGGTTGGTGCAGAGATAAACGCTGCAAAAACGGTAGTAAATCTAGAGGTTAAAGCTGTTGCAACGGAAGTCAAAGTTCTTGAATCTGCAAAAAAAGCTGTTCAACCATATGAAGTTGGCGCAGCCAATGATTTAAGAGCCAGATCTGTTCCATGGGATGGTATAGAGATTCATCATGCACCTCAAAGCCATCCTTCCAGTAAACTGGTGCAAGGGTATAATGAAGCTACTGCTCCTACTATTGCTTTGCCGAAGGTTGAACACAAAGCTATTCCAACTTTTAAAGGAACACAGACTGCACAGTCAACTTTAGGGACAACTCCCCAAAGGGCACAACTAGCAAAGGACATCCGAGATTTAAGACAATATACCAATGCACCCAATAGCAGTTTACAGAAATTGATAGAATTAACTAATAAGCAATTTCATGGACAGTTTGAAAAACCTCCCAGAATAAATAATAAATAATAAATATTTATGGATGCTGAAAAATTTGTAAAGGTTATACGATTAGTTGTTGCAGAAGACTCAACGAAAGGTGTTATATCTGTTTTAGAGAAGCCACCAGGGCGACGGCCTTTACAAAAACTTGTTGATATGTCAATTTGGTATAATCAATTGAATGAAAATGATAAAACAGTCGTTGGGCAAATCATTAAAGAATCGGTTGAAGCGGCAGTTTTTCATTTTCTATGTGTTTTAGATGGTGTTGCGGCAATTGAGAATGAAAATAAAGGTGAATTGAAATTGTATTATGAAAATGGCAATATTCAAAAACTCTTAAATGATCCTGAAATGGAGTTTTTGCATGATTTGTTTAATGTTACTCAATAGACGAAGCCATAAATCATTAAATGTTAATTGTAGATTCGTAAGTAAGCCATAGTTGAAATATCATGAACAGTGAAAAATATGTAAAGGTTATACGATTAGTTGTTGCCGAAGACTCAACAAAAGGTATTATATCAGTTTTAGAGAAGCCACCAGGGCGACGGCCTTTACAAAAACTTGTTGAAATGTCAATTTGGTATAATCAATTGAATGAAAATGATAAAAAAGTCGTTGGGCAAATCATTAAAGAATCAGTTGAAGCGGCAGTTTTTGGTTTCTTTTGTGTTTTGGACGGTGTAAGAGCAATTGAAAGCGAAAATAAAGGTGAATTGAAACTGTTTTATGAGAATAAGGATGTTCAAGTGCTTTTAAATGATCCTGATGAGGAGTTTTTGCATGATTTGTTTAATGCAACACGATAGACGTACCAGAGATAACAAATTCTTCTTTATTAAAGGGGCAAAAGCCGCTATTAAGAGCGGCTTTTGTTTTAGTAATACAGGACGCAGGGCTTGATTTCGATTCTTTTATATTTGGTTATTATGTTTGAATTGACAAAAGAAAAAATGCAAGTTGTAATTGATAATATTTTACTACAGGCAAAATTGTATTTGGCAGACGCCGATGAATTTTACCCCTTTGGCACCGTGATCGATAACGAACACAACATTAAACCGGTGAGTTATTATGGAGGAGAGGAATTTCCTGATTCAACTGAACTTCTCGAAAAATTAGAAGAGGTAATTAAAGCGGGGATTGCTAAAAGTGATTACCTAGTAGCGGCTATTGGCGTGGATGTTTTTTTAACAGTGAATAGCGAAAAGAAAACAGCTTTACAAATAAGATTTTATAGTTCAGACTCAGCTTTAAAATTGTATTTTATTTATTATAAAAAAGATGGCAAGTATTTTTTTGAGCCCCATAATCTTGAAAGTTGATTTTGGGCGGGGAGAATCTTCCGCTTACCGGCGGCAGCATCCAGGCGGTGTTGATCCAGTACAGACAGCTAATAAATGATTGTGATCAATAACTTTACAAACTAGAGCAGTTTTGCTAGATCCGGGCAACACCCGGATTTTTTCTTACAATTAAAAAAGAAAAAATCTATTTTGAACACTGTTAGAGTTCTTTGAGCAGCATATAAAATTAGCTTCCCGCAAAACTGGGAAGCTATAAAATGGGGACGGTGATTATTATCCTTTTGGCCGGACGATGGCGGGTATTAGCAGTAAAGCACTTAACTTCGGGGCACCTGAAAATAAAGCACAAGTTCAATGGTAAGAATTTCAAGCTAAAGAGTTCAGTAATGGTAGTGGGTTGGAAATGTATGACTTTGAGGCCAGAATGCAAGATCCGCAATTGGGTAGATTTTGGCAAATTGATCCCTTGGCGGACAAAATGCGTAGATGGTCTCCATACGTCTATGCTTTTGACAACCCTGTAAGGTATATTGATGCTTATGGTATGGTGCCAGGGCTGGATGTACCGGTCTTTCACCGGTGAAGCATACATCATGCTTAAAGCCAGGAAAAAGGAAGAGGACATTCAACAACTGTTAATTCAATGTTATGTTGAACCTATAGTAAACAAACAACCTGAAAACGAAAACTTTGTCCCGTTAAATAAAAAAAACAAACGCACTTATCGAAAATTGGACACTGCCTACTGGCGGAGGAAAACTTTAAAAGCCGCCCGGCGAAAAGCCCGTAGGGAACAGACCTTATACCATGCCGGTATCCTGGAGCGGGCATCGAAGATCGGTTCAATCTTATATCGACATTTATCTGGCCGGGACAAACGTCGTGGCTCTTATCGGCAATTGACCGCATGGGCAATGCAGTTATTAAAAGATGAATGGGACGAAGCGCATATTATTGCTGAATTGTTACCTGCTTTACCCGGTTATCGGCCCCAAAAATGCCTGCAACCAATCTGTCCGGAATCCTCTGGCGGCCTGCTGGTACATCCTAAAGGACAATTCTATTTTATCACTTCCCTGTATAAGCGTATTTCACCGGCAATTACGGCGCAGCTGGCAGCAACTGTCTGCATGCACAATATTTCTTTGTAGCCGGTCTCTTACCGGGCGGGAATTGGCTCAATAACATCCCAGTGCTCTGCTATTTTACCGTTTTCAACTCTGAACAGATCATAGAAGGCATTATAGCTTTTTCCGAAATGACCTTCGCTAACAACCAGCACAGTTCGGCTAATGTTTTCCCTAAGCCAGAAAGTTGATCTTGGTATCTGTGGATTGTGCTGGATGTGGCTATCTGGGAAATTCAGGGGGGGGGGTATAGAAAATTGTTTTTCAGTTGAATGTTGTAGTGTTGCCATTTTGTCATTTAAAATAAATGGCCATTCCTATTTTACTATAAGGCCCTTGAGCCTTACAAACTCCCCTAATACCTTTAAATCCTGTATCAGCAGGTTAGAAATCTGTCCAGTCTGCCCGACTGCTTTAAAGAAAAGGCTTCAAGTTATTGAACTTGAAGCCTTTGGTTTGTCCTGTTTCATTTTTGATGAAACCCGCGTCCAGCGCGTATATCAGCTCAACGGCCTCATTGATCCTTCAGGTAGTCTTGCACATCGTAAAACAGGGATTCCGAAACAATCCCCTGATGAAGGCCCGGCACCTGGCGGACGGGTTCGTCCTTACTCCTATTTCATTCCAGTGGATTTTACGAAGGCTAATGTTTCGTAGCCATGACCGCCATCAAGTCGAAGGAAATAGAGACCTTCCCCTAACCGATGTATATCCATTGTCAACAAGTTCTCTCCCGGCGCCACCGACCAGATTCGTGTGAGTTGCCTGCTGCCGGAGGCGCTGAATAGAGAGACGATCACCGACTCACTTGCCAACGCATGGAATTGCAGTCTCAATTCTCCGCCGACCACAGGATTGGACAGTATCTTAAGCCTCTGTGAAGCCGATATCCTGACCGACCGGGTCATACTGTAGTTTTCAGCCCCGTCTTTTAGCACTGCCCGTAACCGGTAGAAATAAGTGCCCGCGCCACGCTCAGACACCACATACGACATCCCTGCCGGCGGCATTACGGTTGTAAGGGGTAGCTGCGCGATTGGGATAAAAGTCGTGCCATCGGTGGAATGATACACATTGAAATAATCGATGGGAAGATCAGGTGCCGTATTCCAATGAAGGGTTACACTGCTGCCCGCCGCCGAAGCCGTGAACCCCTGCCACCTGTCGGCAAGAACAAACATCGAGGGAATGGTTATCAGGGTAAAAACCACTCCGTTGGCCAGTGCACTGGTGCCGGAGAAAGAGATGAGGTTGCCGGTGATACCGGACGCCGGCACATAGGTTTGGGTGCCTGTTGTAAAATTTCCATCCCCATCGTTGTCGATAAGGAGGTAATAATTTGTCGCCACCGAAGCGCCGGACAGCGTCAGCCCAGTCATGTCAAAGCTGAGATTGACGGAAGAAACAGCTCCGGTATTCTGCGCTTTCCAGGTGCGCACCAATCGCTTGGAGCCGATGGCCGCCGCCGGGCCTATGGCTGCCGTGATCGTTTCCTCCGTCAGCGCCGCGGAGTCCGTACCGACCATCAGGAATTGACCATTTGTCAGTGCGGACGAAGTCTTCAGTACAAGGTTGCCCAACCCGCTTTGTCCTGTCCCGTCGCCGCTGCCCGAGTTGACGCTATTGGAACTGGTTTGTACCAGCCCCGATCCATTATCTGTTCCGATGCCGAAAATGTTATGCTGGTATGCAGCCAGGCCTGTCCAGAAAACGGTGCCCGCCGAAGAGGTATAGCTGATGGGAGAGGTTGCATTCCCAAGCGTAATGCCATACTTAAGGGCTAAGTAGGATTCTACTTTATTTCGAAGCGTAGTCGAATTGGCCGCACTATAGAGGACGATCTCGGCGATGTCGCCATTCATCTTGCCGTCTGAGGAAGATCGGTCGGCAATCTGGGGAATATCGGTCATTGTGGTGGAAGTATACCCTCCTCTGACCCTGCCTGTACTGGCATCCAGTCCATTCATGTTTAACACGCTGCCGCTGCCGGTGCCGCTGGCCGTCAGGACGACAGGAACGTTTGAATCCGGCGAGGTTGCCATTACATAACCCGGGCCGGAGGTGGCCGGCCCGAATCCGACCCACAACTGGGTTTTGGAGGCCGACCAGAAATAATACCGGGAATTACCGCCCCCGCCATTATTGATAGGGGAAAAGAAAGCACCCCGGTTATTCATTACGTTCCCGGTCCAGGTACCGGCTACCGAGGCCTCCGACATCGTAATCGACGTATTTCCCAGCAGGCGATAACCGTCGGTCCCTGATCCGGTAAAACGAACCACCGGATTGAAATTAAGTCCGTTGAGAACGACTACGGGCGTCGTTAACCCCGTGCCCGTGGATGTCAGGGAAAAGCTGTTGTTGCCCGTCATGTCCGTCCATCCTGTAAGGGTGCCCCCCGAAGATGGGGAAGCTCCACTACCGGCCTTTATCCATAATGTCAGGTTTGAAGCTACCCCGCCGGGACTCTGACAAAAAACCGTCCGTCCCCTACATAGCAGGAATACTACCATCAGCCAGAAAATCTTTTTCATAGCCGATTTCAGGGATTGCTGCGACTGCGTTCTTACAGTCCATTTGACAATGCATTTTTGTAAAACGGATTTCATCAGGTAATGGATTTTTGTTATAGGTATCAGATCATAGATGTGCAAAAATGAACAAATGGGGAAAATTGCTTCTTAGTATTACTTGGATAATGATAATTCGTTAATTGTATGTTGTGCGCCCCTGGAAATTCCCCGACCAGTGAAGGCCCTTTTTAGTTCGAAGTATTCTTGTGTACGCTACTGCATTATGTAATCCCGTTTTGTCGGATATTCTGCTATTTCAATCTTCCGACCTTGAATTATTACAAAACCAGAGTTTGTCATATCAGTCGCCGCCTTAGTCTCGGAATTCAATTGAGTTGATGTCGCGGAAAAAGAAACAATTCTCCTTCCTGCATCTTCATAATATTCAGTATGATGAAACCAAATCTTTTTGTCTAATAGTTTTTGTACTTTCTTTAAACTGTCTCCTTGATGAATTGCTAAATATGTTGAAGAGTCGGTTGAAAGAATCGTAAAAAGTGTATCGTTATAAACAAAACTATTCAAACTGCTTTCTCTTATATTAGGTTTGTATTCATAAAGCCCATCAATCTTTTGATATCTGCTTTTTTCATAAGAATTTAAACTGTCGACCTGTGTCCACCAATTACAACCGAATAGCCTGTCTTTATATTTTAACTCAATGAGTTTTTCAGGATTGCTGATTCTTGTATAATCGTATGTGTACAAATCATCAAATACATAATAAGAGTTGTGATAATTAACAACCTGGTAAACACATTCTGAATTATAAAAGTATAACCGTTTATTACGTTTGTTATAAAAAAATAATGAACCCCCAAATTCACCTAGGCAACAGCCATAGATTTGGTAAGTACTATCTTCAAGAAAGACCTGTCCATAAAAATCTGGCTTTTCATACGAAATTCTTGATGTCAATGGCTTTAATATAAAATCATTTGTTAACTGAAATTCTTTTAGCTGAAAGTCTTTGGTTTCTAATGCTAATATAGTCGTGTCACCACGCTTGTAGAAAAATGCGGTTTTTGAATTTTCCAGGCGTTGCTCAATCTCCTTGTGTTGGATAAAGTTTGTATCTAAAACAGCGAAATTGTTGTTTGCCAGTTGAAGTAAGTAGTAGCCATTATGATATTGTGTGCTCCGAATATTTGTGTCAACTTTAAGTAAATGATATGTCACATCAAATAGCTTGTTAGGTCTGGTATTCTTTTGTCTGTAATTACAGGAATACAGAGAACTGATAAAGGCTGTAATTATTAGTAATGTCTTCAATGCAGGTAATAATATTTTCCGCTATTATACGTCATTTTTAATAAGTAAGCATAATTTCGTTGCTGAGGAATTTCTAAATGAAATTGAAATTTCTTATATTTTTAAATCGCTTATTTTCAATAAATCTTCGGTCCAACAGTTCGACAATCCTCCGGCAGGTTCAAGTATAAAAATATAATATTATTCTTGCTGGCATTCGCTATTTATCTACAAGGTGGGCGTTGCCATGTTCGTAAAATAAATTTTCTACATACAAAGGCATCTCAGTGAGAAAATTTACAGGGTAATTCATCGCTTTTTTCGCTATTTAAAAATGTTCAATGATAATGGTGATATTTTCGGTTAAAGTATATTTTTGTTGACCCCGCATATTTTTTTTTATACAAAACGCCTTACTTTATATATTAAAGCAGCCTTTACATCTAGTAAATAAATCGCACACTAAACAGGTTAAAATTGTCCAAAGGACGGAGAGATACTTCCTCCTGGAAATGCGATCAAGACCTTCTTCAGGCATTTAATTTGGCCATTGTTGCACCCTGATTCCAATCTGTCCATCCAGCATTGCAAACTCCCTGGCGCCCCAAGGCCTTACTGTCACTTCATTAAGATTTGGATGTAACAGCTCCGGGAATTTCGAGGCAACCTTTGCATAGACTTCCTGGATATTGTTGGTCACGAGCCGAATCTCTGGATGTTCTTTTTCAGCGTACTCTACATTCTGGAAGAGCATGATGCTCAGGCTATCTTTGACGACTACACAAAAAGGGTTGTGGGTGTGTAGTTCGTCATGTCCGATGGTAAATTCAAGGCAGTCGATAAAAGTTTTAAGAGCGATTTGAATATCTGCGTAGAAGATACTTGGAACAACTTTAGTGAAGGTCACGGTTTTTGATTTTTTTGATGTTAACGATCTTTTATGTGAAGATAACTTATTCCTTTAATCACGTCAATCACACTTTAACGTTCACGTTGGCAATCATTCAACTACTAATATTGACTTGCATGTCTGCAGTTGTAATATGTTTTGAACTGATATGTTTAATCTTTTCAAATAGAGCAAATGAGGACTTTTTGTTTCCTATTTCGAATGTTTTCTGTTTATAATTTATTTCAATTGAGCCAACCGTGTATGTCGGCTCCTCTATATGGTCAACATATTCGATGCTCAAAATTTCAACATTGTTTTTATAGAACGAAATAGTGTCATCAAGCGATCCTGAAAGTTTTATGATATCAAATCTAAGGTCTATCGTTTTGTATGTAAATTTTAACACCCTTAATTTTATTTTAATTCTGTCTTTGTCCAGAAATATTTCAATTGTACGCACATATAAAACGATGCAAATAAGGATGATTAATGAACAAGCAGTGTAAAAAAGCGTTGGCCCTGACCAAAGATTGAGAATGACATTGCTACCAAAAGCAAGGATTATAAAAAGATACAAGTAGGGAGCCGGTTTATTTCTGTATTTAATGGTATCCATATTTTTGTCTATCGAAACTTTGTCTTGATATAAACTGTTACCAAATTTATAAATAAAGTTTGTAGTTAGTTTTTTAATCTGCGGCATCCGTAAAAATCTTTCTTTTCACCTTGCACGCACGCAATTGAGGTATTCACTCTCCCCTTTGTTTGTGATAGTTTATCCATGTTTTTGCATCCTCGCCACTATGGGTTACGAATAATCGACATACAACTAATACTAAGACGCACGCTCTGCTAGTTAGCTATGTTTGTTGAGCCGTTCGTTCTGGTTTGCATACCAGACAGTTATTTATTAATCCAAATATCCGTTAGAAAAATGAAACGTATACCTATACCCTATCACCCAATTAGTAAATTTATTTTATTAACTATTTGCCTGTATGCGCTGAATGCTTCTTCAGTCAGGGCCCAGCTACGTTTTTCCGTTTCGCAACCTACCGCTACATATTCGGCCAATTCAGGTGGTACGGTGCTCGTTGGCCCTAATAGAGATGGTGACCAATCCCTGAATGTGAACATTGGGTTCCCTTTCACCTATGGCTGCAAAACCTACAGATCTGTAAATAAAAACTCATAATGTGCAATGAACGTAAACGTTATTAATAATTATTCCAAACTCAAACCATGTTTATTTTATTTGCCCATATCCCTGTTAATCGCAATTATTTTATTTTTATACCACATGGATTCTTTACATACTGATAAATATGTACAGATTCAAAAGGACAATTTCTTTTTTATTAATTATAGTTTAGGCCAATTCCCGGATATCATCAATAATATTACCCAATTAGGAGATGCTTCAATTATTTTGTCTGTTTTAAGTATTTTCATTTTGTATGCGCCTAAAATATGGGAATCATTAATATCGGCATCGCTGGCTTCTCTTATATTTTCTGTCGGTTTAAAAAATATATTTCGGGTGCCAAGACCTGCTGTGGTGTTTGAAAATAATTGTTTTGTTATCGTCGGAAAAACAGCTGTAGGGCATGCCAGTTTACCCTCTGGACACTCAATTACAGTCTTTACAACATTTACTGTTTTGTTGTTTGCATTTATGCCCGAAAGGTTGCCCTATAAAATTTTATGGGTTCTTTTTACAATCATAACAGGACTAATTATTGCGTTTACAAGGGTAGGCGTAGGAGCGCATTATCCGCTTGATGTTATTATTGGCAGTATTATCGGATATATTTCGGGACTGGCAGGAATCTTTATCAGCCGGAAATATAAAATCTGGGCCTGGGTTAACAATAAAAAATACTATCCGATTTTTATTTTATTAATACTGGCTTGTTGTGTGTCATTAATCAGCCAGATAATCGACAAAAATTTGATAATATTTTATTTGGTATTAATCGGCTTGATTGTTCCATTTTATAAAATAGTTTATGCGTTTATTAAAAAATAATATAAATATCGTTCACTTTTCTTTATTACTAAGTTGTCTCAACTTCTTATTCTTTCATTTTCCCTTTTTCAAATTTGTTTTTAATAATGTTGATTATAAAAGTCTTAACGGCATTACCATTATTATTTGTTTTATTATTCTAATGCTGGTTGCAAATTCTTTTGCCTTTTTTCTGATGTTCTTTCTATTACGCTTTGTAGGGAAAATTATCCTGGTATTATTCTTTATTGTCAACGCAATTGCAGTTTACTTTGTTAATACTTACGGTGTTATTATAGACGAAAGTATGGTCGGCAATGTACTAAATACCAATTATGCTGAGTCGGCTGGTTTTTTTTCCATAAAATTACTATTCTATGTAATTCTGCTTGGTGTTATTCCTGGCATTATTATCATTAAAGCCAAAATAGTAAATGTAACATTCAAGCGATTTTTAATCATCGCTTTAGCTAGTTTATTATTTATGTTAATTGTTGCATTTGCCAATTCCAAAAATTGGTTGTGGATTGATAAAAATTCAAAAGCATTAGGCGGGCTTGCAATGCCATGGAGTTACACAGTAAATCTTTCTCTTTTTTTTGTACATAAACACCAGGAAAATGAAAAAGAAATATTATTGCCAGATGCTACCATAAAAGATAACCAGAAATCGGTTGTAGTCTTAGTGATAGGAGAATCTGCCAGAAGTGAAAATTTTTCTTTATACGGGTACAGTAAAAATACAAATCCTCTTCTTTCAAAAACCCCTGGTGTATTTCATTTTAATGCTACCTCTTGCGCCACCTACACGACTGCAGGTGTAAAGTGTATTTTAGAACATAAAAATACCGGCGAGTTGTATGAGATTTTACCCAATTATTTATATAGAAATGGAGTAGAGGTTGTTTGGAGAACTACAAACTGGGGAGAACCACCCGTTCATATAAAAAATTACCTGAACAAAGAAGCGCTGATGAAAGATTGTAAAGGCGATGGATGCGATTACGATGAAGTTCTCTTGAATAACCTGAAAGAGCAAATAGCAGCAAGTACAAAAACCAAGGTATTGATAATATTGCACACAAGTATAAGTCATGGACCTGAGTATAGCAAGAAATATCCGCCTAAGTTCGAAACTTTTAGGCCCGTCTGTAATAGTGTAGAATTAGCAAAATGTTCTAATACTGAACTGGTCAATGCTTATGACAATACGATTGGTTATACTGATTATATTTTATACAATGTAATTGAAGATTTAAAACAATTAAAGGAATATAAAAGTGCAATGATCTTTGTTTCCGACCATGGCGAATCTTTAGGAGAAAAAAATCTATACATGCATGGTTTGCCTTTAAGTCTGGCGCCCAAAGAACAATATGACATTCCTTTTATAGTTTGGACATCTGATAACAGTTTAAAACAACTGAAGACAGAAAATTCATTGTCACAAAACCATGTATTTCATAGTGTTTTAAAATTTTTGGGCATACAAGGTCCTGTTTATAATGAGGAATTGAACATTTTTAAATAGCGGACGCCCGGCATAAAATATATTAAGCCCTTTTTAAAATAATTGCACCAGCCCGGGGCTGGTGCAATACTGAATTTTTTTATAAAGTAAAGGTTAGCTTACATCCCTTTGCCAAGCTGTGCGATCTCTGTATCATTCAAAGCACGGTTATACATGCGGAATTCATCCATTTTACCAGAGTAGTACAATGGCGATCCCTGATTCCAGGCGCCCAATATAACAGGTGCATCAGTACATTGTTTAGGATTTTGGAAATCGCGGGTAATAGCATGACGCAATCTTCCATTCAGATAAATTTTCTCAACTCCTTTATCGAATACGCAAGCGATGTGATACCATTTATTGGTTTGAATATCTTCCATCGAATAAACCATATCGGAATAGCTCATGGGATCAAACAACCCACACGCTCCAAAGGGGCCACGCACTCCAAAGGCGGCAGATTTAGGATAATCCGGGCCATTCCCAAACAGAGCGAGCACCCAGCTTAAACTAGTGGCGTCGGTAAAGTTAAGCTTTGCGAACAGGCTCTGCGTGGTGGTAGCGGTGGCATAAAATTGCATGCTAACGGTAAACGATGCATGGGCAAGTGCGCCATGATCAACAACTGTAATATAAGAGTTGGTGCCATTGAACAGCGCCGCACCATTGGCCGCATTATTTTTATCGGTGGTATATTGCAGTGTACCGGAAATTACCCCATTGCGCTGGTTGCCACTTGAATCGCCAACACTGTTATTAAAAGGGTAATACAGCACCAATCCCTTACTTAGGTTTACTGAAGTGTCTTTATTGACAACAATAACCGTTGTATCTCTAATAGTAATAGTCTCAGTTTTTGTTTCAATCTTTTTCTTACATTGAGCAGCCATCAGGCTTTGAAAAACAATAACGGCCATAGAACAGGATTTAATAAACAGGTCTTTACGCATGTAGTGGATTTTGAGTTAACTTAATAAAAAATAGCTTTTGTTTCATACGTTAATATCTATTGTTATGAGCTCGCAAAATGATTTGATAACCATAATGACAGTGCAAAAATGAGGCATTAAACAAAACTTGTTCTTAGTAGTAATTGGAGATAAATAATTCGTTAAATGTATGTTGGTTGTTTGATCGTGGGAGAATTATTATCCGTTACATTATTTCAATTCTATATCCAGATTCAAGATCAGGTAATTTTCGGAAAAGAATATGAATGCAAACCTCCATACAATAATGTTCTAAGGGAAAGGAAATTTGCTTATGTAGATGGAAAAATCCAGGTGATTCTTTAGGTAATAGCAATGTTCTTTTTGGTTATATCACTAGAGCCTTTCGCCAAAAAGCGACCAATCCAAACCACTTCGTTCCATTCAGTCAATCCAAGTGAATCGGCATTTTTTTTATAGTCAGGATTTACTACGAAGCAATCTAATTCCTGAAGATATTCAAATATTCTAATCATGACATTGTTTAAAGCTGGTCACTTACTAAGATAACTATTCGCAAATAGTTTTTTTATGAAGTGGTTAGACTTGTCCAGCTGACCCGACGAAAATAAACAAGGCAGTAGAAGTGCTGCCTCGTTTGTTTTTATCACTTTCTGAAATGCTGTTCAGTCGCGCAATTGGCTCAAAAAGTGAATTTATTTTCGAGATTGGCATTAGTTATGAATTACCAATTTACCATTCCGGTAACTGGCGCCATCGGAAGCTTTGACAAAATATACTCCGTTCGGCAAGCTTTGCAGGTTCGTTAGCCGCAATTCATTAAGGCCTGTTTTTAGCTGGTATTGCCGGCTCAGTACGGCATGACCGGTTACATCAAACACGGTAACCTGGAGTTTATATATGCCGGTTGAAGGCCATCTGAGTGTGACATGCCCGATGGCAGGAACAGGACCTATCTCCAATGCGCCTTCAGAAAAACCGGTTTGTATGGTAATAACCTTACTTAAAAATGTTTGGCCGTTTGTACCACGTGCTTTGATCCGGTAAAAGACAGTCGCTTCTGTACCGGTTGATGCTTCTGAATAGTTATACCTGCCCATCTCGTCATTCCCCCGCTTACTTACGATGCCAGCTGTAACAAAACCGGTCCCATTGTTACTCCGTTCTATGATATAGTTTGTTACATCTTTTTCATTGACAACCTCCCAGTTGATCAACGTCTGCGTTCCGTTCCTTTTTCCTTTTACCAACAGGAATTCCATAGGTAAAGCCGTGCAGCCAGGTGGGAAGGCCATAACGGGGCCTGTAACTGATACCCCTGCAGCACCGGGCTGGGCGCCATAAGTGATAGGGCTCGATCCATTATTTGTAGTGCCGGCTGTTCCTCCGGTTACGGAAGAGGTCGCATTCAGGGTTCCGTCCGTAACTATAACACCGCCGCCACCCCCACCGCCGGGCCCATGGCGGCCTCTATCGAAATTATTGCCGCCATTGCCGCCATTCGCGTATACGGTGAGGTTTGAGTGACCGCTACGGGCGTTGATAAATACACTGCCGCCGGCGCCACCGCCGCCTGCTGCATCGTTCCTGACAGTTGTATTTCCGTTACTGCCATTGGCCAGTATAACCCCGGAGTTAATGATGGCGTCGGCGCTGATTATAACAATGCCGCCGCCCGGGGCGCCGCTGGAAGCCAGGCCACCGCCAGGGGTGCCGGAACCATCGTTACTGTCGCCGGCTCCGCCGCCGCCGCCCATCACCAGCCGAAATGCGCTTCGCTGTGCGAATGGAGCGCCGGGATAACCACCGTATGGCATATTGGTCCCATAACTGTTGCCACCATATCCGCCCATGCCGCCGTTACCGCCGCCACCGCCACCACTGTTGTTTCGATTTAACGGTTGCTGATCATTGGTTCCGCCTCCCCCGGCATTGCCTGGAGCGCCCATGCCGAAACTTCCGCCGGGATATCCTTCCTGTGTGTTCCGCCGCAGTGAACCATAATTGTTGCTATTAATAAGCCGCGGTGTTCCGGCAATCCCTTCTCCCTTTGAAGCATGGAAGGCAGTCGTGATGCCATCGGCGGGCGATACAGTGACAATTGGCAGAGTAGAGGTGATACCAGTGCCGCCAAGCTGTACACCGCCGCCGCCGCGGAAACCAGCACCGGTAACGTTGATCGTATCCCCGTTCATATCGAGGTTGTTCTTTACAGCCAGCACAAATACGCCACCGGTAGCACCATCCCAGGCAGGTGCTGTAATGTCGGCATCCAAAATGAGGTTGTAATATACAGGTACACGAATTACCTGGTAAGTGTACTGGCCATCGGTGCCAAAAGCGGCATTTTTATAATTATTAACCGTTCCCGTTTGCAGCGTTAGCGTACCGCCGGTAAGCGGAACCGAATTAGTTGCTACAACATATTCCATATTTCCGGCGTATAATTCGGCATTACTCAGGTAACCGATCGCGCTTCTGCCATCGCCGTAGTTGAGGTTATCGGCTGAAATGATTTGCGCACCCTGCATTTGAATGATCAATAAAACATCACCGGCACTGATAGGGGTTGTTCCATAAGTGGCGACACCTATGGCAATAGAAGTATTGCCTGCACTAACCGTTGCCTGCTGCGCCGGGTAATAAGTATTAGGATTGGAAGTTATAGTGGTTGAAACAGACGGCGGACAAGTTTGCGCCTGTACGGTATTTACTGATAATATCGCTATACACAATAGCACCGGCAGGTGTTTAACAACGCTTTCCTGTAAAACGGTTTTCATCGGGTAACGGATTTTCATTATGGGTATCAGACCCTTGATGTGTAAAAATGAACAGGTCGTGGCAATTATTTCTTAGTATTAGTTGGATATTGAAAATTCGTTAATTGTATGTTATCCCCATCCAGTGAATTTTACCTCCCGAAATTGTTTATGTGTGAGGTAAAACAGCGGCTCCGAAAAGATGTAATAAAGTTTATTCAAAAGGGGCAAACAATATTCAGAATTATATATATAAAGGCATTGGCTCAAAGAGCGAATTTATTATTAAAAGAAATTTAAAAAACACTTTCTACTTACATTTGTTGTTAAACAAGGTGTAAATACCTTCTTCACTGGCAGTAATTTTGACAGACCACTATAATGAAACTTAACCTTTATCAAATTGACGCATTTACAGACAAAATATTTGGTGGAAATCCTGCCTGTGTTGTACCGTTGGACAATTGGCTGGGAGATGACATTTTACTGAAAATAGCAAAAGAAAATGTTAAGCCATAAAACCGAATGCAGAGAACACAGAATTAGCCCACAAAACTTAATTACTTAATCGTATAGCTTTTAGTATCCATTTCTGCCAGTCTGAAATACCCCAAAGCGTAATTTTTGCTATCGGTCTGATTGATAATATTACCGCGGACAGCACCTGGCGTTGTAGGGAAAGGGTTGCCATCATTACCAGAAGCCAGTATTAATTTGAACATGTAATTGTAATAGCTTTTTGAAATTCCGTACAGTTTTATGTCTATCTTATCACCAGCTTTTAACTTTTCATGCGAATAGGACTCCTGCATTACATTACCATTACTATGTTCATCATCTTCAACTTCAAGCTCGGGGAACGCTGTGTAAGGCTGGGTAACTCTGGTTAGATAGGAATTTACCTGATTTGCATCATCCTTATAGGAAAATGTTATTTCAATTTCATCACCGGCCTCACCTCCTTTGTTGTTCTGATCAATATTATCTTCAATTTTAGGAACAGCGGTAAATGTTTCCGATGCAATATAGATTTGCCCATTTAAAACAATTTTTAAGTTATAAGTCTGGCCGATAACAGGAAGAAAATTGCTGCAAATATATTGCCCTGTTCCAGGAGTTTCTACAAATTGAAAAACTGTATTTGACGGGTTAGTTACAGTAATTACTGCTCCGGAGACGCTCGGGAATTCGGGGCTGTAATAACCTGTTGTTGTCGACAATACAATCTTTTGTTCATTGCCTGCTGTATTTTTTACCCAGTCTATAGACGCATCTATAACCAATCTTGGCGATGCTGTCTTAAGATCCACAGTAGTAACCTTCTCGCATCCTGTCACAAACAGTGCAGCGGATATAATTATAATATTTTGTAGCAGTTTCATTTTTTATCTTTTTATAAGTATGTGAGTTGTTTTTAAAATTTTACGTTGTAGGTTATACTAGGAACAATACCGAAAATGGATATTCTTCTTGTCTCATTTGCTCCCGTATCTTCATTCTGTCTAAAAGCGTACGATGCTGCATTGCTTCTGTTGTAAAGATTGTAGATACTGAAATTCCATTCACCCTGCCATCCTTTTTTCTTGTCGGGTTTAGGAGTATAAGTTGCAGATACATCTAAACGGTGGTATGCAGCTAAAGAATTTTCATTTCTTGAACCATAACTCGCAACAGTAATGCCATGATATTGGTATTTCCCATTAGGAAATGTTGCTGCTTTTCCGCTCTGGAAAGCATAAATTGCCCCAAACGACCATTTCGGATTAAAAGCATAAGCGCCCGTAATAGATAAATTATGCAATTTGTCATAATTTGCTCTGTACCATTCTCCGTTATTTATACCCGGTTCATCTGCATTTCTGCCTGGTGTCCTTTGTTGTGCTTTAGAAATAGTATAGGAAACCCAGCCCGTCAGCTTTCCTGTATTTTTTTTGAACATCATTTCCAGACCATATGCTCTTCCTTCGCCGTTTAAAAGCACGCTTTCTACTGCGTCGATTCCAAGTAAATCTGCGCCGTCAATATAGTCTGATTTGTTTTTTATTTTTTTATAGAAAGTTTCAGCTTCCAAAGAATATTTACCGTTTTTAAAATTGTGAAAGTACCCCAGTGCTGCCTGATCTAAAATTTCTGGTTTAAGGTATTGGTCAGAAGGCGCCCATATATCAAGCGGGCTTGCAGAAGCAGTATTGGAAATTAAATGAACATATTGGCTCATTCTATTGTAACTGGCCTTGATGGATTGGTCATTGTTTAGCGAATAAGCAATGGCAAGTCTTGGTTCAAAGTTGTCAAAACTTGCTATCTTTTTGTTTTTCCTATAGTTTATTATTCCTGTTGGAGTAGCCTCTTCATAAATATGAAGCTCCTTATTGAAAACAACCGGCTGATTATTGGCGTAGGTGTACACTTCCTGCGCCCCTAATCTTTGAAAGTTACTGTAGCGAAGTCCATATTTCAGTGATAATTTTTCGGAAAGATTTTGTTCAGCACTGATATATGCGGCATTTTCAAAAGCATATTTTTTGGCCAACTGGTCCGGATTGATAGCTGAACGCTCTCCAAACGGCCTGATTGTTCCAGGATTAAAATTGTAGTAAATTGAATTTACACCATAATTTAATGTCAGGTTATTGGACAAATAATGTTTAAAATCATATTTAAAATTGTAATTTTTTACCTCTGCTTTCCAGTCAAGACCAGCGGATTTTACTTTAATCTGGTAGTCATAATCACTGTAAATGACAGATGCATTAGAGAAAATCTTATCTGAGAATATATGGTTCCATCGTAGATTAAAAAGTTTATTACCGTAGACGTTAATAAAACTGTTATTAAAATTCATGTTGTCGTTACCAAAATATCCTGATACAAAAACATTATTTTTATCATTGAATTTGTAATTAAACTTGGTGTTCAAATCATAGAAATAGGCTGAATTTGGTTCATCTGCCATTTTCAAAAAAAGATGTGCGTAAGACCCTCTTCCCGCAACCACAAAAGAACTTTTTTCTTTAACAATAGGACCTTCAACAAGCAACCGGCTTGATATTAATCCGATACCCCCGTTAACATGATACTCCCTGTTGTTTCCTTCTTTTTGATAAATATCCAGTACTGATGATATACGTCCTCCATAATTAGCGGGAATTCCTCCCTTGTAAAGTTTTAAATCTTTGATTACATCAGCGTTGAAAACAGAAAAGAATCCGAATAAATGCGAGGTATTATAAACAACGGCTTCATCAAGCAGTACAAGATTTCCATCAACAGAACCACCCCTAACATTAAATCCCGATGCACCTTCCTGAGCATTGGCAACCCCGGGAAGCTGTAAGATCGATTTTAAGACATCTACTTCACCCAGAACAGCCGGCATCTTTTTTATTGTGGCAATAGACAGTTTATTGGTACTCATTTCAGGTTTTCGGATGTTTTCTTTTGTTGTATTGCTTTTAATTACAACTTCACCCAATGTTTTACTGTTTTCCGTCATCCCAAAGTTCCTTTTTGTGTTTTCGATCAGCGTGATAGTTTCTTCTATATTATCAAAACCCACGTGGCTTATGATAATGGTGTAAGTCCCTTTTGGCATTGTCGTGGTATAGAAACCGTAAGAATTGGTTGTAATACTTACTTTCGCTTCTGGAATGTGAATAGTTACGCCAATTAGTGTTTCGGTATTGGACTTATTAGAAATTGTGCCGCTAAGGGTAACTTTTGCCTGCGAATATGCATGGCCTACAAAGGCAAAAAAGAGTACTGGCAAGGATAGGATTCTGCTTTTCATTTATTAATGTTTATAGTTAAATGTTACGATTTTCAGCTAAAGTATATTTTTGTTGCCCCCGTATATTTTATATATACAAAATGCCTTACTTTATATATTAAAGCAGCTTTTACCTATAGTAAAATAATTGCGCACTAAGATTTCAGCGAAATCTTATTTTGGTATATAATTAATGTGCTTTTGTATAGTAAAGATTTGTATTCTTTGCGTATTGCTACATTTGCCAGAAACCTAAAATGGGTTTATGAATAAAACTTTACACAGAAAAACCATGGATGTCAATTGGATGATTCAGTTGATCATTGCAGAAAAATACCGATTTCAACGTCATTTGTTATCGATCGCATTTTGTATTGTTGTTTTGTATTACAGTCCGGCGGATTATGTAGAACCTTTCGAAACCTATAATCGACTGGTCATTTTTTTTCAGATAATTTTATTGGCCTACGGTAATATGTATTTTTTTGTGCCTAAATATTTGTTTAGAAGAAGATACCTGAGTTATGGTCTTTTTGTGCTTTCAGGCATGATTCTTTGGTTTTACGTTCATGAAATTTTTTCTTTTTATTTTAAACCTGATTTACTGCCTTACGAGGATGACAGCATCAACTTTTTTACCTTTTCCTTTATGATCATGATGCTTATTATTGCATCGGCAGCAGTTAAATTATTCCAGCAGTGGATATCTGATTCGCAGCTGATTCATGATCTGGACCTGGCAAAAACTAATGCTGAACTGGAACAGCTCAAGAATCAGATCAATCCGCATTTCCTTTTTAACATGCTTAATAATGCCAATGTTTTGATTGAAGATGATCCTAAAAAAGCTTCGCAGGTTTTGGTGAAACTAAGTGACCTACTTCGTTATCAGCTTTATGACAGCTCGAGAGATAAAGTTTTATTAACTTCAGAAATCCATTTTTTAGAAGATTTTTTAAACCTGGAAAAAGTTAGACGGGATAATTTTAATTTTTTAATATCCAAAGAAGGTGAATTGAGCGGTGTTCAGGTTCCTCCCCTATTATTTATTTCATTTGTCGAAAATGCTGTAAAACACAATAATGACTCAGCGAAATTATCCTATGTAAATTTGTTTTTCAATGTTCGCCATGCTGAGCTTTTTTTCAAATGCATAAACTCAAAACCCGCTGTAAAAGCAGTTAATAAATCCGGAGGATTAGGCCTGGCCAATATTAAAAGAAGATTAGAACTCCTGTTCCCTTCTTCACATGATTTGAAAATAGAAGACAATTCGGAAACGTACTGCGTTACTTTAACTTTAAAATACTAAAATGAACTGCATAATAGTTGATGATGAACCATTAGCAAGAAAAGCAATCCAGAAACTGGTTTATCAGACAGAAAATCTGGAATCTATAGCTTCATTTAATGGTGCAGATGCTACAAGAGAATTTCTGGCAAAAAATGCTGTTGATTTAGTATTTCTTGATATTCAAATGCCGGGAGTGAATGGAATTGAATTTGCCAGAACTATTCCTAAAAAAACTTTAGTGGTGTTTACTACCGCTTTTCATGAATTTGCTTCTGAGAGTTATGAAGTTGACGCTATTGACTATTTGATCAAACCTGTAAAATTAGAACGCTTTCAAAAAGCAGTTGAAAAGGCACAGACGTACTGCAAATTATTCCATAATGATTATATAAACAGTAATATAGAAAACATAACCGATGATTATATTTTCGTAAAGGCAGAGCGCAGAATGTTCAAAGTACATTTTGGTGACATTCTTTTTATCGAAGGTTTAAAAGACTATGTGGTTATTTATTTAGAAAATCAAAAAGTGATTACTCTGATGAATATTAAAACCATTAATGATTTGCTTCCTAAAAATTTCTTTGTCAGAGTCAGCAAATCATACATAATCAATGTAAATAAAATAGATTCTGTGGATAATAATACTATATATGTAGGAAAAAACGAAATACCGATTGGCAATATTTACAGGGATTTCTTTTTTAATGAATTTGTAACCAAAAAGATTTTGAATAAGTAATAAAAGGGGTCTGTCGAATTTAACTTCGGGATAGCGGTCACCTGACCTTTTCAGGTCGCACCCAACTGCCCCGACTTTTCGATTTTATGCGATCGTGCGTGAATTTGACTGATTTTATCAATTTTCGCAGATTTTGCAATATTTTTTGAACAGGAAACATTTGACCTATTTTCCGGCCTTTGATAATAATATAGCTGCATTGCCGTTGTATCGGAATTATTTTCTATTTCTTTGCACTGCCAAAAACCTTTAGTATAAATGAAACAACCCCTACCAGGCGCCAGCAGGCCTTTCCTGCCAGCAGATGTAGCTATTTGCATCAACCACCTGGCCCGCCCCTTCTTTCTTTCCTTTATTTACCTGTTTTGTTTTCACGGCGCCCAGGCACAGGTTGTTAGCTCCGACGATGCCGCCGAAGCCGACCGCCTGGCCAGGATTTACAAAGATGATAATGTAATTTGCCGTTCCTCACGTCACACCTTCACCTTCGACAAAGGTATTAATGCCCTGAAAGACAAAGTGGTGGTAGTACAGGAAGACGCAGAACTGCAATTTCTTTCCCTGAAAAAATTTGCAGGCCTCACCTACCCCGAATTCTACAACAAATTCATCCGCTTAAAAACATTCCAACGGGCTATTAAATACGGTAATAAATTCATCACATCCGATAAAAAGGGCATCGACCGCTCCCTAACCGATGAAAACATCTTTTTCGACGACAGCCGCGTACAATACTATCCTATTCGTTTTGCCGATAAAGGAAATGTAGCACGCATTACGGTTAAAAAAGAATACACTGATGCAAAATACCTGACCCGTTTATTCTTTCATCAGCCCTACCCCGTTACCGAACAGGTTTTTGAATTTAAAGTGCCCGACTGGTTATCGGTTGACTTTAAACCCTACTGCTTCGACGGATATAAAATAGAAAAAAAACAAACCCAGAAAGGCGGCTTTACCAACCATGTGTTTACCATGAAAGAGCTGCCGGGCCACAAAAGTGAATTTAAACAGATCGGCCGGGCTTATACCGACCCGCATATTGTTATACAGATAAAATCGTTCGAAAACAAAGGCGAATCGATTCCCGGTTTTGATAAAATAACCGATGTATACAACTGGAATAACCGGTTGTACAAAATGTGCAATAACGACCCTGAAAAGCTGAAACCCACCCTGGCCAAAATTACCGCCGGCAATAACAACGATCTGGATAAAATAAAAGCTATTTATTACTGGGTACAGGATAAAATACGGTACATCGCTTATGAAGATGGTTACTCAGGGTATATTCCTGCATCGGCCCAGGAGGTTCTTGCCAACAAATACGGCGATTGTAAAGGAATGGCCAACCTGCTCACCGAATTGTTAAAGCTGGCCGGTTACGACGCCCACTTTACGTGGATCGGTACCAGGCAATTACCTTACCCGCAATCGCTTCCAGCATTATGCGTAAACAATCATGCCATTACCACCCTGTATTATAAAGGCAAAGAATACTTTTTAGATGCCACCGAAAAATTTGTTCCCCTTGGTGAGAATGCTTACCGCATACAAGGCAAGGAAGCCATGGTAGCCAATGGCGACAAATTCGAGATCAAAGCCGTGCCCCTTACCACCGGTAACGATCATAAAATATTTACCAAAGCCGATTTTACGCTTAATAACGAACTGCTCAAAGGCAATATAAACGTAACCCTTACCGGTAATGAACGCAAGGATTTTCA
The DNA here is from genome assembly GCA_966212235.1 of uncultured Niastella sp. Taxonomy (GTDB): domain Bacteria; phylum Bacteroidota; class Bacteroidia; order Chitinophagales; family Chitinophagaceae; genus Niastella. Next base: position 8,356 of record CBIHPP010000016.1, on the reverse strand, counting down.
TCAGCTCTATCAGGATCTGCCCATCTCAGGCCGGGAAAAATTTTTGAACGGTTACCTTGAATTCAATAACGACAATGTGCAGGCATCGGATGTTAAAACAAGCGACCTCAGCAACCGGGATATACCTGTAACCATTTCAGGCAATATCGACTTAAGCAATGCCGCACAAACGATATCGGGCGATAAGTACATCAACCTCGATTTCTTTCCCAAAACACTGGAAAGATATATGCCCGATGAAAAAAGAAAAAGTGGTTATGATCTTGATTATGTACTGAGCTTTGAAGATGAGTTCTCATTGACCATACCGGCCGGCCAGCATTTTTCAGATGTCCCTGAAAAGCTTGACCTGAAACAAAACGGGTATGAGTTCAGTGGCGAGTATGTGGTAGCGGGCAATAAAATTACCCTTAAAAAACAGCTCGTTCTGAAGAACAGTACCATCTACAGTTCTGACTTCGATAACTGGAAAAAATTTCTTGAATCCATCAAGACTTTCAGCAGCTACTTTTTCAGCATTACCACTAAATAACCCGCCCAATGAATATCAATAAATTGCGTACAACGCTTACTCTTTTTATCACGTTGTTGTGCATTTGCTTCACATCCGGAGCCCTGGCCCAGGGTTATATTGATGAAGATTTTCTGGATATTATCGAGAACAATGCCCGTTTTATGCTCTCTGAGCAACCGCAGGTTTTTAACAACAATACGGTTCCGGCCAAATGGAATAAAGAGTCGGCCGTTGTTATAGGATATTCCCGCAATATTTTGTTCGATCGCAAAAGCAGCGGCGGTTTCTTCAGCCGCCGGGAGCGTAGCCTGTATTTTTTTGAGAAAACACATTTTAAGATCAGGCTCAATGACAACAATGCCGTAAATGCTTTTTCAGAGATCTATTTCCGCTATGGTTCAAAAGAAGATGGCTTTATTGCCCGCATTACCAAGCCCGGCGATACGGCCATCAATATCGACCTGAAGAATGCAGTAGGTATTGAAACCGGCACCGAAATACCGGAATATTTCAAGAGCTATTTCGACCAGGAGGTAGCCCGCTCAAATTACCAGTATTATAAAGTGCCGGTTAGTAACCTGGAACCGGGCGACATTCTGGAATACGTAACCACTACCAAAAGCAAGCTCGATGTAACCGCTTCAGGCTACATTGAATTCAGTCCCAATTACGAAGTATGTAATAAGGGATATCCTATACTGTTCAATGAGATCGCTATTGAAACAGATGAGAAAGCTTTTTTCAAATCGCTATCATTGAACGGCGCTCCTGGCTTTAAAAAGGAAAGCAGCACAGAAGGTTTCTTCCGGTATGTATTTACCGACAAAGACAGGGATACCGAGAAAGACGTAAATTTTGTCAGTCCCTTTTTACAATATCCCCTGGTTAAATTCCAGGTTATCTATTCCAACCGCGATGATGTAAAAGGCGCGTTGGTGGGCGTAAAAGGCGAAGTGAAAACCGGTTTTACTAAGGAAGAACTGGCCCGCAAAGCCTGGGAAGATTATGAAATGGTAGGCGATCAGCCTTTTTCAGACAATTATTTCACCGTACAACAATTTATAGACCAGTGCTGGAGCGAAATGGTGCGGCTGGGCGCCAAAGATATTTCGGAACAGCAATATATCGACATGGTCTATTACCTGTTGCGAAATAAAGTGGTATTCATGCGCGATTACCTCAGCGATAAAAAATTTGCCTACATCATCGGTTCATTGCTATATCAGCGCGATATTAAATCAGAACTAATAATAAGCATCAGCAACAACATCGGTCAGTTGAAACAGGTATTGTTTGAGCAGGAGATCAGGTACATCATTAAAATAGGTAATAAACTATACTTTAATGCTACCGATTATTCCAACCCCGGGGAGATGGAAGAGACCCTGTTAAACAACGAAGCTTACATTATTGAAAAGCCTGCTAAAAAGAATGGGATCCCGGAAATAAAACCATTTACGTTACCCGGAACTACAGCAGCCGATAATGCCGCTGAATTCAATATCAACGCCGAACTTTCGGCCGACATGAAAAAGCTACAGGTTACCAGAGCTTCTTCGTACAAGGGCATTCAAAAGGCCAAAAATATTGTGAGTGCATTAAAGTACACGCCTTACATGTTCGATGATTACAAGAGCTATGGCGGTGCAGACCCCACCGAAAAGTTGAAAGCGAAACAGTTGGAAGAATACAATAACTCGGTGCGCACCGTGAAAGAAGAATATAAAATAAAGAAACCCGAATATGTAAAAGAATCGCTGCAGGGTGAATTCAAACAGCAGATAGGCACTCCAAAATTTACCCTGTTGAACGATGGGCGCACCCAAAAGAAGAGTACGCTTATGTTCAGGGAAGAATTCGATCTGCCTGATTTTATTAGAAAAGCAGGCAAAAAGTATCTCGTAAACCTGGTTGGGTTAACCGGTTCACAATTACAGATCAAAAAGGAACAAAGAAGCCGCAAATATGATATTGATGTGCGTTTTCCTAAAACATACAACTGGAATATCCAGTTCAAAATACCAGCCGGCTATACTGCAGAAGGGCTATCTGAACTGAATAAAACAATAGAAAACGAAACCGGTAGCTTTACCTGCTCAGCCAAAGAAGAAAACGGCTCGGTAATGATCAATGTGGTAAAATGTTACAAGGCTAAAAATATTGCTGCTGCGAAATGGAATGATATGCTGGCATTTATAGATGCAGCCTATAACAGCACCTTCAAATACATACTGTTAAAACCAAAACAATAATAACCCCTTCAACAACCCTTCAAGAAACATGAAAAAAATCAATCTGACCCTTTTAGTCCTTTTTATTGGCTTAAGTGGTTTTGCCCAATATAAAAAAGCAAGTTACTTTGGAAAAGATGGCCGCATCTATGGCCTCGGCACCCGTTTTCATGCCCTGGGTGATTATAGTGGAACGGTTATGGGCTATACATTATCGGTTGCAATAGATCGTGATGGCAAGCAGTTTTTTACCGGGTGGGAATTTAAATATCTCCCCGGTTACGAAACTGAATTTGGCAAAGCGGAAGGATCGTTTTTCTATTCATATAACTTCGGTTATTTTTTACTGAAAAACGAAAACGCCGAACGGAAAATAAAACCATATCTGGCGGCTGCCCTCACTGCAGGTTTGATAGGTGGAATAAAAGAATCCAGTGTCTATGACGACTATGGGAATGGCCGGTTTGGTATTGGCATTGACGGCGGCGCAGGATTATTTTGTTATCTCAAACCCTGGCTGGGGTTAAAGGCAGAAGGCGGATACTCCTATCAATTTGCCAAAAAAGACACGTATAACGTGTTTCCTAAACACCCCTATGCAAGTGCAGGCCTTGTTTTCCGCATTGTTTCTAAATAAAGAATCACTGGCACTCGAACATGTGAATTATCCGGTGAACAGCATTTCGAAATTAAATGTATGTTCACCTGTTCACCGGATGGCCACAATATCAAACATCCTTTATGTAATCAACTTTTCATCTTCATTTATCTTTTACTATCGTGCAGGTTTAACAGTGTGACTCCGTCTGTAAGGCATAAATCACGTTGCCGGAAACAGATAATATGAACATCTTCCCTTTTAAGGAAGGATGTACCAGTTTCCATGTTTTTCCCTTGTCTGATGACCTGTAAATACCGTCGGTATGACCACAAAAGAAGTTTTCACCAACCTGGATAATGGTTGTCTTGTATTCTGGCATCGGAAGGACGGTAGTATTCATAGGGTGCCGGGTTGAATCGGAAAAGCCTTGCACCGGAAGGTCAGCATTAACCGGTGGCAAGATTGGGTCAATAAAACCATGCGCCAGGAGGCCGGCATCAATCGCCTGCCAGGTTTTGCCGCCGTCGTAAGATGTTCGTATTCTCCGGGTCTTCGCAACGGTGCTGTAAGTAATAGCAGCGAATCCACCTTCAATGCGTTCTATATCGATGCCCACGCCGCCCTCACTGATCACCAGGGCCCAGCTTTCACCATCATCGGTAGACCTTAATATCCCTCTCTGGCAACTCGCAAGGAGTACAGCATTTGATTCTACTATTTTCCCCCCGGTTGGAGCATTCAGTTGTTTCCAGGATTTTCCACTGTTAGTGGATTTAAAAAGACCTCTGTCGGAGCCGATGAAAATTGTGCCTCCGGCAGTTTCAGAAACGCTGAATACCCGTTTCGCCGGGAAATTTGTAAATACCGGCGACCATACACCCGTTCCGTTTGTTTTTTGAAAAATTCCACCACCATGGTAATTGTATGCAAATATCCCGGCCTTACCAGGGGCAATACTGCTATGTTCGTTGGGGAAAATTTCTTTGTTCCAAAAAGGAGCCGTGAAATTTGGTTTACTGTGATATATCCCATTGCCGTCAGTTAACCAGAGCCCATTATCATCTGCAAAAAAAACATCTCTGCCACCGCTAGCGTCATCCTTTAAAGATACAGGCAACCCGTCGCTGATGTCCTGCCATGTTTGTCCGCCATCCGTAGATTTAAAAACGATGTTTGCAGCTCCAGTCTTATCTCTTTTTTGATTTTGCAGACTATCCGGTAGAGATGCCTGTGGAAATTCTGACGCCTGGTTACAGGAAAGGAATTTAAAAAGCAGCAAAAAAGTAAGGCTATAGATTTTCATGACTTTAATTGATTGGGTGAAACAATAAAGTAAAGGTATCGGGCGTCAACCAGCCTGGTGCTTTTTTATAGTAAAGAGTTGTAAAGGATATGTAAAACGTTTGTAAAACCGCCGAAAAATGGAGTTTAATGGGTTGTTTTGCTATCGCTCATCGTGTATGAGGAGCCTCCCTCATCGCTACAATCTTTTCCCTATCGCGTAAATGGATTTCCCTTTATTGAAAGCCGGTCGGTTTTTGCGCCGCTACTTTTGCTTTCCCTTAACCGGTTCACAACATTGTACACTCATTAAATAATCATTAATACCTATGTGTTCGTATCAAACCTTATTCCATGATGATGAAAGCGGTTATGTGATCCTGTGCCGGGGTTGTGATTCTATTCAGGTGGCTTTTGGTAATATTCTACTTACCTGGAACCGGACCGATTTCTACGATTTCTTCCATTTCATTAAGCGCATGTTTACTGAAACACCCATCGACGTTGCTACCATCAATAAAAAAACGCTTGCCATTCCGGTTCCCTGCGAAGGTGTTCGCATACTGTTGAGCCCGCGGGAGCTGCAACAGCTGCATCAAATGCTTGATTCCGCTGAAACTGAATTACAATCGCAACAATTATTAAGTCTCCTGAGCGGGGCGTAAAACGGCAAACGTGAAACGGCAAAAAATACAAACTGCGTTTCAGGTTTGGCTATTTAAATTGAAAACAAGTTCCCGATGAATAGGATATCGATTATACTGGCATTATTTATTATTTCTGTTTTTCCCGTTTTAGCTAATGATCCTGACGATGGATTTGGTATTATTAAAGGACGTGTTACAACAGCCGATGGCAAACCTGCCCCTGCTGTTACCGTGATCCTCAAAGGCACTAAAAAAGCAGCCGTTACCGAAGAAAACGGTACGTTTTCCCTGCTGCGTGTAAAAGCAGGTAATTATGACATTGAGATCTCGCAGGTAGGTTATGCAACACTTGTGCAACCCGTACAGGTAGACGCCAATAAAATAACCGCTGTTTCTATTCAATTAACGCTATCATCAAAAGAATTACAGGAAGTGGTGGTCACAAACAACCGTAAAAGATTCGGGGTTACCAGCAGCGATTATGTGTCGAAGATGCCCTTGAAGAATATGGAAAACCCGCAGGTGTATACAAGCCTCTCTAAAACATTGCTTACCGATCAACTGGTATTCTCGGTTGATGATGCCTTGCGAAATGCGCCGGGCGTTCAAAAAATGTGGGATGCTACCGGCCGTAGCGGTGATGGGGGCAGTTATTATAATATGCGTGGTTTTATTGTGCAAAGTATGTTGCGCAATGGTATTGCCGGTAATGTTTCGGGAATGACCGATGCCGCGAACCTTGAAAAACTGGAAGTGATCAAAGGGCCATCGGCCACTTTATTCGGCAATGTGCTTACTTCCTATGGCGGTTTAATGAACCGGGTTACCAAAAAACCGTATGATCATTTCGGCGGAGAGGTCAATTATTCAACCGGCAGTTATCAATTCAACCGCATGGGTATTGATATAAACACCCCGCTTGATTCCGCTAAAAATGTATTATTACGCGTAAATGCGGCCTACAGATCTGAAGGCAGTTTTATGGATAATGGCTTTAACAGAGGGTTTGTATTTGCACCCAGCCTTTCCTATAAAGTAAATGATAAACTGAATTTCTTATTTGATGCAGAGTTCTATAGCGGACAAAACACCGGGTTGAACGTGTTTTTCTTCCCCTATAAACTAAAGATAGCCGATTTGGGCGCCAACAGCGCCGATAAGCTGAATCTCGATTACAAACGTTCTTATGCAAGCGAAGACCTTTACCAGACTTCCAGGAATATAAACTTCTTTGGCCAAATGAATTACTCAATATCTGATAACTGGAAGTCACAAATGATTTTCTCCTCAACCAACGGTTATTCAGATGGCCCTTCACCTTACTTCTACCTGTTATCAAACGGCAATACGCATGAAGGTGCGTCTTTTTCCCGCAACGATCAGTATACCGATAACAGCAAAGACCAGGTGATTGAATTGCAACAGAATTTTATCGGTAATTTTTCTATCGGTCAGTTCAAAAACCGCTTTGTAGGCGGACTGGATTTCACGCATCATTTTACTGACCAGTTCTTCGGCGGCAATACTTATGATACCATTACTGCCTATAGGGGCGATTCGACAGAAGCCAAATATCACAGTAAATATAGAAGTTTTAACCGCACCAATATGGACCGGCTATATCAGGAGAAAGGCAATGACTTCAACTACCCCGCTAACTACATTGCCAATACATACAGTGCATATGTAAGCGATATGTTCAATGTAACAGATAACCTGATGTTGCTGGCAGCTGTGCGCCTCGATCATTTTAACAATCGCGGACCAGCTGATGACATTACAGGAACTTTCGTAAATGCTGAACCATATGATCAAACCTACCTGTCGCCCAAATTTGGTATCGTATACCAGCCGGTAAAGGATAAGATTTCCCTTTTTGCCAATTATCAGAATTCGTTTACCAATAAATTCGGGCTCAATGCTGATTCCACGGGCGTTGTTGTTGACAAGAAAAATGACTTCAAACCCGAGCAGGCCAATCAACTGGAAGGCGGCGTGAAACTGGATGTGCTGGAGGGTAAATTGAGTGCATCGGTCAGTGTTTACAAGATCAAAGTGATCGATGTCATCCGGCCCTCAGGCCGCGTCAATGTATCGGTACAGGACGGAACACAAATAAGCAAAGGTGTTGATGCTGAGATTGTTGCAAGCCCAATGGAGGGTTTGAGCCTGGTAGCAGGTTTTAGCTACAACGATTCAAAATATGAAAAGTCGGCCGATTCAACGGTAGATGGCATGCGCCCTGGAACAGCCGGTTCACCCTGGCTGGCCAACTGGTGGATCAGCTATCGCCTGCAATGTGCGGCATTAAAAGGTTTAGGAGTAGGTTTTGGTGGCAATTATGCCAGTGATAACAAAATTATCAATGCCAAAGACCTGGGTACTTTCATTTTACCCGGGTATACGGTGCTGAATGCTTCTTTATTTTTCGATCAGCCGAAGTTCAGGATATCGGTAAAAATGGATAACCTGACCAACCAGAAATACTGGGTAGGTTATACCACTGTTAACCCGCAAAAACTCAGGAATTTCGGCGCAAGCATTGCGTTTAAGTTCTAAAATTATTATAGTGACACATCAGAGCGCCATAAAGGGTGTATCCAGAGCTGGTACACCCTTTTTTTTCGGAAAAACCAGCTTCGCTTACCCGCATATACTCCTTCGAACCCCTGTTTGGGTAAGGCTTTGGCACTTATTCCACCTAGTATAACCACTCCCCTAACCTATAGGCCTAAGTATATGTCTTTACCCGTTTGAAGAGTTAATGAATATAACGCCGAAGCAGTGTGGTCAATATTTGCAATGGGGTGGTTTGGGAGTGTATTTTTACATCGTTATAACAATTGAACGCAAATGAAACCGAAACCTGATCCTGAACCGACCCAGTAGCACCTAAACCCTGAATACACCAGAACGATCCGTACCCTTTTGAAGTTTGATTTGTAGCATTCGTACCCTGAACATTGAACCTGATCTTGTAGCGTTATCCAATGATCCAGAAAAACCAGAACCCGTCCTTTGAAAACCGAACCTTGTACTCTTTGAAAAGCAACACCTGATCCTATGAACGCACCTATGTACT
>CBIHPP010000015.1:0-263087 GCA_966212235.1 uncultured Niastella sp. | reverse complement strand
ACGGTTCGGGCGAAAAGGAGCTGGTAGCTTATGTAGTGAGCCGTGCATTGCCATCAGTGCCGGATATACGAATAGAATTAGACCGGGTACTTCCCGGCTACATGATACCCTCGCGATATGTGCACCTGGAACAGTTGCCGCTGACAACCAATGGAAAAGTGAATAAGCGGCAATTGCTGTTGGAGGGTTCCGAACTCGCCGGTAAAGCCAGATATGTAGCGCCGCGTAATGAAACGGAGCATCGTCTTGTATGGCTATGGGAACAGATACTAGATCGGCAGGGAATAGGTATAGAAGAAGATTTTTTTGAACTGGGTGGTCACAGTCTAAAGGCGACACGGCTGGCTAGCCAGATACATAAAGAGTTTGGAGTTAAGTTAGGATTAGGAGAGTTGTTCAGGCATACAACGGTGTGTGCACAGAGTGAGCTGATAAAGCGTGCCCGCAAAACGCTGTTCGAGCACATACCACCGGCAACGGCACTGGAGGATGCAAACGGAGCTGTAGGTTATGCATTGTCGTCGGCACAACGTCGTTTATGGCTGTTGAGCCAACTGGAAGGCGGCAATGTTGCCTATAATATGTCAGGGGTATATCTGTTTGAAGGGAACCTTGATAAAGCGGGTCTTGCCTGGTGTTTTGATCAGTTACTGGAACGTCATGAAATACTACGCACCGTGTTCCGCGAAGATGAGAACGGTGAAGTGCGCCAGTATGTGCTAAACAGGGAAGAAACAGGTTTTGAACTATACCATAAGGACGTTCGGGGTTGGGTAACCGCGGCAATAGACGCCCTGGTGATGGAGTCAGCAGGCCGTGCGTTTGATTTGAGTGAAGGCCCGCTGTTGCGGGCAGGTATGTACCGCATGAATGAGTCAACATGGTTGATCTCTTACACTATGCACCATATTGTCAGTGATGGATGGTCGATGGAGATCTTGATAAAGGAGTTGTTGTTGTTGTATGCGGGCTATTGCCGGGGCGAACAGGTAAAGCTGGCGCCTTTGCGTATCCAGTATAAGGATTATGCGGCCTGGCAGCAGGGACACCTGCATGGCGAAGGCCTGTCAGATCATCGCCGCTACTGGCTGCAGCAGTTGGAAGGAGAGTTGCCCGTACTGGAATTACCGGGTGACCGCATTCGTCCGGCAATCAAAACATTTAATGGCGCACTGGTCCATGGCCGTTTGAACGCAGCTTTAACAGGTGAATTGCAGGCGCTTTGCCAACAGCATGGCGCCACCCTGTTCATGGGGCTGGTGGCGCTGGTAAAAATATTATTACAGCGGTATACAGGCCAAGCCGATATGATCATAGGAAGCCCTATCGCCGGCCGTGAGCATGCTGACCTGGAAGATCAGATCGGGTTTTATGTGAATACGCTTGTATTACGTACGAAGGTAGAAGCACGGCTGAGTTTTAATGAGATACTGTCCCGGGTAAAAGAAGTGACACTCGGCGCCTATGAGCACCAGGCGTACCCCTTTGATGAGCTGGTTGATGAGTTGGGCGTACGGCGCGACAGAAGCCGCAGCCCGCTATTCGATGTAATGGTGGTATTGCAAATGGCAGACAGTGACGGATCTGGTTTGGCAGATGCTGTGACCGGCGTGCAACTAAATTCCTTGCAAGGCAACAACGAGGGGCTGGTAAGTAAGTTCGATCTCACCTTCAACTTTGAACAGAAGGAGGGAGCCGTCGATTTAAGCATCGAATATAATAGTGATATCTATGATCGCAGCCGCATAGAACGAATGCGTGAGCATGTAGAAAACTTATTGAATGCAGTGTTACATCAGCCAACGATAGAGGTGGGTATATTACCTTATCTCGGGCAGGCAGAGCGCCGGCAACTGTTGCAGGAGTTTAACAGCATTGAGGAAGGACTCTATAATTCACATACTATAATAGAATTGTTCGAAGAGCAGGTGGCAAAACATGCTGAAGCACCGGCGATGATATATGAAGACAGGATACTAAGCTATGGCGAATTGAACAGGTGGAGTAACCGGCTGGGGCATTATCTGCGGGGCAAAGGAATAGGAAGGGAAGATCTCGTGGCAATAAGCCTTGGGCGAACAGAATGGCTGATCATAGCAATACTGGGCGTGCTCAAAGCGGGCGGCGCTTATGTACCGGTAGACCCCGACTACCCGCCTGAACGCAGGGCATATTTGATAGAAGACAGTGGCTGCAAAGTAATGCTTGATGAATCAGAACTGGAGCGTTTCAGAGAATTGCCCCATCATATCAGTGAAGAAGAACCGCAGCGGGTGAATACAAGTAGCGATCTGGCGTATGTCATTTATACATCCGGAACCACTGGCCGCCCAAAAGGAGCAATGGTAGAACATGGTAATGTGACATCGCTGATAAGCAATAGCTGGAAGATCTTTGGTTTTGGCGCACAGGATGTATGGACAATGTTCCATTCTTACAGCTTTGATTTTTCGGTTTGGGAAATGTACGGGGCCTTGTTGAATGGTGGCAGATTGGTACTGGTATCGAATATGATAGCCCGTGACCCGGCGCAATGTGTCCGGCTGTTGGTGAAGCACGGAGTAACGGTTGTTAACCAAACGCCATCATCGTTTTACCAGGTGCAAAAGTATGTGCTCGATGAGTGGGGGTTATTGGAACAGGAAGAAAATAATGAACATAAGATCCGCTATATCATATTCGGGGGAGAGGCACTGGAAGCGGGCCGGTTGCAGCAATGGCATAACAAATACCCCGAAACCCGGCTGATCAATATGTATGGTATCACCGAAACCACGGTGCATGTTACCTGTAAGGAGTTGACATCAGCAGATATAGTCGGCAACAGCATAAGTATTGGCCGGCCTCTGCCGGGAGTGCAGTGCTATGTGTTTGACCGTGAAGGCGAGCTGGCGCCACTGGGAGTAAAAGGCGAGCTTTATATTGGCGGTACGGGCGTATGCCGGGGATACTTAAATCGTCCGGAACTAACAACCGGCAGGTTTATAGCCGATCCTTTCAGAACAGGCGGTCAGTTGTATCGCACAGGTGATCTGGCGGTGTTGGGGGCGAACGGAGAGTTGTTATACCAAGGCCGGATAGACGAACAGGTGAAAGTGCGTGGTTATCGCATAGAGCTGGGTGAGATTGAGCATGCATTGGCAGGGATAGCCGGTATTGAATCAGCAGCGGTAGCAGTTAATTTTAATAGCGCAGGAGAAAAGGAACTCGTAGCTTATGTGGTGAGCAGGGGTAGATTGCGTGCGCCAGATATTCGAAAGGAACTGGGGCAAACGCTGCCTGCATATATGATGCCGTCGAGGTTTGTGCAAATGGATGAGCTGCCGTTAACTGGCAACGGGAAGGTAAACAAACGGCTGCTGCCATCTGCGGAAGGAGTATTGCTGGCAAGCGAAGTGGAATATGTTGCGCCGCGGAATGGAACGGAAGAACGGTTGGTTAAGATCTGGCAACGGTTACTGGAAAAAGATAATATAGGAGTGGTTGACGATTTCTTCGAGTTAGGCGGTAATAGTATAAGCGCCATGCGGCTGAAAGCCATAATAAAAAAAGAGCTGAACTTCAACCTGAAGATCCAGGACATCTTCAATTTTCCAACTATCGAGAAAATGTCGTTAAACCAATCCCTAACAGGTAAAAGGGTATTGTTAAGCGAATCGGGTTCCGCAACGAATAAAAACGTGTATTTCATTCCGCCGATCTTCGGGCATTCCATTTTGTATAAACCATTGGCTGCGAAATTGAAAAATGAGGTCAATTGTTATGGGTTCCAATACAGGGGATCGGAAAAAGAAGAGGCATTGCACGATTCAATAGAACAGATGGCAGAAGAGTTTAGTACCGAAGTGATGGCGAATCAAAAAGAGCAGGAGGAGTTTATCATTTTTGGTTATTCAATGGGAGCTGTAATCGCATTTGAAATGGCGAAGATACTGGAGCAAAGATTTGATAAGTTGACATTAATTATAGTGGATAAGGATGTGAGTACAAAACAGGAAGGGTCGGGACTGGAGTATGTGGAGAGCGAGGAAATTGATTCCCTTCTTCGCCGTTACAGGAATTTTATTTCTGCCGAAGCAATTGATGAAAAGAACTTAAAACGGTTTCTAAGTAACAATTTGCAGATTATCGATAAATACACACAGGAAGGAAAAATAAGAAGCCGTATACAGGCTTTTGAATCCGCTGAAAATAAAAAGAACAGCCGCATGGCTGAATGGGATAATTACACCAGTGGAGGTTTACATGTTCATTCAATCGTGGGCAATCATTGGGATGCCCTGTCTGATAACAACCTAAATCAACTCTCGGAATCAATTCGTGACATCTTCCAGCTTTCAGTCTAAATACTATAGTCTATGAAAAAAGCACAGTTATTTTTATTGCATTATGCAGGCGGCAATGGATATTCTTTTCAATTTATGAGATCTCACCTGAAAGATTTTGAAGTTATACCGCTTGAATTGCCTGGACGAGGGAAGCGGATGCGGGAAACTTTATTAGTTGATTTTGACGCCGCAGCGCTCGACCTTTATCAACAGTTGGTAATGAAGCTGACGGGTAATGATTTTTTGATCTATGGTCATAGCATGGGAGCTTATCTCGCATTACGGATCACTAATATGCTTGAAAAAGCAAATTACTTCCCACAGAGTATAATTGTCAGCGGTAATCCGGGGCCCGGCGTTTGTGAGAATAAAAAAAGGTATTTACTTCAAAAGGATGAGTTTTTGAAAGAGCTCGGGGCATTGGGGGGCGTATCTCCCGAATTGTTATCCAATGATGAGCTCCTGGAAATCATTACGCCGATACTCAGAGCTGATTTCCAGATAGCTGAAGAGAATGGCCTCGATAACGAACCTGCAATACAAGCACCTGTATTTGCAATAATGGGCGATCAGGAAGAATATATAGATCAAATATCCAACTGGAAGAAGTTTACCCGGTCTGAATTTGACTTTACTATAATGACGGGCGGCCATTTTTTTATTTTCGATCATGGCAGCGACGTAGCCCGGATGATCTGGCGTAATTATAACAAATTGCCTTCACCCCACAAACAGAACAGGAATGCTGAAGTTTAAACCCAGGGTGCTTTTCCCGATAACCGCATTGGTCATTCTTATTTTCATTCTGTCGAAACAACTGTTTAATTTACCACCACTCGGTAAATTCCTGGATCCATTTACAGGAATTGTGCAGAACGGTAACGAAACCACTTTAAACACCAGCAGGGTATTACATAATAAGAACGGGTTAAAAGCGCCCGCCCGCATCTTTTTTGACGAAAGAAAAGTTCCGCATATATACGCCCAAAATGAGGAAGATGTATATTTCGCACAGGGATATGTAACGGCCAGCCTCCGTTTATGGCAAATGGATTTTCTGAGTTTTGTCTCCGCCGGAAGGTTGTCTGAAATTTTTGATGAGCCTAAGTATCTGCAATACGATCGTGTACAAAGAAGGCTGGGGTTATTAGCTGCAGCTGAAAGTTCTTTACAATTGATAAAGTCAGACAGGGAGACATTTAAAAACATGGACGCTTATACAAAAGGCGTAAACGCTTTTATAAATGAGTTGGATTATAAAACAATGCCCCTTGAGTATAAGCTTCTGGATTATAAACCGGAGCCATGGACGAATTTAAAAACCGTTTTGATCCTGAAACAACTCGGTAACACCTTGTCGGGCTATGAGGAAGATGTGGCTATGTCAAGACTGATGCAGATACTGGGAGAGAAAAAATTTAACCAGCTCTATCCTGATTTTCATTCGCACATTACACCCGTAATGGATCTGCCTCAGAGATCAAAACAAAATGACTCTGTTACCATTAAAGCGCCGGTATATTTAGATAAATCTTTTTTACAGTTAGGTTCAACGCTAACAGAAAGTGCTTACAATCCTCACCTGGGAAGCAATAGCTGGGCTGTGAGTGGAAAATTAACAAAGTCCGGCGCCCCTATGCTCGCCTGCGATCCACATCTGAATTTGTCGTTGCCCTGCATATGGATGGAAACACAATTGACATGCCCCGGACTTAATGTATATGGCGTTTCCGTTCCTGGAATGCCATCTGTAGTTATTGGCTTCAACGAAAAGATCGCATGGGGTATAACAAACGGTGCCGATGATGTGAAAGATTGGTATAAGTTGAAGATCAGCAATGATAATAAACAATACGAAATAGACGGCCGTTGGATAAACTTTACGCACAGGATAGAGCAGATAAAGAGAAAGGACCGGCCCTCCGTTTATGACACCATTTCTATTTCCATCCATGGACCCGTAGTATATGCCCGCAATTTTTCAAGGCCGATGCCTGAACTGGTGAACTATGCGCTGAAGTGGGAATTAAATAATCCTTCAAACGAATTCCGGGCATTTATGCAGCTGGGTAAAGCAAAAAATTACAGGGAGTTCAGAGAAGCGATCAAATATGTAAAATGTCCCTCGCTGAATTTCACCTTTGCTTCAAGTGATGATACAATTGCGGTTGTTCATCAGGGAAACCTGGCTGCGAAAATATATGGTCAGGGAAAATTCCTGCTGGATGGTACTACAACAAGCGGCGGTGGGTATATTCCGCAGGACAGTTTACCTGCTTTGGTAAACCCGGTAAACCAGGTTGTTATTTCAGCCAATCAGCATCCTACCTATCCGGGCTATCCATATTATTATAATGGGTATTATGCCGAGACAAGGGCGAATGAAATTAAAAAGAAGCTGACAAAAGAGCTTACCCTGGAAACGATGAAGTCGATGCAAATGGATAATACAAACTCGTTTGCAGTTGAAGCATTGCCTGTATTGATAAACCGTATAGATGAAAGCAGATTATCAGATGCCGATAAAAAGACGCTTTGGGAACTGAGATCCTGGCAAGGGCGTTATGACGCGGATGATAAAATGGCTGACCTGTTCACTATGTGGTGGGATAACATTACTAATTATACATGGGATGAGTTGACAAAATATAAGTTCAAATTAAAAAAGCCTGACGATTTTATATTGCTTGACCTTATTGAAAAAGACACTTCCTGTGAATTCTTTAACAAGATGGAAACCACCGAAAGGGAAAATGCAATTGATATAGTTACCGCTGCTTTCAGGGAGGCGGCCGATACGCACCGTGATATGCATTCACATGGCATCACCTGTTGGGGCGACATTAACAAAGTGGATATAAAACACCTTACCAACTTGCCCGCCTTCAGTTTGCTGCAGCTTCCTTCATCGGGTTATCCCAAAGCAATCAATGCCATTTCCAGAACATGGGGGCCTTCGTGGCGAATGGTGGTAGAGCTTGGAGATCATCCCAGGGCCTATGGCATCTATCCCGGCGGCCCATCGGGTAATATTGCCAGCCGGGAGTATGATCGATTTGTAAAGGATTGGAATAAGGGGATTTATTATTCACTGAATTTTTTTATGTCTGAAAAAGAAGCCAGGCAGCTATGTAAAGTAAATTGGTGGTTCAAATAACTTTAATACTATGCAATTCCAAAAAATAAAAAAATTGTTTTCACATAACGTAAGAACGATAGGCATTTTAAGTGTTCTTATCATACTTATACGACAGTTCGGGCAATCTACCTTGCCCTGGTGGGGTTTTGCAGTGCCTGTCGCTGGCTTTGGCCTGGTCATCAGGTTGATGCATTGGAAAGTGGCTGCTTTTTTTGCAGGGTTTGTTTCCGGGTTTTTGATCTGGGTAGCTGCCAATTGCTATTACGGCTATATTTTCAGTTGGATCGTATTAAATAAGATCGGACAGCTCATGTCTGTGCCCGGGGTCGTTGTAATTCTTATGTCAGGGGTTATTGGAGGCCTGTTAACGGGCTTGTCGATGTATGCAGGTTATTCCATGCTTTCATCTGCAAAAGCTCATGCGATCAAACAACAATAAAACAAACAGCATGAAAGACACTCGCATAACATTAAAAAAAATAATTTACAACAACGCCTATCTCGGGAAGGAACATGTGAAAAGGATACTGATTCTATATGAAGAGAGGGTGTCGCATTTGGGTGATTTTTACATTAATGCTAATAAGTTAAGGATAATTAATTCCTTTTTTAGCTATGCCAATATTGAAGTGATTTTCAAGTATAAGGAAGATGAGAAGATTTACAATAGCCTGTTAAAGAACATTCCTTATTTGAATACTTATTATTCTCTTTCCCGCGAGCAGATTGAACTGAAAAAATATCAGGTTGTTTTTTGCATATCAAGAGATGAAGAAGGGCTGTTGAAATTTCTCCACGAGCGGTACGGAAATGAAATAAATAATGATCGTTGCAGACTATCGGTTTTTTCTATATCCAATCTGTTCGTTAGGCCTGGTGAAAATTGCCAATTCATTTTTCCTTTTTACAGGGATTTGGGAAAAAATGAGCATGTACTGAAATTACCAGGTGAGGTGTATCTTGATGAAGAGGAACGCAAATGGGGAGAAGATTGGTTGCTGGCCAATGGCCTGAAAGAAAATGAACAGTTGTATGTTTTATTGGATGCTGCGTCGAGAAAAGATAAGTTGTTAAACCTTGCCGTGTACTTTGAGTATGTAACCCATCTTTTAAGCCGGGAGAATGTCAGGATATTGAATTTTGACGAAAAGGATCTTGGGAAAGAGGAGTTTTACAGGGAGTGGTTGCCTCATGAGCAGGTTGATAAGATCATCTTTTCCAAAGGGCTGGGATTAAGAGAAGCCTTATGTATCATTGGAGCGAGGTATACCCGTTTGGTGTTTGGCCCCTGCACCGGGTTAATGCATTGCGCATCGGGTATATACAATAATTATGTAAGAAATGGAATGGATGTAACGAATGTTCCCTTGCTTATTACCTATACCGGTTATTATTATCCGGAAGAGGGAAATGCCTATAGCTTTTGGGGTAGTTCACCTTTAGTGAATTGCCTTTTATTGAACAACAAAAACGGAAAGCCCGAACTCATTACGCTTTCTGATGTAAGCGATGAAGAAAAAAAGAAAAAGAACTCCCTGCCTTGCAATGAGTATTCGGCGGATATGTTAATAGGTTTTACTGATTCTTTGTTCCGGTTAAGGGAAAAGGCGCATTAATGTGAAAGTAAAAAACGCAGTATGAGAAGTAATCAAATGATATTGGATAGAATAAAAATTAACAATTCGAAGATCAGGAAACAGGAGATCAAAAGAGTTCTTATTCTTTATGTAGAAAAAGTCACCCACATCGGTGACTTTTGCATAACATCGGGTCGGTTGAAGTATTTCAAATCGTTCTATCATAATGCAATCATTGATGTTTGTTTTGCCGATACCGGGGGAGATGTGATCTATACCAGTCTGCTTAAGAACAATCCTTATCTGGATCGTGTATTTTCAGCTGAAGTGAACGAAATAGATTTTTTACAATATGACATCCTTTTTTGTATAGCATATGATGAAGGTGCGATAGCCTCTTTTTTGCAAACAAAATACCAGGAGGCTTTGAAGAAGGCCGGTTTTAATTTAGCAGTTTTTTCAATTTCAGAATTTAATCTTATGCGCAAAGAGAACTGTAATTATATACTTCCCGTTGCTGCTGAGGTTTGTGAAAAGATCGTAATGGATCAAAGCGAGCTTTATTTATCGCAAGAGGAGATAAGTTGGGGGGATGAATGGCTCAGGGCTAACGGAGTAGCCGATGGCGAAGAACTTATTATCCTTTTGGATTCCACAACCAGGAAAGAAAAATTAATAAGGAATGAAGTTTATTTCGAGTATGTACGCTTCCTGTTGGCCAGGGATAACGTTAAAGTATTGAATTTCGACGAATATAATATCGGAAAAGAAGCGTTTTACAGAGACTGGCTGGAGGACGCCCGTATTGACAATATGATTTTTTCAAAGGGACTTGAAATAAGGGAAGCCTTATGCATTTTGTCTTCTAAATTTACGAAACTCGTATTTGGTCCCTGTACCGGACTCATGCATTGCGCTGCAAGTATTTACAATCAATTTATAAGCTCAGGAATGCTCCGGAGAAAGCCCCCGCTTTTAATTACCTATACCGGAAAATACCCGGCAAATGAAACGGCAGGTATGTGGTGGGGAAACTATCCTTTAGTGAATTGTTTGTTGTTGAAAAATAACAATGGCACCGTGGAGCTGCAGGAGCTGAAATACCTGACTGATGAGCAAAAGAAGCTAAACGATTCTTTGCCCTGCAGCGAATATACCGCTCCTATGTTAATAGAGTATACCGATCGATTGCTTAAAGCATAATTCTATCGAGAGGTTTGCTAATCATTCTTCAGGCTTTTCACCGGGTTTGCTGTTGCCGCCTTTATGAATTGAGTGCTTATCGTAACAATAGCAATTAAAATAGCGCCCAGGCCAGCGACGGCGAATATCCACCATTGAACGCTCTGGCGGTATGCAAAACCCTGTAACCATTTTTCCATTAACAGCCATGCCAATGGTGATGCAACAAGTATGGCGATGATCACCAGCTTGATAAAATTTGCTGATAGCATACTTACGAGATTTGGCATATTGGCGCCCAATACCTTCCTGATACCTATTTCCCTTGTACGTTGTTCTGCAGCATACGCAGCGAGACCGAAGAGCCCCAAACAGGCGATTAAAACAGCCAGGGATGTGAACAGCAGCGATATTTTTCCGGTCCGCTGTTCAGTTCTGTAAAGCGCATCGAAGTCATCATCCATAAAAGAATAATCAAATTCCTGGTTGCGCGAAAAAGTTTTCCATTTGTTTTCTATACTTGCTATCAGCGCAGGCAGGTTGCTGGCATTTACTTTAATGCACAGGTTGTCCGGTCCATCACCCTGCTTTTTCCTTTCAAAAGCGGTCATCATCGTTAATGCTACGGGTGTAACATTATCCCTGAGCGAGCTGAAATTGAAGTCTTTTACGACCCCGATAATATGGTACTGTTTCTGGTCTGTGCCGTAAACAATGTTCTTATTTATAGGATCATCGTTGAATCCCATAACCTTGGCTGCTGTTTGATTAATGATGATAGCAGAAGAGTCGGATGCAAGTTGCGTGTTGAAATCCCTTCCTTTATCCATTCGCATATCCATTGTTTTCAGGTAGTCTTCATCTACCGGCCAAAACTCCGTTGGATGCAAGTTGTTGTTTGCTGAAAGATAAGCGGTCCATCTTCTGTCGGCTGTTGGCACAAATGAGCTCAGGGTGGCGCTTACAACACCTGGTACTTGTTTTATTTCCTGCTTAAAAGTATTGGCCTGTTTATTCAGTACGTTTATATGTTTTACCTGCAGTACCTGATCGCGGTTGAAACCAAGGCTTTTATTTCGTATATAGTTCAGTTGGTTATATATGATAAGTGTCCCGATGATAAGAAAGATTGAAATGGCAAACTGAAAGATGACCAGAAAACTGCGCAAGGCGCCGCCACGCATGCCAACAGAGAACTTGCCTTTCAGTACTTCAATGGGGTGGAATGCGGAAAGAAAGAAAGCCGGATAAGCGCCGGCCATTATTCCAATCACCACGGTAATGCCAATGATCGATGGCAACAGCCATGCAAGGGTGCCAAGCGAAATAGAAAGGCTTTTTCCTGAAATTTCATTAAATAAAGGAAGAAGTCCCCATGCAAGTAATACAGCCATTACCGTTGCAAAAAAGGTGATCAATATCGATTCTGACAGGAATTTTGCTATCAGGTATTTTCTGGCAGAACCCAGTACTTTTCGAACGCCTACTTCCTTGGCGCGATTGGATGAGTGAGCTGTTGAAAGGTTCATGAAATTTATACATGCCAGCAACAGGATAAAAAGGGCCACGCCGGAAAAAATGTATACATATTGAATGTTCCCGTTTGGGCCCAGTTCATTTGACCGGTTGCTGCGGAGATGAATGTCAAATAAAGGGGTAAGATTTAATCTTATATAATTCCCGCTTTTTTCTATATCATCCATGAAATCGATATATTTCTTCAGGAAGGCCGGGAATTTGGCTTCAAGAGCTTTGTAATTTGAATTCGGTTTTAAGACTATATAGGTAGAGAACGGAAAAAAGGAGGTGAAATTACTATTGGTGCTTAAACGAAGCGATGCCATGGATTGAAAAAAATCGAAATTAAAATGCGATTGGCCAGGCAGGTTACGGATAACACCTGTGATCTTGCGGTTGGTGGTTTTGTTATTATTATCTACCCTGGCAAGTGTTTTACCAACCACATTTGTCGTGTTAAAATATTTTAGGGCCATCCTTTCCGTAATTACGATGGTATTAGGTTCCCTAAGTGCTGTTGTGGGATCTCCCTCGAGCATAGGCAGTGTAAAAACAGCGAAAAAAGTGGAATCGCAGTAAACTGCTTTTTTTTCCATTACAATTTCATCACCTTTTCTAAAGCGCGCCTCATCATCCGGAAATAACCTTACCGTTTTTTCGATCTCGGGAAAATTGAGCTGCAGGGCTTCTGCTACTTTTGGAGCTGCTATCGCACTGGAGGTAACGTCGGAGTTGAACTTTGTATCGGTGTTTACCCTGTATATTCTATCTCCTTTAGTATTGAACCGGTCATAACTTATTTCATCTATAACATAAAAAACTATGAGCAGGCACACTGCCAAACCTATAGCTAATCCTATAATATTTAGAAAAGTAAAACCCTTATTTTTTTTAAGGCTTCGAAAGGTAGTTTTAAAGTAATATCCAACCATGGCTCCATTTTTTAATTCTGCCGACTAAATTACAAAAATTTATTTCAAATATGTCACCGGTACATTTTTTAATGTATTCGTTAATGTTAGGTAAATTCAGGCAGGGACCAGGATCATATTACGCGTAGTATTTTTCTGGCTATCTGAAACTTAAACTATTGGAACAGCGAATATTTTTTTTGGTTCTTTCAATTTGATTCCTATTTTTATAGAACAATTCTCTTGCAACTTAATCAGATCAGATTCTCCTCAATTTTTTACAAATTTTCCTGAACCAGAAGGTGTTGGAACTTTCGAATGGCGAAGCCTTGCTGTTCTCTGTAACATCTCCTGGCATCGCGCCCTTCAGTATGGTAATTGTAACCGTTCTGTTGAAAATCCTATTGCCGGTAATATAAAAATTAAATAGTGTATGACTACCAATTATACAGATGTGAATTCTTCTTTAAAAGAATTCGAAAACCTGTTGCGTATATGCAAAGTGGCTGTAAACGGCCTTGAAAGCCTGCTGTCATCGTATGGCGCCTCACTGCAGGACCATATTACGCTTCTGAATGATCTGAAAGAGAAGGATTATCAATATAGAATAAATCTTTTCTCCGAATACTATAATATTGATCAGGCGGAAATTGAAGCGTTGGTTAAACTTCCGAAAACACAAAGAACGGAAGCCTGCGCCGAAAAAAATGTTAACCGGTTTTTCATTCGTACTTTATTTGATTATAACAGATATCTAGATTGCTATTGGCTGCATAATTTCTTATCTCACCGTATGGAACTAAAAAACAGCAATCTCCTTGATTTTGGATGTCTTGTTTCGGATTACGGCTTTTATTTTGGTATGCTGAATATGAATGTGACCTTATGTGATTTAAAGGAACATGTGGATTTTGCCGCGTTTAGATTATCCAGGGCTAACATTAATATTGCAAGATTCGATGCCCCAGCCGATTATATGCAGATGACAAAAGACCTGGATGTTGCAGTTTTCGGTGAAGTTCTCGAACATTTGACCGATCCTTACATGTTGCTTAAAAGCTGTGTAGAAAATAAGGTCAGGGTCATTTTTTCATCCAGTTATCCATACGGAGATGAAAAATATTTTAGTCTTCCCGGCCATACAAAAGAAGCAAAAGAGCAGGCTCCCAAATGTCTTGAACTGTTAAGAAAAAATTACTGTGAAACCAATTTGATGAATCGCCGCAATGTTTGGGTAATCAGGGAAGAAATGTAAGTGGATTCGACATAATCAAAATCAAATAGTTTTTCACAAGCAAATAATGTTGCATGATCGATATTTTCAGTAACACCAAAATTTACGTTTTGTGCCCGTCGAGCAGGATGGCCGGTGGAATAGAATCACTGCACCAGGTCGCAAACAAGCTAAGAAGTTTCAGGATAGACACTAAAATGGTCTTCTATCCTGATATTACCAATTACATAGTACCAGCACCCTATAAAAAGTACAAACCGGTAACAACCGATTTTATTGAAGATTCAGCAGATAATGTTATGATTATTCCCGAAACATTTATTGATCCTCTGCTTGATCAGTTTCAAAACATAAGAAAAATTATCTGGTGGTTAAGTACTGAAAATTTTATAGTAAAAGTAAAAGGAGGACGGCCTGGTTTAGATTGGATCAGGGAGCGCCATTTTTTAAATTTGGTGCAAAGCGAGCATACCAGGAATTATTTGCTCACTAACAACATGGCGGTTCATGGCTATTTATCCGGTCATATAAATTCCATCTTCCTTAAAGAGTATGGGAAGGAAATTAAAAAAACAAGCAACAGCATAGTATATAACCCCAGAAAAGGGTTTGATTTTACTTCGAAGATCATTGCCGCAATGCCAGGGGCAGATTGGAAGCCTATCGACAATATGACGCCGCTTCAAATTAAAAAAGTACTTGCAGCCAGTAAAGTGTATGTTGATTTTGGAAACCATCCCGGAAGAGATCGTTTGCCCAGGGAGGCCGCTATGATGAAGTGTTGCATATTAACGGGCAAAAGGGGAACGGCAGCTCTTTCTGAAGATATGCCGATCCCGGAAGAATTCAAGTTTGATGAAGCAACAACTGATATTAAATGTATCGTTGAAAAGATAGAAGCTTGCCTTAATGATTATGATGATCAAATAGGACACTTCATTACATTTCATGAAACCGTAAGAAAGGAACAAGAAAAACAGGTGGCTGACCTGAAAAAGATATTTGTAAAACAGAAAAGAAAAGTGTTGGCATAAATTATAAGCTGCTATTATACCGCACCCGAGGGTATCATATGTAACCATACTGTGTATATGCCTGATAAAGCTCTTTATAAAATATTCGAATACTGCTGGCATGAGCCTCACCAATTTAACATGATCAATGCGTTGAAAGATCATTGCCAGTTTGATTACTGCCTGAATAGCAGAAAACATTGGGACCATACCCAACGACCGGTTCCCCCAGGTTTGAAATTTGTACCACACTACGAGCGCGGATTGTATGATTTTGCAATATTTCATGTTGATCAGCGAATTTATGTTCCCGATGATTGGGAATATAAAATATACACAGCGCTTAATGAATATATCGATGATATTCCTAAAATTGTGATCAACCACGGCTCACCTGTATTTCCTGAAGCGTTCGGGCATCACGATCCGTTTCCGCCGGTCTCAGAGATGGAAAATACGATCACGGGTTTTGTGCAATCTGTTATCGGGAATAACACAATGATCGTAAATTCCCATACGGCGGCTTCTGATAAAGAATGGGGATTTGGGATGTCAATAATCCATGGTATGGATCCCAAAGATTGGTGGGACCTGCCAAAAGAACCACGTGTTTTTACCGCACTACCAATTCAGGATCTGGATACCTTTTATAACAGAAAATGTTTAAAGGAAACCGGAGAGTTGTTGTATTATCAATATGGATTCCTGTTAAACTGTGCAAATTTTAATGTTCCATCTTTCAGGTCTTTCGATGACTACAGGAATTATTTAGGGCGATCCCTCGTTTATCTTGACACGTCAGTAAGAACGCCAATGAACACTGCGCGTACAGAAGCTTTCCTGTCGGGATGCTGTGTGGTGCAGGTTGAAGGGGCGCATGATATTGATCAATGGGCTAAAAATGGACACAATATTATTCTCGTGCCCAATGATCCTTTAAAAATAGCAGCGGTAATTGCAGATCTATTGGAAAACAGATATGAAGAAGCCTGTCAAATTGGGCAAAATGGAAAAAAAATGGCAATGGAAATATTCGACCGGGATAGGTACAGGAATGATTGGTTGGATCTTTTTAAAAGACTTAAATCCTGATCATAAATGGCTCAAATCGGAATTCTTCCATTTTCTCATTTCGGTGGAAAGAACAAGATCGTAGGCTCCTCCTTTTTACGGGCAGCCGGTGTTGCTAACAATGCAATCGATTTTGAAATATGGAAGCAGGGAAAGAAATACGACGGACTGATTTTCCAGAAAGTTTACTGGAGAGAAATGATGCAATTATTCAAAGGACCGAAAATTCTCGATTTTTGCGATCCTGACTGGCTGAATGGAGTCGTTAATATTATGGAAACAGGTGCTCTTGTAGATGCTATTACCTGTTCAAGCAAAGCATTGACCGAAGCCGTTAAAAAATTTTTCCCAAACAAAATTGTGGTTCACGTGCCCGACCGCCTGGATTTCGGTATATATCCTGCGCCTAAGACACAACACAATGAGGTCGTAAAAAAAGTAGTTTGGTTTGGGTTTATTCATAATGCATATGAAACCCTGGAACAATTCAGTACTGTAATTAAAGAATACAACCTGGAGTTGACAATAATTGCCGATTGCCCGTACGAACAGAAGGATGCAATTTTTGAATTACAACCTGAATACATTCAGTTCCGCCATGATACGGTTTATGCAATAATCCGGGACCATGATGTTGTTTTAAATCCGCGGAGCAGTAAAGTGTCTTTTAAGTACAAATCGAATAATAAAAGTGTGATAAGCTGGAAACTTGGTTTGCCTGTTGCTGAAACTGCAGATCAATTAATGCGTTTTTTTGAATTGAAAGAAAGAATAAAGGAGGTGGAAGAAAAACAGTCACTGGTTACCCAACAATACAATATTACTTCTTCAATTGATCAGTACCGGTCAATATTTGAAGAGATCAAAAGAACAAAGGAAATTGTAAGTTCCTCCGAGTATCGGTTATTGGCAATAAATAATAATGATCTCTATGTTTAGGAGCCAACGGCTATCGAATTTTAAAGGAGATGTTGTTTACACCGGCATATTTGGCGATATAAGCGACGAGCTTCGTGTTCGTCCAAGACAAAACACCGCGGTGGCTTTTATTTCATTTCTTGATGAGCAGCGGTCGAAAAAATACAGGTTTTTCAATTCAACCAGATGGAAGGTTTATAAGCCCCAATTCAGATATGAAAACTTACGGCGCCAGGCAAGGGCCCATAAAGTATTAGCTCATAAGATCTTTAAAAATTGCAGATACAGCCTCTGGATCGATGGATGTCTTCAGCTGACTGACAATAATGTTATTGGCGAAATGGAAAAATATTTAAAGAACACCGACATATGTGTTTTCAAACACAGGAGCAGAAATTGTGTTTACGATGAGCTAAAAGCGTGTATAGAACAACAGAAAGACGATAAGGGTATCATGATTACCCAGGCGGCTAAATATCAGGAAGAAGGATACCCCGCTAACAATGGGCTGGCTGAAACCACTGCCTTGCTTAGACGACATAATAAAGCAACAATGGAATTTAATGAAATGTGGTGGGAAGAGATCTGTAATGGAAGTTATAGAGATCAGTTAAGCTTTAATTATACAGCCTGGAAGCTGGGCATGAATTATGAAGTTTTTGCCGGGAACTCGATACGCAATCCCTATTTCAAGTGGTTTAGACATTGATCCATAAACCCTGCACTAATATATGTCCTTAATAGATCAGCCTGGTATATGGTTAAGGTTTTTTCGGTCAATTGTAAGAAGACAGCGGCGTAATTACCGTAAAAAAAAGGTTAAAGCTTTTATTTCAAAGGTTTTTAAAAAGCTGGATTCCACAGTTTGTTACGGCCCGTTTAAAGGGATGAAGTATATCAAAAGATCATATTCCAGCGCATTGCTGCCTAAATTACTGGGAACTTATGAACGGGAGCTTCACAAGGTGATTGAGCAAATTATTTCAACCGGGTATCAGAATATTGTTGATATAGGATGTGCGGAAGGATATTATGCAGTTGGGTTTGCCTGTAAGTGCAGAAATACGGCAGGCTTCCATGTATATGCTTATGATATTAATAAAGATGCTTTACAAAATTTGATGGAGCTTTCAGCGCTCAACTCGGTTTCGGATAAAATTACAATAGGTGAGCGTTTTGGTTATAATGATTTCGAATTATTTAAGGATAAAAGAACGCTTATATTCTGCGATATTGAAGGTGATGAACTTACCCTGCTTGATCCTGCTAAAGCGCATTCCCTTTTAAATTATGATTTGCTGGTTGAAATACATGACGGAAACGATGAGGCCGGGATAATTAAGACCCGGTTGACCAATCGCTTCAAGCAAACCCACCTTATACAATTGATCAAATATACATCCCGCTCGGTCAAAGATGCAGCTGCAATTACATACACCACTGATGAATGGCTTAAGTATATTGCTGTAAACGAAGGAAGAAAGATAGGGTTGGCCTGGATGTGGATGAAACGGATTGCCTGATTTTTAGTCGCTGATTTATAGTTGAATTAATGGTTTGCTAAATGCAGCTTGAATTGTTATGAGTTTATTCAAAGAGAATGTAAATGTAAACGCATTCAGCAGGCAGCTGAATGATTTAGACAGCGGTTATGCATGTTTGCTTATGATGTCGGAATATTATGGTAAGGACTTCACTGAAGAGAAATTCCGGCAAAAAGTAAACGTTAATATAGAAAACAGCTCATTAGTTGAAATTAGCAGGGCTGCTGAAAAAATAGGATTCAGGGCCCGGTGTGTGAAACTTACCTACGGTAAATTGATGAATGATGCGCCGTTGCCATGTATCCTTAAATGGGATCAGCACAAATATGCAATATTACTACCTCGTAACCGCTGGAGCATAAAGAAACAACTGCGATGTGTTCATCCGGGTAAAGGCATTGTTGCTTATACGAGAGGTGAATTTGAGCATCATTGGGCTGGTGATGTGAATGAGGATGGACAGCGTGCCGGTGGTGTTTTAATGCTGGAACCGTCAGTTGCGTTTCTGAACAGTCAAAAGGATCAGAAAGATGTGCTTGGCTGGCGGATGGCGCTGCAGTTTTTCAGGCGAAGCCGTTTACAGGCCATTCAGGTAATGTCGGCATTGCTGATCATATCGATGTTTCAATTGATCATACCCTTTTTGATGCAAAGTATTGTGGATGTAGGCATCAATACCCAGGACATTCATTATATTACTATTATACTCATTGCCCAGTTAATGCTTATTGTAAGCCGGCTGAGTGTTGACTTGATCCGCGAGCGTTTACTGATCCATGTATCTTCAAGCGTTAACCTGGCAATTATTTCTGACTTCTGGAGCAAACTGGCCCGGTTGCCTATGGCTTACTTCGACCGGAAACCTGCAGGCGATATATTACAACGTATAAACGATAATAAACAGGTGCAGAGTTTTATGACCGGTCCCTTGCTGAATACCATGTTTGCCATACTTAATTTTATAGTATTTGCGATCGTGTTGATGATGTACAAGCTGCAGTTGTTTGGCATATTTTTAATTGGCGTTGCTTTATATCTTACCTGGATGCGCTTCTTTTTAGGTGTGCGGCGAACACTGAATTGGCAGATGTTTAAAGCTTATGCTACAGAAAATACTACCAACCTGCAATTGATCCAGGGTATGCAGGAAATAAAACTTTACAATATTGAACAGCAGAAAAGATGGGAATGGGAAAGCCGCCAGGTAGAAACTTTCAGGATTAACTCCAAAAGACTGAATTATGGACAGCTGCAAAAGGCAGGCGCCATGCTTATAAATCAGGGTAAGGATATGGTGTTGACATTTACGGTTGCTCAATTATTAATAGATGGTCAGCTGACATTTGGTGCCATGCTGGCGATACAATATATCATTGGGCAGCTCAGCTCACCGGTTGAACAACTGATCGCCTTTATTCAAAGTTCTCAGGATGCAAAGATGAGTATGATGCGGGTAAATGAAATACATCAGTTAGAGGATGAAGAAAAAATAGAAAAGAGCTATTTACAATATTTGCCCGGCCAGAAGAGTATTGAGCTGAATGATCTGTCTTTCAGGTATCCGGGTGAGAACTCGAAACTGGTGTTGCACAACATTCATCTCAGGATACCCGAAGGAAAAATTACGGCCATTGTTGGTGAAAGTGGAAGCGGGAAAACTACCTTGCTGAAATTATTGCTGAAATTTTTCGATGAATATGAAGGCAGTATTAAAGTAGGGGATATGGATCTCGGAGATATTAGTCATTCATTTTGGCGAGATCAATGCGCTGCTATTTTACAGGATAGTTTCATGTTTAATGACACCATTGCCAAAAATATTTCCCTGGAATACGGGCAACCCGAGCAGGACCGGTTAGTTGAAGCCTGCAGATTAGCGAATATTTTATCATTTATTGAGTCATTGCCCAATGGGTTCGATACAGTGCTGGGAAGCAATGGGACCGGAATAAGCCAGGGACAAAGACAGCGGATCTTAATTGCCAGGGTAATTTATAAGAACCCTTCGTTTTTGTTTCTTGACGAATCCACTAATTCGCTCGATGTGAACAATGAAAATATTATTGTAAAGAACCTGGAGCAATTTGCAGCCAGGAAGACCGTAATAGTTATTGCCCATCGTTTAAATACAGTGAAAAATGCGGATAATATCGTTGTGTTTCATCAGGGGAAAATAGTAGAGCAGGGAACACATCAAGAACTAACGAATAAAAGAGGTCGCTATTTCAGGCTGGTTAAAAACCAACTGGAATTGGGAATTAACTGATAAAATGGTTATATGCTGAAAACTAACGAAAAGAAATGGATCGATCGGTTTTGGCACAACGTCAAAAGAAATTCGCATAATGAGATCATTTCTTTCAAACCAGGCGCTGTTTCAAAATTTATATTTCCGGTATATGCAGGAGTAATAATCCTTGCGTTGTCAATCGTATGGTTCGTTCGTCATCCTGAAATAGTAATAGCTAACGGGGTAATAACGGGTAGCAATGCAGCTGGCAATGTTGTATGGGCTGAGGTGGACCTGAAGGAAAGTAACATTAAAAAAATTGTACCCGGGGAATCTGTACAACTCCGTTTTGACGAATATCCGTATGCCCGTTTTGGTATGGTGCAGGGTTCGTTGCAAAAGGTTACCCTGATGCAGAACAACAAAAGGATATCGGTTCAGGTAATTTTACCAAACGGATTAACTACCAGTAAGAAAAAGATTATTCCTTTTATAAAAGGGGAAAAACTTGATCTGTTGATAATTGTTAAAGACAGGCGATTATTGCAGCACATCTTATCCCGTTCTTCCAAATCAATAAAGCTGTAACAGCCGGATTTAAACTTTTAAGTTACATATACCGATATGGATAATCAGAAATATGTTCATACAGAAAAAATTCACCGTTTAACAGATGCGGAGGAAATAGTTCCCTTTATAATGAAATTGTTTTCGCCAGAAAGCGTGGTTGATGTAGGCTGCGGCCTCGGCACCTTTCTATATATATTCCGGAAGTACGGGGTACAGCAGGTGCTGGGCATTGAAGGTGACTGGGTAAACAAAACCAAATTGTTTATAAATGAGAATGAGTTGCTGATTGCTGATCTGGAAACAAAGATACAGGTCAATAAAAGATTTGATATAGCCCTTTGCCTTGAAGTAGCCGAACATCTGTCTGCTGATGCGGCTCCCATATTGGTAGAACTGTTGGTGAACCTAAGTGATGTAATTGTCTTTTCAGCAGCTGTTCCCAATCAACGTGGCCAGAATCATATCAATGAGCAATGGCCAGATTATTGGAGGGAATTGTTCGCGCAACACGGCTTCATTTTTTATGACATTTTTCGCCCCGAATTTTGGAATAATAAACATATGTACTGGTGGTACAAACAAAACATGTTCCTTGTGACCAGGCAGGGCGCCTGCCAGTCGTTCACCGAAACACCGATCCTTAATTGTGTTCATCCGCAGCTTTTTATGTCCAGAACGGGAAAGGAGCAAAATGCTATCAGGGAATTACGCGACCTGGTAAAAAAGATTGAATCATTCCAGCGGGGTGAATTTGCACTGGGAGACTATGTGAGCTCGTTATTCCGGGCATTGAAGTACAGAATGCGGATAAGAACTAAAAAATAACTGCGGACCTTGAGGCTAATATAACAGGACTTGCAATGATAAAATTACTTTATAGTAATATCAATGAAATTGACGATGGTCAAATAGAGGCATATAGCAATATTTTGCCCACGGCTATTAAACGTGATATTATAAAGTATAAATATGCTGTTGACCGTAAATCCCGGCTTTTGGCAAGGCTTATGTTACTTCATTGTATGGAAAAGAACAACGCAGGCAATCTGCTCCATAATTGGTGCAAAGACAGTAACCATAAACCCGTGATAAGAGGATGGCGCCCTTTTAGTATTTCCCACTCAGGTCAGATAGTTGTATTCTGTTACGCCGACGACCCTGTAGGTATTGATATTGAAGCAAAAAAAGAAGTCGAATATGCTGAATTGATAAGTTATTTTCATCCTGAAGAACAGGAATTTATTTTGAGATCTAAAGATTTGCAGACTACCTTTTATAACATATGGGTGAAAAAAGAGGCAATACTAAAAGCCTTTGGTGTAGGAATAGTAAATGGCCTTGCAGCGTTTAGTTGTATTCATGATCATGTCACCTATCAGGGTGTTACCTGGTATTTTC
The DNA here is from genome assembly GCA_966212235.1 of uncultured Niastella sp. GTDB lineage: Bacteria > Bacteroidota > Bacteroidia > Chitinophagales > Chitinophagaceae > Niastella. The sequence goes on along the minus strand of CBIHPP010000015.1, from coordinate 240,454 downwards.
ACGAGATCTATCTTTGCCCCGATTATACATGTTATGTATGTACTGCTGATAAATGTACCACAATAGCTATAGAACATTTTAAAATGATTGACAATTTGGACCGAATTTGCTAGTTGCTTATATACGACTAAATTAGATCTTCGAGCCAATCCATTTGCACAGATCCATCAAGCGTCAACAGCGCCATTCCCTCTCCGGTATCTCCACTCTGTAAGCTGAAATCGTTCCGCCCATCATCCTGCATCGCGTAAATGCTGCTTTTTCTTTTCCTGTAAAAATCCAGGCTTTCCCGGGCGTAATTATTAAAACAATCATCCTTTAATACAACATATAGTTTTTTGCATGCGATAGCGTGCAGCAACAGTCTGTCGTACCTGAGGTCTTTGACAAGGTATAGCTCATTCACCGCTCCTCCATATTCTTCAAGTAAGCGTACCGCCAATGTCGCAAAATCGGGTTTGGTCGTTCTTTCATATAACTGTAATAGCGATAATGCAATGCAGAAAGGATTGCAATCGCCGGTAAATGGCTTGAAATTCTTATTGTTGAATAGGGTCGTTTCCAGTCCCCGTAAGATAAAAGGGAACGAATGGCGGATATCTTTCTCCATGTACCCCGTCGTATATATCCTGGACAGTACATCTATTATGCGAATGACATCTCTGTGGTCGAGCTGCGGAATTAAATTTACATCCAGAAGACCAAGCAAATTAATCAGATGCAAAACAGATCTGCGGTTAGATGTAGAAAATGGCCCGGTGGCTATCAGGGACTTTTTCCGGTAATCCTGCGCAAAATATTTTCCCAATCCCGATAACCTGTAAAGATGTTCGTGTATATTATTACTTGGGAGATCTAATAAGCTGTTATAAATTGCCTGTTCCGCCAATTGAGGCATTTCGGCCATGGCTGCATCAATAAATCCATTTTTCAATAAATATTTGAGTCCTGCATCTACACCACTTAAGCCGTTATGATAATCGGCCGAAGTAATTTTGTTCATATTTGTCCGGATATCTTCTATAAGATCAGCTGCCAGTTGAGTACAGGCTGTGTTATTGTAACGTTTGCCATAATGAAAAAGAAAAATGGCCATGCCCATTTTCCCTGTGAGCAGTCCCATGCCGGTTTCCCGGGCGCTATGGGTTGCTATTCGGGATGCAATATTATGCAGTATCCCGGCAATCGTCGTTTCTTCAACAATTAGTTGCTCCATTGTTTATTATTTTTTTTTAATTCCCATTTTCATTAATCTGTAAAGTATCGCAGCAGTATACTTTTGCATATATGTATCTATCATTTCATTCTTATCCAATGCCATAGCGGTCACAAACTGCTTTAAGCAGCTATCTTCATTTAATCGCCAGAGATCATTATCGGGCGTTATTTCAAGGGAGTCGGCATACACGCAGCCCCTCTTTGTGCGTTGCATCCATTTTTTAAACGAGCGGCATTGGTAATGGTTGATATGTGCCACCTCTGATATGCCTTCGTAAATATCTCTTTCATATTCTCTGTTATTGGCATCAACCAACCCGGAATATTTTAGTAAGCAAATGTGTGCGCTTTGTATATCTCTTATTGCCTGAGGTCTTGTTATTGATTTTACATTATAGTCAGGCAATCTTTTTTTTCTGGTAAGCGAAGCGGTAATAAGTCCCGGCGGATCATCGTAATAGCCATTATGTCCAAATACATGCCAGCGGAGAGATATGGAAACGGCATCTGAAAAGCCCGCCAGGAATTCATTAATGGTTTCATGTTTTCGCAGTACGATGAATTCGTCGCCATCGATAAAGGTTATCCATTCAAAACCGGCGCTATATTCCGTAACGGCATGCATATAGGCTTTTGTTTGCCGGTTCCTTCCCGGGCGGTCATCATGCATATTATACCATGGAATAACTGTAATGTATGCTGCATGAGGTTGCAATAATTTCTGCAGTGGTAAATCGGGCGCATCATCGTACAGGAAAAAATGATCGATCCCGATCATTTTGTGATATACGAGCCATTCATCCAGAAATGGTTCTTCGTCCCGGAGTATAGCTACCATACAAATAGGTTTCATATGTTTAGATTATTAATTAATAAGAAGATAAAGCAGTAATTAATCCTGGAAAGACGGGGCGATGTTACAGGAACAGCGCAGGGCTTCGCCATTCGAAAGTTCCAACACCTTCAGGCTTAAGAAAATCAATAAGAGTTGAGATAAATTTGATCGGGTTAGGTTGCAAGCGTATTGCTAAATAAAAATAGGAATTAAAGTGATACACTCAAAAAAATATGACCATTCGCTTATATAGACTTAATAAGGACTTGCTCATTGCAGTAATGGGAAAGCGGCAGGAAGAATTTGGCAAAATGGTAAAGCTGTAGGCTGAGCAACTAAAAAGCTATCGCGACCAAGTTGAGGGTTATAGAGTTTTACTGAAAAGACATGAACAGGAAGTCGCTGCCAGCGAGAAAGACATTACAAAGTATATACACTGGACGAGTCCTAAAAACAAAACTGGAACAACTTGTAGAAATGATGGGCAAGCTAAGTGAGGAAAATAATAGGCTGATTGCTGAAAGATAGGAATTAAAACAATATATACAGCAACTAGAGCAAAAAGTACAGGCTTCTTAAAAAGGACTCTTCCAATCCAATATTCCCCCGTCTCAATTACTTCGGAAGAACTGATGCAAAAATAAGCATCTCTACAATTGCTTCGGGGATGTCAAGAACCAGATGGTTACGTTATTTAGCGGTAAGTATCAGGAACATATAACGGCTTTATGGAAACGCCTTTCAGTTTTTAACCTAAAGAAAGAAACGAAAAATATCAAGGTAGGCATGTCCGTGGATTGTACCTCTTGATAGGCAAGTGTTTGAAAGTCAAAGGAATGTAAATTCTGTATTGGGAAGTGATCACATATATGTTCAATGCGCGGCATGGACGTTTGGGTACTGCTGGCATTTTCTCATTGATCGAAATGTGAATTTTAGCTGTGTGCATTTGTCACTCAATTGAAAGAAGCGACATAGAGGTGATTTATTTTCAATAAGTTGACAGATTGAATTGTTTTAAGTTAAATTTTTATAGATATTGCGGCGGGAGCTTACTGGGAAACGTTATATTTTATTACTTGTGGCTCCAAAATGTATATAAATAAAGGTCACGTTATAGATATGAAAAAGATAATTGGTAAGATCCTTACGCGTATACCTTATGTAAGATACGCATACTTATATAAACGTAACTCAAGCTTTCGACCCGGACACTATTACAGTCCTGTGGCGGATGTTGATGACCTGAGAGAAAGGCAGGCTGATATATGGGCGGAAAAAAAACTGCCGGGGATCGATCTGAATGAAGATGCCCAGAAAGAGTTTATGACTTACTTGTTAAATAATGAGTCAAATTTTGATATTCCCTGGGAAAAGGAACCTTCAAAAAGATATTATGGCAACAGCCCTTCCTATCAATATGTAGATGGAATCGTATTGCATGCGATGATGGCAAAGTATACTCCCAGGAATGTAATCGAAGTCGGTTCGGGGGCTTCTTCTGGCTGCATGATCGATGCCAAAGAAATGCATGGGTTTAAAACAAAATTCACATTTATAGAACCCGAACCCCAATGGTGCCTGGACAAAGTTTTGAAAAAAGATGATTATAAGAATACCGGAATCACTATAATAAAGGAAAAGGTGCAGAAAGTTTCGCCCGATGAATTCAGAATTTTGGAAGAGAACGATATCTTATTCATTGACTCAAGTCATGTTTCAAAGCCGGGAAGTGACGTAAACTACCTGTTAACGGAAATCTTACCTACCCTGAACAAAGGAGTGATCGTTCATTTCCATGACATTTATTATCCTTTCGAATATACCAAAGAATATCTACTTGAATTAAAATTGCATTGGAGCGAAGCATATAGTTTGCATAATTTTCTTTTGTTCAACAGCAGCTTTAAAATTCTATTTTTCAGTGACTATATGAGACTAAAAGTTAACAACAATTCTTCTTCGTTTGCATCGAATTTTCCTCAAGCAAAATCTTCTCCTTTTTGCAATCATCCAGTCAGACCCAAGAACCTTTGGATACAAAGGGTTTAGAAATTAATATTCTTAAATGGAGGTAACCCATTCAGACATTAAAGAAAAATTGATTTGGTTGCAACCAGGCTCGCCAACTGTCGTTGACATGTAGCGTAGGAGGTAATTTGAGTATTACTGCTACTGTTTAAAGAATTATATGTCATCTTACCATAGCTGCTGCTAAATCAATACGTTATTTTATTAATTACCATTTGACCAACGGCAGTATATAAACCATGGGCGGGTTGTCTGGATTTCCTAACGGCGACAGTTTTCCAGGAGCATAAGGCCGCTGTATTTTTTAGCTAAAACAGTGTAACTTTATGCAACCCTCAAATACATGCGAACTCCTGGAATTATTATACTTGCTCTCCTGATCGTTTATGCGAACCATTCAATGGCACAGGACAGTGATATCAATGAGCAGGATTTTACCCGTTTTACATTGAAGGATGGCATATCAGCCGATCATATCAGCAGTATTGCGCAGGACTCTATTGGCTATGTATGGGCCGCTACCTCATTAGGACTGAACCGGTACGATGGCAGCCATTTTGTACAATTTCATAGTAGTGATGACAGTCTTTCATTACCTGCGGAACAAATAATGGAATTAAGATGGTTAGACGGTCAACGGCTGGCAGCTATAACGGTCATGGGTTTGCATGTATTCAATACTGTTACCGGTGAATGCCGGAATATTGTTATTCCTTACAAGAAAAAACAATACCAGTATAAGTTTAACCGCATATTGGGCGTAAGTAATTATAATAACGGAGATATCATTCTCCTGACCCGTTCCGGCCTTTATCATTATGATAAAGAATACAGGTTAATATACCGCTACGATCATTATCCGGATAATGAAGTGTCGGATTACCTTGTTTTTGGTGGCGGAGACATGGTGCAACTGGATGATCAAAGGTTCCTGATCCCTTCCTATCTGGGTCTGCACCTTTATAATGCAGCTAAACACGAGGTTAAGAAATTAGAACCGTCCGATTGTCCACTGCTGTCAGAATGGATCCCTTTCCCAAGGTCCCAATCGAAAATACTGCAGGAAAAGAAAGGGTGTTTTATTGTAATACCACCTGGTGGCGATAGCCTGGTACATGTGAATATAGCAGCCAATAGAAAAACCACTACCCTTCTACCGGTAAGCCTGTTAAAAGACAATAATTATGGCTGGCGGTTAAGCATGTTCAGGCTAAATGATACTGTTTTTTATTTGACCGGTCATGCTTCCGGTTTTTATAAAATGATCCTCAACCCCCAAACAGGGTCTATCCGGTTTTTCAAGAACAAATATTTATCTTCTTATCGCTGCAATAGTTTATTAAAAGATAAGAATGGGTACCTGTGGGTTGCCACCAATAAAGGGTTATTAAAACAGGGCAATAGTAAAACAAACCTTCAGCAGGCATCTTTACCCGCATCCTTTGATGCGTTGTTTCCAAATATTGCTGTTGAAGATATATGCGGCGTTGGAGAAAAACTGTATGTGGGTTGCAGAGGGAATGGGGGGCTGTTGGTATATGACAAAAAAAGTTTACAGTTCATCAGGCGGATCAACTTTAATAATAATGATGGGAATAATGTAACAACCCTTGCAGATGTAAACGATCGTACCCTGATGATAGGAACTACAGGGACCCTTTTCCTGCTAGACCTTTTAACGTATAAAAAAACGAAAATAAACTTAGACAACTGGGATGCAGTACATCACTGGATCGCCAATCTCAAGAAAGACAGCAAAGGGAACATTTGGATAAGCGGCAATGAAAATATTTATAAATACGATCAGGCTACACAGCAATTCACACTCATCACAAAAACATGGACCTTCCCTTCTATAAAGGCAACGCCTGCCTGGACCATTACAGAAGATAACGCGGGGAATATATGGATGGCCAATGAGGGATTATGCAGATATAATACTACACTCAACAGGTTTGATAAGTTGATTGATTCGTTTCCCTATACCAGAATGCCAGACGCAAGAGTTGGGGTGATAGCGGGCCTGCAAAATGATCTCTGGATCAATATCGCGAATAATGGCCTGGCCAATTATGATATCGGAACGGGGAAGTTTCGTCATTTCACTACCAGTAATGGCTTACCTGGAAATAACATTCAATCCATAGGGAAAACAGGTGATAAGTTGTGGTTTACCAGTTCTTATGATATGGCTTGTCTTGATATGAAAACTTTCGGGATCACCACTTTTGGCAAAGAGGACAAGTTCCCTGAGTTGCCTGTAACAAACGGTAGTTCCTTTTTTTATGACACAGCCAACAAAATGTTGTATGTTACTTTTTCCAAAGCATTTGTGCGTTTCCGCCCGGATATCATTTTTCATTCAACGCCTGTTCCCGCCTTTTTTATTGAAAGTATTGCTGTCGGCAACCAGCACCGTATTTATCTTCCCCCGCAGAACATTACCATGTCATGGAAAGAAAATGATATCAGGATCGCTATTGGCAGCGTTAATTTTTTAAACAGTAACAGCCAGCGATTTGCCTATCGTTTATTAGAAGGGGATAGTACCCACTGGCAGCAATTGGGAATGCAAAATACATTCAGCATTGCCAATCTTTCTCCGGGCGTGCACAGGATACAGGTTAAATTATTTTCCCTCAGCAACCGCTGGCCCGGGCAGGTAAAAGAATTTACCATTCGGTTATTACCCCCTTTCTGGGTTACCTTATGGTTCAGATTGCTGGTGATCGGATTACTGGCAGGAGCCATATACTGGGTATTTAAACAAAGAATAGACGCGATCAAAAAAAGAGAAAGACAAGCGGTGCAGGTGCAGCAACTGAAGACAGAAGATTACAGATATCGTTTGGAACTGGAGCAGATCAGTACCTATTTTTCTTCATCCCTCACCGGAAAGAAGGATATAGGCGAAATATTATGGGATATTGTTCAAAACCTGATCAGCCGCATGGGGTATGCTGATTGTATGATCTATCTATGGGATGCCGATCATACAAAAATGGTACAGAAAGCGGCGTATGGGCCTAAGGGCTCTCCGGAAGCATTGCTATCACAGGTGTTTGATGTATCGCCGGGGGAGGGTGTGGTTGGATATGTGATAAATACAAAAGAGCCGGTGCTAATACCGGATACAAGAAAGGACGAACGATATAGAATGGACGAAATGTTCCGTTTGAGTGAAATTTGTGTACCTATCCTGCACAATGGTGAATTGCTTGGGGTTATTGATTCAGAACATCACGAACTGAATTACTTTAAAGAAAGGGACCTGAAGATACTGATGACGATCGCTACATTGACAGGCAACAAACTTAAGCAACTGGAATCGGAGCAATCGCTGCAAATGAAGCATGAGGAGCTGATGACCATTAATGAACAACTGGCGGAGGCGCAGTTGTCGGCATTACAGACACAAATGAACCCTCATTTTATTTTTAATGCATTGAACGGTATCAAACGAATGATACTGACAAATGATGCCAACAATGCTTCCCGCTATTTGAGCAAGTTTGCCCTGATGATCCGCCTTACCTTAAACCAGTCCCGGCAATCGTTTGCCACGCTACGGGAGAATATCGACTACCTGGAAAGCTACCTCGCTATGGAAAAGCTCCGCTTCGGCAGCACATTCTCCTATCATATACAAACAGAAGAAAATCTGGAGGATGAAGAAATACTGGTCCCTACACTGATGATTCAGCCGTTGGTGGAGAATGCTATCTGGCATGGACAAATGAATAATGAAGGAAAAAATCAATTGAATATTGGCTTCAGCAGGCAGGAAGATACTTTTACCTGTACTGTTGAAGATAATGGTATTGGCATACAGCAGTCGAAAAAGAGAAAGCTGAAAGAAAAGAGCGCACACAATTACCAGTCAGTGGGGCTGGATAATCTGCGCAAAAGGATCCATATCATGAACAAAAAATACCACATGGATTGCGCATTGGATATTATTGACCGGGGTGAAAATGGCGATAGCAGCTCCGGGACATTAGCAACACTAAGTTTTAAAATTATTGACAGGTGAATATTATGACAGCTATTATCATAGACGATGAAGCCAACGGCATCATTACGCTGAAAAAAATGCTGGAAGCACACTGTGAGCAGGTAAACGTACTGGCTACCTTTTCCAGTGCTGTGCCGGCCATGAAAAGGCTGCAGGAGCTGAAACCGGATGTTATTTTCCTGGATATCCAAATGCCGGGAAAAACAGGTATTGAAATGTTGAAGGAGTTACCGGAAAAGGACTTTGAAGTAATTTTTGTGACGGCCTACAATGAATATATGTTACAGGCCCTGCAATACACGGCTGCCGACTATTTATTAAAACCTGTTGATGAAGACAGGTTAATAGAGGCCGTGCTGCGGGTAGAAAAAAAGCTCACCAATGAAAGAGGTTCCCGCATAGATACGCTTGTACACAATATTAATAAAGCCGGTTCTCCGCTAGAAATGAGGCTGGGTTTGCCTACGCTCAAGGGCTTTGTGGTAGTAAAACTGGAAGAGATCATTTACTGTGAAGCGGAAAGGAGCTATTCCATTTTTCATATGGTGCATGATACCAAAATTATTGTTTCAAAGTCACTGGCCGACTATGACAGCCTGCTCTCCGCTGCTCATTTTCTGCGCATTCACAAATCCTTCCTTGTCAATCTGCAGCATGTAAAGGAATACCAGAAAGGAGAAGGTGGTATTGTGATCATGACAAACGGCATACAGCTGGAAGTAAGCCGGCGCAGGAAGGATTTGTTTATGGGCAAAATGAAAGAACTGTTCAGGTTTTGATCTAGGGTTGTCTGTAATAACTATATTAATTACGGTTATTTTTGAGGTACAAATATTTCTTCGAAACCTGTATCCAGTATGTTATCCGACTCCTGTCCTTTATGAAGAAATCCCAGCAGGTCCAGCACACTCATTACACTGATATCGTTATTTGCGGCAACAGGGGTCTGCAGACTATGAAAGCCGTCTGCGATCCGCTTTAGTGAAGAATGCAGGTGCGACAGTACGATAAACATAAACGCTTCTTTTGACCAGTCTACAATATCCCTGCCTTCCCTGAGTTCCTGAAAGGAGGGGATCTTATCAGGTTTTATTTTACTGGTGAAGTTGACCATCTTGTTGATACTGTCTGTGAGACCCGGTGTTTGCGCCAGTTGATGTAACCATTTTGCCAGCACCCGTTCCGTCGCATTCACCAGGCGCTGTATTTTTTCAACGGTCATAACCTGGTCTTCTACAAACAGGCCATCATCGGTAGTTTTCTCTTCTCCGTAAATGATTACATCATACTCTTTCAGCAGGCCCTCCCATTCAGCTTTGCTGGTTTTTATTACTTTTTCGATGAGGTACACATATTTAAAAAGGACCAGGTTTAGCCCGGGCATAAATAAGCCCACAGAAAGCTCCTTTTTAAGCAACGACTTTGCCATAAACTTCACCGGGTGATTTTTGTTCTCCTTCCATCTTTCTGTCCAGGTCTTTTTTCCAAACAGCGCTTTGTTGATGGTAATGCCGCCAACCAACTGGCCAATGACTTCTCCCAGTCGTTCTACTCTTTCAACGTTTAACTTGTCTCCCAGGAAGTAATCCAACCCTTTTCCTACTACACCGCCAATGTCTTTTATTCCCTGATCAAAACCCCTTAGCATGAAGAGGGTACCTGCACCTGCGCCTACAATTACGCCAGCTACTTTTGGCTTTGCCAGGGCTTTTAAAGAGGACATGAACACCGCTACCAACAGCCCGCCATTGACCGCTTCAAAGAGCATCACTGCCTCTACTGCACCAACTGCTGTATGAATGATCCTGATATTGTTTTGTATATCATCATACAGTTCTTTCACCGATTTTCCGGCGTTTCTTATTTGCTCATCATATTTTTTGAATGATTCTACCAGATGACGATGTCTTAATTGATCCCATTGCTCTTTGGTTATTGGGGGAGCCTCGTTAGCATCCGTGCCAATGCTTAAAAAGTCTTTTACCTGCTCGTATTCCAGAAAATACAGGTTATTGAGCATGCTTATTATACCTCTGAATAATTCAATAGAGGAACTGGAGAACCTGTCCATCAACAATTTGGATGTTTTCTCATCTACGCGGCTTTTGAACAGGGACATTTTCTCGTCAATTTTACGCAGGGCGCTTTCAATACGCTGTAGCAGCTTTATGGCACGGAGCGTTGAAGGTTCCAACGCAGCCACAGCGTTCCATTTTTTGAACAATGAGTCAAATGTGTCCAGGGTATATCCACGCAGGAACCCTCTTATGAGTCCAATGCCTATCAGGAACCCATTATCTCCTTTTGAAGGAAATAAATACAGTATCCCATCTATCACCATCAGGATCACTCTTTTTTTGAGGTCCTCATATAAGCCTGTTACCCTGGCAAGCGCTTCTACACTAAGGCCTCTTATTTTTTCTCCTAAATAGGCTCTAACCCCAAAGGTTACAGCCTGTATACTGCCGATCAACGGTAATGCCATGACTGCCACGCCGCCCCAGGCCACTATTTGACACATGGGTACCAAACCTTTGGTCCTTTGGTAAATATCCTCTACTGTTTGCCCGATACTTATTTCAAGCCATAGATAGGACATCGGAAAACGGGTGAACAACCTCGTTTTATTATTCCACAGATAAATATAATAATCATCAGCACCAGCTATTCTACTGTGCTTGTCGTATTTGGTAAAAGGGGTGCCTCTTCTGATGAGATGAAGTGAAGTATCTTTTTCTGCGGCTTTCAAAAATACAGTCAGTTTTTCTTTCAACGGCCCTTTCGCCTTTTCTATTTCTTCACGAAGTTCTTTCAGGAAAAGCTTTTCACGATCCGGTTGAATAAACGCTCCAAGGTCATGATTTCTGAAAAAGATCCAGTGCTCTGAGAACTGGGTGCGCACCAGTTCTTTTACCCAACGCATATAGTCCCATTTTTTCTGTGCTTCTTCTATATCATTGAATGAACGTCCGAGCATGCGCTGTAGCATAAATTGAGGATCCATTACCTGCTCCTGGTTGCCTAACCTGATGCCAGGTTTTGGTTCCTTAACGCCTGTAAAGAAATCAGACAAATTCTGAGTGCCTTCTAACGCGTAGAAAAAACGTGCTGTGCAAACTATCTTTTTTTTCTGGTTGCGGAATATTTTTATAGCTGCATTAATAAAATCAAAATGATTACCTATTGTTCCTATACCCTGTACCAACAAGGCTTTTTTTCCCAGGGTGTTGTCGGGCCCGGGTAGCTTCTTTACGAATCCATTTACATTCAGGTTCAGCATGGTAAGCAATGAAATATCATGTCCTCCCTCTACCTGGATATTTAAAGAAAGGTATATCTTATCCTTCTGCAGGTCATACCCATTGAAATTTTCCTGCAAATACGCATCACTAAGATTATCAAATGCAAAGATCCTGTTATCCTTTGTTGGCTTCGGGTGTAACCATTTTTGATAGTAAGGCCGGTCTGCAGGTTTCTTTTTATAGGTTCCTTTTTCAGCGGCTGCTATCATAAACTGGTCTCCGCCACTGGGGTTATCGGATGTGGGAGGTTTGATCTGGAACAGGGACCTGGAATACACTCTTCCTCTTACGGTAGGAAGTGATGTGGCTACCGTGTCGAAGGGAAAATCACAGGCATCAAATTCGGTAAGGTCGTCCTGAACCAGATCTACGCGTCGGAATATTAAATTGTGATCTATACTGAAGAGCCGACCGGCCATATCCGGAAGCTGAAATTTATAAACGTCCTTATCTTTTATAACCTTAACCGGTCTTTCATCATAGATGGAGTGGTATTTGGAAAAAATATTCAGCGTCCGGGCCCTTTCTTTATCCTTGAAACCAACCGGTATGCCTGGTGTTTTCATGTACTCTGAAAAACCGATTAATATGGTCCAGTCCTGCGCGTCCAGCCATTTTGATTGATTAAACAGAGCTTCTATATGAAAGCCCACTATCTCCCTTGGACTTGTAAGTTGCTGTTCGGCCATTTCAGGATTATTTTTATAGTTGTATGTCTGAATTATTATCAGAGATCTTCACCAGGTTGGTAGGCAGTTTCACTTCCCAGGAGTCGCCAACCAGTTTGGCGCCGAATGCATACTTTAAGTCACTGGCGTTGTTGCCCAGGTAGGGGGTCTTTAGCTGTATGGAAGTTGGGCTATTCACCTTTTTAATAACATAGGTCACGCCTGCGATCACGATCCGCCTGTCTTCATCATCATCTGAAAATAGGGTATCAGTACCCGTAACATTGGCGCTGTTCTTTGCTACGTTGATCGTTCCTTTACCATCAAAGGTGTTGTTTCCCAGCTGCGTCTTCAGTTCTTCCAGTACAGAAACCTGCAGGGGATTGGCTTCACCGCCGGTGGTATTCACAAACACGCCTTCTCCATTCCATATCTCACCCAGCTCCAGGTAATGCAGGATGCTCTTTTCAAAACCCAGGCGTACCGGCAATTGTACTCTGGCTGCCCCTGCCTGCAGAAACCGGGCAAATAAAGGATCTGTATCATCTATTTGCGCCAGTGTTAACCATTCTTCTTTTTTACTCCAGAAATAAGGATAAAACACATAGGTCACATTATTCCATTCAAAGGCCTGTTCAAAGAACTGGATATAGGGGCCTTCTGCTTTGGCTTCTGCGAAATCAATTTCCGGATAACCCAGGGGAAGCGCATCATGGGTAACTGCATTGAACAGGTCAAAACGCTGACCGGTAAGCAGGGAAATACAACTCTTTTTCAGTTCTGTTTTTTCAGTTTCACGATTGATCACCGGATTTTTCCCTTTGATACCGGAGAGATCTGCCTGAATACGGGCTGCATTCACTTCATTATCGAAACGGGCTTTCTGTTCATTGTAGGCAGTCATCACTGAGGCAAAAGTGGCCAGTTGCCATTCTTCGTACTTTTCTTTTGACAGGGTAGAAACAACAGTCACGAGTATCTCGTAGTTGTGCCAGCCGGTGGTATTGATGCTGACAGGTATTTTATCCGTTTTAACAGCTTGCAGGGGAATCAACTTATCATCGAAGGGTTCTACATATCTTACCTGTTGGTCCTGTATCTGTATGATGGTCTGCTTATCGGCAAATCTTTGGGTTTCTCCGAAGAAATTAATATAGGCTGTTTGAGGAATATATCCATCCTCAATGTTCAGGTTCTCCAGGTAGGTGGAGCTTAATTTAATATCCTCGCCATTTACCGACTGTGTTTTGGTAACGTCGGCCACAGAAGACCCGGCAGTGGAAAGTGACATGGCTGAAGGTGGGGCCGTTACATCCTTCGCCTCGTATTTGCCTGCCCAGAACATATAATTATGCCGGCAGATGTCTTCAGGTTTCAGGGGTACAAAGGTTTTAGAATCCGGCAGGCAATAACCAGGTACATCCGGTTTTACGGCCGTTACGCCTGTCACAGGTTGCTTCTTTAAAGCAAAACGTAAAAAAGCGGCAGGCTCGGGCACAATAAATTCCAGCATCAGGCGCTTGCCATAATTAACGATCTGGGCATCGTAATATTTATCCAGCCACCGGTATACGCCCGAAATATTGGTAGTACCATTTTTATTATCAAAGCCGTGCTTGTTGATCTCTACTATTTCTTCAAAATTGATCACTGTACGTCTCTCCAGGGTACGTTTTTCAAGACGGTTAACAGCCCTTGACGTGGTTTCCCTGGCAAAGTTGGAAGAGGCGCTTTGGGAATTCTGCTGTGAAGAGGTGTTGGTGTAATTAAAATTCGAGGTTACATCTATACTGGGGCCATAAGAGGCGCTCACGGTAACACCTGCCTGAACACTGGTGTCTTCATTGATGACCTGCTGTGATTCTGTTTGCAGGTCGAACCGTTCGCTGTTGTTCAGCTCCGATTCTTTCACCGTTGTTTCCTCTGTTTCTGTTACAATAGTTTCTTCTCTTCTTTTGGTAGAACGAAGTTCGCGCTCCCGCACCTCGCTTTTCAACACATTTTCTACATGTGCAATTTCTCCCAGTTTATAGTGACTAAGGTCCTGTTCAACGATCAGCAGATCGGCAATGCCCAGTATGCGCGCTTCTCCATGACCTTCAGGAACGGTAACCCCTTCAGTGGGACCGGAAATGATAGAGGCGGTGGGGCAGGGACCTGGATTCCGTGCATCCATTTCTGTAGATTCTACAGCCAGCGAAGGAGCAATCACGCGGTCTACCGGTATAATATGACTGCCCAGGCGCACCATGATCTTTCCATGCTGTGCATCACTGTGCAGTTTCCTGGACAAGTCAGCCGCTTTCTTTTCCATCAGAAAAACAGTTCTGGGCACATCCACCGTAGTGCTATCAATCCCTTGCTGTTGCAAGATTGTTTTGGTACCAACGCTGAGCTTTTCAAAGGCGCCTGGCGACAGGCAGAACCCACGGGTCTTTGCATTTCCATTAGCGTTTTCCAGGGAATTCCATTCGTAAGCAGAAATGATCTCTTTTACGGCTTCATTATACCCGGTTAATGCGGTTGCCATTTCCAGTACTTTTTGCCGGCGGGACTCAGCTGCTTTTTTCTGGCTTTCGGCCATGGCTGCCCTCAATTCGCTATGGCTTGCATCAGCCGCTGCCGGCAATGGATAGATGCCTTCGGGCAGTAATATTTTTGCATCGAATACCCGCCCTGGATTTGCATCATCAGCGGCCATTCTTTTGATGATCTCAAAAGTATATACCAGGTTAACAATAAACACCCGCCTGGCTGGGTCAATAGCCGGATCGATAATGGATGCCACCAAGTGTATTCACCACCAGTGGATGTAAAGTTTTGTGGTCGTTGGAATTGCATACAGAGGCAGGTTCGTTTCCAAAGATCTTTTTAAATTCATTTTTCAGCACCGTTAAGGTATGGGCAAACTTACCACTGTAAATGACATTGTAAAATGCAGCATAACGTGGATCGATCTTTTTGACGGAATCGAAGAAGTTGGCAGTAGCGATATATTCATGCACAACCCTGAGCATGTCGGCTCTTGACTTTGTGCGTTCTGTTCGCAAGCTCTCCAGGAATGGGGTGGAGATCTTATGTAACTCTATGGTGTTATTCAGCACAACAACGGGCGCATGTTGAGCGGGGCGAATGGTACTAAACCGGAAGACTTCTGAACTCATGGCAAATGAATGTGTTTAGTTAAAAAAATATTAATTTGTTGGGTAACGCTGATGGGAGGTCAAATGTAGAAGCCCGCATGCCAGGCTTTGTACACCTGATGGTTATAGTTACATGGGATATGTAAAGGATGTCAGCTAAAATCGGAATCAAAAGTATTTCCTTTTGAATGCCGGAAAATGCCCGATTAACTAACGGCGTGGTTTATATGCTGAATGGCTATTCCTGATTTCCAAGTGGTTTGGCATGACGGTATTGGTTGAATTGCCCGGTAAAAAAGACCCCAGCAGGCCCCTTGTGTCCCTGATATTGGAATACAGGGCGAAAAAGGCGATCAATAAATGATGTAGGGCAGTGGTAGAGGTATTTGTACAAATAATGTAAATTTGCATGTAACCTTTTATGAAAATCGAAACCATCTGCTGCGTGTAACGATTTGAATCAATGATTTATCATGTTGTAAACAAATTGCAATGGAACTTAAAAAAGTAGAAAAGATCTCTAAAGCACTGGCGGACCCCAACAGGTTGCAGATCCTGAAATCCCTCCACAAGAAACAAAGCTGCATGTACTGTTCCGATATTAATGAAATTATAGATCTTGCCCAGCCTTCGGTATCGCATCACCTTAAACAACTCACTGATGCAGAATTGATCATAGCTGAAAAAGAAGGACGTAATGTGAAATATACCATGAACAATAAAATGATCGACCAGTATGTACACTTCCTGGTTGCCCTGAAGGTGTAAATTTTTTTTTGGAAATTGTATTGACGTATCGAAATGTTTCGATAAGTTTGTGCTCTCATTCAGTCCTTGGTAAAAGGATTTTTTTAAGTACATAAACATCGATACATTTCAATATATCTATTAAACAGAGCGTTATGAACCGTTTATTACCGACCAGATCTATCAATCCCCGGCTGCTGCCTGGCAAGGCGCCGGCACCAAAAACCTCACCTATTGCCATCACCTTATTATTGTTATTGTCGCTTCCGGTTATGATCTTTTTGAATGCCTGTACCAGCCGCGCTAATGAAAACGCGCCTGCAGCCGGCACAACCATTGCTGCAGCACCCGGTATCCCGGCAGATGTGCACATTGTTGCTAACGGAGAAGTGAAGCAGCTGATCGAGATCACCGGTACCCTGGCCGCTAACCAGGATGTGATCATTTCGAGCGAATTAACAAAAAAAGTAGTGCACGTGCCCGTGAGAGAAGGCCATGTAGTATCCAAAGGAACCCTGCTTTTTCAACTTGATGATGCCGACCTGCAGGCACAACTGGAAAGGCTCCGTCAACAGGAAAAACTGGCGGCATTGAATGAAGCCCGTTTAAAAGACCTGATCGCGCATGATGCTGTTTCGCAGCAAGACTATGACCAGGCTGCCACCAACCTGGCCGTATTGAAAGCAGAGATCAGGCAACTGCAAACCACTATCGATAAAACCCGCATCCGCGCTCCTTTTGCCGGGAGGATCGGTATTATCCGCACCTATCCCGGTGCATTGGTTTCGCCTAATACGCCTCTCACTACCATCGTTGATGATGCTCAGATAAAACTGGAATTTTCGGTTCCGGAGAAATACGCCAACCTCGTAATACCCGGTAGCCGGCAGGTGTTCACCGTTGAAGGTGATAGCACTCGCTACAATGCCACCGTGATCTCAAAAGAATCCTTTGTAGACCGTTCCACCAGAACGCTGCTGGTAAGGGCTATCGCTTCCAACCCACAGAACAAACTGGTGGTAGGTCAAAGCGGTAGGCTTGCCATTGCTTTACGCACTACCAACAATGCGCTGCAAGTGCCGAGTCAGAGCCTTATGCCTTCTTCCCAGGGATATTCCGTATATCTCCTCAGGAATGGCAAGGCACAGGCAACGCCTGTAGTAGTAGGACAACGCGATGCAGAGCATGTTCAGATCACCAGTGGAATTCAAATAGGTGATACCGTTATCACGAGTAATCAGTTGCGTCTTGCACCCGGCTCCGATGTTCGCATCGTGAACGTGAAATAATCCGTTTTCCCTTCCCATATTTCAGCAAAAATTTATTGTACAACATCTGCAGGGCAGTGCATGTCACTGTAATGCCCTCTATTGACTATTTACAAATAATTATATGAGCGCCATTTCACAAATGAGCATCTCCAGGCCCGTACTGGCCGGGGTGATGTCAGTCCTATTGATCTTATTTGGCATAGTGGGCTATACGTTTCTCGGTACCCGTGAGTATCCGGTGACAGATTCACCCATCGTGACCGTAACAACCGTTTATCCGGGCGCCAGCGCCGATATCATCGCTTCGCAGGTGACCAAGCCGCTGGAAGAAGCCATTGCAGAAGCCAACGGCATCCGCGCACTTTCTTCTGTAAGCCGCGAACAGGTAAGCATCATCACTGTTGAATTCAATATGAATGCCGACCTGGAAGCCGCCGCCAACGATGTGCGCGATAAGGTTTCCAAATCGCGCCAGCAATTGCCCGTAGACATTGAACCTACTATCGTAGAAAAATCAGGACCTCCGGAATTCCTGGTGTTCCTTACCGTGCAAAGTGATACCCGTAGCCTCGAAGACATTACTGACTTCGTGAACATCAATATCAAAGAGCGTTTGCAATCTATCCCCGGCGTGCGACTGGTTGAATCTTATGCCGGCCGCAAGCGTGCGATGCGCCTGCGGATGGATCCGGTGAAGCTTTCTTCTTATGGACTTTCACCTGCCGATATTCAGACAGCACTACAACGTGAGAATGTTGACCTGCCCAGCGGACGCATTGAAGGGCAACAAACGGAAATGACGCTGCGCACACTCGGCAGGCTGGTAACAGAGGAAGATTTCAATAACATGATCATCGGCGAAAAGAACGGGGCCATCGTGCGTTTCCGGGATATTGGCCAGGCTATCATGAGCTCGCAAAATGAACGTACCGCCATGATTGTGGCAGAAGGAAAAACAGCCCGTTACGGTGTAGGTACCGGTGTTCAACCGCAACGCGGCGCCAACTCACTCGCTATTGTGGATGAGTTCAACAAACGTTTTGAAGAGATCATCAAAACAGCGCCGAAAGAATATAATATCCGGTTGGGTAAAGACTTTACCGTTCCGGTAAAGAACTCCCTCGCCGAAGTGGAAGAAACGCTGATCCTCGCATTCGGACTGGTAACTATCATCATCTTCATCTTCCTGCGCGACTGGCGCAGTACCCTGATTCCGTTGGTAGCCATCCCTGTATCGATCATCTCGGCATTTTTCATCATGTACCTGGCGGATTATTCTATTAACGTGCTTACCCTGCTGGGCCTGGTATTGGCTATTGGCCTGGTGGTAGATGATGCTATCGTAGTGCTGGAGAACATCTATTCAAAAGTGGAAGAAGGCATGAAGCCGCTGGAAGCGGCCCGTAAGGGATCGAACGAAATATACTTTGCGGTGATCTCTACGACTATCACGTTGGCCGCAGTGTTCCTCCCGATCATGTTCCTGGGTGGTATCACGGGTAAGTTGTTCAAGGAATTTGTAGTGGTGGTAGCCGGTTCCGTGCTGATATCTGCTTTCGTGGCCCTTACGCTGTCGCCTATGATGAGCGCCTACCTGCTGAAGGCCGGTGCACATCATAATTGGTTGTATCGCAAAACAGAGCCTTTTTTTGTGAAATTAAATAACGGATATGAGTATTTATTGAAAGGATTTATGCGTTTCCGTTTGTTAGGCTTTGTACTGCTTGTACTTTCATTAGGTATAGCCTACTGGCTGGCGCCGAAAATTCCATCCGAACTGGCGCCCCTAGAAGATCGCTCGCTGGTGGGATTGGCGGTGATCGCACCTGAAGGCACTTCCTTTGAAAGTATGGAAGAATCGATGAAAGAGATCAGCAATTTTGTGGCTGATTCCATTCCCGACCTCAATAATAACGTAACCTACGCAGGCGTGGCGGCCGGCATTGGCACCCTGGTACAGCCTGCCAATGGCGGATTTCAGTGGGTATTCCTTGAAGATCCGGACAAACGCAAAAGCGGTTTGACGCAACAACAGGTTTATGAAAAACTGGTAGCTGCCAGCGGCCGGTTCAGGAACGTGATCGTGATCCCGATCCAGATCCCTACCATTGGCGGCTTTTCATCGAGTCAGCCTATCGAATACGTAGTGCAGGCGCCCGATCTCAAAAGCCTGATAGATGTAATGCCGAAGCTGGCTGGCGCAGCCTACACCAGCAAAAAGCTGAGTTTTGTGAATCCTGATTTCAAAGTAAACAGACCGGAGATCAACATTTCCATCGACCGGCAGCGGGCTGCACAATTAGGTATCTCTACACAGGAGATCGGCCGTACCCTTCAACTGGCGTTGAGTGGACGACGTTATGGATACTTTATTCACAACGACCGCCAGTATGAAGTAATCGGGCAGCTTGAAAGATCTGAGCGCTCTACACCGGAAAACCTTCGTTCACTTTTTCTGAAATCTTCAAATAATGATATGGTGCCGTTGGATAATCTCGTGTCGTTGCATGAAGGGATCAGTCCGCCGGCTATCTATCGGTACAATCAAAGTTATAGTGTAACCATACAGGCTACACCGGCCATGGGCGTGAGCATGGGGGAAGCGCTGGAAGAAATGGACCGCATTGCAAAATCAACCCTGCCAGCAGGATTCAGAACAACACTGGCCGGACAAAGCCGTGATTACAGGGAAAGCAGCTCGAGCCTGGTGTTTGCATTCATCTTCGCCATCATCCTGATCTACCTGGTACTGGCGGCACAGTTTGAGAGCCTCATCGATCCATTCATCATTCTGCTAACGGTACCAATGGCGGTAACAGGCGCATTGATCAGCCTTTGGGCAAGTGACAGTTCTATCAATATCTTCAGCCAGATCGGTATGATCATGTTGATCGGTCTTATTACCAAGAACGGTATCCTTATTGTGGAATTCGCCAACCAGCGGAAGAAAGAAGGATTGAGTGTACGTGATGCCGTTATATCAGCAGCCGCCTCCCGTTTCAGGCCGATCCTGATGACCACCCTGGCCATGATCTTTGGTGCATTGCCCATCGCCCTTAGTCTCGGTAACTCTTCCGGAAGTCGTGCTTCACTGGGTATTGTGGTGGTTGGCGGATTGGTATTCGCCGGTATACTTACCCTCTTCGTGATTCCTGCGGTATACAGCTTCCTAAGCAGAAAAGGCAAAACAGTGCTTAACGAACCAAACGGAATGACAGGTTCACCTGCCGCTGCATCTCTTCAACCCAAAACAGTTTTATCATGAGATTACAATCTTTTCAATTTTATATCATTCTGTCAGCCATCATCGCCATGAGTCCGTTGGCGGGCCTGGCACAGCAGCCACGGAGTTTCAGTCTGCAGGATGCGGTGCTGCAGGCAACACAAAATAACCGGACATTAAAAGCAAATGCCCTGGATATTTCGATAACAGGCGAGCAGGTTCGGGTAGCGAAAAGTCTTTCGCTGCCAACTGTTCAACTGGGAGCGCAATACCTGCATTATTTTTCACTGCCCGCCTTTTTCGGATTCGGAGATAATGGCGGCAACAGTAAGATCCCTTATTCACGAATTGGTGGCAGGGATCAGTTCTCCGGGATCCTGAGTGCCAGCTATCCTGTCTATTCGCCGATAGCAGTACCCTCGATCAGGGCAGCCCAATTACAGGAAAAAGTGTCCCGTGCATACTACCGGCAATCATCAATTGATGTAGCGGCGGATGTGCAACAAACGTACCTCGGCATACTGGTACTGGCAGAGCGGTTGAAGTTGCAGCACGAAAGTTTGCAACGCAACGAGAAGGCCCTGGCCGATTCGAGGTCTTTGCTTGCACAGGGCCGCGGCCTGCGCGTGGATACCCTTCGGGCATATACAGCGGTGGAAAGCCTGAAGCCCGACATCCTCAAACTCGACTATGCAATCGAAGTAGGCAAACAACAACTGATTACGCTGATGGGACTGGATTCCGTTGCGCAGATCACATTAACCGACTCGCTGGTAGCAGGTTCACCGGAAGCAATTCCTTCAGAAAATGAATTATATGAAGAAGCACTGCTTCAGCGGCCAGACCTGCAGGCTCTGGTGCTTCAGCAACAGGTGAGTGAACAACAGACATCGCAGGCCAAAGCAGCCCGGTTACCGACGGTATCTCTTATCGGGCAATACCAGATACAAAGCCAGGCGCGTAAATTCGATTTCGCAGATGCTTACTGGCCATCTGCCTCTTTTGCCGGAGCACAGGTTGTATTGCCATTGTTCACCGGACATAGCAACCAGGCAAAGATCCGTCAGGCTGAACTCGCACAACAACAATCCGGCATCCGCATCACAGAAGCGCAGCAGGCACTGAAGACAACGGTAAAGCAGGTAATCGCCAATTTTAGAGAAACACACGACAGAGTTCAAACACAATTGAAAGTGAAAGAAGCCGCATTGTTGAGTTATGATATCGTACAGTACCGGTATGAAAAAGGAGTAACCATGAGACTGGAATTGACCGATGCAGAACTGGCTTTGACCACAGCACAATTGAATTACCTGGAAGCCATCTTCGAATACCGTAGGGCAGAAATAGAACTGGCGAGAACCAGGGGTAAAGCAGAATTGTCAAAATAGACCGACGTATTTTAATTATGTACTAAAGCTGCCTTTAATAAGGCGGCTTTTTATTTATATATCAAATCAATTGTTTTTTGCATAGGAAAGTATGTTGTTATCAAGGTAAACACGTGTAAGCAATAAAGATGGCCATACTATTAATGTTGCCCTGTTCATATAAAAGCATAAAGGTCATCCAAGTCACTTCAGGCAATAATCTTTGACAGTTAAAAAATAATTGTATAATTTACATATATGATTGCTGATCGTGGTTAACTGCGAATAAACTGTTATGGATTACGAACTGCTTGCCGATGACGTATTGCTTAAGTTTTTGAAAATAAGCGACGAACTTGCTTATAAAGCAATTTATTTGCGTTATTGGAGAAGACTCTACTATTCCGCCGTAAGCAAAACAAATAGTAAGGAAGTTGCCGAAGATATTGTTCAAAGCGTATTTGCTGATCTCTGGGACCGGAGAGAACACCACCAGATCAATAATATTGCGGCTTACCTGGAAACTGCAGTAAAGTATCAGATTATCAACTACATAAAAGCGGCAATTTCAAAGCGGGCTCAATACACAGGTTTCAGTGAGCTGCAAAAAACGGAAGAAAATTCGGCTGACCTGCCGCTGTTGGTGCACGAGTTAAATACGGCTATTGATAAAGCGATCAGCCAGTTACCCCAAAAAACACAGACCATTTTCCGGCTAAGCCGTTTTGAAAAACACTCCAATAAAGATATTTCCCAGATCATGGACCTGTCTGAAAAAGCCGTTGAATATCATATTACACAATCTTTAAAATCACTGCGCTTTTTTTTAAAGGACTTTATTCTCGTTGACCTCGTACTCCTCCTGGTTGTCAATTTCTATCAATGATTTTGTGCTCTGCACTACTACTTTATACCAAAGTTATAGGGAACTTATAGGGAAGTTACAGGGGAGTTATAGAGATATAACACCTCATTGGGTCCTCGATTCAACCTCAATGGGTCCTCAATGAGTCCTTGAAATCCCTCAATGGATCCTCCATTCAACATCTTTGCTTCTTCTGGCTCCGAGGACACAAAGAGGTACCAAAGAGGTATCATCAAGGAGGTAAAGAGGATGATCCGGGGCTCGTATTTCGCGAATCCCCACAGGTATCAAAAAAAGTTTATTGCTAGTTTAGGGTAAAGGGACGTTGCGTTGACTATTATATTATAAGTGCCACAAATTGTTCAAATGAACCATAAAGCTTTCCGACAATTATTGAAGAGGTACCTGGATAATTCCTGTACTGATGATGAAAGAAAAATTATTGACCAATGGTATGAACTGTTGGATAATGGAAATGTGGATCTGAATGACCGGGAGATGAATGAAGTGGAAAGCCGGCTTTGGAATAAATTACAATCCGATGCAAGGGCAAAAATGACCGTGCCCATTGTCAGGGCGCAGAAAAGAGTTTCATGGAAATATGCCGTTGCTGCAAGTTTTGTGGGATTGGCTTTGTTAAGCAGTATTTTATGGTTCAGAAGTAGTGGGAAAACGCAGGAAACGGATACCCTGATTGCTGCGAAGGTGACCGGGGGATTTTTGGAGCAAGCCAATACCGGCAATGCATCCAAAATTGTACAATTGGAAGATGGCAGTTCTGTTACGCTGCATCCTGGTTCCAAACTGGCCTTCCCCAAACATTTTGCTGCCGGTAAAAGGGAAGTATATCTCGAAGGAGAAGCGTTTTTTACAATCAGTAAAAATCCTAACCGGCCCTTTTTTGTTTATAATAATAATATAGTTACGCAGGTGTTGGGCACCAGCTTTGATATTCGTGGAAAAAATGGACAGGTGGAAGTGGCGGTAAAAACGGGCAGGGTAGCCGTATATGAAAACAAAGAGCAGATCTCAATGGATGAAGTGCATCAAAAATCAAACGGCGTTATTATTACCCCTAATCAGAAAGTTACCTACTACCAACAGGAAAGACATTTTATTACCTCAATAGTAGATCAGCCGGTACCTGTTCCTAAAGAATCTAAAAATGTTGAGGCGCATTTCATTTATAATGAAACCCCGCTGCAAAAGGTATTGAGTGACCTGGAAAATACTTATGAATTGGAGATAGTTCTTGAAAACGAAAAACTCAGGAATTGCCTGTTTTCGGGTGACCTGTCAGGACAATCTCTTTTCAATAAGCTGGAAGGTATTTGCCTTGTTTTTAATGCAACCTACGAGATAAAAGGCACCAAGATCTTATTGAAATCGGCCAAAGACTGTCCTTAAAAATGATTGCTTAATTATAACCACCAAAAAACTGCCATATGAGACACAAACCAACATAACATACTACAAAAATAAAAGCCAGCAATATTCGCAGTATTGCCGGCTTCAGCACCCCGCCAGAGGCGGAGTGGGTTTTGCCCGCTCAGATTATTCACGTCCAAAACCAACACAATTTATGGAAAATAAGTTACTTATTGCTTTAACCAGGTTGGCAATGAGATTAATGATCATTTATATACTAATTGCTTTTACTGTCTTTTCATCTTACGCTATTCCTGTGCACGGACAGGAAGCGTTGAATAGAAAAGTTACTATTGCAGTTAATAATACCGAATTAAGGTCCGTATTGGAAAAAGTACAGACAATCGTGGATGCCAAATTTGTTTTTAGTCCAACCATCATCAACGTAAAAACAAAGTTGAGCTTTTCCGTACAGGATAAAACACTGGCTGAATTTCTAAAAGTGATCGTACAGCCTTTAGGCATCAATTATAAAGCCGTTGGCAACCTGATCATCCTGTATGATGCAAGAGAAAAGGAACCCGATAATAAAAATGCAACGGTTAATAGTATCATTCTAATTGAAGAAAAACCGATCAACCGGGATATTTCAGGGGTGGTATTAAATGAGAAAAAAGAACCGGTAACAGGCGCTTCTGTATTCATTCAGGGTACCACCATTGGTACTATTACAGATGCAGCTGGAAAATTTCGTTTAATAGTTCCGGGTAATGAAACCGTGACCCTTGAAATTTCTTCAATAGGTTATCAAACCCAAACGATAGAAATTAATGCGAATACTGCTTCCGTGAACATTACCATGAGTACCAGTGTCGGGGATATGAATGAAGTGATTGTAATAGGTTACGGTACACAGAAGAGGGGAGATGTTACCAGTGCAGTAGCATCGGTAAAAGCAGCCAACTTTATAAAAGGTTCGGTAAGAGATGCCGGCCAGTTGATCCAGGGAAAGGTGGCCGGGTTAACAGTAATAAACTCAAGTGGCGACCCAACCGGTTCTTCACAGATCATTTTAAGGGGCCAGTCAACCTTAATGGGTGTGAACCAGAATCCGTTGGTTTTAATAGATGGTGTTCCCGGAGATCTGCGAATGATAACACCGCAGGATATTGAATCCATTGATGTGTTAAAGGATGGTTCGGCGGCAGCTATTTACGGTACCCGTGGTACGAACGGCGTTATATTTATCACTACAAAAAGAGCAAGCGGGAATAACAGGATGTCGGTTGATTACGGTGCTTTTGCCAGCATTCAAACCATTGCCCGGAAACTGGATATGTCTACGGCAGCGGATATGCGGGCACAAATAGCTGCGGGGCAGCGTAAAAACGAGTTGATCGATCAGGGCGCCAGCACGGATTGGTTAAAAGAAATTACCAGAACGCCGTTTTCACAGGACCATAACCTCACCATTCGCGGTGGCAATGCTACTACCAATTACCTGGCGAGCCTGAACTATGACAATGCGCAGGGTATGTTCTTAAAATCATACAACCAGTTGTTTTCGGGGCGGTTCGATATGAATCACAGCATGTTCAACAACAAGCTTAAAGTGAACGTAAACGCCTTTAGTTCCTCCAGGAAATTGAATGGATTTAATACCGGCGAGTATTTGCAGGCCCTGCGGCAAAATCCCACAGCCCCGGTTAAAAATCCGGATGGCACCTGGTTCCAGGAGTTAAGCAAATTTGAATATCAAAGCCCTGTATCGGATCTAATGGAAGGCGATGGGGAAACCAGTGAAGTACTCAGCAGGTTTAATGGTTCCATTGCTTACATACCTGTTAAGGGATTAAAGTTTTCTGCTTTGTTCTCTTACTCAAAATGGATGCAGGAATATGGATATGCCGAAACCAAACAACATGCATCAACACTAAGGGATAACAGGAATGGATATGCCCGGGTAGGCGGCGCCCAATCAATAGACCGTTTGACTGAATTAACGGCTGAATATTCAAAGTCTTTATCAAAGCACAATTTCACTTTGTTGGGCGGGTATAGTTACCAGGAAAATGATTACAACAATCATTATATGGAGAACTGGGATTTCCCGACAGATATATTTGGTTGGCATAATATAGGACTGGGAAGGGCCATCAGCAGTGGTGATTATGTAAACCTTATTCGAAACTTCCGGTCAGAAACCAATTTGATTGGTCTCTTTGGAAGGTTTACTTATAATTATGATCAGAAGTATTTGTTTATGGCAAGCATGCGCCGGGAAGCGGCCAGCCAACTCTGGGGAACCAATAACAAATGGGGAACTTTCCCGGCTGTATCTGCAGGCTGGCGAATAAGCCGTGAATCATTTATGGATGGTCAATCCATCATCAATGATTTGAAATTAAGAGCAGGATACGGTGTTACCGGTTCTCAACCCTCTGATCTATTCCGTGGGGTTGCATTGCTCGGGTATAGCGGCTTTGTATTATCAAATGGATCATGGATACAAACCATAGTGCCCACGCAAAATGCGAATCCTGATTTGAAATGGGAAGAAAAACACGAAACGAATATTGGTCTGGATTTTAGCTTATTGGATAGCCGGATCAGCGGTAGCATTGACGTTTACAACCGCCAAATCAAAAATTTGCTTTACCTGTTTGAAGTGCCAAGCCCGCCAAATTTGTATAATAGAACACTGGCAAATGTTGGTACACTGGAAAATAAGGGACTTGAAGTATCACTCAATTTTGTGCCCGTATCAAAAAAGGATTTCCAATGGAACTCTACCCTTAACTTTTCTACCAACTCCAATAAACTGAAGAGTCTTTCCAATGACCTGTATAAAACATCTACTGATTACCTGCGTGTTGGAGCTATCTTTCCACCCATTCAAACCTTCTCGCACCTGTTAAAGGTGGGTGGACCAGTTGGTGATTTTTATGGCTATAAGGTGGTTGATATTGGTAATGATCCGGCTGATGTTGCCAACTATGGCCAATGGGTCTATGAAGGAAAAGATGGGAAGCCGGTGAATTATTCAGCATTTGGTAAATCTTTTGAAGATAAAAAAGTAATCGGGAATGGCTTGCCTAAATACTATCTGTCATGGAACAATAATTTTCAGTATAAGAACTGGGATCTGGCCATTACACAAAGAGGCGCTTTCAAATTCCAGGTGGCGAACCTGCAGCGGATGATGTTTGAAAACCCAACACAGGCGCAATACAATTTGTTAAAGAAGGCATACGATCCCATATACGGAAAAACCCAGCTGAAATCGCCCGTGGAATTCAACAGTTATTATATTGAAAATGGCAATTTCTGGAAGATCGACAATATAACGCTTGGCTATAATTTCAAAAATACCGGTTTAAAATATATCAGGTCTGCACGACTCTATATAGCCACGCTTAATACATTTATTATTACAGGTTATAAAGGGATAGACCCTGAGGTTAGTTTACGCAATGGAACTTCTTCCGCTCAATCGGGCGTGGTGCAGGTTCCCACTTCAGGGCTTGATCCCGGAATGGATTCACCGTTCAAATATCCAACTACACGGTCCTTCAGTGTTGGGCTAAACGTATCATTCTAACCTTTAATTAGTAAAGAAATGAAGAAGATAAATCATTATATAGTGTATGGCGTCCTGATGCTGGTGTTTATTCCGATGCTGTTAGCTGCCTGCACGAAATTGAAAAACGACTCTTATAACGCGATCATTGCAAGTGAATTTGTTCCCAGGGCCTCCGAACTTCCGGCATTGGCTGGCGCTGCCTATGTTGACTGGCGTGGCCTTTTGTTGCAATGGAATACGGTTTACAGGGCGCAGGAAGTTTCCGGTGATGAAATGCTTACTCCTGCACGTCCGAATGGATGGGTAGATGGCGGCGTTTACCGGCGGATCCATGAACATAAATGGACAACGGAAGACGATATTGTGATCAATATCTGGACAAGGGCCTACCAGGGAATTACCAATTGTAACCGGATCATTTACCAGGTGCAATCGGGCGCCATACCGGTTGCTGTAAAAGATACCGCTGCATTGGTTTCAGAAATGAAGTTGTTGCGGGCGTCTTACTATTGGATATTATGCGACATTTATGGCAATATACCTATTGTTGACAGGTTTGATGTTCCGGCAGGTTATTTACCAATACAGAATACAAGAAAGCAGGTGTATGATTTTATTGTAAATGATCTTGTTGCCAACATTCCACGGGTAACCGATGAAGTAAGTACAAAAACATATGGCAAGTTCAATAAATGGGCCGGGCTGGCGCTGTTGGCAAAGATGTATCTGAATGCGGAAGTTTACACGGGTACGTCACAATGGGACAAATGCAAAGCTGTTTGTGATACGATCATCAATTTTGCGGTAAGCAGTAGCAAGTTTTTACTGGAGCCTAATCAAAAGAATGTATTTGTTACAAACAACGAAAATTCGAAAGAGATCATTTTTGCATTACCTTTCGATTCAAAGTATGTTAATGACTGGAATTCTTTTGATATCCATATGCAAACGTTGCAACCCGAGAATCAGAAAACGTACAATTTGCAATCTTCACCGTGGGGTGGCGTATGCGCCGTTCCGCAATTTATAAACTCGTTTGATCCGGAAGACAGTCGCCTGCTGGATAACTATATCAGGGGGCAACAATTCACGGCAACAGGCGATAGCATTTTTGGTACTATGGGCGCCTATGTTGGAAAGCCGCTGGCCTATCGTAATGTTTTGCCTGGTGTTGACATATCGGAAGAGGTGGATGGTTTCCGGCTGGGAAAATTTGAAATCGCCATGGAAGCTACCAATCGCCTGAGCAATGACTGGCCACTTTTCAGGTATGCTGATATCCTGATGATGAAAGCGGAGTGTTTATTAAGATTGGGAAGTCCCGATGCGGCAGCCACTATTGTAACGCAAGTACGCCAGCGGGCCTTTAAAACAAACCCTGCAAAGGCTGTTGTAACAGGTGCGCAATTATCAGGAGGAAGCACCTATGACTATGGTCTTCGGAATCATTTGACGTCAACCACAGAAGGTGGCGCCGATATTCAATATGGCCGGTTCCTCGATGAATTGGGCTGGGAGTTCAACCAGGAAGCTCGCCGAAGAACAGATATGATAAGGTTTGGCGTCTTTACCAAAAAATCATGGTTGTCTCATATGCCAAACGGAAATTACAGGGATTTATATCCCATTCCGAAAACGGAGATGGATAAGAATGCTAATTTGAAGCCGAATCCGGGATACTAAATGATTTCTGATTTAATGATTTAGGGATTTCTAGATTTGTCAGCAGGCTAAAACCTAATGAAATCTCGAAATCCCTAAATCAGAAATCTCAAGATCAACAAATAAAAGTTCAATGAACAAAAGGATAATATTATTCATCTTACTGACCTGCATTACTGCTTCATCCTGGTCGCAAACTTACCGGAAAACTGAAAATGGCATCAAAACAAGCGTACAGTCCATGGATGTGGAAGTGCAATTTTTTTCTCCGCAAATAGTTCACATTACAAAAGTGCATTCGGGCGCATCGGTGAAGAATAAAAGTCTTGCGGTGATTGCTTCGCCGCAAAAACTCCCGCTGACAATTACCATGCAGAAGAATGAATTGAAAGTAAACAGCGGACCATTGCAGGTAACAATCAATCAGCAAACAGGAGCCATCCGTTTTTATGCGGCTGGAGGAAGTTTATTATTTCAGGAAAAGGAGAATGGAACTCATTTCTCCCCTTCCAAAGATTCGGGCAGCTATGCCATTAAACAGGATTTTCAATTAAGTGAAGATGAGCCTGTGTATGGATTAGGCCAGCATCAGCAAGGATTGATGAATCAAAGAGGTCAACAACTGCAGCTCAAACAAAACAATATGCAGATCGCCGTACCTTTCTTTCAATCTATAAAAGGTTATGGCGTGTTATGGGATAATAATTCAACAACCACATTTAATGATAATGCCGATGGAACTTCCTTTGAATCAGAGGTAGCCGATGGCGCCAATTATTATTTCATTTATGGCGGTAACGCTGATAAAGTAGTTGCTGGCTATCGCCAGCTAACCGGGCAGGCGCCCATGTTTCCGCGATGGACGCTTGGTTATTGGCAAAGCAGGGAGCGGTACAAGAGTCAGTATGAAACCAATGAAGTGGTGCGTAAGTACAGGGAACTGCATGTTCCGTTGGATGGCATTGTACAGGATTGGCAATACTGGGGCGAAGATGAAAGCTATTGGAACTCTACCGAGTTTGGCAATCCCCGTTTTCCTGACCCTAAAAAAATGATCGATAGCGTTCATGAGCAGAACGCGCACATCATCATTTCTGTATGGCCCTCGTTTGGTAACAAAACGAAAATTTACCAGGAGCTCAAACAACGGAATATGTTGTATGGCGATTATGTTACCTGGCCTATCAATCAGAACGTAGAAGTTTATGATGCATTCAACCCCCATGCAAGGGATCTATATTGGAGCTACATGAGCAAAAATATATTTTCTATCGGCATAGACGGATGGTGGCTGGATTCTACCGAACCTGATCACTTCAAGGACAAAGAAAGCGATGAAGCATACAAAACTTATTTAGGCGCCTATCGGAAAGTGCGGAATGCATTCCCGTTAATTCATACCGGTGGCGTTTATAAACATCAACGGGAAAGTACAGATAATAAGCGGGTTTTTATTCTTGCCCGGTCTGCATTTTCCGGTCAGCAGCGATTTGGGACCATGATGTGGTCGGGTGATGTGACGTCAGGATGGAATGTTTTCCGGTCACAGATTTCCGGGGGGCTTAATTTGTCGTTATCCGGACTCCCATATTGGAATAGTGACATTGGCGGTTTCTTTTCGGGTGGTAAATATCCTAAAGGCGTGAACGATGCAGCTTTTAGGGAACTGTATGTGCGTTGGTTGCAGTTTGGAACTTTCTGTACTATGATGCGTTCACACGGAACCGACACGCCCAGGGAAATTTATCAATTTGGTTCCAAAGGAGAATGGGCTTATGATGCCATTGATAAGTTCATTAACCTTCGCTATCGCTTACTGGCATATAATTATTCCAATGCATGGCAGGTTACTTCCCGCGCAGGCACCATGATGCGTGCCCTGGTGATGGATTTTCCAGCTGATAAAAAAGTATGGAACATCGACAATGAATATATGTTCGGTAAATCTATACTGGTATGTCCCGTGACTGATTCTATGTACACCAGCAGAAGCAGTGGGAGCACCAGTGTTGATTTCAATACGGTCAAAAAGCAAAAGCTGTATTTGCCCGGTGGTACAGAGTGGTTTGATTTCTGGACAGGTGAAAAAGTGAAGGGTGGCCAGGAAGTGGAGAAAGAAACACCCATTGATATAATGCCTTTATATGTAAAGGCAGGATCCATTATCCCATTGGCGCCTTTTCAACAGTACACGAACGAAAAAAAGGCGGAAACGCTTGAAATAAGAATTTATGAAGGGGCAGATGGCAACTTCACTTTATATGAAGATGAAGGTGACAATTACAATTACGAAAAAGGAAAATATGCTACCATCGAATTTGTGTGGAACAACAAAGCCAGGACGTTGATGATCAAAGATCGGAAAGGATCATTTGCAGGCATACTTCAAAATAGAACTTTTAATGTTGTACTGGTAAGCAGCAATCATGGAACTGGGATGGAAATACCGGTAAAGTTTGATAAGGTTATACATTATACGGGCAAAACTACAACCAACCAGATCGGCGAAATAAAAAATATACGATA
The DNA here is from genome assembly GCA_966212235.1 of uncultured Niastella sp. Taxonomy (GTDB): domain Bacteria; phylum Bacteroidota; class Bacteroidia; order Chitinophagales; family Chitinophagaceae; genus Niastella. The sequence continues at coordinate 208,627 of CBIHPP010000015.1, read as the reverse complement.
ACGCAAATACAAAAAGTACCGCCTACAACAACGGGATAGCCATAGACCCATTGCAACTCAGGCATAAATTTAAAATTCATTCCATAGAATCCGGCAACCATGGTGGGTACCGCAATAATAGCCGCCCAGCCGGCGAATTTTCTGGATGTGTCGTTTTGAGAAATGGAGATCAATGAAAAATTGGCATCCAATGCGGTGTTCAGTAATTCCCGGGTGTTATCAACCATTTCATTGATGCGCAGGGCATGGTCGTATATGTCGCGGAAATAAGGCTGTGTTTCGGGGGAAATAAATTTAATATCAAATCGCATCAGGCGATTACAAATATCTATGAGGGGTGATACCGCACGTTTTACTTCCAGCAGATCTTTCTTTAGCTGATATATTTGTTCTGTGGTTTTACGGCTGGGATTTTCCTTAAAAACTTTATCTTCTATGATTTCCAACTCTTCTTCCAGTGCCTGCACTACCGGAAAATACATATCAACGATAAAGTCCATGATGGCATATAAAACAAATCCCTGTCCTTTGCTCAGTAATTCGGGCATTGTTTCACAGCGAACCCGCACATCGGTATACGGTACGGATGAACCATGCCGCACAACGACAATAAAATTTGAGCCTACAAAAAAATGCGTTTCTCCAAATTGAATATGGCATTCCTTGTTCATTTGTACGGTTCGAAGTACAATAAAGAGGGAGTCGCCGTATAACTCTATTTTGGGACGTTGATGCGCCCGGTGCGCATCTTCAACGGCCAGATCGTGCAGATCGAATTCCTGCTGTACCCTCTCCAGCAATTCTTCCGATGGTTCATATAATCCTATCCATACAAACTGGCTGGTATCTTTCAGTATTTCATGAATGTCATTTATTTCAACATCGGCAGTTCGCTGGCCGGCCGAGTAGGCCGCACAATTGATAATCTCTTTCATAAACCCTATTTTTTGAAAGTTGCATGTAGCTTACACGCCGGAAAGTTCGTAAAAAGCTAGGATAAGGCAAACATAAGACAAAAGGCTGCCCCGAATTATCGGGACAGCCTTTTTTAGTGCGAATGTTGATTGTCCTATGATTGAAAAATTACAGGTATCCGGTTATTCCTTTAATAACTTCTTCGTCATAATTTTTCCATTATAAACCATTTTCAACAGGTATGTACCCGCCGGAAGCTGATTGGATGACAGGTTGGTTCGGTGATTGCCTGCGGGTAAATTCGCATTTACCAAAACCGCCACCTGCTTACCCATCATATCATATACCGCCAGTTGAGCATGCCCGGCTTGCGGCAATGAAAATGTAATGGTACTGTTTTCCCTGAATGGATTGGGATGACTGCCCAGCGTTAGTTTCGAAATAGTAGTAACAGGCGTTTCTGCCGGTGACATGATGCGCGCTAATGTACTGGTTTGTATTTTTACTTCGGTATAACTGTTCCAGGCGTTCACGCTGTTGCCATGCCCCACTATACGAACGTATTTGGCGGTACGCGGCGTAAAGGTGAAGGTCTCCAGGTTCAGCGTAGTACCGCTGCTTACAACACCGGATGCTGCGGTCGTCCAGTTAACACCATCCGTACCCGTTAATATATCAAAAGTTGATGTACGTGCATTTCCATTATAGAAAGCGATCTGCACGCCGGTAACCGTTGTGCTGTTTGCGAGGCAAAATTGTATCCATTGCCCATCGCCGCTGGCCGACCAACGGGTATTGAGGTTATTGTCGAGCACATTGGCAGGTACATTGCCATCATTACCACTTGCCGTAACCGGTTCGCAGGTGGGTGCAGCCTGTACAGTAATTGCTATAGCGGGAGATGTGGTAACACCTCCGGCGTTGTCAGTGGCTTTGGCCGTGAGGCTGTATGAACCCGCTGCCACATTGTTCCATGCAAAACTGTAAGGCGAGGTACTATCTTCACCCAGCTTATTGCTGCCATTAAAGAACTCTACTCTGGTAACGGTGCCATCGCCATCGGTTGCCGTAGCATTGATGTTAACAGCGGCCGGTGCAGTGAAAACAGCGTTATTGGCTGGCGAAGTAATATTCACAACAGGCAATGCGTTTCCACCATCTGCAATAACCGATAATTGCGGTGGGTTGGAACCGAACTCACTGGAGTTCCAGAATATACGCGGATCATGCGCCTGTTCGCTCTTTAACGCGAAGGACACTTTTTTTCGACCTGCTGCCAGTTCTGCTTTTACATAATTGGTTACATTCCAGGTATAGTAAGTAAAGGCTGCATTGGTAACGGTTGTTGAAGCCAATGCGGCAACGGACGTAGCTGGCTTGTTGTTCCAGGTAAGCGTGTTTTCTGTCCACGTGGTATTGGCTACAGAGAATACACCAACCGGCACACTGGGTACCGCCGTGCCATCAACTTTACCATATACCCTCAATACTACTGAAGCCGCATTACCTGTGAGCGAATTAAGATCAAATTGCAGGTACGACTCGCGGGCGTTATTCAATTGTCCGCTGGGTGATACTTTGGTAATGAGCAGGGTAGAATCTGTTGTGCCATGTGTAATAGCAGCATTTGTGCCATCCCGTACGTAAGCATCATGAACAGGTGTGTAGGTCACCGCCGGTGGCGCCACCTTGAAATGCGCGGTATAGGTAGCCTCGTTGTCTGTAATCGTTATATTTTGTGATGCGGCACCGCCATGTTCCCAGAAATCGAACAGGTAGGTAGTGCCGTTTACAGTTTGCGGCGATATCGCTTCTACCGGTCGCACCATACCCGACAATGAAGGCGTGGTATATGGCGTGGTAACCGGCACAGAATTCATCCGTATTTGTAAGCCGGATGGCACACTGCGAAGATTAAGTGTAGACAATACCGGGAATATCTCTACATAGGTTGTATCGCGGGCGCCTTGCGCATCGCGCACCACCAGGTACAAGCGGTACCAGATATCCGTTTCAACATGTCCTTCGGCATCAATGGGGAATGAACCGCTGCTAACGCCATCGTTAATTTGAGGCCCCGGATGAATGTGATTGGCATGGTGAAAATCGACCCACCATTCAAAATTAGCCGCTGGTAATGTACCATCTTCGGCATCTGTTGCGGTGCCTGTGAAATTAATAGTAGTGCCTGCTCTGAATGATGAGCCATTGGCCGGACTGGTTATCGTAGCTACCGGCGCTGCGTTGGGTTGTGTTACCGTCAATGTTGCATTGCTGCTGGTAACTGAACCGGCACTGTTGGTTACCACCACACTGTACGTGCCGGCATGCGAGGGTTGTACGTTAGTAATAGAGTAAGTAGCCGATGTGGCGCCTGAAATATTGGTACCATTTTTTCGCCACTGGTACGTGGGCGCCGGATTACCCGTAGCGGTAACGCTGAACGTAGCCGTATTACCCTGCGATATAGTAATACTTTGTGGCTGCGCGGTAATCACCGGCGCCTGCGTACCACTGTAAATAATTCTGTACAGGGCGTTGTTATCCCTGCTTAAATAATACAGGTTGCCATCGGTACCCTGTTTAACATATACCAACCCGGTGCCAAGGCTTGTTCCAAAACCACTGCGGGTTGGAGAAGCCAAAGCCGGATTTATATTGTCGATCCATGACCCACAATAATCCAGAAAGAAATAGCGGCCGTTGTAGGTAGCAGGATAATTACTGATGGCACCGTTGAAAAAGGTACCACCGTTAATGGCGCATCCCTGTCCGGCCGGCGGCGGATCATTTCTGTTGGTGGCATATACATAAATGGGATTAGTAAAACCGGAGCATCCGCTGGTACACATGCCTTCTTTATCGGGCCAGCCGAAATTGCGTCCGCCGGTGGTGGCATCGTTGATCTCTTCCCAGGTAGCATTGCCCACATCGTTCACAAATATTTTTCCGCTTACCGGGTCTGAAGCAATGGTAAAAGGATTTCTTAAGCCGTATGCCCATACCCTGCTGCGGGCGGCGCCACCGGTAAAGGGATTACCCGTTGGTACTGTACCATCGGAATTGATGCGCAATAATTTGCCGAGATAAGTATCCAGGTTTTGGGCATTGGAGCCTACCTGGTTCTCCCCAACGGCAACATATAATTTGCCATCGTTGCCAAACGCCAGTCCGCCGCCATTGTGATAGATACCGCTCAATGTAGGCAAATCAAGAATAGTTGTTTCTGAACCTGCCACATCACCCGTCATGGTAAAACGGCTTAAGCGGTTATGCGGCCCCGAGGTATGGGTGTAATACAGGTAAATGAATTGATTGGTAGCAAAGCCCGGATCAACTGCCACGCCAATCAATCCTCTTTCACCGCTGGTGTTTACTGACAGGCTGATGGCGGGTGTTGATAAGAGGCTGCCGTTTTTAACTACCCGTAACTGACCGCCCTGTTGACAAATAAGAACGCGGCCATCGGGTGTAAAGGCCATTGCAGTTGGATTGCTTAAAGATGCGGTAACCTGAACACGTTGAAAATTGGCGGGCAGGGTTTGTCCCTGCGCATGCGACAACAAAAGAAACAGTGCGATGCACAGTTGTACGCATGTGTGCCATGCTTTGAGGATGTTTGTTTTTCTCATATGATGGTTAAATGGGTGACGATGATAAGGTATGCTTTAGGGATGACCTGTCAGGTGCACATAATTTTATCGCTTGTGCAAGTACGCTGTGGTGCACCCGCGCAAAGCAGGGCAGCCTCTGACAGGTCATCTTTTCTCTTTATTGGTTTTGCCGATTACTCCTTCAACAATTTTTTGGTAATGATCTTACCATTGTACATCAGTTTTAACGTGTATACGCCCGCAGCAAGGCCGTTTGCATTAAATATGGCTTTGTGATTTCCTGCCTGCAACCCGCTATTTACCAGTACAGCTACCTGTTTGCCCGTAATGTCGTACACAGCAAGATTCGTGTGTGCCGGTTTTTCAAGCGTAAAACTGATGGTACTGTTTCCTTTGAATGGATTGGGAAAACTATTTAACCTGCCCGTAATGGTTGTTGGTAGTGTTATTGCTGATGTTGCCTGCCGTGCAGCTGCCAGTGAAGATGAAGTAGTAATCGTTAACTGCGGCGCATTGCTGCCGGTTTCTTTTGAATTCCATATTAAACGGCCTGATGTTGACTGCTGGTTTTTCAGTACAAATGAAACTTTGGTACGACCTGCCGCAATTTCACTTTGAATATAGCTGGCGATATTCCAGTTGTAATAGCGCCCCGTAGCATCAGTAACTGTAGCAGTTGCCAATGCAGACGATGCCGAAGCGGGTTTATTATTCCAGGTAATGGCCGATTCCGTCCAGGTGGTATTGGAAACCGCATAGGCGCCCACGCCTACATTTGCATCACTGGAACTTTCTGTATGTCCGAAAATTTTTAATGTAGCTGCGGTTACCGGACCGGAAACGGAAGACAGATCAAATGTGAGATAAGTCTCGCGGTTGTTGTTCAGCTGACCTGCGGGGGCTACTTTGGTAATCAGGTTGGCTGCGTCTGTTGTACCATGTGTAATGGCCGCATTTGTTCCATCCCGTACATAGGCATCCTGTTGTGCCGGCAGATTAATTGTTTGCCCGGGGTTGGGATTACCGCCAATGCTGCTGGGGCAGAGACTGGCGCTGCTTTCCGTAATACAAAAATCATTGAACCGTACCTGCTCATCACGCAAGTTATCAGATTTACCCCGGTAAACACCCCATTTGCCACGGTTGTAATCGGCGCCTTCACGCCACATATCAAGGCTGTTGTTGCTATAAGAAAGTAAAACAACGCCATCGCTTACCCGCGTTAATGTAATCTCAAACGTTCCGGCACTGCCTTCGCTGCTTTTATATTTCACATAGGCTTCCACCCAATTGCCTTTAAACGGCGCCAGGTTAACTTCTTTAACAGTACCTAAACCACCACTGCCTTCGCCGGAGCTGTGAATGATCTGCATTTTTTCAGGACTTCCACCGCGCGGCGTAATGGTGACCAACGGCGCACCGGCATCGCCTTCTATTGCTTTGATTTGAAAAATATGGCAGAATCTGCTGCCGGGAACAAAATTGGCATCCAGCTTAAACTTCCAGCGATAGTACGCAGTTTGTCCCTGCGTATGCTGCATATCGGATGGTGATCCCGAACCACCTTTTATTTCCATACGCACCCGGTCGTCGTTTGTACAACGGTCATCATCGGCATCAATATGACTGTGGAATACAAAAACATATTTATTGAGATCGTTATCAAATGCCTGGGTAACGTGCGGACCGAAGGATGTATGCCTGCAATCGGGGTTTTCATTGCCGAACCCTTTTGAATCGATGAGGCCGTAGGCAGTACCCGAACCGGTAGCGCTTAATGTTACCTGTGCCCGCAATGGCGTTTGGGAAAATAATAGTAGTAACGCTGTTGCGGTTATCATAAACCGAACAAATTGTATAGGTTTCATTTTTAGTATAAGGTTTTAAAGTGTAAAAAAAAGGATTACAATCAGGTCATTACATATGACCTGTTGGCATATACGGCAGGTGGGGTAGGGGGAAGGGGAAGTATTGTTTATCAGGCTTACAGTTCCCTTACATGTGTCAGAACATGATGCTGTTATACATTCAGCAGAAGGCGGTTATTAATAATTTGATGTGCACATCCGGTAAAGTGCCATGAATGTAAATAAGTGATGGTATAAGGGAACATCTTTGTGATGTGTGAATGGCAATGAGCTAAGAGTCAGAATATATCTTAACGATATATCCCGGTGAGCTTGGATTTTTCATATTGCAGTCGTTTTAGTTAGAAGAAGGTTACTATGAAGTAACTACATTCTTTTAGCAACTCCATTCCTGTAATTAGCCGAGTAATAAACTATTTTAGCATTAGTGAGTATATAACGCTAACGAATATGTATTATACTAATAAGTTACCTGCACTTTCAGGAACGTTAACTATAACCCGCACCGCCGGCGAAATATGTTATAAACCATAATTCAAATTACAGGAGGTAATTACGCATAATAAAAAGGCCAACTCCAACTGGTGCGTACATATAAAATTCAGCCATTAAATACTGTCTCGGAAAGATTTAATTTATTTTCGTTCATAATATGCTGATAAGCAATGATTAGTGTCGAGATTCCCGGCTTTCTCCGAAAAAATCCAATTATTACGATTGACTGTCCGTTTCTAATATTTCAACTTTGTTGAATATAATGGAAGTCTAATATTACAATTGCTACCTGTCTTGCATTATATCAATCTGGGTTTAATGAACCCTGCTACTGAAGTTTCCTCTGCATGATTTGTTACCTCGTAACAGGAAGGGTAATGCCATATCATTTATAACATGGTATGTGTATATGCTTCTATGAATTTTTTCCATGATTTCTTAATGCCATATTGAAAAAAGAGTTATGCATGCTTTGCATTCCTGTCATGTATTTGCCGGGCTGGCCTTCTTGTGCCTGTCCATACCGGAACATACATAACAACAGGAATGGTGCATGTTGAATATTCTTTACCCTTCATTCTATAAATTAAACCCAAAGCGCGATGAGAAAATTTCTATTGATGGCATTCACATTCCTTATAACGGCTTACGGAGCATGGGCTCAACAAGTTGTCAGGGGAAAAGTATCCGATGAAAAAGGTGCTCCTGTAACCGGAGCTAATGTTAATGTAAAAGCCTCCGCTACAGGCACTACAACAGATACAGCGGGCAGGTTTTCTTTCAAAATACCTTCCGACACCAGGATCCTTGTCGTTTCTGCGCTTGGATATGGAGTTAAAGAGATCCAGGTAAATAATGAAACGGTATTTAATATTTCATTAAGCCTGGAAAATGAGAGTATGAACGAGGTTGTGGTGGTGGCTTATGGCACAGCCAGAAAGCTGTCATTAACCGGAGCAGTAGCTACCGTTTCAGCAACGGCGCTTGAAAAAAGACCTTTAACCAATGCTATAGCTGCGTTGGAAGGTGCGGCGGCTGGTGTACAGGTCAATAATACGGTGGGACAACCCGGGGCTTCACCCTCTGTGCGCATTCGTGGATTTGCTTCTGTGAATTATAGCAACGAACCACTTTATGTTATAGATGGTGTTCCGTTTGGCGGTAACGTGGCAGATATTAACCCGGCCGACATAGAAAGCATTTCGGTGCTGAAAGATGCGGCATCATCTGCTTTGTATGGCAGCAAAGCCTCCAATGGTGTTGTTATTATGACAACCAAAAAAGGGTCAAAAGGGAATAGCAGTATACACTTTACCATGAACCAGGGCGTGTACGACAAAGGGATCAATGAATATGAAAAGATGAACGCCAATGAGTTCATGGAAACGATGTGGAAGGGTTACAGAAACTACCTCAGAAGTTCTAACCCCACTACCTATTCAACAGATGATCTGGCTGGCGCCAAAGCAACGCAATCATTGATCAGTGATTATTTAAAACTGAATATCTATAATAAACCGGATAACGCTTTATTTGACGCAAATGGCAAGCTGGTATCCGACGCACAGATCTTGCCGGGGTATGCCGGGGACCTGGATTGGTATAAAGACTATGAACGCCTCGGAAAAAGGTCTGATTACAATTTAAGCGGAAAGACCGGTTCCGATAAAAACTCCCTTTACTTTTCAATAGGTTATCTCGATGAAAAAGGGTACATCAAATATTCTGATTACAAACGTTTTTCAGGAAGAGTTAATGCTGAAATGCAGGGCGCCAAATGGTTCAAGTACGGCTTCAATGTTGGCGTCACTCACCAGGAGGCTAATAATACGCCTGCCACCACTAATAGTTCTACTTCTTTTGTGAACCCCATTTATTATTCAAGAACTATTGCCCCCATTTATCCTGTACACCTGCATGAGATCGGTACCGGGGAGTACGTGTTGGATGCGTTTGGCAATAAACGATATGATGATGGCAGTACTTCGAGAAATCAGTATGCCGGCCGCCATGCTATCTGGGAAAACGAATTGAATAAAGACCAGTTTTTCAGAAATACCCTAATGGGCCAGGCTTATGTAAATATTAATTTCTTAAAGAGCTTTACACTGAGCCTTACAGGCGATATGAATGCCCGGCACGATGATGAGCAAATTTATAACAATGCCATTATCGGCGATGGATCGGGCAATAAGGGCAGAGCATCGCGTAACAATTACAGGTATTTGAACTATACAGCCAGGCAGATGCTTACATGGAACAATAAATTTGATAAACATACGGTAGATGTAATGATAGGGCATGAAAATTATAATACCGAATCGAACTATTTGAATGGCTATAAAACAAATGAGTCATTTGCCAATGCTACCGCCCTGGAGAATTTTTCAAGCATAACCAGCTTAACAGACTATAAAGATGTATACCGCACCGAAGCATATATTACCAGGGCCAGGTATAATTATGCCGATAAATACTTTCTGGAAGGTTCTTTCAGAAGTGATGCTTCTTCGAAATTCTATGATAAATGGGGTAATTTCTTTTCTGTTGGCGGAAGTTGGATGATCTCCAGAGAGCCATTTTTTGAATTTGTTTCTGATAAGATCAATTTCCTGAAACTACGTACTTCTTATGGCGAAGTGGGAAGCGATGCAGGTGTGGCTTATTATGCCTGGATGCCCCTGTACGACATAAACCAAAATGGCAATTCAGCTGCCACGTTCATAACACAGAATTCAAACCAAAAACTGAATTGGGAAAATTCCGCCTCTATAGGTGCTGCCATTGAAGGCAGAATATTTGGCAAGGCTAATTTTATGGTAGAGTATTTCGACAAGCAATCGCATAACCTCATCTTTGATGTGAACCTGCCCCTGTCTGCCGGTGCAACCACTTCTGCCAATCCTGTTTCTGTAATTACAAAGAATATTGGTTCGGTTTCCAACAAGGGTTGGGAGTTTACCTTCGATGTAGATATGGTAAGAACGAATGACTTTCGTTTTAATTTGGGCGCCAATGCTACTTTCATGAAGAACAGGGTGATGAAACTGCCTGAAGAAAACAAGGAAAATGGTATCATCAATGGTACCAAGAAGATTATGGAAGGACATGGTATTTATGATTTTTGGTTACCTCAGTTCGTGGGCGTTGATCAAATGACAGGCAATGCACTGTATTTACCCGATACAGTTGCTTATAGCGTCAATGCTACTGCTGCTAATGCCATTCCTTCGCAATACCTGGTTGCCGTTAATGGTGAAACATACACTACGTATACCACGTATGCGAAAAGGGATTGGAGTGGCAGCGCGATACCCAATGTGTTTGGAACCGTAACTTCTACTTTTAGTTTTAAAAACCTGACGCTGGCAGGATTATTTACCTACGCCGTAGGTGGAAAGACATACGACAACTCTTATGTCTCTTTAGCAAGTATGAGTGGTACGCCTTCTGCTTTACACAAGAACCTGTTGAAAGCGTGGGATGGTGTTTCGAAAGATATGACAGCAACGTCTGCCAACAGAATAGATGCGAAAGGCATTCCTGTAGTTGATTTTTTCAGAAGCGATAAGAACAATGCCACTTCTTCACGGTTCCTGCAAAACGGATCTTACTTCGTTGTAAAAAATGTGAATCTCAGCTACAAATTTTCGAAGGAAATGTTAAGCCGGATAGATTTAAGATCATTGACTATTGGCGTTAGTGCTGAAAACCTGTATACGAAAACAAAATTAAGAGGTATCAATCCGCAGCAGTCCTTCAATGGAATGAACGATAATGCATTTGTAACGCCAAGGATTTTATCTTTCATGTTAAATGTTGGTTTGTAAATAAAAAACTATGAAAAAAGTATTTCAAAATATATTACTGATAACGACCCTGGTATCAATCGCCTCCTCTTGTAAAAAAAGCTACCTTGATACGGAGCCTACTGATGCTGTTCCAACAAGTACCGTTTTTCAGAGTACCGATAATGCCAAAATGGCTATTAACGGGTTGGCCAAAATGATGACTACGCAATACCTGGGCTCCCAGGGTTTCAATGGCGAAGGCACCATTAAAATGTATTATGGTAACTATCCGGGCAATCATTTCTTTGTAAATCTGTCGGGCTTTGCGACGCTTATTAATGGCACGCTCAACGAAAATACAGTCAGCCTTTACTGTTACTACCCCTGGTATTACTATTATAAAATAATAGGCAATGCCAATGCGATCATAGGGAATATCGATGCTGCCACCGGCCCTGCTGCCCAAAAGGATTTTATCAAAGCGCAGGCATTAACGTACAGGGCCTATTGCTTTTCCATGCTGGCCCAGTTGTATGGTAATCGCTGGGACGATTCAAATGGCGGTTCAACACCCGGTCTTATTGTAAGAACCGATGAATCGAACGGCGAAATGCCCAGAGCTACATTGATGGAAACCTATAAGCAGATATATGCCGATCTGGATCAGGCTATAGGCCTTTATCAAAGTTCGGGATTGAAAAGAACGAAGAATTATGAAGTGGATGCAAGTGTTGCTTATGCCATTTATGCAAGAGCGGCATTAACGCGGCAGGATTATGCGACCGCCGAATCCTATGCAGTGAAAGCAAGGAATGGTTACCCGCTGATGACCAACACAGAGTATAATGCGGGATTTTGCAACCCTAACCAGGAGTGGATATGGGGTAGCTATGGTGGTTCAGATGAAACATTGTTCTTCTACTCATACTTTTCATACATAGCCTATAACTCAAGTGCAAGCTCCGTTCGAACTACGCCTAAATGCATAAGCAGGGAATTGTATAATAAGATACCATCGACAGATATTCGCAGAAGCCAGTATCTGAACCCTACCGGTTATACATATACCACCTCTACCGGGAACGCGGGTTCCACCACGGCACTGTATAGCTATGCGTTTAGCAGCCGCCCTTCTTTATACAGTACTGCAAGCATATATGCATATATGCAGTTTAAAATAGCAGCCAATGATCTGCCGGGCGTTGGTCATCTGAATCACTTCAGGTCGGCCGAAATGGTCCTGATTGAAGCCGAAGCCAAATATCGGCAGGGTAAGCCCGATGTTGATGTACAGAATTTATTGATTGCCCTCACCAAAAATTCAGGCCGCGATGGCAGCTATACCTGTACCAAAACAGGTGTGAGTCTGCTGAATGAAATTAAACTGTACAGGGCCATTGAATTATGGGGTGAAGGTTTCGATTGGTTTGATATGAAAAGATGGAATGACCCCATCAATCGTAAAACATATGCCAACGGCGGTAATTTCATTACCAGCCTGGGTGTAACGATTACCCCTGATGCCAACAACAAATGGACCTGGAAACTTCCGTTAAAGGAAACAGATTTTAATCCACTGGCTGAATAAATTGAATCCGTACCCGTAAACCAACAATTGGTTTAGTTTTTTTCCGTCATGCAACACAAAAGAGGCTGCTCCAAAAGTAATTTTGGGCAGCCCTTTTATTTTAAAATTATCAGGATAGCGCAGGACGCTTTATAAAATACGCATCTATACCTTGGGGCCGTATTTACTACGTAACAATAAACGCTGCTATATGAAAAAGTGTATACATGTGCGGGCTGCAATGTATTGTCCCCCTGTCAGCTATTTTAAATCTTTATTCGTTTTTATCTTCCTGTTTGTTTGGAGTACATCTTTTGCACAGAATAGTATAACCGTTTCAGGTACTGTTGAAGATAAAACAGGACCGTTGGAAGGAGTAAATGTGTCAGTTCAAGGAACAAATACTGGCACTTTAACAGATAAAAATGGAAAATTCTCCCTGGCTGTGCCTGATAATAATGCATCTCTTATTTTTTCATTTGTCGGCTATGTCGCCCGCACTGTACAGGTGGGTGGCAATACCACGTTTAACATAACGTTGGAGGCCGAGGATAAGTCATTGAATGAAGTGGTGGTGATCGGTTATGGAACTGCCAAAAAGAAAGATCTGACGGGAGCAACCGCTTCTGTAAGTGGCGCCGAGATCGTGAAAATTCCGGTAACATCGGCCGCCCAGGCTATTACCGGTAAAATTGCCGGCGTAAATGTGGTTACGCAAAGCGGTGCGCCCGGTGCACCTATCAACATTACCGTACGGGGTGGAACTTCTATTACGCAGGGTAATACCCCCCTATATATCGTTGACGGATTTCAGATGGATGATGCGTTAAGAAATATTGACGCCAACGACATCGAGACCATCGACGTAATGAAGGACGCTTCTGCAACCGCTATTTATGGTGCCCGTGGTTCAAACGGTGTTATTCTTATTACCACTAAATCGGGTAAAAGCGGTAAAACCCAGATTGCTTACAATGGCTATGTGAGTTTTGAAAAACTCGCCAACAAGCTCGAGTTGTTAAACCCCGAACAATATGTGGATTACCAGTATGAATTGCAATTACTGGCCGGCAAACAAGACAAATGGGCCAAAAATTTTGGTGGTAATATTAACGACCCGAATTTTTATACCGGTGCAGCGAATTATATTCATGATACCTATGGGTCCACACCTGGTATCGACTGGCAGCATGTCGTTTTTGGCGGTACCGCGCTGTTGAAAAGCCATAGCGTGGCGATAAGCGGGGGCAATGAGAAAACAAAAATGATGCTCAGTTTTAACCATATTGGCCAGGAAGGTATTTTGGCAAAACATGGTTTTCAAAAGACCAATGTGCGCGCCAATATCAACCATAGGGTGTCTGACCGTATTCGGGTGGAATTTAACACCAATTTCAACAGTATGAAGTTACAGGGCGGTGGCTCTATGGCCGGTCAGCTGAAGCTGAGCATATTGCAACCTGTTACAGGCGGGGTTCGGTTCACCGACGAACAACTGAAAAATACCGATATCAGTGAAGACATGCAGGCCGACGACTCGCAGTATGATATCTACAATCCGCTCATAACAAACGATGCGGTTACGCAAACAAAATATACCCGTCAATTCATCAACAATGCGGCCATCAACATCGATTTGATGAAAAACCTCACCTGGCGTACTGCAGGCAGTTATATGTGGCAGCAGATACGTGAGGATTATTGGGACGATGGCCGTACAAAGACCTCCCAAACTTATGGCGGTCCCTGGGGAAGCCGGGACAACAGTGAAAAATATTCATGGCAAATAACAAATACCTTATCCTGGAAAAAACAATTCGGCGAGCATAGTCTGAATGTGATGGCTGGCCAGGAAACTTACTATAGTGAGTCTATGAACTTAGATAATACCTATTCAGGCTTTGGCCCGAGCAACTTTGGTTTGAACAATGTTGCCATGGCAGATACCCTGTGGGATAAAGGTTCTGGTAAAAGCAGGTATGGATTGGTATCCGTGTTTGGCCGTATCATGTATAGTTACGCCGATCGCTATTTGATCACTGCCACCCTGCGCGGTGACGGTGTTTCCAAATTCGCACCCGGCCGTCAATGGGGTTCATTACCTTCCGTATCGGCCGCCTGGCGTATTTCGCAGGAGGAGTTCATGAAAGGGAATACTTTCTTCGATCAACTGAAATTACGTGTGGGTTATGGAACAACCGGTAACTGCAATATCGATGATAATATGTATGTTACTTCCTACGGCGGTGGTTTTTATGCTATCAACAGACAACAAATAAATACGCTGGTTCCTGGGTCTAAACTGGCAAATGAGGAATTGCAATGGGAAAAAACAAATTCCTTCAACGTTGGCCTCGATATGGCCATCCTCAGAAACCGCGTAAACCTGAGCGCTGATTTTTACAACCAGCAATCGAACAACTTATTGTTGGAAGCCACTATTCCCACATCAACAGGTTATTCTACCCAGTTCCAGAACATAGGCTCCGTTCGCAACCGTGGTGTGGAGTTTGTGCTGAATACAAAAAACATAGTTAACAAAGATTTTCAGTGGACAACCAACCTGAATATTTCATTCAACAGGAGCAAAGTGCTTGTGTTAAATGGTACAGATAGATTAGCTCCGTCTGATATGTTCATTATTGAAAAAGGCAGATCGTTGGGACAATTTTACGGATACCAGTATGATGGTTTGTATACCACCGACGATTTTGTTCAGAACGGAAGTACCTATACTTTAAAAGATGGTGTTGCCCGTTTAAAGGGAGGCAATGCCGCCAATGTTAAACCGGGCGATATAAAATATAAAACCATTACCGGAGAGGTTGATAATAAAGGCAACCCGGTTTGGAGTACAGCAGACCGCACGAACATAGGCAGGGGTGAACCTGATTTTACCGGAGGTATCACCAACACATTTGCTTATAAAGGATTTGACCTGAACATTTTCATGAACTTCGTTTCGGGCAACAAAGTATTCAATGCCAACTCACGCCGCTTTTTAGGACCTTACCTGCCCAATCAAACGATGTTGGCCCCTATGGCAAGCCGTTTCAGGCTGATAGATCCAAATACCGGTAAAGAAACAACAGACCTGGCACGCCTGGCTGAATTGAACCCCAATCAATATGCGTCTGACGCCATGTGGAGCTTACATTCAGATAATAGCAAGGCTATAAGCGATAATACCAATTATTTCCTGGAAGATGGTTCATTCCTGCGTTTGAATACAATTACCTTAGGTTATACATTACCCAGGGCGTTAATGAAAAAAGCGGGCATAAGCCAGGCCAGATTATATACAACGGTGAACAATATTCACACCTTTACCAGCTATAGCGGTTACGATCCTGAAGTAGCCAATACAGATAACCCAACTAAGAAAGGCCTCGATGATTCAGCCTATCCCCGTGCAAAAAGTTTTGTTATAGGTTTGAATGTAACCTTCTAATCGTAATCTAAAAACGAATGCAATGCAAAAGATCATATATAATATATCTATAGTAGCTATTACTGTACTGAGCTTTACCTCCTGTAAGAAATGGCTCAATATGCCATCTGAAAGCAAGTTCGATAGCGAAACTACTTTTCAAACTGTTGATAAAGCCGAGATGGCCGTATTAGGCATTTACCCTTTTACGTTTAACAGAGAAATATATTACCAATTTGGTATGGGTACCGATGAGTGTATTTCAACGGAGAGTGAAACAAACTCAAAGAACCAGTTCTCTAACTATGTATATTCTCCAGGCATTACGCCTACCGATACGTATACTGCCATGTACCGGGCCATTGAATATGCCAATGTATATATAAAGCAATTGAGCGCTATGACCGGCAAGGACGATGCTGAAGAAAAGAAGATAAATATGCTGATGGGCGAATGTTACGCCGCGCGTGCCATGAGCTATTTAAATGTGGTACGCTTCTTTGGTGATTTGCCATACCCCACCATTCCCGTTCAGGATGCAGGTACGTTCACCTCATCGCGTGTTAGCCGCGATACCATTTATGATGGTTGTATTGCCGACCTGCAAAAAGCGATCGGGCTGTTACCCTGGAAAAGCGAAGGATTGGTGCCAACACCTGAGCGTTTCACAAAGAATGCCGCTTATGGTATCCTGGCACGGGTGGCGCTTTATGCGGCAGGTTATTCACTTCGTTGGGACCTGAGCACGTATTCACAAGGATCGATAAAAATGGCACAACGCTCCGATGCAGCGCGTATACGCGAGTTGTACCAGATAGCATCAGATGCCTGTAATGCAGTGATCACAAGAGGAGAGAACGATTTGTTATCAAGTTATGAAACCGTTTTCCGCAACCTGGTGAACGCCGTATACAACAAAGAATCTATGCTTGAATATGGTCAGTTTGGCACCAAGGTGAACGGGTCTGCCATTGGCTATACAAATGGCATGTTTGCCCATACCAGTTCTAAGTATGGCAAAGCCGAGCCTTTAATGGCTGCCATGCCCACCTTGTTGTACGATTTTGAGGAAGGTGACCAACGGCGGGATGTAAGCATCGCAACGTATGGAATAACTGCGGTCAACAAGCGCCAGATGAATCCTTATGCAAGTAACCGGATTGGTAAGTTCCGGGTGACCTGGAAAAGCGGGATCGGTACAGGCATCAACCAACGCGATATCAACTGGCCGTGGTTGCGCTATTCCGATATTCTGTTAATGTATGCAGAAGCGCAGAACGAATTGAACAACGGCCCTACTGCTGCTGCTAAAACTGCATTTGAAAAAGTAAGGACCCGTGGCTTTGGTGGTGATGCCAGCAAAATTGGAACTACGCCTGCCAGTTACCTCGATTTCAGAAATGCGATCATCAATGAACGGAAGCTGGAGCTGGCATTTGAAGGATTTCGTAGAACGGACCTGGTACGTTGGGGTATACAATATGAGGTGTTGGCCAGGGCTAAACAAAATGTGATCGATATGGCAAACAAAACAGGGAAGTATGCCAGTATTGATCTGTTCAGAGCATATAAATTGGATTCTGCCTCTTCATTCAATGATCCCGTTGTGGCCATTCCCTATATTGGTTTTAAAGTAGCGCCCACCACTACAGAAAGGAACAACCTGACAGCAAGCGGGTACACCATACTCGAAATGCATGGCAATGTGGCCCCCAGTGGCGGCCAGGTATTGGCAGCAGGTCAGGCATGGGTGAAGGCGATATTCAGAGGCCTTGAGAAAAATAAAACTGAACTGTTGCCGCTGAACACGACGACCATTGATAATAATCCCGGGTTGGCCGGGCAACAGCATCCGATGTATTAACAGATAAAAAATAATGATTTATAGTAAGTCACGCCCTTTGGAAAAGTATTTTTGATAGTAAAGATGTAGCAACCCATAAGAGCCTCCCGCCATAGCGGGGGGCTTTTGTAATTATGCCAATGGTCCATGCGATATCTTTTACTCCGTCAACTGAAAATGTTTGATCATAAAGCGAAGGAAGATATCGTAATCTTCTGGAAGAACGGTGTGCGGTCCATCGTGCATATAGTACCCCAGGGTGTTAAGCATGGAATCATCTTTGGGCGCAGGGAAGGCACCTTGTCCAACCCCTTTTTTGCCAAACAACTGGTAAACGGGTTCGGCCGCCTGCGCTGCCAGGTACTCACCTTTGGGGTCAGACCAATAATCGGTGCTGCCAGTCTGTAGCAACAAAGGGCGCGGCGCCATCAGTGAAATAAGCATATGACCGTCAACGGGAAGTTCGTTTACCCGGTTGGCATAATCATGATAGTGTGGTGCAAATTGATAAAGGTATCGACCTGTATCCGTCATATGGGCTACGGTTTCTCCATAATTGCGACGGCTCAATGCGGCGCCGCATTCACCGGAAATACTGGCGATCACCATGGCGAAGCGGGTATCCCGGGCGCCGGCCCATAATACCGTTTTGCCTAATCGTGATGCACCTGTCAGGGCTACCCGTTTTGCATCGATGTCTTTATCGGTTTCAATATAATCCATGGCGCGACTCAAACCCCACGACCAGGCGGCAACAGCGCCCCACTCATTAGCGCCTACTTGTGCAACACCCGGTTTTAAATAAACGCTTCGTATACCATAGCTGATCCCGCCTTTAAAGTCGGGTTCTATATCGCCATAATATACCGTAGCATAAGCAATGCCTTTATCAATAAATTTTTGGACGTCTACTTTTTTAAAAGGCGAGGTGGCAGCGGGAATTAGTTTCCCATCTTTCCAAATCATTCCGCACTTTACACCCGCATCATCCACTACCAAACAGTTGGCTGTAAAAGAAATACCGAGCAGGAGGGGGACCGGTTTGGTAACCCTGGTAGGAATATACATCAGCAGGTCCATTTTATGATTGCTGGTATCGTTGGTGAAATAAATAGTGACCTGTTTACGAATAGCCTTGCCATCAAAAACCGGTGTTCCTTTATCAAAGACATTAAATGATAATGTAGAAGGCTTTGCAGGCGCTTTACCGAACTGGATCTCTTCAAACAATTTTACAATCTCCGGTCTTCTTTTTTTGAGCCAGGTGCTGGTATCAGTTACTTTCTTGCCGTTTTTCATGGTGAGCGGATCAGGAAGCGTGTACATTCCAACATTTGCTTCATCGTAATTCACCGGAATGCCGGCCACTTTTGCAGGCGAAGTTGGCTGGCAAAAAGTTTTACCTGGCAGGGCAACAATTGTGCTGACCAGGAGA
Source organism: uncultured Niastella sp. (assembly GCA_966212235.1). Classification (GTDB taxonomy): domain Bacteria; phylum Bacteroidota; class Bacteroidia; order Chitinophagales; family Chitinophagaceae; genus Niastella. The sequence continues at coordinate 189,669 of CBIHPP010000015.1, read as the reverse complement.
ATGGCAAGGGAATATCGCAGGATCATCGTTTTTGGTTTTAAATGGCTGGTTCGTTGCTGCAATGAAACTACTGATTATCTGCAAAACATTAAACGGCCGGTTAAAAACACATTAGAAAATTGTTAGAACCTGCAACATCGGATACTAAATGGCATTTCTTTTCATTATAAAGGTATCCCAGACGTATGTTTCGGTTAAATAAATGAGTAAAAGTTGAAAAGAAGTGTTTGCAGGTTGTTTAATTACGTTTAATTTAGCGAATCTGGCCATCAACAGCTGATCCGCAGCATGAAGCTTGATAAACAAAACGATGGCTTTCCATTAAAAAGGAAAGCTTTATTATTTTCGGGAAGGCCTGGGGCTGTTACAATGGTGCACATTTAAATAAACTTCATATTATTTTTGAAGCCTGATGATGAAGTTATTCGTTCGATTTCTTCTTTCATTTTCTCTGTTCCTGTTGGGAGGGTATGCACATACCGCCCTGGTACCGCATGACCGCGGTATTAATACCAGCCCGAAAAGCAATATTGAAAGCACTGCACAAGCCGAACAGGCTACCATACAAAATACCCCCGCTTGCTACCGCCAGGACTCCGCACCCGGAACTGGCAGTGCAAATGATCTATTTATTGACAGGGAAGCGGAAGATGACGAAGATGACGATGATGACGAATCGACACATAGTAAAAAGTCATCGGGAGCCTATCATGACGGCATTCATTTTTTAATGCAGGCATCTGCAGATAGTCATCGTTCGCTTACCAACCCCCTGCCATTTTGCGAGCATGTCTCCGGTTTAAAATTTATTCTCCACTGCGTAATCAGGATATGATCGCCACCACCCGCAGCAGACAAACAGCATTTGCCTAACCATTCAATGATTATTTTTTATTGCTTGCCTACATAGCACGACGCTATAGTGGTTAGGTATGTTTTGCCCGCTCAAAAAAGAAACCTCAGACAAATCTGTAACAGACCCCCCATTTATATTATGAAACAAATTCTCATGCTCATGGGCTTGTGTGCCCTGATGTGTTATACAAGCTGTAAGACAAAAGAAGAAACCAAAGAAGAACCTACCAAATTATTGGTTACCAGTCCGCTGAAAATGGACACCACGGTTACCCAGGAATACGTGTGTCAGATCCGTTCAATAAGAAATATTGAATTGAAAGCCCAGGAAAAAGGGTACCTGCAACGGGTGTATGTTGACGAAGGCCAGTTTGTAAAAGCCGGACAATTATTATTCAAGATCATGCCTACCATCTACCAGGCTGAAATGGAGAAGGCAGATGCGGAAGCGCAGGCCGCTGAAATTGAAGTGCAGAACACCCAGTCGCTGTCAGATAGAAATGTAGTGTCAAAAAACGAGCTGGCGATGGCCAATGCAAAATATAAAAAAGCAAAAGCCGAACTGTCGCTGGCCAAAGTTCACCTGGCATTTACCGAGATCAGGGCACCCTTCGATGGCATCATCGATCAATTGCATTTAAAACAGGGAAGCCTGGTAGAAGAAGGAGAGTTGCTCACCAGCCTCTCCGACAACAGTCAGATGTGGGTGTACTTCAATGTTTCAGAACCGGAGTACCTGAACTACCAGGCCAGTATAAAGCCAAAGGAAAAAATGAAAGTAGAATTGTTGATGGCCAATAAACAGGTGTTTAAACATCCCGGTTATGTGGAAACCATAGAAGCCGAGTTCAATAATGAAACCGGTAATATCGCTTTCCGTGCCACATTTCCTAACCATGAAGGATTATTACGCCATGGTGAGACTGGTAGCATTCTCATGAAATCGCCATTGAAAAATGCCATCATCATTCCGCAGAAAGCGACACTGGAGATCATGGACAGGAAATATGTGTACATAGTGAATAAAGAAAATGTGGTGAAATTAACGCCCATTACTATTGCTGCTGAAATACCTGACTTATATGCAATCAAAGATGGAGTAGCTGAAGGCGATAAAATATTGCTGGAAGGGATCCGCAAGGTACAGGATGGTAATAAGATAAGCTTTGAATTTGAGGAGCCTGCAAAGGTAATGGCTCATCTTAAGTTGGAATCGGAATAATGTAAGTACCTAAAAAAGCAGAAAAAACATGTTTAATATATTCATGAAACGGCCGGTCTTTGCGATCGTGCTATCCATCGTCATTATCTTGATGGGGGTACTGGCCATTAATACACTTCCAACATCCCAGTTTCCCTCCATAGCGCCGCCACGGGTGATCGTTAGTGTGGCGTACCCGGGCGCCAGTGCCGATGTGTTGGTAAAATCTGTACTCATTCCCATGGAGAAAGCCATTAACGGCGTACCAGGTATGAAGTATATGACTTCAGATGCAACCAGTGCCGGCGAGGCCAATGTACAGGTTGTATTTGACCTGGGAACCGATCCTAATGCAGCGGTGGTAAACGTAAAGAACCGCATTGAACAGGTCACCAACCGGTTGCCTGTACTGGTACAACGCGAAGGCATCATCGTTAACATATTACAACCGAACATGTTGATGTATGTTAACGTATTTAGTAAAGACAAACACGCCGATGAAAACTTTCTCTACAACTTTACCAATGTAAATATCCTGCGTGAGCTGAGCCGTGTAAAAGGTATTGGGAGTGCGCAGATCCTTGGTAGCCGGCAGTACGCCATGCGTATCTGGCTGAAACCCGATCGTATGCGCGCGTACAATGTATCTACCGATGAAGTGATGGAAGCGCTCGCCAGTCAGAGTATTATCGGTTCGCCCGGCAGGTTAGGTAGAAGTGATGGTAAAAGATCAGAAGCGCTGGAGTATGTATTAACGTATCAGGGACGGTATAACCAGCCTGATCAGTATAAAAATGTGATCCTTCGTGCCAACCCGGAAGGGGAGATCCTGTACCTGAAAGATGTTGCAGATGTTGAGTTGGGAAGTGAATTTTACGATATCTATTCAAACCTCAATGGCCACCCTTCTGCGGCTGTTGTGTTGAAACAAACCTATGGCAGTAATGCCCAGGATGTAATTAAAGCAATAAAAGAGAAGCTGGAAGAACTGAAAAAAGAATCCTTCCCGCCGGGGATGGATTATGAGATCGACTATGACGTATCCAACTTCCTGGACGCTTCTATTGAAAAAGTGTTGCATACACTGGGTGAGGCCTTCATACTGGTGGCTATTGTGGTGTTCATATTCCTGGGCGACTGGCGTTCTACCCTCATTCCTACACTGGCCGTTCCGGTTTCGTTGATCGGCTCGTTCTTCTTTATGCAGTTGTTCGGGTTGACCATCAACCTCATTACTTTATTTGCACTCGTACTGGCCATTGGTATAGTGGTTGACAATGCGATCGTGGTGATTGAAGCGGTGCACGCCAAGATGGAAGAAACGCATATGTCGCCATATAACGCTACCAAACAGGTGCTGCATGAGATCAGCGGCGCTATCGTAGCCATCACCTTTGTAATGGCGGCGGTATTTGTTCCGGTGGCGTTTATGAGCGGTCCTGTGGGCATCTTCTATCGCCAGTTCTCTATTACGATGGCTACGGCCATCGTGTTATCGGGTGTGGTAGCGTTAACGTTAACACCAGTGTTGTGCGCCATGTTATTAAAGAATAACCATGGCAAGCCCCGGAAGAAAACCCCGATAAACAGGTTGCTCGATGCATTTAACCGCGGGTTTGAAAAACTCACCGGGCGGTATTCGAACCTGATGGAAAAGATAGTGAACCGGCGGATCATCACATTCGTTTTATTAGGTGCATTTTGCTTCGGCATCTTTGGCATTGGCAGAACATTGCCAACGGGTTTCATTCCCAGTGAAGATCAGGGTATGATCTATGCCATCATTCAAACGCCACCGGGTTCTACCCTGGAAAGGACCAATGACCTGGCTAAACGCGTACAGGAAATTGCCGAACATATCGACGGTATTCAATCGGTATCGGCGCTGGCAGGTTACGAGGTGTTGACTGAAGGCCGTGGCTCCAATGCTGGTACCTGTATCATCAGCTTGAAAGATTGGAGCGAACGTAAGCATAATGTGACCCAGATCGTCGAGGAACTCGAAGAAAAGTGTAAGGAAATTCCAGGAGCTACTATTGAATTCTTTGGTCCGCCGGCGGTACCGGGTTATGGTGCGGCAGGTGGTTTCGCCTTGCGTTTGCTCGACAAAACCAACAGCGACAATTACCTCGACATGGAAAAGGTGAACGATGACTTTATGGCTGCGCTCGGCAAGCGTAAAGAGTTAACAGGTTTATTCACCTTCTTCAGCGCCAACTATCCGCAATACGAATTGCAGATCGACAACAAGGCCGCTATGCAAAAGGGCGTGTCGATCGGAAAGGCCATGGACAATTTATCGATCCTGATAGGAAGTAGCTATGAGCTTGGTTTTATCCGGTTTGGAAATTTTTTGAAAGTATTCGTACAATCATCTCCAGAATACCGCGCGTTACCAGACGATCTGCTGAAACTATACGTCAAGAACAACCGCGATGAAATGGTTCCGTACTCAGCTTTCATGTCAATTAAAAAAACGCATGGGTTGAATGAGATCACGCGGTACAATATGTACAACTCATCGGCCATCAGGGGTGAACCGGCTAAAGGCTACAGCAGTGGTGAGGCCATTCAGATCATTCAGGAAGTGGCCGATAAAACATTGCCCCGTGGTTATGGTATCGACTGGGAAGGTTTATCGAAAGATGAATCGGCTCGTGGTAATGAAGCGGTCATAATTTTCGCGATCGTATTGATGTTCGTGTATTTGATCCTGGCGGCGCAGTATGAAAGCTTCATTTTGCCATTGTCGGTTATTCTATCGTTGCCTGCAGGTGTGTTCGGATCGTTCCTGTTATTGAAGGTAATGGGACTGGCCAACGACATTTACGCCCAGGTAGGCTTGATCATGCTGGTAGGTTTGTTGGGTAAGAACGCGGTGCTGATCGTTGAATTTGCCGCACAAAAACACCGCGCGGGCATGACTATTTTCCGTGCTGCTATGGAGGGGGCCAAAACACGGTTCCGTCCGATATTGATGACCTCGCTTGCATTTATCGCGGGTTTGATCCCGCTGGTTTTTGCATCAGGTCCGGGCGCCATTGGTAACCGCACCATCGGTTCTTCTTCATTGGGAGGTATGTTGGTGGGAACCATCGCCGGGGTAATCGTTATTCCCGGCTTGTACTATATGTTCGCCAAAATAGCGGCCAAGCGTAAACTCATTAAAGGCGAAGACGAAAATCCATTAACAGAAGAAATTGATCACAATGTTTAGAAATAACCTATATAAGTACGTAAGCATAGGATGTATTTGCCTGGTATATGCAGCCTGTAAATTACCTGTGTTGGTCAGTAAAACAGAAAACAAAACGGTACCTGCGAATTACAATAATTCGCAGGATGCTACCAATACGGCAACCGGAAAATGGCCCGCCTATTTTACCGATCCCTACCTGGTAGCGCTCATCGATACCGCACTAAAGAACAACCAGGAATTGAATATCACCTTACAGGAAATTGAGATCACGAAGAACGAAATACGCGCCCGGAAAGGAGAGTACCTGCCGTTTGTTGGCGTAAAAGGCGGGCTTGGCGTTGAAAAGGTAGGACGTTATACCAGCCAGGGAGCAGGAGACGCCACTACTGAAATAAAGCCCGGTAAAGAAATGCCTGACCCCCTGGGTGATTTTTTGATAGGCGTCTACGCTACCTGGGAAGTAGATATCTGGCATAAACTACGCAATGCAAAAAAAGCCGCAGTGACCAGGTACCTGGCAACGGTAGAAGGCCGGAATTTCGTTATTACTACTCTGATAGCAGAGATCGCCAATTCGTATTATGAATTACTGGCGCTCGATAATCAACTGGAGATCATTAAAAAGAATATTGATATTCAGAGTAACGCGTTTGAAGTAGTAAAGCAACAAAAAGAAGCGGCCAGGGCTACCGAGCTCGCAGTACGCAAATTTGAAGCGGAGGTGCTCAAAACAAAAAGTCTGCAGTACGACATACAGCAACAAATAGCGGAAACAGAGAACAGGATCAATTTTCTGTTAGGCCGGTTTCCACGACCTATTACCAGGAATAATCAGGCTTTTGACAGTATAAAGCTGAACCCGGTTCAAGCCGGACTACCCTCGCAATTATTAGCTAACCGTCCGGACATAAAACAGGCCGAACTGGAGCTGGCCGCATCGCGGTTGGATGTACAGGTGGCAAAGGCACAATTCTATCCATCGTTGGGCATTTCAGCCGCCATCGGGTACCAGGCATTTAACCCGACCTATCTGGTAAGAACACCTGAGTCTATTTTGTATTCACTGGCTGGAGAGTTGGTGGCACCATTGGTGAACAAGAACGCCATAAAGGCCACTTATGCTAATGCCAATGCGAAACAGATCCAGGCAGTTTACAATTATGAGCGTACCATCATCAATGCATATGTGGAAGTGGCCAACCAGTTGTCGAAAATGGATAACCTGGAAAAAAGTTATGAGCTGAGAGTGAAACAGGTGGAGGCGCTTACCCAGTCGATCACTATTTCAAACGATCTGTTCAGATCGGCGCGGGCAGATTATATGGAAGTGTTACTGACGCAACGCGATGCGCTGGAATCAAAATTTGAATTGATTGAAACGCGGAAAGAGCAAATGAAAGCCCGGGTGAATATTTACCAGGCGTTGGGCGGGGGATGGCGGTAAGACCAATGTGCTAATATGCTAATTTGATAATTAGCTAATTGAAATAGCAAAGCCCAGAGGCTATCTCCTGTGTTTGCAAAACAGGAGATAGCCTCTTTATTTATTGATCATACTACATGATTGTGTAGTTGACCGGTGTTCATCAATTGCTGATTTTTGATCATGCTATCAAAACATGCAACGATGAAAAGATCAACCACAAACTACATACGATCCCTATCTCATTTTCTTTTGCTATTTGTTATCCTGATCATCCTGTTTGTTAGCGCTGCATTCACTACAATGGCACAGCCGGGCAGGTATGCAGGAACAAAGAAAGCGTTGATCGGTACTGTTTTCACCGACAGCCGGCACATTCAGCGTCTTTCCGGCTACACCCCTATAGTAGGCAGTGTTTTAACTCAATTGAACGATCCGCCTATGATCTGCGTCAATGTGTTTAAAAAAGGTACCACCTATATTGTTTTCTTCAGTATTGAAGACACCGTTTCAAAAAAATTCACCATTGCCGATGTAATGGAAATAAAATCGGTGACCAAAGGATGGACCATTGTAACCTCTTTATGCAGGCAACATGGGTCCGATAACGCCTTCCTGGTTGCATGGGCAAAAGAATCCCGGAAAGAATACCTGACGGTCCTTAAAAAAGCATGGGAGTTTAATACGGAAAAAGGATGGATAGACAGCGTAAGCACCAAAGGCATCGGTTGCCTGAACGAAGCATTTGACATTCCCTGAGTTTCAAAATTGAATTTATGAAAGACAAGTATAAAAGAGTTGATTAAAAAAATACAAATGAAAAAATCAATACCATTATCATTCTTATTCTTGTGTGGTGTTTTCACCGCCACATCGCAAACACCTGTTATTACCAAACAGGGCCCGCCGGTTCTTCCAGGCGCCGGAAACATAGTTATCAATGCCAGCAACGGGCTCATTAAATATGATGCTGCCGCAAGGATCAAATATACTTTTTATGATGTAGCCAGATTTACACAGGTGTCTGGAAGAGCAATGCCGGATGCCAACGATTTCATCACGCTGTATACTGTCATCGGTGGTAAGGAGTATACGATGGTGCCTGCCAATGATCTTTCGGTAGAAAGATCCGCTACAGGTATTCAAAATGGTTTGCTGGTGTTAACCGGTGGTGCTGGACGGACAGCAGGTACGCCCACAGGTCCTGCCATCTGGAAAATAACAAAGATCGGTGGGGTGCTTACACTTACCTATAATGGCGCTTTTGCGAATACCAATCCCGAAATCACAGCCAGGGGCGGCTACCTCGGGTTTCAGTCGGGCCAGGTAAAAATATCCGGCAATGCAACCGGCATTACGCCGGGCTGGCAGTTTCAAACAATGACTGAAGGAGGTAACACGTTGCTGCGCTTACAAAATACAGGAGATAATAAATACCTCGGCTATAGTTATTCAGAAGCACGTCCTGTGCCCACGATGCCTGTTGTATATGGCAATTTTGCAGTGAATGCATTAGCTGAAAGTGGTTGTTCCGGAAGCACCGTTTGCAACACCAAATGGTTTTATAAGATCTACCGGGCAGAAAGAACAACAGGCGGCATCAATCACGGAACTCCGCTCGATCCCGACAGCTACATGATCAATGTTAGCTATGATGATAAATCCCTGTTGGATTTTGGGGGCGTTCCCGCGTTTGGGAAAACCAACCGTGCACTCGTAGAAATGCAATGGAAATTTGAACCTACAAGCCGGGGCACGTATTTTATCATCAGTAAAAAAAGCGGCAAAGCGCTTGGTGTGAACAAGGCGGATAACAAACTGATGACTGCCCCGCTGGATAACAATGATTTTTATTATACCGACAACCTGCAATGGATTATTAAAGGGCCGTTCGGTGGACGGTTTACACTGGCGCCCTACATGGACCGGGCAAGACCCAATGAGACCAATGTACTGACCTGCAAAGGCCAGGTTGCTGGTTCTATTGAAGGTGTAGTGCGGGGTTCATACTGGCAGGAATTTATTGTACGTCCGCCCGACGGGCCGCTATGGGGCTATGTAGATATGCATACGCATCCTTTGAGCAATGTGGGGTTTGGTAACCAGTTCTTCTTTGGAGCGCCTGATGGAGATCCTGCTACGGCATTGGGCAGTTGCAATTGCGTACATAATTTTGTTGCGCCTCCTTTCGATGGCAACTGTAGTCAGCAAAACCTGATACGCAATCTGCTCATGGATCAACTCGATGGTCATACCAAAGGAGCCGGTTATCCTGATTTCAATCTATGGCCCAAACAGTCAACCACCACCCACCAGCAGATGTGGTATGAGTGGGTAGACCGCGCCCGGCGCAGTGGTTTACGGACGATTGTGGCGCTGGCACAAAACAGCCAGACACTGGCCGATGGATTGGAAACGGTAGGACCTTACGACGATCTGCGTTCCATGAATGACCAGATCCGTGAGCTGATCCTTTTTGTAAGACGTCATCCTGGTATGATGGATACGGTAACCACAGCGGCCAGGATGCGGCAGGTGGTGCAATCAGGAAGATTGGCGGTGATCATCGGTATTGAAATGGATAACATCGGTAATTTCTATAGCCCTTCCGAACGGCGTGCCGGTGAAGTGTACAATCCCGCACCCACTGTTGCAGCTGTAAAAGCCGAAATAGACCGGTTGTATGCCATGGGGGTGCGGTATATATTTCCCATACATATCGTGAATAATGCGTTTGGCGGCGCCGCAGTTTATGGAGATGATATGGAACCCATACTCTTTAACCTGTCTAATTTCTATATCACGGGTTCCCGTTTTACGGTAGAAGCGGTACCCACCGCTTCTACAGGCATCGGGTTTAAATTTCCCGATCTGAGCGGCCCTTTAAGCAATGATATCGTAAGAGGTGGTCTTGATGTATTGCGTCATATACCCGGACTGCCATTAAAAGCCGATGTACTGGATGTGAGCCGTTATTCTTATCCCGACCCAGGCCCTACTTTTGGTCACAGGAATGTGTTAGGGTTGTCAACAATCGGTGAAGTGGCCGTAAAATATATGATGAGCAAAGGGATGATGATCGATATTGATCATATGTCGGAACGGTCAGTAAGCAAGACGCTGGAATTCTCCACACAATTCAATTATCCTGTAAACTCGGGACATAATGGACCAAGGGGCGGTCATGGTAATGAAAAAGCGCGGACCAATGGCCAGTACGATACCTTGAAATTGGTAGGGGGTATGATCGGGGTAGGTACCGGTGATGCAGAAGCCGGCGGCTTTGTAAATACATTCCGGACCGTATTCAGCAAAACAGGTGGAAAGAACATCACGTTTGGTACTGATGTAGGCGTGGGCGCCAAATTACCACATGCACCTTCACCAGCTGCACGATTAACGGGCAATATACCCGGACTGGAACCTTGCCATACCGGTAACAAAACATGGGACTTTAATACTTATAATACAGAAGGCGTAGATCATTATGGACTGATGCCAGAGTTCGTCAAAAGTCTTGACGTGGCCGGGCTATCCGCCAATGAAAAGAATGCGCTCTATGGCGCAGCCGAATACTTTGCCCGGATGTGGGAGAAATGTGAAGTGAATAAAAGGAATGTACGGTAATATGCTTTATTTTTTAACCCTAATATATTTCTCCGTATTCAACCGGTTAACGCCGGTTGCTTCTATTTTTTCTACACCATGTTGTATCAACGTATCGTTATTTATGGAAACGGTAAACTGAAAATCATTTTGTTCCCAGGCGCGGTCGCTGCAATATTCCAGGTGTTCGGTATAAACGCTGTCCTTAAGGGTGTAGGTACCACCGCCGGAGGAAAAGAACGCATTCGTAGAATCTTTGCCCTTGTTCAGGTCATGGCCTAAAAAAGCAAAATGCGTATTGTTAATGATCTTGATGAATTGTTTGCCTTGCGTATAGTCTGTAACCGTGGTATCGTTCTTTTCTATAACCGTTCCCGAAAGCAGTTGCCAGGTACCGGTGATGGGCGAGGAAGGTTGCTGCGGGTTACAGGCTAAACAAATAAAAAGAATTGGCATACATCGTTGAATGAGGCTCATGTGGATTAGTTTATTGTTAAAATTATGGATAATCATTGATTAACCTTATATGGAATGACAATTGTAGCAGGAACTGGTATCGATTGTTGATCCAAAAATAAGGAGTATGCATTGGTGGGACGGCATTTTGTTGGGGAATAGTGTGGCGAACTGGTTGATAGCTATCGGGATTATTGTGGTTTCCTGGTCCGTGATACGCATAGGCAGGGTGGTGTTGTTAAAGCGATTTAAACAATTTTCTACCCGTACCCGTACTACGCTGGATGATTTCATTGTGCAAATAACCGAGGGCGCTTTACTTCCCGCATTATATTTAGGGGCTTTGTATGCAGGCGTTTCGTATTTGACCTTGAGTGCCAAAGTAGATCGGCTGTTGCATATTGCCGTAATGGTTGTGGTCACGTTTATTATCATCAAAACCATAACATCGGCCATAAATTATTTAATTAATCATGCGCTGGGTAATGATGCGGTAGATGTTGAAAAAAAGAAACAGGCGCGGGGGATCATCATTATTGTAAATATCCTGTTGTGGATACTGGCATTGGTGTTCCTGATCAATAACCTCGGGTACAATATCACATCGGTAATAACCGGTTTGGGCATTGGTGGTGTGGCCATTGCGCTGGCGTCGCAAAACATCCTGGGCGATTTGTTCAACTATTTTGTGATCTTCTTTGACAAGCCATTTGAAGTGGGCGATTTTATTATTGTAGATGATAAAATGGGTACGATAGAATATTTCGGCGTGAAAAGTACCCGAATCAGAACGTTGAGTGGGGAGCAGTTGATCTGTTCCAATACCAACCTGGTAAATGCCCGCATACACAATTTCAAACGGATGGAGAAGCGGCGCATACAGTTCAACCTGGGCGTAGTATATAACACGCCGCCCGACAAAGTGGAAAAGATACCGGGAATGATCAAGGCGATCATTGCAGCCCAGGACTCAACCGTATTTGACCGTGCGCATTTTTCAGCATTCGGGCAATTTAGTCTGACCTTTGAAGTGGTGTATTTTATATTAAGTCCCGATTACAATTTGTATATGGACCGGCAGCAAGCCATTTACCTGGCTATCTTACATGCATTTAAAAAAGAAAGCATTCAGTTCGCATTACCAACACAAACATTATTATTTAATAATAATGGGTCCTTACCATTTGCTAATGGCAATCTAAGTCCACAACCGGAAATAAAAAGTTAACCTCATTCCACAGATTGTAGCGTTTAATACCCGCGACGGGTAAAGGCCATATAGTATATGATAAAGCTGATAATCATACAAACGGTGCTCAGGATCATCATATTTCTACCATGGGCGCGACTCGATTGCGAATACATTTTTACCGTAGTCCCGTTCTTCAACCTTTTTTTAGCCTGGTTAACGGTCAGTCCGGCCAGGAAGCCGGCAGCAGCCAGGTAAAAGAAATAAGAGGCGCCCAGGAGGCTCACAATATAGCCGAGGATAATCCATATTAATTCCAGTTTCGCTGGTGCAAACGAGTCAGCATCATTGAAAGCAACAGCCACCTGCCCTTTGGTTTGTTCGGCTAAAAGAGTAGCCGCTACCTGTAAGTCATAAGCGTTCCAGTTGGTGGGGTCAGCAAGGATCTCACGCAGTTCAGATGTTGAACAGGATTGCAGCACGTGTTCAAAAACCGGTTGCGCCATATCAGCTTTCGCCTGTTCAGCCAGCAAACCATTAACATCAATAAACCGGTTGGTAGGAATTTGCAGAACAAACATGGGATCAATTGTGTCGCCAATGTATACCTTATCGAGAGGATTCACCTCGTGTTCGAACGCATAGGGAATCTGGTGCTGTTGTAAAAGAGTTATTAGAAATTGCGCTTGTTCCGGCGAATGGAATTTCGTGTAAGTGGCGTAATTAGACATAGGAAACAGGGTAAGGCTACAAGATACGGCAAAATTGGGAGGGAGGCAAGTATGCCATAAAACGCAGATAACGTCAGGATTCAGGAGGAAATAGTCCCGGTTTCGCCGTTCGCATTATTGATGTTTTTTTGTTTGTATAAAACCATTCCGGCGTGATACAAAATGCCGTTTTTGAAATCGCCATCTGCAGTAAAGCCAGTATCATCTTTATATTCGATGTGATTTCCTTTTATCCAATACTGACCAACATAAGCGCTTAGGCGGTTGCCACGCGCTTCGTCGTACCGGTTGCCCGGTAAAAGCTGGTGATGAATATAACCGTCACCGGTTACCCAGGTACCGATATACTCCCTGGACTCTTCCATTGTTAATGTGGGTTCCATAAATAATAAATTTTTACAACACAAAATTAAATGACTGAATCATATCCTGTGTTGCAGCCATCAAACCAAAAACTGTATGAATCAAACAATCGGGGGTAGGAGCAAGGACAGGAGCAGGAATTAGTCCGCAAAAGTGGCATTGGATACAACGAAATGGGGCAATTGTATGTCAGAAGTTTAAAACCTGATATATGAAACAACTGCTTTTTGGTATAGCGATTATTTTGATTGTATTGAGCGCCTGTAAAAAGGATGGGCTAGTCTATTATAACGACTATAATAAAAGTTATCAGGCATGGCAGGATTTTAAAGAGGCCAATGGAGATTCCTATAGTTTCCAGGTAGTTACCAGCTCCTGGACAGGCTATGGTACAGAAACGACCATTACGGTAAAAAATGGAAAAATAGTGGAACGGCATTATGTAGCATTATTATACCCAGGCACCGGCGGCCCCGCGACCATAAGGCAGGAATGGAAAGAAGATGAGAGTCAGTTGGGAACACATGATGACGGCGTCGTATTATTAACCATGGACGAAGTATATGAGAAAGCAAGGAGCGAGTGGTTGGTGAAACGGGATGATGCCCGTACTTATTTTGAAGCAAAGAACGATGGCATGATATCGTTATGCGGTTATGTACCGAAGGAGTGTGCTGATGATTGTTTGAACGGGATTACGATAAAGTATATCAGGGGGGTGTAGGGGGCATTTCCATTCCGGCGAGTCTGCTCAAAGGCAACAATTTCCAAAATGGAAATAGTTCGAATGAAAGGGAAGCGGCCAACTGTTGCATAAAATGCAACAGTTCAACCAATATGCATTTTATGCATAATGCAAATTCGATAAATCAGTAACAGCCCGAATTATTTATCTTCTCCGGGAACTTGTGCAAAAATTGCACAAGTTCATTGAAGGGGTCTGGCCCCAAGAGTAAATTCGGAAATTCCGAATTTGCTGCCAAACGGGACAATTACTTTAATCCTGTTGTCATTATTTCAGATGGATATAGGGTGAAATCTACACAGTCCAGATAATTGCAAATAGATTTTGTCGGTGGCAGTTGTTGCATAAAATGCAACAACTTAGCAATGTGCATTTTTTGCACATTGCAATTCTCATAACTTATTGACTCTTCAAAACACGGAGTATCTATGGAGCATGTATTGAGTATCCCATGGGCGAGGGTAGGACAGAACACCACGCATCTATCTTGAACCTACAGTGCCGGCAGGCAGGTCGAAGGGCAAGAACGGGACACTGCCTCACAAACTAACAACCGGTTCCCCACCATGGGGTGAGGTGCCGGTTGTTTTAATGTCATCAATATTATGATTTTTTGAATACGAGCAAAACTCACCACGAATACCCGTTTTTATTATTTTAATCACCAATAATTAATCTGATTAACTCAAACGGGCACCAATTTTGTGAGTTTCTCGGCGCATGAGCATTGGTATGGTATGAAGAAATTAATTACGTGTATTCTCGCTACTATCTTTCTATTGGCAACTTTTTCAGCTTCCGCTGTAAATTATTATGTAGACCCTTCTTCTTCAGGATCCAACTCGGGAACAGTCACCGATCCCTGGAAGTCTTTAGACGACATCCCCATCACCATCAATTACTTCTTACCCGGCGATACGGTCTTCTTTAAACGAGGCCAGCAGTACTGGGGCACCCTTTCCATCAATAGCACCGGCATGTACAACACACCGATTGTGTTCATGCCATATGGTTCAGGAAATGCACCGGTTTTTCAGTATAACGTGGGCAATCCAACTGAACCCATGGTTGCCGATAGGATGATCATCCGGTTAAACCAGGTAAATTATATAGTGATCGATGGCTTTGATCTCACAGATGCCACCATTTCTGAAACCGATCATAATATTACAGCCAATGTAGGTCATGGCGTGTATATCTATAAAGGACCAGGCAATAATGGTTATAATAACGTAATTAAAAATTGTACGATCTCGCGCCTGGGCGGAGGTATAACCGTAGATGGAGGAAGTTATAATACGATAACCGGTTGCACTATCCGGAATTTGCGTATGATCATTAATACGCCTAATATCAGCTGGGATGATTATGGTGCCGTAGGAATTATAGTGGGTGGGTCAGATAATATCATCACCCATAATATTATACAGGATTGCTGGGCGCCCAGTTTCGATTACCAGTACGATGGCGGCGCGATAGAAATGTATGGCTATGCCGTGAGCAGTAATAAAATATTGTATAATACAGCTATTGATAACCTGGGATGGATGGAGTTCGGCAGCAGTTCAGGCGGACAGGCCTACAATAATCTGGTTGGATATAATTTGCTGATCAATAACGGACATGTGTTTTGGATCAATGTAGGCAATGGATTCGGCATGGATGTTCGCAATTTGCAGCTTTTCAATAACGATATTATAGAAACAACTACACCGCGTATTGCTAATGTAACAAGCCTGATCGGCATCTTTACCACGCCAACCATTTCGAATGTAATAAGTAGTAAGAATAATATCTTCTATTTGACTTCACCACTCAATATCACAGATCCTGTGCTGCTGCCATTCAATGGACCGCAGCTTATTCATCAAAATAACCTGTATTATATGAGTGGCGGAAGTCTGGGGTATGCCCTCGATGCTTCAGAACGGAGCCTTACACCTGGCACTCCTTTGTTCATGAACAGTCCGGCCGCCAGCAATGCTGCATCCTGGAATTATACCCTGCAGCCATCTGCAGCTGCCATTGATTTTGGACAGTACGTTGGAATAGACAGGGACTTTTATGGCAATGCGGTTCCTGCCGGCAATGCGCCTGATGCAGGCATTGCAGAAAGTTCGCTGATCGCATTACCGGTACAATTTCTATCAGCCAAAGGCTGGGCCGGTGCAAACGGAAACACCCTGGAATGGGAAACGAACAACGACCCTGCCGATCATTTTGACATTGAAAAAAGCAACGACGGAAGTAATTTCAAAACCATTGCAACGGTTCCGTATAAAACGAATGCAGCGTCCACGACTGCAACATACCGGTTCCTCGATAACGATGTGAAAGGGGAGGTACAGTATTACCGGGTGAAGGCCATTGAACCGGGTAACCCCGTTTTGTATTCTCAAATCATCATCATTAAGAACAGTTCTTCGTCAAATAAGATGACCGTTTTACCCAACCCGGCCCAGGGAGATATCTACCTGAGCATTCCCGGAAGTAATTTTTTGAATAAGGAAATGGTGATGGTTGCTATGTCGGGCGTAACAGTAAAAAGATCAAGCATCAATGACGCGAATAGCCAGATAAAACTCGATGTAAGGATGCTGCCCCACGGCATTTATGTAATAAAGCTTACAGACCATAAAACCGGCCAGTTGTATACAACGACATTTACGAAATAAGGTTGGTGTAAACAAAAAGAAAGCGGATAAAGCGGATTTATTAGCTTTATTTGCTTCCTCATTTATTTACCTGTTTTAAAACCATCATGGCTTACCTTAATTTATTTGATTTCAGGCAAAAAGTAAACTACAAAACCGAGATCCTGGCCGGACTCACCGTCGCCATGACGATGATCCCGGAATCTTTATCTTTTGCAATACTGGCGGGTTTGTCGCCTTTGACCGGTTTGTACGCGGCCTTCCTGATGGGATTGATCACCGCTGTTTTAGGCGGACGACCGGGCATGGTTTCCGGTGGCGCAGGCGCTACCGTTGTCGTATTGATCGCATTGATGCAATCGCACGGGGTAGAATATGTTTTTGCGGCCGTAGCCCTGGCCGGACTATTACAGATTTCAGTAGGCCTATTCAAGCTAGCTAAATTTATTCGATTAGTGCCACAGTCGGTGATGTATGGTTTTGTAAACGGACTGGCCGTGATCATATTCATGTCACAGATAAACCAGTTTAAAGTATCGAATGCAGCAGGCGCAAGTTGGCTAAGCGGCACTCCCTTATATACCATGTTGGGCCTTGTTGCTATAACTGTACTGGTCGTAATTGCATTTCCGAAATTGACCAGGGCCGTACCGGCATCATTAGTCGCTATTATAGTTGTCTTTCTGATCGTACTGGGGTTTGGCATTGAAACGAAGACCGTTAAAGACATAGCATCTATCAGTGGCAGCTTTCCAAAATTTCATATTCCATCTGTACCCTTTAACCTCGAAATGTTGAAAACCATTTTTCCATATTCGTTGGTCATGGCAGGTGTGGGATTGATAGAAAGTTTGTTAACCCTGAATATTGTAGATGAAATTACAGGAACCCGGGGGCGAGGCAATAAGGAAAGTGTGGCACAGGGAACGGCGAATGTTGTAAATGGTTTTTTCACCGGCATGGGCGGCTGTGCCATGATCGCGCAGACGTTTGTGAATTTGTCAGCAGGTTCCCGGGCACGGTTATCAGGCATTGTGGCATCTATAACTATTCTTCTTATCATATTATTTGGCGCACCAATCATTGAACGGGTACCAATGGCAGCCCTGGTGGGTGTTATGATCATGGTGGCTATTGGTACGTTTGAATGGATCAGCTTGCGGATCATAAACAAAATGCCCCGACATGATGTGATCGTTGGAATACTGGTCGCTGTTATAACTGTGTGGTTACACAACCTGGCATTGGCAGTTCTGATTGGCGTAATCATCTCCGCCCTGGTCTTTGCCTGGGAAAGTGCGAAAAGAATACGTGCCAAAAAATACATCGATGAAAACGGGGTTAAGCACTACGAAATTTACGGGCCTTTATTCTTTGGTTCTATCTCCACCTTCCTCGAAAAATTCGATACAGAAAACGATCCTGCGGAGGTGATCATCGATTTTAAAGAAAGCAGAATAACGGATATGAGCGCTATTGAAGCATTGAACAAGCTAACGGAGCGATATCACAAAGCGGGTAAGAAATTACACCTGCGCCATTTAAGTGCTGACTGCCGGGCATTAATAAAGAACGCCGAGTCGGTTATTGATGTAAATGTGATAGAAGATCCGGAATATAAAGTTGTTGTCGATTAATTCTTACCAAGTAATTATCCGTTTTTCACATATTCACACCCAGTCAATTTTTTAAACACCTGTTATTGCCTGCTTCAAAGAAAGTTAGCCCGCCTTAATGAACTTCCTGTTTCTGTTCAATAATTAGCTGTACTTATCCTGACAAAAATTGGTTAAATTCAGATAGGATCAAATAGGCATTCAACCATAAACCAAAAGTCACATGAGAAAAAAACTGTACGTTTTTTTACTGGCCATGCTATGCGCATTCGTCAGTAAGTCACAAGTCTCCGGCAGAATTATAGATGAAAAAGGAGCCCCCATTCCTTATGTTTCAATTGTCATCAAAGGAAAAACGAAATTAGGTACTACTTCAGATCTGGATGGTAAATTCAGTATTGCGGCATCGAAAGGCAATGTGCTGGTAATATCTGCTGTCAACTATGCTACCAGTGAAGTAGTGGTAGGTTCAGGCACTGCCATAGAGATCGCACTTGCTCCTGCAAAAGTTGATCTATCTGAGGTAGTGGTAACGGCTATGGGTATTAAACGTTCCGAGCGAGCATTGGGATATGCTGTCTCGAAAATTGATCCCGGCGCCTTGTTACAGAAATCTGAACCCAATATCCTGAACACATTGCCCGGTAAAATACCAGGGGTGGATATCCGGGCCGGTCAGGGTGCGCCCGGTGCGGCTTCCCGCATTCAAATAAGGGGTGTATCTTCTTTTAGCGGAGGCGATCCTTTGATCGTCGTGGATGGTGTTCCTTACAGTAATCCTTTGATAAATACCTCTAACCCATTCCAGGGCGGTGGCACCTACGGGTCGGGGTTAAATAATATTGACCCTAATGACATTGAATCTATCAGTGTATTGAAGGGTGCGGCAGCTGCTTCGTTGTATGGTTCAAGAGCAGCCAACGGCGTGTTGCTCATCACCACCAAATCAGGTGCGCCAAAAAAAGGAACCAAATCATTGAATGTATCGTACAGAGCGGGGTACAGCATTGAAAAGATAGCTGATATACCTACGTTCCAGAATCTCTACGGCGCAGGCGCCAACTTCAGAACACAATCTTCCAATGGTTCATGGGGAGCCAAATTCGAAAAAGGTGTAATTTATGATGCCAGTGGCCAGGTGATCGGCATTTCTGCATCAGGTATAGATTCTATTCCTGCCACTACATGGGCTACCATGTATGCTTCTTATCCGGAGCTCTTTCCGAACGGACGATTAGCTTATAAAGCAATTCCAAATAATGTGTCTTCCCTGTTCAATACCGGCAACCTCATGGAACATTCTATTGGTTTGAACGGCGGCGAGGGGAAATCACTTTTCAATATTACACTGTCGCATGTTAACCAGAATGGCTATATCACCAATAGCGGCTATAGGAAAAGTAATGTGAGCGTGGGTGGACAAACAGCCATAGGTAAACTAACCGTAGGCGCCAATGTGTCCTATGCCAGGAGTAAACAGGTGGGTGGTTTCATTGGTGCGGCACAAAATTTCTTATCGCAATGGGGCCGTACCTATACCATGGCCAGGAATTGGGATATCACAGGCTGGCCTTCCGAAAATAAAGCAGGCGCACAGATCGGCTTCAACGACGGCCAGTACACCAACCCGGTATGGGGCGCCTACCACAACGTGATCACTTCTATCGATGATCGGTTGGTAGCGAACGTGAGGGCTTCTTACAAATTTAATAACTGGATAAAGCTCGATTTCAATGCCGGTGTTAACAGCTATGCGCTTTTCAGGGACCAGGTCATTGACAAATCATCTTATGGAAGCGCCGATAATGCGTTAGGCACCATTACTGAAGTAGTGAATAGACAGCAGGAAATTCAGGGTAAGATCATTGCGGTGATCAGTCCGAAAGTTTTCAAGGATTGGAGCCTGGATATTAACCTGGGTAGCGATGTGAACGAAAGAAACAGCCGCAACCAACAGGTATATGGCGTTGATTTTGTGATCCCGGGTCTGTTTAACCTGAACAATACCCGCCGGCAAACCTTTAGTGCTGATGGTGATTTCAGAACTAAAAGAAGACTGGTAGGTTTCTTTGGCGATGCCTCTATCGGCTATAAAAATGTTGCATTCGTTAACCTCACCGGACGAATGGACCTTACGTCTACGCTTCCTTATAAGAATGCACAATATTTCTATCCCGGTATTTCCGGATCACTCGTATGGTCGGAGGCGTTCAATCTTAAATCACACTGGTTCGATTACGGTAAGCTCCGTGCAGGTTATGCGCGCGTGGGTAATGATGCCGCACCTCATTATGGCGAACCTATTTTTAATTTGAACGCTGCGGGTTTCCTCGGTCAGCCATTGGCGACAAGAGGCGGTTCCAGTTACGACCAGGAATTGACGCCTGAGTTTACAACGGAACTGGAATTGGGTTCCGATCTGCGTTTCTTTAATCAGCGGCTGGGCCTGGAAGTAACCTGGTACGATAAAAGGTCTACCGACCTCATTTATGCGATCGCCCTGCCTCAAACAACCGGTTACAGTAATTTCTATACCAATCTCGGCGAAATACGCAATACCGGCTGGGAAGTAGCGCTGGATGTAAGTCCGGTTGTTACCGGCAACTTCCGGTGGGATATACGCGGTATTTATACAAAAAACAAAAATACGGTAGAAGAACTGATAGAAGGACTTACCCGGAGTCAGTTGGGTGGATTTAACTGGATAGAAGCCGGATTTCCCTATGGTTATCTGCGCGGCTCACACTCTGCCCGTTCAGAAGACGGCCAATTGCTGATCAACGCAACTTCGGGTATGCCTTTCCTTGATCCTAACGATGGGATGGTGGGCGATCCCAATGCCGATTTTAAGATGGGCGTTACCAACACGATTTCTTACAAAGGATTTCTGTTGAATGTGCTTGTTGATATGACCAAGGGTGGTGATTTTTATTCGGAGACCATCGTCAATATGTTAGGAAGAGGAGTGACCAGGGATACAGAAGACAGAGAGAAGAATGCGGTTATCACCGGCATTTACGGAAACCCCACACCAGTGGCGGGTGCAGATGGCCTCAACCACTATACACCTATGCTGGTGAATGGTAAGACAGTCCAAAACCAAACAAGGGTTACCACCAATGACCTGTTTTTCACCGCAGGTACAGGCGCCAGCTTTGCTACCAACGGCGCTTTTGAATATGCGATATTCGATGGTACTGTATACAGGTTACGTGAAATAAGTTTGGGTTACACCCTGCCAGCAAACTGGGTGAGCGCGCTGAAATTAACAAATGTTACCCTCTCTGTTAACGGCCGCAACCTTTGGTACCTGGCGCCCAATGTACCGAAGTATACGAAGTTCGATCCCGATATCAACTCTGTGGTGGGGAGCGGTACGCAAGGTGTTGAAACCGGCGGCGCCCCCAGTACAAAAAGGTACGGTGTGAACTTAAATATCACTTTCTAATATGTCAATTATGAGCAGAAAATATTTTATATACGCATTTACAGCATTTGTGGTGCTGTTAGTATTGGCAACCGGCTGTAAAAAATTCCTGGATGTAAATAAGAACGTTAACAACCCTACACCTTCTTCCGTGGGCTTACCGCTGGTATTGAGTGCTGCAGAGCGCAATATTGCAAACAACATCGCGTTGGGTTCCACCCTGGGTAATACGATGGCGCTGTATACGCACCAGATCACAGGCCGCATAGCAGCAGACAGATATAATGCCGGCGCAGCCGGGTGGAACGAATTGTATTCCGCCATTTCCAACCTGAACGTGATCATTAAGCGGGGACCTGCCGAAAACCGATTTGTGTATGCAGGCATTGCCAAAATACTGAAGGCGTACACGGTGAGTATGATGGTAGATATTTGGGGAGATGTTCCTTATTCTGAATACGATCAATTTGAAGAAGGCATTTCACAACCCAAATTCGATAAGGGATCGGAGATCTATCCCCAGCTTTTTGCGTTGCTGGATGAAGGGATCGCCGATATCAATAATACGACTTTCAACCCTTCAAAACCCGGCATCGACGATTACATTTATAAAGGCAATACAGCCAATTGGATAAAAGCCGCCAATACCATCAAACTGAAACTGTATACACAGGTACGGCTGGTGCAGGATGTAAAGGCAAATCTAACAGCCTTGCTGGCTTCTCCCGGTTCACTCATCAATTCCGAGGCGGAAAGTTTTATGATGCCCTATGGCCCTATCGGTACTACAGATGACAGGCATCCCGCTTTCGGCGACTATAACGCAACGCAGCGCGGTGGCCAGTTGTTCAGTCCCTGGCTGTACGAGATGATGAAAGGAAGAAATCCAGATGTGCTGACCGGGTTGACTGATCCAAGAATTCCTTATTATATCTACAACCAGAAATCAGCGCCGGGTGGATCAAATCCAACACCGGAAAATTGTACAGAGTTTCGGGACGGCGGTTTCGTTTCCATAATTTTTGGTTCCACCGGACCATGCCGGGATGGCTCAAACAGTCAGACCTATTCACTGCTTGGCATTTACCCTGCAGGAGGCCGTTATAACGACAGCGCCGCCAGAAGCGTTAACTCGATTGGCGCACAAAATGCAGCAACGGGCGCCCGTCCGCATGAGTTTATTACGTATGCCGACCGGTTATACCTGGAAGCGGAATTGATACATGCAGGATTGGCTCCCGGCAATGCAAGAGACGTTTTCAGCAAAGCGTTGGATGCCACGTTTGCCCATGTTGACAATGTGGTTGCCAATTTTGTTAAACCAGGTTCAGCAGGTGCTGCACAAACAGTACCAGCGATAGCAACGCTCACTTCCACCAAAACTTACATAGATGGGGTGCTCGCAGCGTATGATGCAGGAAGCGATGCTAAAAAGCTGGAATATATCATGACCGAGAAATGGATCAACAGGATCGAAAACCCTATAGATAATTATACCGATTACAGGCGGACAAAATATCCCGTGTTGTTTGCACCAGCACCTGAGGGCGCTGTTACGAGCGTAACTGGTCCGGATGGAAAGGTAACACCGGTATCAAATGACAGGAAGTATCCGTGGAGTTTACCTTTTAGCAACGGAGAAATAGGTTTGAACAAAAACGCACCGCCACAAAAAGTACCCGAAACATTTAAAGTATTCTGGCAGCCTTAATTGAACACATTAAACTAATAGAAAATGAAACGCAGCATATTAACCGCTCTTGTTTATACCGTTATTACACTCACAGGATGTAGTAAAGATGATGGCGCTATTCCTGAAAGAGTAAGTATCGAAAACGTGCCCGTTGTTACAACAAACCTCGAAGCAGGCGGCACCACCGGCACCATTACATTTACTAATCAGTCCGCCTTCGAAGGTAAATTGAAAGTAGCCCTGTATTTTGCCGATGCAACACCACCAGCCAAAGTTGATATAGTCGTTCGGAAAAATGGTTCCGTGACCAGTGTAAAGTTGTTTAAAGCAGACGTTAATACATTACCGGCCAGCGTAACCGTAAAAGCGGCGGATATTACGGCGCTATTTGGTACGGCGCTCGCTATCAATGATACCTACGATTTTGCCCCGGATATATATGTGGGAGATAAAAAATATGAAGCTTTCCCTGCTGTAGGAGCTGGTAATGGATCTGGCGTACAAGGTATGAGTGTGATTGGGTTTGGCGAGTATGTGAGGTTTACGGTGAAGTAGAAGGACCATATTGCCGACGTCGGTAAAATGGTCAGGCGAGACCATTTTGTTGATTTCAACAAAATGGTCTCAATTGTTGAGTTGTCAAGTAAACCTTGACAACTGCTAACTATAGTATGAATGTTTCGTGGTACATGATTTACCTGAGGTAAGTAAATAATTGAGCCCGAAAGGGTATAAGCAATAACATCCCTGGGATGCCATGCAATATGCGTGAGGAATCGGGCGACCATATTCCTGACGTCAGGAATATGGTCTCAATTGGTTCAGGATCAGAGAGACTGCTTACAGTTTACCGATATGCCTGTTAATATTGTAACGGTAAGCAATGCCAGGTATTCGAATTTTTCGGAAATCTCAACTATCCGGAATTTCCGGAAGGTTCAGTTATATAATTTTGATTATTATCAATGGCTTTCGAGTAGTACTAAAGGTTACGATAATTGTTTATATAGATATCACATTGAAACAATTATAATAACCATAAAAGAAAGCCATATGAAACAAGATTTAATTAAAGAGCTGTTTGAAAAGTTTGAAGCTGCATGTTATAACATTAATAATGTAGAATGCTGGAGCGCCCGTGAAATGCAGACATTATTAGGTTATAGCAAATGGAAGAATTTTGAAACAGTATTAAATAAGGCGAAAGATGCTTGTAAGAATGCTGGAGAGGAGGTAGAAGACCATTTTACCGACGTCGGTAAAATGGTACAAATAGGTTCGGGAATAGAAAGAGAAATAGAAGATATTGCGTTGACCCGGTATGCCTGCTACCTGGTAGCCCAAAACGGCGATAGTCGAAAGCAGGAAATAGCCTTTGCACAAACCTATTTTGCTGTACAAACTCGCCGCGCTGAAATAGTGGAGCAGCGATTATTGGATTATGAGCGTGTAAAAGCCAGGGAAAAGTTAAGTCAAACAGAAAAGCAGCTATCAGGAATTTTGTATGAAAGAGGAGTAGATGAAAAGGGGTTTGCTATTATTCGTTCCAAAGGTGATCAGGCATTGTTTAGACTTTCAACAGTTCAATTAAAGGCTAAAATGGGTGTCCCAGAGAGTCGCCCAGTAGCTGATTTCCTGCCTACTATAAGCATAAAGGCCAAGGATTTGGCCGCTGAAATGACAAGCCTTAATGTACAAACAAAAGATTTGAAAGGGCAAAATCCCATTGAAAAGGAACATATAGATAACAACACAGCTGTACGTAATGTGCTGCTTGAACGGGGTATCCGGCCGGAAGAGCTTCCGGCTGCTGAAGATGTAAAGAAAGTGCAACGTAAGCTAGAAAAGGATGAAAAAAAGATGCTAAAAGATATAAAGAAAGGAAAGGACGATAAGAAGAAGTAGGGAATGCCTGGTCAAATAATTGCGATCACTCAACCATCTGGAAATGCCGGATGGTTTCTTTTTTTCCGTATTTTCCCAAAGTTTAAATAAGAGAAGCCCATGAAAATTCAATACTGCTCCGACCTTCACCTGGAATTTCCCATGAATAAGAAATACATGGAAAGGCACCCGCTTGAACCGGTGGGTGACGTATTGATTTTGGCCGGCGATATACTGCCATTTGAACTGCATAAAACACAAACAGCATTTATTGATTATATAGCAGATCATTTTGAAATGGTGTATTGGATACCAGGCAATCATGAATATTATGGGCACGATTTGGCCACGGTTGCCGATCCGCTGTTGGAAAAATTGCGAAGCAATGTGTGGCTGGTCAATAACCAGGTGATTGCCTATAAGGATATCAATTTTATTTGCAGCACACTATGGAGTAAAATAAACATCATTAACGAAGTGGATATCCAGCGAAGTATTTCTGATTTCTTTGCCATAAAATGGCAGGATAAAAAATTAACCACTCAGGAATTTAACCAGCTACATAATCAGTCGGTTCGTTTTTTAGAAAAAGCTTTTAAAGAAGTGGATGCGGCGAAAAGTATTGTGATAACGCACCATGTACCTACGCTGTACGAATACCCGGCAAAATACCGGAACAGTCCATTGAACGGAGCTTTTGTAACAGAATTATATGACATGATCCATGATTCGGAGGCGGCCTATTGGATATACGGACATCACCATTTCAACATCCCGGAATTTATAGTAGGAACTACCACCATGTTGACGAACCAGCTGGGTTATGTGCATCATAAAGAGCATTATAAGTTTAATGGGAAAGCGGTGATTGAGAAATTCGCCATTTAAAGGTTAGTTAGACATTTTATTGAAATAAATAATATCTTGCTTAAGGTAGTTTTTAATTTCATTTAAGAATGGGGTATGAATTTATTTGGTAAGCGGTTGTTCCTGGTAGCCATTGTCTGCCTTTCTGGTGTAGTGTCTTTGGCATTGCCTGTGCAAAAATTGCACCCGGTAAATCTGCAATGTGAACTGCGCTCAATGCCGTTGGGTATCGATGTGCCCGATCCCAACCTAAGCTATATTTTGGAGGCTGAAAACAAAGCCGATCGGGGCATTCGGCAAACTGCGTATCAGATCATTGTTGCTTCATCACAAGCATTGTTACAAAAAGGTCAGGGCGATTTGTGGAACTCCGGTAAGGTGATGACCGATAAAATGGCCTATATAAAATACGAAGGGAAAATGTTGCGATCCAGTAAGCAATACTGGTGGAAAGTGCGCGTATGGGACAATAGCGGCAATGTATCTGTCTGGAGTAAAGAGGCAGCCTGGACGATGGGAATTTTAAAAGAAGAAGACTGGAAAGCGAAATGGATCAGCGCGGCCGGGGCCGAAAAGTTTGCATTAAGTCCCTTTGGTTACCGGGCAACTACATCCGAAGCACGAACTACAAAATGGGTGCAGGTAGATGTAGAAAAACCGGTTGCCATTTCAGCCGTGCGCCTGACGCCCGTATTTTTTGAAGACCGCGCAGGCTATGGCTTTCCAAAAAATTTCCGGATAGATATTTCAAACGATCCGGAATTTAAACAGGCTACCACCATAGCCGATTATACAACAAAAGAATTTGCCAATCCGGGATGGAAGCCTGCGGATTTTCCGGCAGGGAATATTTCCGGCAGGTATATACGTGTAACGGCTACTGTATTATGGGGCTGGAGATCTAACTTTCAGTTTGGCCTGCGGCAACTGGAAGTAATGGTCAATGGGAAAAATAGAGCCGCCGCTAAAAAGGTAGAAGCCTCAGATAGCCATGAGGCCGGAGGCTGGTCAAAACAAAACCTTACAGACGGGCCTGAAGATGTATCGGCTTTGCCGAATTATTCTTCCATGATCTTGCGAAAAGAATTTTCTGTAGAAAAAAAATTGCTTCGGGCGGTAATACACGTAAGTGGCTTGTCGGAGTACGAATTAACGGTTAACGGAGCCAAAGTAGGGGACTATCTCCTTACACCGGGTTGGACAAACTACCACAAAACCGTTTTGTATGATACCTATGATGTAACAAAACAGTTGCAAAGCGGGGCCAACGTTATTGGAATGCTATTAGGCAATGGTATGTATAATATTCAACCCGATTCGGTACGCTATGTAAAGTTTTTAAATTCATTTGGCCCGTTAAAAGCCATAGCGCAGTTGCAACTGGAATATGCCGATGGTACCACAAAAATGATCGGTACCGATGCGTCGTGGCAGGTAGCGCCTGGGCCGGTAACCTACACAAATATGTTTGGCGGTGAAGATTATGATGCAAACCTGGACATAGCAGGATGGAACAAACCGTTTTTTAAATCAAATAATAACTGGCGAGCAGCGATTGAAACAACAAGTCCGGGAGGGAAACTGAAAGGGCTATCAGCCGCCGCGCCGCCAGTAAAAGTGATTGAAATAATAAAGCCGGTAAAGATCACGCAACTAAAAAACAATGTATGGATCTATGATTGCGGGCAAAATGCATCAATGATGCCACGTATAACGGTACAGGGAGAAAAAGGATCGTATGTGCGTTTGATACCCGCCGAATTACTGGGCGACGATGGAACGGTAGACAGACGTTCGGCCACACAGGATGGGGTAAGGCCGGCCTGGTGGCAATACACACTGAGTGGAAATGGAACAGAAAGCTGGGCGCCTAAATTCTTTTACCAGGGCGCCCGTTATTTGCAGGTGGAGTTATACCCGGCAGTAGGAAGTGACCAGCTGCCCCAGATAAAAACACTGGAAGACCAGGTGGTGCATGCGTCATCAACACCCGTTGGCACATTTGCCTGCAGCAATGAACTGTTCAATCGAATTTATAGTTTGGTGCGCTGGGCGCAGCGGAGCAATATGATGAGCTATATGACCGATTGCCCGCATCGCGAAAAAATGGGCTGGCTGGAAGAAAATCATCTCAATGGCCCGTCATTGCGATATAATTTCGACATGGCCATCTTATTCAGAAAATCCATGAACGATATGGCCGATGCGCAGTTGGAAAATGGTTTTGTACCGAATATTGCGCCAGAATATTTCATTGCAGGTTCGGCGGATCTAAAGAATGCCATGCGCAATTCGCCCGAATGGGGCAGTTCCTTCATCATTGTACCCTGGCAGCAATATCTTTTTTCAGGAGATATATCACTGTTGGAAAGGTATTATGACAAGATGAAAAAGTATGTCGCTTTTTTAACTTCAACAGCAACCAATCATATTGTTCATACCGGTCTGGGCGACTGGTACGATATTGGTCCCAAGCCAGCCTGGGGCTCGCAATTAACGCCCGAGCCCTTTACAGCAACCGCTATTTTCTATTACGATAATTTCATCATGCAACGTATATCCGCGCTGTTAGGCAAAGAACAGGATGCGGCCATGTATAAGACAGCCTGTGAACAAATACGTCAGTCCTTTAACAACGAGTTTTATAAACCAGCAACCGGGTTATATGCCACAGGATCAAACACCACCTGCGCTATGCCGTTGTTTTTTAACCTGGTAGAACCGGAGAACCGGCAGCATTTATTAGATGCGCTGGTTGATAGTATTCAAAAACGTAATTACAGTTTTACCTCAGGCGAGGTAGGGTTTCGGTTTTTACTAAGAGCATTGTCAGATGGCGGCCATTCAGATGTGGTGTATGAAATGAATAATCAGAGCGACAGGCCCGGTTATGGCTACCAGTTAAAAATGGGTGCAACCAGTCTAACGGAGAAATGGGATGCCGGCGTAGGAAACTTTGGGTCCCAAAATCATTTTATGTCGGGCCAAATCAATGAATGGCTATTTAATGACCTGGTAGGCATTAGTCCGGATGAAAAGGGGCCCGGTTTTAAAAAGATCATCATCAAACCCGCCGTTGCAGGAAATTTAACCTGGGTAAACGGATCGTTCGCGTCAATCAGTGGCATGATAGAATGCAAGTGGAAAAGAAGCGATCATCAATTCAATATGAGCATTACCATACCACCCAATACCAGTGCCATCGTATATGTGCCATCGAACAATCAAAACGGGATTACAGAAAGCGGCAAAAAGATTGTTAACAGAAAAGACGTACAATTTATAAGAAATGAAAAAGGGTATAGTGTGTATGAAGTAGGGTCGGGGAGTTATGAGTTTGAGGGGGAGTGATTATGCAATTATGCGTGCAAACTACGTATTGCACATCTATAATTATAATACATCAATTACTTCCTGTTTTGTATCCGGAACTCAGGATGACTCGTCCGTATCACACTTTGGGATGTAAGTCGGCGAGTACGGCTCGTAAGTTGTCAACTTTGCCTCGTATGTTCCGCACCTGCCTGCCAAAGTTGACTCACTTTGCTTCAAAGTTGGGTCGGGATACGGTATCCCGAGGTCAAAATGCATCAATGTTGGATCAGGATACGGCATCCTGAGATCAGAATGGCCCAATGTTGGTTCAGGATACCGCATCCTAAGGTCAGGATACGGCATCCTAAGTCACCAACGCTGTAAAGTTGTTCAACAATGCTGTATAGTTGTTCAAAAATGCTGTATAGTTAGCGACATATGACCCAACCTCAACAATTTCTGCACGCTGATGTGATTTGCCACCATGCTAACGAACCGGCTGGGGTATGCCTGTAATTTTTTCCCACCACGCTGACATACCGCCCCAACTTTTAATTAGTTGGCCAGATGGTAGTGTAGCAGTAGCATAATGGTACTGGTATTGTATGAAACTGGTAGCCTGATGGCCTGGGTATTGTCTGCAGACCCTACAGGGATCCTCTAGGGACCCTAGTGCGCATATGACCATCCCCAGACAACTCTTAGACAACTCTTAGACAACTCTTAGACAACTGTTAGACAACTCCCAGACAACTAAGACACCAGTTCAGGCACCTAAACCCTGTGTCTCGTCTTGGCCTACCCTGAGACGAAGTACAGTCTCCCCAACATTTGACTTTTTCCGTTACCTTTTATTAATCGCGATCCAGCTAGTTATTAGGAGCCAATTGATTTCGGTTTCTATAACGGTTTAGAGTCCTCATAAAAGTTGAAAAGCTAATCGTGTGGCAAAACCCTTGCAATGGTCAACTAAAACATTCTATAACGCTAAAGCATGTTTAAGAGGAAGAGACAAGGTAAACTTCCAGAAATTTCTTTGGGTCTTCTTCGAGACAGAGCTTACCCTCCTTCGCAAATTCTTCGCAAGTTGTTCGCAAATTTGCGAAGAAGGTATAGTGCACTCTCGAAGCAGTTACGAAGAATTTGCGAACAAAGATGAGCTTAAACCCAGCTGTCAATAAAAAAAGAGAAGTCAACTGTTCGGAAACAGTTCATTGATTTACGTCAACTAATTCAACGGGCTGTTGAGAAAGAACATTTGAAACAGTTTCCATTTGCTGATTGATATACAACTGATAAGCAGCTTCTGCGAGACAAAGCATATGATTATACGACATCCAAGCCTGCCAGGGCGTAAAACCATTGGGATAATTGCCTTCGTAGCCGATGCCGGCTTCCATGAAGTCAGATAACTCGCGCCGAACGTAATCGATAGAGAATTGTTGAAAGAAGGTGGTAATCACCGTTGAAGGATCGGCTGATTGCCCCTTATTTAAATATAATGAGCAATGATACAGATCTGTAACCGGGGAAACATACAGCGCCTCCACAAAGGGTAATAGCTGCTCATAAAACTCGTACAGAATTTCCCGGTCACGGGCTGCAGAATAAAGGCTTTGCGTATTAATAAGAGCCACCCGCAGCCAGGAGGGAAGCAGGTATTCATGAAGGTCTTTTAAGGTAGTATGCGAAAATACCTCAGCAATCAATTCCGCCGGCTCCGTTGCCACCTTTTCAATCAGCCGTGCAGGTTTAGAAAACCGGGTAGATTGAGTTGCTTTCACCGTGGTATCAACCCGTTCATTGGTTACTGTTTCAGGCGCCTGTCTGCCAGGGTTAGCAACCCGACCGATACCCCGGTTCATAATCCAGGCAGCTTCTACCAGCGACTCCATTTTTTCATAGAAGAATAGGTAGTTGTTACGCTCATGGGGATCGTTCGACCGGCTATGCGGGCTGGAAACCGCTTCGGTCACCCATTGCCACATAATTTCGCGTACTTCGTGCAGGTGGTAGCATTCGAAGAAGTCGTTGAGGACGAGATTGGGGTTTTGGGTTTGGGTTGGGGTGAGGCGGAGGGGTTGGGAGTGCCAGAGGGGATTGGAATTGTAGGTTTTACCGGTAAAGTTTGTTGCCGATGCGGACGTGTTTAATGGCTCATTCATAACTAAGCATTTAAGTTAGATAATTGGGTTAATG
Source organism: uncultured Niastella sp. (assembly GCA_966212235.1). GTDB lineage: Bacteria > Bacteroidota > Bacteroidia > Chitinophagales > Chitinophagaceae > Niastella. Next base: position 158,246 of record CBIHPP010000015.1, on the reverse strand, counting down.
AGCCTGCGAGGAAGGAATGGTTCCGAGGTGCGGAGAAAAACGGACCATAAAACTATAGGATTGGAACCTACCTGCCCTTTGTCCGACGGGCCCTGACAAGGCCCCACCTTTCGGTGACCGAGCACAAAGAAGTATAAGTAGGCCCAACCCTATAGCATAAATATAGGCATTGGGCACTTTACTTACTCCCGCGCTCGGTGGAATTGTCAGGTTCGTCGGGCGAGACTCGTAAGCTTAGGCGCTTTGATATTAAACTATACTAAAAATACTAAATATTTTGAACGGTAGGCCAATTGGCTTACTGTTTTTTTTAAAATAGATGTCACATTGTGTTATGGCTGGCAGTCTAGACAAGCTTGATATAGAACTACGAGATAAAATTGCCGAAAGGATCAAGGAATTACGGGAAAGCTCAGGTAAAAACCAAACTGAGTTTGCCTATGACCTTGGCATTGATAAACAGACGTTATATAGATTGGAAAGCGGTAGAGGGGCAACCATATACTCTATCAATAAATTTTGCAAAGTGAGGGGGATTACTTTAAGCCAGTTTTTTGATTCACCGTTGTTTTGAGAAACAAAAAGGTGATTATTTGTCCGTCCCTTGAGAATCCTTCGGGTACTCCCATTTCCATTTTAATGGACATACTGTTTATTTTGTAAATAAACCGTTTCTGGCATTTTAAATTTTTACATTTATAGCCTTTTGTACATTCTAAACTAATTGCAATTGGATATAATTATTTCATCGATTTATCAAACTAATGGCAAATAAAAAATGGAAAAAGCCGCAAGAATTAAAGAATTGGAGAAAATAAAAACCGGTACTCCTTATAAAATGGATGATATCATTTATCGAGGGGAAAAAAAGTTAATGCCAGTTTATGAAATTCCTTTACATCTATTAGTATACAATAAATACAATGGACGTATTCTTAGTATGGTAAAATCTTTCGAAAGCCAATTTAGAAGTTTAGATGCTGAGAAAGCTGAAGACAAGAAAATTATAGAAGATTTTCTTTGGGATTCCAAACCAGACAGGAATAAAATCACAATGGGTGATCTAATAGAGTATGGTCAAAAGAGAATTGGAATTGTTACGAAAGATGGAATAATAATCGACGGTAATAGGCGAGCTAGTCTCCTTTATAAAATAGCAACAGAAGGGAAAAAAAATCCAATCTATTTTAAAGCAATAATATTAGATGACACGTTAGATGACAATCCAAAAGAAATAATGCGGCTGGAAACATCTTATCAAATGGGAGAAGATGAAAAATTGGATTATAACCCGATAGAAAAATACTTAAAATGTAAGGATTTAAAAGAAATCGGTTTTACCGAAGGAGAGATAGGGAAGATGATGGGTGAAAAAGAATCTCAGATAAATGAGTGGTTGAACATCATGAAATTAATGGACAATTATCTTAATGATTTAGGATATCAATGTATTTATACACGATTAGACAAAAGAGAGGGACAATTTGTCGATTTGAATAAATACTTAAATAAATATGAAAATAGAACTGAATTAGTAAAATGGAATTATAAAAATTCTGACATTTCAGATTTGAAGGCTATTTGTTTTGATTATATAAGAGCTAGTTATGAAGGTAAAGAGTTTAGGGCAATTGCTCTTCCAAGTAAAAAAGAAAGTTTTTTCTGTAATGAAAAAGTATGGTCAAAATTCCGGGATGAGCATTTTAAAAATATAGACCCATTTAATGAGACTGAGGTATCAATTCAAGAGTTGCGCGAGTCAAATCCGGAAGGTGACTTGTCTGATATTTTGAGAGTTCGTGATCTGGATTGGACAAATAAGACCGTTGGATTACTAAAAGGTAATTTAAACAAATCCCTCCGAACTCTGGATGACGCTAATGAAGAAAATGCGCCACTCGAATTACTTCGAAGAGCAAAAGATACTCTTAGTTCTATAAATCCGGAATCGGAAGCATTCTATAATGACGAAAATGTATTGAGGATCATTAAAGATATTAGCTCATTAATGTGGGATTTTCAACAGGCTATTAAACTTAGTAGAAAATAGATGCCTTCGATACAAATACATATAGAAGAAGAAAGTAATCAATATCAATTGTTGGGAGACATTGAAGCACTTTGGATGAATAGAAGAGCCCGATTTTTTATGAATGATTACTTAAATACAATATATATAGAAAGTAAGTCAATAAATGTGCCTTATTCTAAAGATAAGGAAGGGGATAAAGAAAAAGTATTGACTGAAATACAGACAATGCTTCATAAATATGGATTTTCTGAAGAACTTAGTGAACATTCAAAAAGAGTTTTAAACGATTTTATTGAAGATAAAGTTCAATTTGAAGAATTTTCACTAAAGGCAAAAAGAATTTGGAATAATGAAATAGAAATGGAGGAGAGATCAGAGTTTAAAGAGTTCATAGCCGTTCTGAAGAAAGAGCTAACTAAACGTACCTTATATGATCTCCAATTACTAGCAGCATATCATTTAACATTCTCTCAGAATGCCTGTAATTTTTCTGTCCCAGGAGCCGGGAAGACCAGTGTTGTTTATGCTGCATATACATACCTGAAAAATCTTCCAAAGGATCACAAAAAATATGTGAACAGGTTACTAATAGTTGGGCCTTTAAGTTCATTTGGTCCTTGGGAGGATGAGTATTTTGCTTGCTTTGGAGAAAAACCAGATATCAAAAGATTATCAGGAGGTGTATCACGCGACGAACGAGTTAGACATTTTCTTTCTCATCATTCAGCAGAAATAACGTTGATCTCATACCAAGGGATTGCTTCAAATCTTGATGATATAATTTCTTATTTAAGAAGGCGTGAGAACAAGGTAATGGTAGTGCTTGATGAAGCCCATAAGATCAAAAATACAGAGGGGGGCACATGGGCTCAATCCATTCTAAGCCTCGCTAAATTTTGTAGAAGCAGAGTCGTGTTAACTGGGACACCTACTCCAAATGGATATGAGGATATATTTAATCTATATAATTTCATCTGGCCAGATAAAGAGATCATTCCATATCATCTTTTTCAATTAAAGGAGATGTCTCAAAACGAATACGACCCGCGTATTCAAAGCTTAATAGATAGTTTGTCACCGTTTTTTATCAGGATAACAAAAAATGATCTAAAAAAATATATGAATCTTCCAGATACGATTGAGAATGATCCTACAATTGTAAAGATGGGAGAAGTACAAAGACAGATATATGAATATATTGAAAATGAGTACATGGATTATTTTCAAACAGCTCTGGGTTCAGAAAATGAATTAAAAAATACTTTATTAAAGGCTCGGTTAATAAGACTAATGCAAGCAGCCGCTAATCCAAGTTTACTCAGAAAACCTATAGATGAATACTATCAGGACCAAGGTATATCAAATGATTTATTTATAGATGATTCTGAATTAATAGAAAAAATTTTAAAATATAAAGAACTTGAAATTCCAAATAAATTCAATGCAATCGAACAACTCATAAGGAACATCATCAGCAATAAAGGGAAAGTTGTTGTATGGGGAATATTTATTCAAAGCATTAAAGAATTACAAAGATTTCTTTCAGATAAGGGTATCTCTTCAAAATTACTTATTGGAGAAACACCTATAGAATCAGAACTATTGATGAATGGCGTGGATACGAGAGAAAATATTGTAAGGGAATTTAATCATCCAAACTCTTCCTTTAGTGTCATTATTGCAAATCCGTTTGCTGTTGCGGAATCGATATCCTTGCATAAAGCTTGTCATAATGCTATTTATATGGAACGCAATTTTAATGCTGCGAATTATCTTCAGTCAAAAGACAGAATTCATCGTGTAGGATTAAATAGTAACGATAAAATCAATTATTATTATTTCCTGTCCGAGAATACGATTGAAGAAACGATACACCAGAGACTGGCTCAGAAGGAACGAAGAATGTTGAGGATTATTGAGAGTAAAGGCATTCCATTAATCGACATGAATATGGATTATCATACGGATTTGGAAAATGATGATCTTAAAGCATTGATATTAGATTATGTCAGAAGAGCTGCTCAGAATCGATAAATTACCAACAATAAGTGAGTTCGGTTTCTTATTGATGGAACTTTTGAACAGGGATAAGCCTGTTCAACGATATGACATTCAAGCTATTTGTAAAAATAGCTCAATAAATTTTGCTTTATCTTTTGACAACTCAATAAAATTCCTATCCATCCTTTCGTTGATAGAGATTCATGATGATGACACCATTTCTAGGTCTTTAAATGGTGTTGATATTGACAAGTTGCATGGGGATTATTCCTTGTGTATTTTCATTACTCAAAGACTAGTTAGTTACCTACATAGTAATAACTTGTTGGAAAAGATATTTAACACTAGAGTTGTAAGCTTTGATGTTCATAATGATACTTTTCGCATACACACAAATGCTATGCCTCTGAATTGTCCAATGATTAAGCAATATTTGATCAATATGGGTATTGCCTCCCCAGACCAAAATAGTAAAAGTCGAATACTGATTAATAGTGTCTATAAGCCTTTTTTTTTGAAAACAGTTCTTGTAAAAGTAGTTCATATTACAGAGGATACTGTGATTGGATCAATAGAACTAGAAAATAAATTAAAACCAAATATGAAGAATAAAAGTTTATTCATTTCCTATTCACACAAGGATGAAGCCATAAAAGATGAACTAGTAAAACATCTAAGTGGACTAAAAAGAATGGGTATGATTAGCGAATGGAATGATCGTAAAATTTTGCCAGGTGAAGAATGGGATTTAGAAATAAAAGAAAAGTTAGAACTGGCTGATTTGATCTTATGTCTTATCAGTTCTGATTTTATGGCTTCCGATTATATAAATGATGTAGAGGTTCAGAAAGCCATTGATCGACATCAAAAACAATTAGCCAAAATTGTTCCGATAGTCGTAAGGCCATGCGATTTTGAAAGCTTTCCTGTTAGTAAGTATCAAGCCTTACCTAAGGATGCAAAACCTATTTCCTTATGGAATGACCGGGATGAAGCTTTGTTAGATGTAGTACGTTCTTTAAAGAAACTATTGCAATAGAAAAGCAACAAGTTAGTTCCATTATTCAGCTTTTTACAAAAGATTATTCATTAAGCAATATATCCAGGCAGCTAAATATTTACCACAAACGATCACAATTTCTTAGCAAAGTAGATTATTATAATATGGACTATCAAATTTACAGTTATCGTTATGCCAAAGAGATCATTGAGCACCCTACTTATCAAAATGCTTATCAAGAGATCATAGATGTGATCAATCAGTGTCCTTTATTCATCTATCCTAATAAGTCTTCCAAGAATAGAAGACTAGATGTAGTTCAACAATTACTTAATACTTATTTTGATAGACGGTGCGCCTGTGACTTAGGCTGGCAATATCATCCTCCTGCAACGAGTATAACAGGATCAGGTCTTGCTGCGGATTTCCGTAAGGAATTTCATGGATTACGTATTCAAGCAGAAGTTCAATTCGGTAATATGTCTCGCTGGTATTCTGATATATTTAAATTTCAAACTGCTTATTCTCAGGATTTGATCGACATTGGCCTATGTATCGTACCTATGGGTTCTTTGGCTTCACGTATGGATTCCAATGTAACCAATTTTGAAAGGTGTGTACGAGAATTGCCATCAGCCAAATTATCAATTACTCTTCCCATTCTAATGATCGGATTATTTGCCAGTACTCAAACACCTGTGATAGATATTTCAATTGCAAACCTTAGGAACATTGGCAACATCAAACAGTCTATTACAGGCCAGGATAGACTTGAGAATAGATACAGGATCATCAATGGCATAATAAACGGTATGACAATTGCTCAAATTGATGATGCTTCAGAGTCTGGTCCAATGGCAACGCTCATCGAAGTAGATGAAGACGAATAGTGAATTAGGCTGTAATTCTGTGTGGGAGGGGAAAGTACACTTCCCGACCTTCCATCAAACAATTAAATAGAGAGCCTATTAAAATTCCAACAAATATTTCAATAGGCTTTTCTTGCATCTTCTTATTGTCGAGTACACCTTTTGAATTTCGTAGCTCATTTTCAACAAAGCTAAAAATATCAGGTTTAGTACTATTATGTTCAGTAAGGTCAGTATTTATTTTTTTAGCAAATTCTGCAATTTTATCAATTAATTCTATTGGCCCCATCGCACTTCGATTTACATTGCTCCAATGTTGTTGAAGATTATTTGCATTAATTAACTGCACAAATTCCTTGAAATCTGCAAGGCTTAACAATATAGAGTCCTTGTCGATCTCTTCAATGACTGCCAAGGACTTTTGCAAAACTTGAAAATCTAAGACTTTTTCCTTTATATTTTTAGAACTTCCATAATGAAAGTTTATTTTCCAGCTTATCTTTTTAGTGAGTTTATCAGTTTGATTCTTTAGATCGAATCTTATACCACTTCCAAATCTCAATCCTTTAATTGCCATCCAAAAGCTTCTATTCCACTGGTACTTTGAACCTTTGCCATCCGGTATACTGGATTCAGCAAGTTCTGTAGCTAGTTTAATTTTATCCTTTACTTGACTGGGAAGTTTAAGTTCATTTAATTTGATCCCCAGCATAGCTTGAGCTATATAAAAGGTCAATACAGGAGGGACTGCGTTACCGATCATCTTGATCTTATTGTTATAAGAACTACCAAAATATTGGTAATTGATTGGGAAGGATTGCAGTACTCCTCTTTCTCGGACTGTCAATCTTCTTAAATTACCGTAGTTATCCTTGATAATGATGCTCTCTCTTGATACCCTTGTACAAACAGATGTTACGGTACGCGATGGGCGGTCTAAACGATCAGGAAAACTCATCATATTATACACCGGATGATGTGCCTTTCCTTCTTGATTGATCCTTTCTTCTTCTTTACTCAAGCTCTCTTCCATAATATGATCCGTTAAATTCTCACTGTCTGATCTTATACCATAGATTGGGTCTGTCACTTCTTCATGATCTAAAGCATTTATAACTTCTCCAAGTGTAAGTAACGGGATTTTCTCCTTGTAGGATTCTAAAAGATCAAAAGGTAGTCTGCCTGCAATCATTCTTTTTCTGTCCTGAGGCACTCCATAATCAGAAGACTTTAAAACTTGTATATCTCCAAAAAGATCAATGAATCTAGACAAAGATCCTCCTTGCAAGTGTTGTTCAAGTATGTTGGCCACACGCGGAACATTTTCCATCGCCCAATATTTTGGTTGAAGATATTCAACCACTTGTAGGAATTTATAAATGTCGATCATACCATCAGCGATATCTCCTTTACCCCCTCTATTAGCAAGAGAGAATTGTGTACAAGGTGGGCTTCCAACAACGTATTCCACTGATCCAGGGCTTGGGAGATCAGAAAGATCTAATTTTCGAATATCCACTTCTTTATGGGCCGTATTGAAATTTTTATTATGGGTTTTATTGGCATCCTTCCACCATTCGTATGATGAGAGGACGGTAATACCGGCGAGCTTAAGGCCAAGAGTCCAACCGCCAATACCGCTATATAGATCAATTGCCGAATTTTTAGAGCTTTCCTTCATCTTTTTTCCTTTTTGATCTTTCATATTCGATTTTTTATCCCTGACATTTCAGTTTCACCTTGTGATTACTTCACAGTTAAGGAGAAGAGAACTTCCGTAATAAGACAAACTTGCATTCTAAAGATAATAGAGACTAAAAATAGATCAATGCCCTATTATCGTTTATTAAGACTCTGGGTCACAATAAACTTTCAGGGCCATCCTTGTAAAGATCGCTGGATCGCTAGTTTTTCCTTCCAATTGTTGTGCAAATGATTCGAAGTTGCATTTTAACGATATCAATATCTATTAAAATTATAAAAAAATTACAAGTTTATGCCAATATTTTTAGCAATCAAAATTTCTTTTAATTTTTTCTATCACTTTTGTGAGATCATTTTTGACCTCACATTCCCAAATAATAAATACTTTCCATCCGTTTTTTCTTAACAATAACTCTTTGCTTTTGTCTCTTTCAACGTTTCGCTGGAACTTATGTTTCCAAAATTCGCTATTTGAACGAGGAATAGGTAGATCGCATTTAGGACATCTATGCCAATAGCATCCATGTAAAAAGATCGCAATTTTCTTTTTCACAAACGCGATATCAGGTTTCCCTGGAACTTTATAATGTAGTCGATAACCTCGAAGCCCATTTTGCCAAAGTAATTTCCGAAATATTAATTCTGGCTTTGTGTCCCTTCCTTTGATAGAACTCATTACTTTAGATGCGACCTCTGAAGAAGGAATTGGTGATCTTTTATCTCGTTTGTATTCTTTCATTAGTGATCAGTCTTTCTTTGCCGATGCCAAATAAGATAAATGGACAAGGATTCCCAACGCCGCGATTCAATCGCAAAAGTAGTTTATTCATGTGCGTCGTAGCCGCGCCGAATTTTGAATTATAAATTTCTATGGCTATTTTACGGATAGCTTCTTCCTTTGGAAGTAAAAAGAACGGCCTATAATCTTTCTTGGCATTATCTGAAAGATTCATCTTGGATAACAAATTCTCTAAGTCAAATGGTTCAAGCTCTCGAATAAATCTTTCAAATACGTTGTATAGCTCAGCCTGAAGTGAGACCCCTCTTGTAATAATGATCCCAACACTGAGTGCCCCTATTTGATGCAATTTTCTAAAATTTTCCAAGTCCCTATCATAAAATGGATCCTTATTATTCCACTCAATTTCCAGTCCAATATTGCCCCGGTCGAAACTCTTATAATGATCAACTTCATGACTTTCAGATGTAAGTACTATACCGCCAACATGATGCTCACTTTTTATCTTTCTTTTTGACCAAGCTTTGAAATCCAATAAGTGAGCAAGTTGTTGAGTGATCTTACTTTTTCCGCCCCCTCCTTGAATGATCAGATGTTCATCTATCCAAAAATTATTTAGAATATTACTTAATTCGTTGGCAGCTTCAATGAAGTGATCTTTGATTATTGAATCAGCAAAACGTGTGAAATAAACTTCGTATCCGTTTACGTTTAGAACCTTGTCACTTGTATAATAATTGGCCATATAAACACTTTATAGCTACTTGATCAGAAATAGGATTGGTTTACTTTTCAAGTTAATGTGAATTATAATATAAAAGGTCTAGTTAAAAGGTATGTGGAATAAATGCTTTAGTACAAAACTTACAACGAGAATACATAAAATGAAATATTTGTAATTAATTGATTATTACCGCGGAAAATTTACTCAGTGCTTCGAATCCATGGTTTTGAATTTCACATTTACACTACTCATTATGTGACGTTGATGTTAATAATTAGGAGAATAGCTCAACCTCTCCCCCTAAAATACTCCTCCGTCTCTTTATCCACACAATAAACATAACATCCCTTCATCCCCCTGGTCATTAGGGTTCGGTAGGTGTTCTTAATGATTGTTTTTATTAATTTTTTTGTTTCCTCTGGATTTTCTTTCATCCTTTTTTTGTAGCCAAAGATCGACTTGTCCATTTTGGACCTTTTAGCAGGATCAACAAGGACTTCTCCATTCCTGACAATAAGGTCCTCGCCAATGATAACGCCAATATAATCTACTTCAAGTCCCTGGCAGGTATGGATACAACCAACTTCGTTTACAGAATCAGGATTAATGATCCAAGTAGAACCGTAGGTTTTAAGGTTCCATCGCATTCTGAAATTATGATCCGGTAAGATTATGTCAAATGCGGCAGGATTTTTATCGCTGTTCCAGTCCCAGCAGTAGCCGGCTACCAGGCGGGCTTTATTATTGATCTTATTCTTTTCAAAAATGATATCCCGGAGTTCAGTTGGACTGCTGACCGCTTTAAACTCGTATTCGAAGTCAGGTGAAAAGTTTGTGTTTGCAGTGTCCCTGATCTGTAATATATCATCCAGCCAGGCTAAGTACCCATCAGAACCATTGCAACGGAACTGAGAGGATAAGTTCATTTTATGTACGGTAGCGTCCGCTGCAATGGCTAACTTTTCAATCAGTTTGGTTTCTCCATAATCATCAATATGCACCCGCTGATCTTCATCAATAAAAAATACAGAGAACAAGGATGCATTGATAATCTCTTTTACTTGATTGTCACCCATCTTCAAAAAGCCGGTTTGTTTGGTCAATCGGTGTGCTTCGTCCACTATCAGAGTTTGGATAGTATTTTGAGGAGTTTTTATAAATGTACCAGATCCCACAAAGAAGTTTTTCAGTTCAGCCATTTTTCTTACCCCCTGCAACTTATCAAAATAAACCTCCCGCGGTGCGCTTGTTTTTGTTACGTACTGAGCGAAGAATCCATTTTTATTGAGGTCGACTAATAAATTGATGGCTACAACAGATTTGCCCGTTCCGGGTCCGCCTTCTACAATCAAAACGTTCTTATTTTTTTCATGAGAATGTTTGGAAAGTTCCCTGGCGGTTTCATAAACAACCTTTTGATCATCGATCATTATAAACTCCTTATTCCCCTTCATAAGTGATCCAAGACTATCTGCTAGACTCTTTGATGGTCTTATCTTACCATTATCTATTCGTAAGAGGATCTTTGACCTATCGCCGAATTTCATGAACTGTTTTATAAAAGCCCGCAGCTTAATGGCATCAGTCTTCAGGAAAACAGGTGCTTTCTCTAAATAATAACTATAAAATTCATTAGTGATTACTTCATCTTGTTCATAATTGTGCAAGTAAGCACAAGGATGCAGTTGAATAGACTCTTCTTCAATGGTTGCATTGAAAGATTGTAACAATGCTGCATATGACCATGCCTGATAGGAAGGGTGACTGGTTTGCGCATGCCTGCCTTGGAATTGTGTTTCTACAATCCCATCCCTGGAAGTTAATGATGCTTTGGACCATTGTTTCAGTTCTACAATTATTACATTGTCTTTTTCGCCATCACTACCGGCAATGATGAAATCTACCCGTTTCGATGTTTGGGGAATATGGAACTCAACTGAAACGCTGCAGTCATCTGGTATGTCACGGTCCTGCAAGACCCTGTCCATATATTCCAGTGAATTTTTAAACGCGCGCATTTCACTTTGAGCAACATCTTTTCCTGTCTTCTTTTTGATATGCTCAGAAATGATCTTGTCAATACTATTTGTGAGAATATCGCTACTGAAATCAGCCTTGCTGTTTTGGTAAACAATCATACGGATTAACGCTACAAATTGGACAATTACACTTCGTCGTAATTATTAGACGAATCTTACCTTTCTAAGAATAAATATATGGCTATTTAGTATTAAGATGACCGAAATCCGCCAAACCGTCCCTTATATTGTTTATGGAATCAAAAAACATTTAGTTTTAATAAGGGAAATTATTTATTTTGATAACCAGAGTAATTTTATATATTCATATATTAGCATATGAGCGACATCGATTTGATCACCAGAGAGCTTTTAAAATTCAGGGATGAACGTGACTGGGAGCAATTTCATAATCCTAAGGATCTCGCATTGGCAATCAATGTAGAGGCAGGCGAGCTGCTGGAATTGTTCCTTTGGAAAGATGCTGAAGTAGTAAAAAAAGAAAAAGTTCAGGAAGAACTGGCTGATGTACTGGCTTTTGCCTTCTTAATGGCTGAAAAATACGGGCTTGATATAAAGGAAATTATGCTGGACAAGATTAAGATGAACGGTGAAAAATATCCTGTAAATAAATCGAAAGGAAATGCCAGGAAGTATAATGAGTTTTAAGTAACACTTTCCTGAGAAGATTAAGGTTAACAGCTAAATAATTCGTGGGTAGGTTGAATAGGAATGCCAGGATTTTAAATTTATTATGAGTGATAGTGTAATTTGCGATATTCGCCACTATGCGAAGTCGTTATGGCCGGTTGTATATCTCCTTATTGATAAAAGGGCTTGTATGATATAAAAATAGACCAGATTACCTTGAGATGGAATACCGTTACCAGCGGTTGGATACACTCTTTTAATTCAATTAATGAGGTTGGTTGTATCCATACCTCTCAGGGTTACGATCTAAATTATGCAGCTGTTATTTTCGGTAGATAAATTTCTTATGATGAAAAAAGGAAAGCGATAATAATACTTGAAAAAAAATACTATGATAGGAATGGAAAGGTAGGACTCTATGATCCGGTTAAGGTTAAAATATTTATTATTAATATTTATACAATCATATTACAAAGAGGAATACATGGCACTTATGTTTATTACCCTGCTTTAAGGAAATATTTGACCCAATATATTCACATTATTAAGGATAAACGTATCCCAAAGCAGGTATTGAAAGGTGTTGTGCCTAAAATCAATAAACCATCAAGAAGATACATACCTCTGTTCGACGTCAAAACTCTTTTTTAAAAGACAAATGGCGCCATTGGGGAATCACTTTATTCATTGATTCACTACAACCTGACAAGCAAACATATGGCTTGAAGGCAATTGAACTGAAACAAGATGAGTTGAATAAATTATCTGTTATCGGTATTTTTGTCCGGGTGATATACAAACGGAGTAGATAAGCATGTAATTGATTAAGGCTCTTTTTTATTTGCCAGGTTACCACTCCTCTTTCATCAGTGCTTGCAACAAATTGATTTACTGGTATTATGAAAAAATATCGACCTAAATTAAATGACTTTGAGATTAAAGAATTACAACGACTTTCCAAACTTGATTTCTCTAATTATACGGAAGCTGATGTGCGTGAGGAGTTTCTAGTGGAGCTTTTAAAGCTGTTGGGTTACAGAAAAGATTTAGACTATTCTGTTTCAAGAGAGGAAACTTTTAAGCTTAACCCGTTATTTCTTTCTGTGGGTAGTAAGCGTATTAAATTGGACTATATATGTAGTTTACGAAAACAATATTTTTGGATCATAGACGCAAAAGAGGGAAGATGTTCAAATAAGAATAGTCCACCGTCAATTGATGAACAAAGCATTAGTCAAACTCATTTTTATTCTCTCCACCGGGAAATAAATTGCAGATATTTTATTGTTAGTAATGGTTGGTATACTAATCTATATGATAGAGATAATCTTGATGAGCAATTAACTCCTATATTAAGCATCAGAAATTCAGAGTTGTTTGAACGCTTTCTTGAACTGGATAGTTATGTTGGTTCTACCCAATTACTTCCAAAAGTAAAAGAGTCAATTCTGGATCAAATTGAAAAAGTGTTTAGTGCTGAAGTTAGGGTGGAGCGATTAGATGAATTCATAGATGCAGTAAAAGATAAGGCAGGGAAATTAAGAGCAAAAGTTGAAAGAGCTGCTTTTGAGTCTTATCAAAAAAATGTTAGAAATGAAGGCGGCTTTATTGCATTAAAGACAGAAGACGTTTCAAAATCTGTTTATTCCATTTTTCAAAATTTGCGCGCAAGATTTGAATTTGAGGCAGCAACAACTCTACTGATAAATAGAATTAAAGAAAATCGCCTAAGCTATAATTTTGAAGAATACTCTTTCTTTTCAAAATTAATGTTGGAGAAACCCTATCCCGTTAATTTCTGGTATTATCCTAGCGTATTACATTTCCTTTTTAGAGCCCATAAAGAAGGCGTAGGAACAATTTATTTTAGGCAGCAAAAGATTGAAGATTTGCTTCGTGAGTGGATAGACCTATGTTTGTTTCATTTGTCAAAAAGAAAAGTGCTTCGTTATTTATGGGCTTGTGAAAGAATACATGCAAAAGTTGTTAAGCAAACGTTTGTTTTGTTTCCTACTTTTAGAGATAAGATTACCTCCGTTTTAGATCAGAAATTGTTTTATGTGCCTGAGGAGGCTTTGGGTTATTTGGGACCCGATCAAGCAAGTATAATAATTAATGTTGTTGAAAGTTCTATAAGCTTTTATAGAAGTCAGTTTCTGAAAAAGTATTCTGATGATTATGGTATCAGATTCAAAGAGCAACTGGCGCTACAAGAATTTAAAACGCTTGTTCAACTATCTAAACAAATTGATGCTGACTTTGGTGAATCTTATGAAAAAATTAAAAAAGAGTTGGGCGAGGGATGGCAAGATTTAATGTGGTATGAGTATGTTAATTTCGATAGAATGGGAAATGTAATATTTGATATATTAAAATGGAATCGCGAGTCGTTGTACTTATTATCGGAAAATCAGAAAAGGAGAATAAAGTTGATTGCAGAATTGGGGTGTACGAATTTTGCAGATGAGGTATGTGAGATATTAGGAATTGATTATAATAAAAATATTTCATCTTCAGTAAAAGAGCAGGCAACCGAAAAATTTTTTGATCCTGCAATAGATCAATATTCTTTTACAATATGAGGATTTTAAAAGCAAGTATCCTTTAACCGTATGTAATCCTGTCCTTATGCTTGTAAAGTAAAAACGGACATTACAGCAAAAAAGAGAAACCGCATAAAGCTATAAGAGTTTTACATTGATAAACCAGGCAGCTTCTTAAAGTTTTAATAGCTTATAAAAGGGTAATACTGAACACACTGAATAAAAACAACAAACCCGCCAGCAATCGCAAGCGGGTTAATTTATTTATTTGCTTTATCAATCTATCTCCCCACCGTCACCGCCTTTTCCTCAGCTCCATAATTAAATATCACACTCCCTGTCGCCACAGCATCCACCCGAATATCCTTACTCCTCTCCCCATTCACACTATAAAACTGCTTCGGCGCGGTGAGCGCCTGAACTTTCACAAAACTCAGCTGCTGACTATTCTCGACATTGACCAGCGGCGATGAAGAAGCACATTGCAACACTACATTCGAAAAGCCAACATTACTAGCTTCAATAACCTCAATACCCCGCCTGGCTTTAATCACCACATCACTCAACTGAATATCCTTAATACTCATTTCAGGAAGGCCGCGGATGAGCATCGCGCGATCGGCTCCTTCACAAACTACATTGCTGATATAAAACTTTCGGAATTGCGGCGTGCCTGCATCTACGGGAGGGATCTCTATTTTCGTACCTATAGGCTGCGCTTTGGCAAAATAATACATGTCGAATAATATCGCATCGTTCCCAATACTGCGCATATTGATATTCCTGATATAAATATTCTCTACAATGCCACCGCGACCGCGCGTGGTTTTGAATCGTAATCCGATATCGGTGCCGATAAACGTGCAATCTGATACAAAGATATCATGCGCGCCGCCCGACATCTCACTGCCGATCACAAATCCGCCATGTCCGTGATAGACTACATTATTGCGGATAATCATATACTGTGATGCTTTGCCTGCTTTCCGACCTTCCTCATCCTTCCCCGATTTTATACATATCCCATCATCCCCGCAATCCAACGTGCTGTTCTTTACTTCTACATAGGAACACGATTCTATATCCAGACCATCGCCATTCTGCGCATAGGAGGGGTTGCGTACCTTGACACCGTCAATGGTCAAATGCTCGCAATACAATGGATGTAAACACCAGGCAGGGGAGTTCTGGAACGTAGCTCCCTGCAACAACACCTTCTTACAATTGGTGAGCTTCACCATATTGGGCCGCAGAAAATCTTTGATCACTTCATAATCTTTCGGCGTTGTGCCGGTAACGGCAATCTTTTTCTCTTCTGCCTGCATAAACGCTTCCGACGGATACCACATCTTTCCATCCGTTCTTACAATGCCACCTGATGCTACCAGCCGCTGCCACTCTCCTTCCGTCAGTTTGTCTTTTTTCACCGCTCGCCATACATCGCCATTTCCGTCTATAACGCCTTCGCCGGTAATGGCGATATTCTCCAGGTCGGTCCCTGATATCGGCGCCTGGTTGCGCACGGTCTTCTTGCCTTCAAAATGACTTTCTATTAATTTGTACTGGCTCTTATCGCCGGTGAATTGCAACAACGCCGACCGGTTTACATGCAAATTCACATTGCTTTTTAATTCTATAGGGCCTGTCATCCAAACTCCCTGCGGTATATACACCACGCCGCCGCCTTGCTTGCTACAGGCGTCTATGGCTTTGTTGATCGCTTCCGTGTTCAGCGTAATGCCATCGGGCTTCGCGCCAAATGTGGTAATGTATATAGTATCTTTTTTAAAGACGGGCACCTGTACCTTAGGTAAGTTTGTCCAGGAATAGGTTCCTGTCTGTGCATGGGTTGCCATGGTAGTAGTGGCTAATAATGCCAGTAATATGATCCGGTTGATTTTTTTCATATACATTCCAAACTTAGTCGACTATTTGATAACGAAAGGTTGCTTTTTGTTCAAATAGGTTTAAAAATTGGTGATCCCCCACTAAGTACTTCTCTGTATTTCCCTATTTCATAACGGCTCACATCCCTGAATGGCATAGTTTTGCGAGCCTGTACGGCCTCATTATCATTTGAAATCTATGAAAGTCTCAATTTCCTATTTCCTTGTTCTGCTGATTGTGGCAATGTCATTTTCTGCTTTCGCTACCAACTATTATGTAGACCCGTCTTCCGCTGGTGCAAACCAGGGAACTTACAATGATCCCTGGCACGACATTAACGACATTCCGGCGACCATCAACTATTTTCAACCGGGCGATGTCGTTTATTTCAGACGCGGTCAACAATACTGGGGTACCTTGTCAATTAATAGTAGTGGCAGAGAAGGCGCGCCTATTACGTTCATGCCATATGGTGACGGCGCTGCTCCCATCATTAAATACAGTCCCTGGCTCTTTACCGATCCACAGATCTATAACCGGGTAATGATCCGGCTGAATCAATGTAACTACGTCGTTATCGATGGATTTGAAATGAGCGACTATACCATTCGTGACTACGATCGTTACGGTACCGCAAATGTCGGTTATGGCGTTTACATTTATAAGGGGCCCGGAGATGGCGGTTCTCACAATGTTATTAAGAATTGCACCATGTCGCGAATAGGCGCGGGCGTTAATATCGATGGCGGTAGCTACAATACCGTCACCAATTGCAATATCAGCAACCTGCGCATGATCATCAATACATCTTACCAAATGTGGGACGACTTTGGCGCCGTGGGCATCGTGGTTGGCGGGTCTAACAATACCATCACGCATAATCAGATTCACGACTGCTGGAGTAATAGCTACGATTATAACCTCGACGGTGGCGCTATTGAAATGTATGGCGAGGTTTCTAATAACAAAATATTGTACAACACCGCCAGCGATAACATCGGCTTTATGGAATTTGGCAGCGGCTGGGGTGGTCATGCGCTCAATAATCTCGTTGGCTATAACCTGCTCATAAATAACGGACAGGTATTCTGGATCAACTCCACCAGCGTCTTTGCCCTTGATGTTCGTAACCTGCAATTCTTCAATAATAATGTGGTTGAAACGAAGGCGCCCCGGCTCCCGGATGTAAGGAATCTCATTGGCATTATGTCTACGCCATGGACGGCGAACGTGCTTTCGATGAAGAATAATATCTTCTGGATAAACACTTCTTCTAATATCACCGACCCTAATTTTAAACCATTTAATGGCCCGCAATTAATCCATCAAAGCAATATTTTCCATTTGAATGGGGGAAGCCCTGGCTATGATCTGGATTATTCTGAACAAAAACTTCCCAACGACGTAGAGGTATTCGCTAATAGTTATTCATACGATCCGCTTACCTGGAACTACGATCTGCGGCCTACTGCTGCTGCTGTTAACTGGGGACAATGGACTGGCATTGAAAAAGATTTCTGGGGAAAGGCAGTGCCTTACAGCGGTGTTCCTGATGCGGGTATTTCTGAAAGTAATTCCAGCCTTACTCCCGCGCGAATGTCCATAGCATCAACCGGTGAAATGATCGAAAGTGCTCAAGCTACTGGCGCCCTGACCGTTTTTCCCAACCCAGCCCAGGATTTTGTGTACCTGAAATTGCCGGGTGATAATTTCATAAACAAAGAAGTAATCATTGTGAATATGGCCGGTGCTGTTCTTCAGAAGAAAAGATTGAACGATGCAGGCGGTCAGGTAAAGCTGAACGTTAGCATGTTGCCTAAAGGTTCTTTTGCAGTAAAGCTTATTGATATCAAAACCGGCAAATCACAAAGCACTAAATTTATAAAATAAGTATAAAAGGGAGAGGCTAATGCCTCTCTTTATCTTTTTGCTTTATATAATCTGTTGGCGTCACCTCATACTTCGCCTTAAAACAGGTACTGAAATATTTTGCATTATTAAAACCCACGGAGTAGGCAATTTCTGAAATGTTGCCATAGCCGGAATCCAGGTATTGTTTGGCGCGCTTCAATCGCATTTCCCGCACAAACTCTACCGGCGCTAACCCGGTTAATCCTTTGAATTTCCGGTAGAAGGTAGTTCGTCCCATCGCAATGGTTTCTGCGACGGTATCGATGTTGAAATCTATATCTGCCATTTTTTCTTCTACAATGGCTACTATCTGTTGCAGGAACGCTTCGTCCCGCGACGTGATCGTGACTTCGCCGGGTTCCAGTTCGACCGTCTTTTTTCCCTCCAGTAAAGAAGCCAGCACTTTTTTCCGCTGATTGATCAGGTTGCGAATGGCTGCTACCAGGAAATCGTGCCGGAAGGGTTTGGTTATATAATAATCGGCCCCATAATCCAACGCTTCTATCTGGCTTTCCACGGCGCTTTTGGCGGTTAATAAAATAACCGGGATATGACTCGTGACAAGATTGTTCTTTAATTGATCGAGCAACTGTATCCCATCCATCTTAGGCATCATGATATCGCTCAGGATAAGATCGGGTTGCAGCTCCAATGCTTTGGCCAGCCCTTCTTCACCATTTTCGGCTACTTCCACCCGGTACAATTGGGTCAACTGGCTTTTCAAAAATGCCTGCAGGTCGGCATTGTCTTCCACCACCAGCAATAATGGCAGACTGCCGTCGGTAGTAGTTGGTGTTGTTGCTGCTGGTACAGCCGGCTCCTGTTGATATCCGGCAAGCATATCGCCGGCTTCGGCATGCGCTAAAAATTCGGGTGTCGCTTTTGACGCACTATTTTTCCCAACCCGTAGTGTTACCGTCACGGTTAATCCGCCTTCATCATTATTGCGGGCTGAAATTGTTCCGCCATGCAACGTGATCATTTCTTTGGAAAGCGCCAGTCCAATGCCTGTTCCTTTCACCGCTTTGCCATTTGTCACCGGTTCTTCATAGAACAATTCAAATATCTGGTCAAGCAAATGCGACGGCACGCCTGTTCCCTGGTCGCTGACTTCAATTTGTATTTTGTTGTGTTCCGGCAACTGTGCAACATGTACGCGGATGGCTTTTCCTTCCGGCGTGAATTTAAACGCATTGGCCACCAGGTTATAAATAACCGTTTCTATTTTATCCAGGTCGAACCAGGCTTCTATTTCACGGGATTCACTCACCACCTGGAAGTCGATCCGCTTTTCTTTGGCTAGCTCCAGGAAATATTCGCTAATGCTTTTTACAAAGGAGATCACTTCTACTTTGGCGGGATGCAGACTGGCTTTTCCGCTTTGCAGTTTCCGCAGGTCCAGCAATTGGTTTACAAACCGCGCCATGCGGTTGGCATTCTTTTTCACCACCTCTATATATTGCCGTCCCTGTGGCGTCAACTTTTCCTGCCTGCCAATTTCTTCAATCGGACTCAGGATCAATGTCAGCGGCGTACGCAACTCGTGCGATACATTGGTGAAGAAGTTCAACTTCAACTCGGCTAGTTTTTTCTCTACGGCAATCCTATGTCGTAAACGGAGCATAGTAAGCGCCGCCCGCCGCACGATCTCGAATATAATAGCTGCTATTAGTACATAGATTAAATAGGCCCACCCCGTTTTCCACCACGGTGGTAAAATGGTAATGTGCATGCTTTTCACCGGCTCATTGCTGTACAATTCGGGATTGGTACATTTTACTTCAAACACATAATCGCCCGGTGGCAGATTGGTATACGTTGCCCGGCGTTCACTCCGGTTGTAATGCCAGCCGGTATCGAATCCCTGCAGTCGATACGCATATGATTGTTTGTCGCTGGAACGATAGTCTAAGACAACATAATCGATGCTGATGATGTTTTGGTTATGCTTCAGCGTAAGCTCTGTAGTATGGTTAACCGAGAATGGCAGCAGTTTGTCCTTACCCCCGGCAAAAATGTTAGTATTGTTTATTTGCAGGTTGGTGAATGCTAATTGCGCCGGTATGGGATGATTGACAATGGCTCTGGGATCGAATGTGAGATAACCTTTTAAGGTGCCGAACGCAATTTGTCCATCCAATGTAACCAAACCCGAGGCTTCCGAGAATGCATGTTTCGGTACGCCGTCATATGAGTTATAATTGCGAAAGACTTTATGCTCTATGTCGAACCGGGAGAGACCGGTTTGCGTGGCGATCCATAAATGGTGATCGGGGTCTTCCGCACAACTCAACAGGTAATCGTTGGGCAAGCCATGTTCCGTTGTATACACCTGGAATCGTAAACCTTTTAAGGGATTATCGCCAACAGCCTGGTTCAACCCGCCACCGGATGTGGCTATCCACATCGTATTTCGCGAGTCGCGATAAACATATTGTATGTCATTGTTCCCAAGGCTATATGGGTCGCCGGGAATTTTCTGGTACATGGCATACGTGAATTTGTTGGGTTGATGGGTATTGACGATCAATAATCCATCGGTAGTGCCCAGCCAAAGGTTATCCTGTTTGTCCAACGACATATGCCTGATCTTCCGGAAGGATTTGGCCGGATAGTCGCTTAAGGCGTTTCTGTCATGAACGAAATTAACACGATCCCCATCAGGGATGGCCAGGGTCAACCCATTTTCAAAGCTGCCTACCCATATCCTGCCCGCCTTATCTTCCACTATTGAATAAATTTCATTACTGCCTATGCTGTTGGCATTATTGGGGTCGGCCATGTAATGATGCAACTGGTATTTCGTTTCTTCCTTATTAATGGGTACGGCTTTGTATACCCCGTGTGCTTTGGTCCCCAACCAAATATTCCCGGCCCTGTCCTGCATGATCGTATATACCAGACCGAATCCAAATGCAGGTAAATTTTCAAACTGCAGATTCACCCGTTGTCCATTCTCAAATATGTATAACTGTCCCGCTTTAGTGCCTACCCATAAACGTTTTTTGCGGTCCTCAAAAAGCCCGCGCACTTCATTATCACTCTGATAGGTGCCTGGAGTCACGAGTAATCGCTGATCAAACGGATTGCGTTGAAAGGTTATTTTTTCAACGCCCCGTTCATCGGTACGCAACCATAACAGACCAGCCGGGTCATAATACCAGGAATTAACGATGTTCGAGAACTGTCGATTGGCCGCACCCGGTTCGTTGTAAAAGTATTCAACGTTATTGGTGACGGGATCATAATAGCCAAAACCGCCGTCTTTTAAATTAACCCAAACCCGGTTCTGGTTATCTTCAAAAACGGTGTAATGATTGCGTACGTAGTTATTGTTTTTGGAATTGTTTTTTTGCCGGTAGGTATTCATTTTCCCGGTAGTGGGATCAAACCGGATCACGCCTTCTTTCTCCGGTTCTACCCAAAGAATGCCGGTGTGGTCTTCATAGATGGTGAACAGCGCATTGCCGGGATCATGTATCAACCGCTTTACCTTAGGAGCAATGTGTTGGCTAAGATCCAGGCCGAGCAATTCACCGCCGGCGGTTGTGGCAAAAAGATGTGTTTGCGCTTTGTTGATTTGTAAAGTGTGTATGGTTGATTCGCTAGTTTTCTGTTGCAAAAGCGTACCATCTGGTTGTATAGTTAACAAGCGGCCATCACTGGTACCAAAGAAATATTCGCCTTCTTTTTCCATTGCCGCCATGCAGGTATAGGCAACACCTTTCGGAACATCCGCGACTAGCGATGAATTCTTATAAACCCCCTTTGCATCTTTCGTCAAACAGGCCAACCCTTTCTGCGTTCCCACCCAGATGTTTCCTTTTTTGTCTTCGTTAAAAAACAGGATGCGATTGGAGGGCAGACTGAAATCTTTTGATAGCCCTTCCTGGTAAGTGTAATAACCCGATGAATCGGCCTGCGGCGTTGTTACCAGCAGCAAACCTTCATGCAGGGTTTCAATCCAGATATTGCCATGACTGGTGGAGAGAATGCGCTGGAATTCATACTTGTTCCTTGGCGGTAGTTTGATAATGGCAGGCAGCGGCAGCAGTTTTTCCGTGCGTTTGTTAAACCGGTATACCTGTCCATCGTATGCTTGTATCCAAAGCTGCAGAAATTCATCATCTATAATCTGGTCAATGCGATGGTTTTTCAGGTAACTCTGGTCGCCGGGCGATGATTTATAGGTAACAAACCGCTGACCATCAAACCGGTTAATGCCATTCCAGGTTCCAAACCACATAAAACCTTCGCGGTCCTTAAAAGTACAGGTGATTATATCGTGCGAGAGACCATCTTCCGTAGAGTAGTGCTCAATCTTGCATTTAGGTTGGGCAGAAACAGTTATTACAGCGAAAACCTGTAATAACAGCAGGCAACAGCAATATCTGGCAATCATTTTCATACAACAACAATCGTACAGGCAAATACCGCATTTTACGATACTGTGAAAGTACCATTTAAGTTGTAAAATTTACCTTTTTACGCACTACTTTATGGGGCAGCTATTTTATGGGTTACTTTTTGGCCAATTTCGTATTATTATAGGCAATTTATAAGAAATTGCCAGTGAATTGATTTTATGCTATTAACCATTACATCCACTCACCAGCCAGCTAGCGACCTGAGCTATTTATTGCATAAGCACCCCGATAAGGTGCATGAGGTAGAAATTACTGCCGGTCTGGCGCATATATTCTACCCCGAGGTATCGGAGAACAAATGCACGATTTGTTTGCTGCTCGATATTGATCCGGTGGGATTGGTTCGCCGGAACAATAATCCGCGTGGAAATGATTTTGCCCTGGACCAGTATGTGAACGACCGGCCATATGTGGCCAGTTCTTTTATGAGTGCTGCCATTGTGAAAGCATTTTCTACCGCCATGAACGGGCGTTGTAAAGATAAACCCGAACTGGTATCGGTGCCCATGCCTTTTGACGTACAGATTGCCGCTATACCGGTACGGGGTGGCGAAGCCGTTGTGAAAGATCTGTTTGAGCCACTGGGTTACAAAATAGAAATGCAGCAACATCCGGTTGATCCTGTTTTTCCGGAATGGGGCGACAGCCGGTATTTTACGATTCGGTTAACCAATACGCTTACAGTTCAACAACTACTATCTCACCTGTATATTCTGATCCCGGTTTGTGATAACGACAAACATTACTGGATCGGTAAAGAAGAAATAGAAAAATTACTGGAGAAAGGAATGGACTGGCTGCCGGCGCATCCGGCGCGGGAATTCATAACCATGCGGTATTTAAAAAATCAGCGTAGTCTGGCCAACCAGGCCATGGAAGTATTATTAAAAGACGAGGCAATGCCTGAAGAAGAAGAGAATGATGACAAGCCGGAACCGGAGCAAAAGCGCCGCGTGCATGACCTACGTCTGCAGGCTGTTCGTGATGAAATAGTACAGGCAAACGCCAAAACCGTCGTTGACCTGGGTTGTGGCGAAGGCAAGCTGCTGAAATTGTTGATGGCAGAAAAACAATTTGAACTGATCCTGGGCATGGATGTAAGTTACCGGTCGCTGGAAATTGCCAAAGAAAAACTAAAACTCGACAGGTTATCTCCTATAAAAGGCAAACGGGTTGAATTGATACAGGGCTCACTCACTTACCGGGATAAACGCATTGAAGGGTTTGATGCCGCCGCACTGGTGGAAGTGATAGAACACCTGGATGAACCGCGACTGGCGGCCCTGGAGAAGATCGTTTTTAAGTATGCCAACCCAATTGATGTAGTGGTTACTACACCCAATGCGGAATACAATAAACGGTTTGATCGTTTACCGGCCGGACAAATGCGACATTCCGATCACCGCTTTGAATGGACAAGAGCAGAATTTAAACAATGGGGCGATCGCATTGCAGAACAATACAATTATGAAGTTGTTTATAAACCGGTGGGTGAAGAAGATGCGGAAGTGGGCGCTCTGACCCAAATGGCCCTTTTTACAACGAAACAAAGAACTATAGGAAGGAATAGATTTTTATAACATGTTGAACAAAAACATTCATATACCGGAATTATCGTTGGTGGTGTTGATAGGCGCTTCCAGCTCGGGCAAGTCGACTTTTGCCCGGAAATTTTTTAAACCAACAGAGATCGTTTCCTCCGATCAATGCCGGGCGCTGGTGAGCGATGATGAAAATAGCCTCGAGGCTTCCACCGATGCGTTTGACCTGGCGCGTTTTATTACTGCCAAACGCCTGAAGGCCGGTTTGCTGACGGTGATCGATGCTACCAACGTACAGGAAGGAGCGCGTAAAGACTGGGTGCGGATAGCGCGTGAATATCATGTGCTGCCGGTAGCCATTGTGATCAACATGCCGGAGAAGATCTGCAATCAACGCAATGAAGTACGGCCCGACCGCGATTTGGGCAGTCATGTAATTCCACAGCAGATCAGTCAGCTACGGAGAAGTTTGCGGCATTTAAAACTGGAAGGTTTCCGGAACATTGTGGAATTGCGCACGCCGGAAGAGGTGGATGCCATTGAGCAAATTATTCGCGATCCATTATACAATAACAAAAAAGAAGAGAAAGGCCCGTTTGATATTATTGGCGATGTGCATGGATGTTATGATGAGCTGGTGACGTTGATACAGCAATTGGGTTATAAAAATAACAATGGGTTGTATCAACATCCGGCCGGCCGTAAACTGGTTTTTGTGGGTGACCTGGTTGATCGCGGTCCCAACACGCCTGGGGTTTTGCGGTTGGTGATGAACCATGTAAATGCCGGTCTTGCTTTTTGTGTGCCCGGTAACCATGACGCCAAATTGCTCAAGTGGATGAACGGGAAAAATGTAACGATCGCTCATGGTTTGCAGGAATCTATTGACCAGTTATTACAGGAAACACCTGCCTTTCGGGAGGATGTAAAGAAATTCCTGGATGGACTGATCAGTCATTATGTATTTGATGAAGGCAAGCTGGTAGTGGCGCATGCCGGTTTGCGGGAAGAAATGCATGGTCGGGGTTCCGGTGCAGTGAGAGAGTTTTGTATGTATGGAGAAACGACCGGCGAAACCGATGAGTTTGGTCTGCCCATTCGTTATAACTGGGCGGCAGAATACAAAGGGAAGGCTATGGTGGTATATGGCCATACGCCAGTACCCGAACCCCAATGGCTGAACCGGACGATCGATATAGATACCGGTTGCGTTTTTGGCGGAAAACTGACGGCCCTGCGTTATCCGGAAAAGGAGTTGGAATCGGTACCTGCCCTTCGTGAATACACCGTTTCGAAAAAGCCATTGAACTATAAATCAGGGAATCTCCTTTCCCTGCAACAGCAGCATGATGATGTGCTGGATGTGGAAGATGTAGCAGGCAAGCATATTGTAGAAACAACGTATGGCCATAACATTACGATCAAGGAAGAGAATGCCATCGCCGCACTGGAAGTGATGAGCCGGTTTGCGATCAATCCAAAATGGTTGATCTATCTGCCACCCACGATGAGCCCATCGGAAACCAGTAAGCTCGATGGCTACCTGGAATATCCGACGGAAGCGTTTGATTATTACCGGAGCGCCGGCGTAGAAAAAGTGATCTGTGAAGAAAAGCATATGGGTTCAAGAGCCGTTGTTATTGTGGGCCGGGATGAGAAAGCCATTCATCAGGCATTTGGAATAGAAAATGAAGGCATCGGCGTTGTGTATACCCGTACGGGAAGAAATTATTTTAATGAAAAAAGGATTGAACAGGATTTCCTGTTATTGTTGAATGACGCGTTGGAAAAGTCAGGGTTTTATGACCGGTTTCAAACCAGTTGGGTTTGTCTGGATGCGGAGTTAATGCCTTGGAGCGCCAAAGCGCAAAGCCTGTTGGAAACGCAATACGGCGCCGTAGGCGCTG
Source organism: uncultured Niastella sp. (assembly GCA_966212235.1). Lineage (GTDB taxonomy): Bacteria > Bacteroidota > Bacteroidia > Chitinophagales > Chitinophagaceae > Niastella. The sequence goes on along the minus strand of CBIHPP010000015.1, from coordinate 132,292 downwards.
CCGCTACACAGGGGTTACGGGGCGCTGTAGACGCATTGCAACAAGCGGCTGCCAGGAATCAGGATGTACTTCCCTTGTTGGAGAAATATAAATTGAAGCAGGATCAAACCAGTCAGTTTATCGATGCGTATCGCCGGTATTGCTGGCCGGTGAACAAGTTGAGCGATTATAAACTGGCGCCATTTCATATTCTGGCCACAGAAGGAAAGACCTGGATGGACCAGTCGCACGAATGGCATATGGAGAATATACAACTGATATGCGAAGCCGATTCATCGGTGTTACTGGCAACGCCCTATAAGGTGGTTGATTTGAATAATGAGAACGAGGTACAGGATGCTACCAATTGGTGGTTATCTTTAACCGGAAAGGGCGGGGAAGGCATGGTGGTAAAACCATTTCAATATATTCATACCAATAAAAAAGGGCTCGTACAACCTGCCATTAAGATCCGCGGCCAGGAATACCTGCGCATTATTTATGGACCTGAATACACCACACCGGAGAATATCGACCGGTTAAAGGCACGAAAGTTAAGTGGCAAGCGGTCGTTGGCTTTACGGGAATTTGCATTGGGCGTAGAGGGATTGGAGCGGTTCATAAAAAAAGAACCCTTGCGCAGCGTACATCAATGCGTATTTGGCGTGCTGGCATTGGAGAGTGAACCGGTTGATCCGAGATTATAAGAGCATTTAAAAATGATCTACCTTTCAATATGAATTTTTTACATCCCGCTATAAAAGAAGGCAAAAAGTATTTGAACCCCGTGCCAACAGCTGTTTCAACTGGTGGAAACTTGTTGCACGTTTTATGGAAGTATATAACCAACAAAGCGGAAACGACTCCCAAACAAAAATTAGGACCATTTACAACCGATGCATCCGTATATGCCAAACCGCCCGCATCGGGTTTGCGCATCACCTGGGTGGGGCATTCAAGTCTGCTTATAGAAATTGACGGCATTCGAATCCTTACTGATCCGGTATGGAGTAAACGGGCGTCGTTCACTTCTTTAATCGGACCTCAACGTTTTTTCCCAGCGCCGCTTGCATTAAAAGATCTGCCACCATTGGATGCGATCATTATATCACATGATCATTTTGATCACCTCGACAGGCACGTGATACCACACTTCGGGACAGGCAATGTCCCATTTATTTGTTCCTTGGGCGTGGCCACTTACCTGGAGCAATGGGGCATACAAAAGGAAAGAATAACAGAAATGAATTGGATGGACTCCACGACCATCGCAAATAACTGTACCATAACCGCATTGCCGGCCCGGCATTTTTCCGGCCGGAGCTTATTCAACCGGTTTGAAACCCTGTGGTCGTCTTTTGCCATAAAAACAGCTACCCATAACATTTACTTCGGCGCCGATTCAGGTTGGCATGAAGGTTTTCAGGAGATAGGGATGGCGTATGGACCATTCGATGTAACGATGCTGGAAGTAGGCGCTTACAATGAGAACTGGGCCGATATACATATGGGTCCTGAAAATGCAATACGTGCTCACATCGCATTACAGGGAAAACTATTGATGCCGATACACTGGGGAACCTTCAACCTGTCATTGCATGCATGGAAAGAACCCATTGAAAGATTATTGAAAAGGGCGCATCAAATGAGCATCCCCCTGTTTATTCCAAAACCCGGTGTACCAACTGAAATAACCAGCGGCGAGTATAATTCGAAGTGGTGGGAGTAATGGAAATTCTTTAAATTCAAAGTGCCATTCATTGTCATCAGTGATATTAAAATAATCAACCATGTTCAAAACGATTCCTGCCATCCTGCCTGTCCTGCTAATTGTCAGCGCCTTTCAATGGGCTGCACCCCCAAAGAATAAACGTATTCCACCACAGATAGTTACTGCCGCAGTTAAAGACCGTATTGAGGCCACCTTAAAACATTTTACTGATTCCGGTAAAATAAACGGTGTATCTGCCCTCGTTTTTGAAAAAGGAAAAGAAGTGTATTTCAACGCCTTTGGTTATGCCGATCGCGAAGCAAATGTAAAGATGGACCGCAATACCATCGTGCGCATTTTCTCCATGACAAAACCCGTGACCGGCGTAGCCCTCATGACCCTGTACGAAAAAGGCGCCTTTCAACTCGATGATCCGCTGTCAAAATATGCACCTGAATTTGCCGACATGAAAGTGTTTACCGGTGTTGATTCCAGTGGCAACATACTGGTAGAACCGGCCAAACGGCCCATAACCATTCGCGATATTACCCGCCATACCGCTGGCTTTGCCGGTACGGAAATTCCTGCGCTGGCTAACCTGGCGCGTAAAGTGGATGTGATGAACCCGGCCAATACGTTAACGGAAATGGCGAAACGACTGGCTACATTGCCCCTGCAATTTCATCCCGGTGACCAATGGGCCTATGGCATTTCTGTTGATGTACAGGCCTACCTGGTAGAACGCCTGTCGGGCAAACCGTTTGATCAATACATTAAGGAGAATATTTTCGATCCGTTGAAAATGACCAACACGTGCTACCTGGTTCCAGAAAGCGACCGTCCACGTTTTGCGGCATTGTATAACCGCAGTGATGCTGGTGTGTTAACGCGTGTTCCTGATGCACAAGCCAATTCTTTCAATACAAAAGACTGGGCCTTGAAGCCCGGTGGCTGGGGGCTGACGAGTACCCTCGATGATTATATGAAGTTTGCGCAAATGCTGGTCAATAAAGGGAAGGCTGGTAAAGTACGTATCCTGAAACCGGAAACCGTACAACTGATGTCTACGAATCACCTGAGCGATACCATTTCTAAACGCATGTGGTTGCCCAGTAAAGGCCGCGTTGGTTTTGGGATTGATTTCGCCGTTCGTACGCAACCGCCGGCTAACAAAGATGAAAATAATGGCGTAGTGGGAGAGTTCTTCTGGGATGGCGCTGCCAGCACCATGTTCTGGGTTGACCCTGTCAATGAACTAACAGCCGTTTTGTTTACGCAGCTGGTTCCCTTCGATAAAGTAAAACTGCATAAGCGTTTCCGCGATGCGGTGTATGGCGTGTATGATCCGTCAACTGGTAAATAATAATAATGCATAAAAAGAAATGGCCCCAATATCTCGGGGCCATTTCTTTTTATAGCTTCTGTATCTAATTATCATATTATTTTTTCAACTGCTCCAGCATCCAGATGGCATGTGCATTTTTCGGATCAATCTGTACTGCCTTCTCATAACTTTCTATAGCTTCTTTTTTCTTGCCGGTTCGTTTATATGCATCGCCCAGACTTTCAAAAACCGTCGCATTATTCGGGTATTCCTGCGTGTTCAACTCGAGTATTTTAATAGCGGCGCTCATTTTTTTCGCCAGCCGCAGATCGTTCGCCACATAGTTCAACTGGTTTGGATCAAAGATCAATCCCGGACTCCTGGTTGCTTTCATACTGCGGTATTCTTCGATGGCGGCGTCAACGCCTTTCCTTTTAGCGGTTTCCAATATAAGATCATGCATTGCCCAGGTGTACCGGAAAGGTTTTACAGTGGCAGCCGGATATAAAATACGATAGGCAATATCATTGATCGGGTTCAGTGAATTAGAAAGGATCACCACGCCCGTTTTTTTAGTTCTGTTTAATAATATGATCGACCGGTAACCGGCCGTAGTACCATCTTTCCATAAATATTCATCGCCGTCTTTGGCTTTTTCAAGCGTCCAGCCCAAGGTTACTTCACCTTCGCCTTTTCCTTTGGAAATACGAGGAACATGCGCTAATTGCATGGCAGGGTACAGGTCTGTTTTTACATGTCCTAAATTGGCTGCGGCAAAAGTGAGCAAATCGTTCATGTTCGACCGTAAGGCGCCCGTACCGGCAATGGCAGGCATGTCCCAGTTCTCAACCGGCGCGCCATATTCTGAATGCCCTACTGCCAGATTCGCTTTTTGCGCTGGTGTTAATAGTATGGTGGTATTGGTCATGCCCAATGGCGTACAGATCCTTTCCTTAACCAATGTTTCGTAAGGTTTTCCGGCTACCTGCGACAGAATATGGCCTAACAATCCATAACCGGGATTGGAATAATTAAACCACGTGCCCGGGGCATAGTCGAATGAAGATCTGCTGATGTAATCGTATAGTTGCTCAATGGTGTAATCGGCAAATGGATTGTCCGGATTTTTGGGATCATAATTATCCGGCATACGGGGCCAGCCTACAGAGTGTGAGGCCAAATGCAGCAGGGTAATTGGTTTTCCTTTAATGACAGGTACGGTTACATTCGCCGGCAGATATTTTGAAATGGGGTCATCCAGATTCACCTGGTGCTTTAAACTCATGTCGGCCAGTAACAGCGAGGTAAACACTTTGGTAACAGAGGCTATTTCATACATGGTATTGCCATCTGGTAGCATCTCTTTTTTATCACTGAAAGAGCCGGCGCTGATGATCTGCCGTTTACCGGTAGCATCGATGGTTCCTACAATGATACTGGGGCTTCTTTTTTGTGTTACTTCTTTATTAATAATAGCGTAAATGCTATCGACAGGCAATTGTGCCTGACTGCTGCACCAGGTTGCTGTAAATAGCAAACCGATCAAAAGGGTTCTTAAAAATAAAGGGCTGTTGTGTCGTAAAATTGGCATAGGCATTAGAATTAAAAAAGTCTTTTGGAGCTAACGATATGCCAATATACAAAAGATGTGATTTTAAGGTAATTGTTTCTGTTGAATATCAGTAAAGCGCCTGCATTTGTACAGGGGACAAAAAAAGTCCTGCCGGATTATCATGTAAATAATTACATAATAAGCCGGCAGGAATGCTGTAAAAGATCAGCTATTATTTACCGTCCATTGGCCCGCAGTACCGTAATATCTTTTTGCACCGCGTCGTCGTAGGTCTTCTTTATGATATAATGCCAGTTCCGCTCTGCTACATCTACGAAAAAGATGTCGCCTTTTTTATGAGCAGCAACGGCATCCTGCACTTCTTTCGGGAACATCAGTTCGCCAAAGAACCAGTCGGTATCGCCTTTGGTTTTGTTGCCATCCATGGTGTATTGATCACTCAGTTGATCCCATGAAGCGCCGGGGGCTGAAGCCTTTTGTACGATCAGCTTTTTCAAACTGTCTATTTCTGAATTGGATAAAGAACTTCCATCAAGAAAAATATAACTGGCGCGGTAAGCGATCGACTCTTTGGCTTCTATCACCTTATAAGTAACATAACCCACGGAGAATACGTCGCCTTGTTTTTGACGCAATAACCGCTTGTCAATAAGGCTTGAGTCCTTGCCAAGCGTAAGTTTCATGATGGCTGGCTTTAATTCCTTGTTAGCTTCTATGAATTGTTGAGCTTGCGTAACATTTCCGATCTTTTTAAATTTATCTACCACTGTTTCCTGCGCGAAGAGGGAAGTTGAAAAAAACAGTAATAGAACCGGGAGACTAAGTTTCATATATATATTATTTTCTGTTGCTTTTTACAAACGTACTCAATTATTTCTGGCTATAACGGTAACCCTGGTTTTGGAAGTTACTATTTTTTGCCTGATCCGGCCTACCGGTTTTGTACAATAAATCTATAAATATTTGCAAAAACTTAGCCATTTTCGGTTTAATACGATTCAAACGCCATATGGGTTGGGACCGTAAATGCTAAAAATGGGATTTTATACGAACTTCCGGTCCTTGCTGCTGATAGGTACATCATTAATGGAGGCAAACCGCCTTTGCATAAGGCCGTCGGCATTAAATTCCCATTGCTCGTTGCCATAGGACCTGAACCAATTGCCCTGCTGGTCGTGCCATTCGTACTCAAACCGTACACTGATGCGGTTTTTCGTATAGCTCCACAATTCTTTTTTGAGTTTATAATCCAGTTCTTTTTCCCATTTTTTGGTCAGAAACTGTACAACTGCTTCCCGCCCGTTTATAAACTGGTCGCGGTTCCGCCATTCGGTATCTACGGTATAAGCCAGGGATACGCGATTGGGGTCTTTACTGTTCCAGGCATCTTCGGCCAACTGTACTTTTTGTTTGGCTGTTTCAAAAGTAAATGGCGGCAGTGGTGGTCTTTGTTCCATAATTAATTTTTTGTAATGGTGGAATCTGATATTGCAGTAAAGGTATGGTCTTTTGGTATAAAAGATAGACTGATCTGTCTATTTCTATGAAAATTAATAACTGACTGCAATTCAGCAGGGAATTATTCTACAAGGCGGCTTACGATCTTTTTGCATTCATTAACCGGCCATTGGCTTCTGAAGAGTTTGCTTTCAATAATGGCCGATTCAAAGAGGAGATACACATGATCTTTGATCGATTTATCGCCGGTAATTAAATGGCCCAGGTATTTGCGAAGATCTATTTTATGATTCTGGATAATGTCTAGTATTTCTTTGTCGGTCTCAGCAATTTCAGCAAGTATATTCAGGAAGGCACAGCCCTGGTAATTTTCTTCTTTATTCATGGCGTGCAGGAAGTCGAAGGCAGCGAGTATTTTCTTTTTGGGATCATCAACGCGATCAACAAACTTTTTAAGTTTTGTAAACCAATGATCGTGTCGTCTGTTTAAATAGGCGATACACAACTTCTCCTTGGATTCATAATGCTGGTATAAACTGGCGCGGGCCACATCCGCCTCCTTAATAACCTGGTTTATACCGGTAGCCCGGTACCCCTGCTGGTGAAATAAGCGGGTGGCCGTTTGCATTATTCTTTCTTTTGGATTGGATTCGTGTACCTTCATATTGGCAAAAGTAACCATAATTGCAGATGTATATACAGATCAATCTGTCTGGTTGTGTTAAGGCTTGAATGAAGCCTTCCAAAACAGCGCAAGAATCGGGTTTTATAACTTTGTTACTTTAGGGAGATTTGCGGTATTAAAAATGTGTTCATGGAAAAGCAACAGGAAATAAATTATAACCGGATAGCGGAAGCTATTGATTTTTACCGGCAGAATTTCAGGGAGCAGCCTTCGCTGGAAGAGGTGGCGGAACATGTTCATGTAAGTCCTTTTCATTTTCAGCGGATGTTTAAAGACTGGGCGGGTGTAACCCCTAAACAGTTTCTGCAATACCTGACCCTGGAGCATGCCAAACAGGTGTTGAAAAAGGGATCGGAGGTTACTTTAGTGGATGCTGCTTTTGAAGCCGGACTATCAGGCACCAGCCGCTTGCACGACCTGTTTATAAAGGTAGAAGGAATGACCCCCGGCGAATATAAGAACGGCGGCGAGCAGCTGGCTATTAATTACAGTTTTGCAGAAAGTCCGTTTGGGACTATCATCATTGCCTCTACGTATAAGGGTATTTGCTATATGGCGTTTGTTGATGAAGAAGAAGAAACTGCGTTGCAGGAGTTGAAGAACAGTTTTCCCAATGCAAAATACCGGCAGCTGAGTGATAAAATTCAACAGAACGCCCTTTTCATCTTTACCCAGGATTGGAATAAGCTGCACGAGATCAAACTGCATTTGAAAGGAACGCCGTTCCAGATCAAAGTATGGGAAGCATTGCTCAGAATTCCCATTGGTGAATTGTCAACGTATAGCGGCATTGCCGGTAAGCTGGAAAATCCCCTGGCCTCGCGGGCAGTAGGTTCTGCGGTTGGCAGTAACCCGGTTGCTTTTTTGATTCCCTGTCACCGGGTGATAAAAGCAAACGGCGAATTTGGCAATTATCATTGGGGCAGTACCCGTAAAAATGCCATGATCGGCTGGGAGGCTTCCAAACTTTCTTCTGCACAATAAAACGCACCAGCATGGACTTATTCAGCACCGAAATAAACGAAACAATAAACTTTTTGCCAAAAGATGGCATAGTAAACTATTATGGTAAACCGTTAACCCGCGCGAAGGCAGATCACTACCTGGAAAAGCTATTGACGACCATAGCCTGGAAAAACGACGAAGCCGTCATCTTCGGCAGACATATTATTACCAAAAGAAAAGTGGCCTGGTATGGGGATGATAATTATAGTTATAACTATTCCAAAATTACCAGGCATGCATTAAAGTGGACAAAGGAATTGCTGGAGTTGAAAAAGCTGGTGGAAGGAAAGACAGGCGGTACCTACAACTCCTGCTTATTAAACCTGTACCATAACGGCGATGAGGGCATGGCCTGGCACAGTGATGATGAAAAAACGTTGGGTGAAAACTCCGCCATTGCTTCATTTAGTTTTGGCGCCGAGCGTAAATTTTCTTTCAAACATAAGCAAACCAAAGAAACCGTTTCCATGATGCTTGAGCATGGCAGTCTACTCGTAATGAAAGGCACTACGCAAACGCATTGGTTGCATTGTTTACCCAAGTCGAAACGCATTACAACACCCCGGGTGAATCTTACTTTCAGAACAATGATACGGCAATAAGGGTGAGCTCCCCTTCAAGGAGAACCCACCCTTTTAATGGAAAAATGCCTTATTTTAGCAGGCATTCTTTCATATGAAAAAAATAGCTTCCAACCATTGCCTGATCGTCGTATTCCTGTTCATACAAATTACAGTTGTTGCGCAAAAGACCATACGTATTTCCTGCGTTGGCAATAGTATTACAGCCGGTTCCCGGTTGGCAAATCCAAAACAGGATGCTTACCCGGCTCAACTACAACAATTACTGGGCAATAAGTATGAAGTATCAAATTTTGGCGTAGGCGGCAGAACAGTGATCAAAGATTGTGATAGATCGTACATGGCTACGCCTGCTTACCAGGACGCATTAAAAAGCAATCCGGATATTGTTACCATAAAGCTGGGCACGAACGACAGCCGGCTGCCTTATCGTTTACAGATAGATAGTTTTATGGCAGATTACAAAACGTTGATCCATTCGTTTCAACACCTGCCAACTCATCCACGTATTATTTTGTTATTGCCCGTTACTTCTTATCTCGCCGATACCATGCGGCAGACAGAGCAGGCGATCGCAAAGCTGATTCTACCACGAATCAGGCAGGTGGCGTATGAAGAAAAACTGGAACTGGTAGATATGCATTCCATCACGGCCGGCATGCCGGCGACTTTTCCCGATAGTTTGCATCCTGACCCCGCAGGCGCTGCCATTATTGCCAAACGATTGTATGAAACGATCATCCATAAAACATACAACAGCTTTGATATTTTTAAAAAGATAAAAGCCCCTTTCACTGTTTCTTCTTTCTATGGATATGATTGCGCTGATTTTACATTCAATGGCAGAAAAGCCAAAATAGTAAAACCGCGCCGTGCAGCCGAAGGCATGCCCTGGATCTGGCGTGCCCGGTTCTGGGGGGTAGAACCGCAAACAGATATCGCCTTGTTAGATCGCGGTTTTCACCTCGTGTATTGCGATGTAGCCGAATTGTTTGGTAATACAGAAGCGATCAGCATATGGAATAAATATTATGCCTTGCTGCAAAAAGCAGGGTTATCAAAAAAGGTTTGTCTGGAAGGCTTCAGTCGTGGCGGCATATATGTTTATAATTGGGCTGCACAGAACCCGGGCAAAGTGGCTTGTGTATATGTAGATGCCCCTGTGCTGGATGTAAAAAGCTGGCCCGGTGGAAAGGGAAGTGGTAAAGGAAGTGCAGCCGATTGGGAAACTTTTAAAAAGGATTATGGCTATACATCCGATTCAACAGCCTTAACCTTTACAGGCAATCCTATCGATAAAGTAACACTAATTGTAAAAGGCGGTTATCCCATGCTGCATGTGGTGGGCGATGCAGATGATGTGGTACCGGTGAATGAGAACACGGCGATATTCGAACAAAAAGTAAAGGCCCTGGGTGGACAGATCCAGGTGATCCATAAACCGGGCGTCAATCATCATCCGCACAGTCTGGCCAACCCCACACCGATCGTTGAATTTATAATGAAGGCTGTTGCACAATAATTATGCGATTTCCACCCCTTCCTTGTTGTATTTATTCCGGTATTCCATAGGCGACAGGCCGGTGATTTTTTTAAATACAGTTCTGAAAGCTTTGATATCGGTGTAACCACAATCATACATGACCTCGTTCACATTTTTGTGGCTGTTCTCTAAATGCTTTTTGGCCGCTTCAATTTTTACCCGTTGAATATATTCGATAGGGGTGTTGTTGGTCGCTTTTTTAAAACGCCTGATAAAATGCCTTTTACCGATGGCATATTTAATGGCCAACTCTTCAACGGAGATACGTTCCATCACATTCTTCTCAATAAATTCCTGCGCCTGTTTGATGGGTTCGTCTTCATGTTTTTTCTGGCCATTGAACATGATAAAAGGCGATTGCGTTTTGCGGTCTATTTCCAGCGCAAATACCTTGGCCGCCATGATCGCCATTTCGCGGCCGGCATGTTTTTCAACCAGGTGCAACAACATGTTCCAGTAAGAAGTGGCGCCACCGCTTGAATACAAACCCTGTTGTTCGGTCACTATTCTGCCATCAACCAATGTTACTTCGGGGAACATTTCCCGGAACTCATTGCCATACCGCCAGTGGCTACTGCATTCTTTTCCATTTAAAAGCCCGGTAGAAGCCAGCAGAAAAGCGCCGATGCACAAGCTGGCCACTTCTGCACCCTGACCGTATTGTTTTACTATCCAGGGGAGAAAAGCTTCATTCTTTTTGATGGCCGCATTCAGGTCGCCGCCGATCGCCGGCACCAGGATCAAATCGGTTTTTTTGACATCCCCGATCAATACATCGGCATGAACCGTAAAAGTGCCATTATGCAATTGCACTTCTTTGGTGAGCCCTACCAGTTGCACTTTAAAAGCCGGTGGTTTGCCTGCTGCTTCCAGGAAATCGTTTACGCCGGTGAAAATAACCCGCGGGTCTACAATACTGGCCATCACAGAATCATGCGGAATAAGAATGCTGATATGTTTCATAAATGATATAGCAATAAGTCGTTATGTAATGCCTTCTAAAGGTAAGAAACTATAAAGTCGCAAACAACCCGCCAGGAAGTCATTTTCACACTCTGTCAAACCTAATAACCGTCGGTACCTTTGTCGCAATGAGGCTTTAATCATTTTAGTATGCGAAAAGTAATTGTATCCATGAATGTGACGCTCGACGGTTTTATGGCCGGACCCCAATGTGAGCTGGACTGGCATTTTAAAAGCTGGAACGAAGAGATGGCGCGGGCAACAGCAGAACAACTTGGCAAAGCAGATACCATTTTACTGGGCGGCATCACCTATAGAGGTATGGCCCAATACTGGAATACGAATCCGGTTAATATGATACGGCCACGGGAGGACCTGGATTTTGCCTCTATGTTAAATAGTTATCCGAAAGTGGTCTTTTCAAAAAGCATGACAACCGTTACCTGGAATAATGCCCGACTGGCCAAAAGGGATCTTGGTGAAGAAGTGAATGAATTGAAGCATCGTAAAGGGAAAGATATGATCGTGTATGGTAGTGGAAAAATTGTAGCAGCGTTAACAAAGCTTGGGTTGGTAGATGAATTCCGGATGTGGGTGCATCCTGTTGTGATCGGTTGTGGCAAGCCGGTATTTAAAGAATTACCCCATATACTCGATCTGGCATTATACAAAACAGAAACCTTCAGTTCGGGTGTTGTGATCTTATGCTATATGGTAAAATAAATAGCTGTCAGGCCGGTATAAGATATCGACCTGACAGCTATTTATGCTATACAAAAAATTGTTCTGAAACGATCTTTCCGTCTTTTACCTGGTAGGCGCACAATTCGGTCATATCCCAACGTTCTTTATTCTTCATCGTAATATCCATACGCATGGTGCAGGCGAAAGCCGTAGTAGCCACCATAGGTTCCGATACTTCGAGTTTGTGCATGGCATCTACCATGGAAGTGAACTTGTGGCCTTTTTCAATAATGGCGGGCAGGCCCTTTGTTTCCTTTTCAAAGGCGGGGGATGCAGATGGCTCAATACTAACGGCCCCCTCGGCAAATAATTCTTTCTGTGCTGTTTCAAATTCGCCTTTGCGGCAAAGTTCAACCAGGCGGCTGGCAATCTGATTCGTAGTCATGGCAATATATTTTCTATGAAGCTACTCAAAAAATATACCCGTTGTTTTAAAATTTATGAAGCAATCATGAATTGTTTTCGTCATTGCCAATCGACTTCAGTTTCTCGGGATCAAGCACATTGCTGATCTGGAATATTTTATTACTCTCCGGTTCAATACCAAATACCTGGCAGATGGTCAATTTATCCCCGTTATAAAATAATAAAGCCGGTTGATGATTAATTTCCCCAATCGTTACCGTTAAACCTGTATCATATTTATGGTATACAAATACGAGCAGATCGGCCACTGCCTGAATCCCTGTGCAGTGTTTTGCAAACACTTTCATATTGGAACCACCATCGGCATAAAAAGCAATGTCTTCTGCCAGTAAAGCTTCCAGCGTTTTTATATCGCGGCCACGGATAGCATGCATGAATTTTTCGAGAACGGCCGGGGTGATGGCTTCTTTTTTGGGTGCTGTTACCGGTGCATGCACCTGGTCGATCTTTTGTTTGGCTCGGCTGAGCAATTTTCGGGAATGGTCAACCGTAACGGACAGCGTGTCGGCAATGTCCTCATGCGAGTAGGCAAAAGCTTCTTTTAAAATGAAGACGGCCCGTTCTTTGGCATTGAGTTGTTCCAGCAGGATCAGCAGGGAATACGAAACAATTTCACTAAGGTTTATGTTCGTGTCCGCTTCTTCCGTATCGACCGGTTCAGGCAGCCACATATCGCCTAGCTGCAATTTCTTCCTTTTATTTTTGATATTGATAGATTGATTGATGACACTGCGGATAAGATAGTTCTTCGGGTCTTCAATACCTTCTTTTCCGGCAGCCAAAAATTTATACAATACATCCTGTATCGCGTCTTTTGCATCATCGGCTGTTCCCAGGATATTATAGGCGTAAGGGAACAACATGTGTTGATAATCTTTCACGTACTAAAATTTTTGCGAATATCCTTCATTCATGATTCATAGAATTGAAAATGCAGCAATTTTTTTCATGCTCATTGTTTTGATGGTTATTTATTCAACCAGCTATATAATACTTTTTGCAATGCGGGCACAATGACATACACAGCAATGGGTACTATAATCAGTGTAGATGCCAGTGTTCGCAATGGCAGCGGATTTATTTTTTCCAAAAGATTACCAAATAAAATGGCTATCAGGGTAACTGTTGGATAAATAGCTATCCAGATGAGAATAGCCATTTTCCATTTTTTGGGTGCTTGTGTCATATTTGTTTTGTTATTCAATGATTGTAGTTGGGAGTCATTAATTAAATTGTCCTACTTTATAGTTACCAGGCACGGTTCTCCATGCTTTGTTTAGCCTGTTCCAGCTATTGATGGAGACAATTGCCATAGTGAGATCGGCTATTTCGGCCTTGTTAAAAAATTGAGTCAGCGTTTCGAATAATTCATCAGAAACATCCTGCCGGGGCATGTTGGTTACTGCTTCAGCATAAGCGAGTGCGGCCCTTTCTTTATCACTATAATAAGGACATTCTTGCCAGGCGGGCAGGGAATACAGGCGTTGTTCTGTTTCACCGAGGGCAACGGCATCTTTGTGATGCATATCAAGACAATAAGCACAACCGTTCATTTGTGAAACCCGGTATTTTATTAATTCCTGCAGTTTATGGTCCAATCCGGATTTATGGAGGTACATCCCTGTTTTAAATAAACCATCGAATAATCCTTTTGTCGCGTCAGTAAATGCAATTCTTTGTTCCATTGTATTTTATTTTATTGTTTAATTCGTTTTCCGGTATTAAAACAAAATGGAGGGATTAAACGTGACAGAAATGTGAGATTGTTTGAAAAAGATAGATTTTAGGTTGAAAAGGTGATTTGAAGGCGGTTTATGGGTTTAACCTTCAACCCAGATATCCGTAGGCGTGACGAAAGGATTGACATAGGCTTGATTATTATCAAGTTTTACATACATATACATATTGTTGTATAATTTTATAACATGCCGTTAAGCAATTGATGTAAACGTATCCTGCAAAGGATTTATTTATAGCCATCTTTTATGCAGCAGAAAGAGATAGAAGTTGAACTAACAAAGTTAAGAATGCTTCCAGCGGAAACTGAAGTAGTAGAATTCAAAGAAGCAAAATATACGTTCGATTTCTCGAAGTTGGGTAAATATTTTTCTGCCTTAAGTAATGAGTCTAATCTTAAAAATAAACCATATGCTTGGCTTGTTTTTGGAATTGAGAATAAATATCATGCTATAGTAGGTAGCCAGTTCCGATCACAAAGAAAGGACCTCGACAGTTTAAAAAGTGAGATTGCTGATAAAACAACAAATCGGATAACTTTTATAGAAATATATGAAATACAATTACCTGAAGGACGGGTAATAATGTTTCAAATTCCCGCCGCACCCAAAGGCCTGCCGGTTGCTTTTGAAGGACATTATTATGGCAGAGATGATGAAGATCTTGGACCATTGAATATTGAGGAGTTTGAACGAATCAGGGCGCAAGCTAATTCAGATGATTGGAGTGCTGCCATAATTCCTGATTCAACAATACACGATCTGGATGAAAATGCTATAATAGTTGCTAGAGCGAATTTTAAGAATAAGTTTCCCGAAAAGGCAGCTGAGGTAGATAGGTGGGATACTATTACTTTCTTGAATAAGGCAAGAATTACAATCAAAGGCCAGGTTACCCGAACTGCAATCATTTTATTAGGAAAAGAAGAATCAGAGCATTTAATTAGTCCAGCTGAAACTAAAATAAGATGGCTTTTAAAAGATGACTATGGTAATGATAAAGATTATATGATTATTTCCTGTCCTTTATTACTGGCTGTTGAAAAAATATACGCGAAAATTCGAAAAATAAAATACCGATATATTAAAGATGGAAGCTTATTTCCTGATGAGGTTGATCAATATGAACCTTATGTTATTCGGGAAGCACTAAATAATTGCATTTCACATCAGGACTATACCAAGCATGGTAGAATTAATGTAATTGAAATGGGAGACCAGCTGATTTTTACTAACCTCGGCAATTTTATTCCTGGTAGTGTTGAAAAAGTCGTTCAAGAAGATGCTCCTGAAGAATATTACCGGAACCGGTTTTTAGCTACTGCAATGTTCAACTTAAAAATGGTAGATACGGCTGGAGGGGGTATTAAAAGGATGTTTCAATTCCAGCGGAAGCGGTTTTTCCCATTGCCCGATTATGACCTAGATTTTGGTAAGGTTAAGGTTATTATTACTGGTAAAGTATTGGATTTAGAATATGCAAAAGTGCTGGCACGTAATCCTGATCTTTCACTTGAAGAGATTATTATGCTGGATAAAGTTCAGAAAAGAAACCGGTTATCTGAATTTGAAGAGCGACATTTAAAGGTGAAAAAATTAATTGAAGGTCGTAAGCCAAATTATTTTATTTCTCTAAATCTGGCACAGAAAACGGGACAAAGAGCCAACTACTCAAAAAATAGCGCATTTGATAAATCTTATTATTTAGACTTGATTCAAAAAGCTGTTAAAGAGCACGGTTTTTTAGATAGACAAGACATTGATGAATTGCTATGGAAAAAGCTTCCGGAATGGATGGATGAACGGCAAAAGAAAATAAAGATTAATAATCTGATATCTGAATTGAGAAAAAAGGGAATAATAAGAAATGATGGAAATGATGCAAAACCCAAATGGGTTCTAATTAACCAACTGATTAATTAGAGATTATTAGTGATTTTATTAGATAAAGAGCTTTTAGCTGTTTGTAAAGCGTTGACTATAAGCAAGATAATATTTGCTAGCGATTAGTGTTTTGTTTAAATGTATTAGAGGTATTGCTCCCTGTTAATTTAATATCCTATAATTATTGTTATACCGGAATAACGTAGACGTGCATTTTATCTGTTCCCTGTTTTCCGTCTCCTCGAATAACAAATCCTTTAACACACATTGATATTGAAACCGTTACACCCATCCTTAAATCGGGTATAAAATGTTGCAATTGGAATAAAAATGCTAAATTTAGAATCAGCAGTCGATTCGCAATAATCTAATTCGCCATATGGGACCAGTCTCATTACTTATATTAACCATCGCTGCCATTCTTTTCTCGGCTGGCGGTATACTCGCATCCAAATTTTTGGTAAGGGGATCGGTCAATCCGCAAAAAGGTGAACCATATGAGTGTGGTATTCCTTCCGAAGGCTCCCCCTGGAATCAGTTTAATGTGGGCTATTACCTGTTCGCCCTGCTGTTCCTGATCTTCGATGTAGAACTGATTTTCGTGTATCCCTGGGCTGTTGTTGTAAAAAAAGTTGGACTAATGGCGCTTGTTGAGATCGCCATTTTCTTTTTTATACTATTTACGGGTTTTTTATACGCACATAAGAAAGGTGCATTAAAATGGACGTAGATACTGAAAACTGTATCCGGTATGGAAAACAATGGAAATAAAGAGATAGAAACCGCATCCAAGGGGAATGAGCCATTCCCCGGACAGGTACATGACCTGCCCGGGGGCGGTATTATGGTCAGCTCGTTTAATGATATCGTTAATTGGGCACGCTCCAATTCTTTATGGCCGCTCACCTTTGCTACCAGTTGCTGCGGTATTGAAATGATGTCGGTAGCTTCTTCCAAATACGATTTCTCCCGCTTTGGTTTTGAAGTGGCGCGGGCTACACCGCGGCAGGCTGATGTGATCATCATCGCCGGTACCATCGTAAACAAAATGGCGCCGGTGCTTAAACGCCTGTACGATCAAATGGCCGACCCCAAATATGTAATTGCCATGGGTGCCTGCGCTATCAGCGGCGGTCCTTTCTTCTATAATACCTATTCCGTTGTAAAAGGAGCCGATCATGTAATTCCGGTGGATGTATACATTCCCGGTTGCCCGCCCCGGCCCGAAGCTTTATTGCATGCGTTGATCACGTTGCAGCAGAAAATAAAAAGCGGATTGACGCGCGAACAAATACGGGCAGAAAAATCACTGGTATGACCAAAGATGAATTAAAAGAACATATCATTCAGTTTCAACCAAACGCTGTTTTTGATGAAACCGGCGAATGGTTGAATGTACAGGTAGAAGCTGGTGAATTCAAACCATTTGCACAATGGTTGCGAAATGAAGCGCTGGTCATGGATTATTTGTTTTGCCTCACCTGTATCGACTGGTCGCAGACTGCGGCAGGCAAAACGTTGTTCTCTATGGTATATCATTTTTCGTCAACGGTGTTCCGGCATACGATTGTGGTGAAAGTTAAACTGGACCGGAATAATCCTGAAATAGAAACCGTATCGGATATCTGGCGAACCGCGGAATTTCATGAGCGGGAAGTATTTGACCTGTTTGGGGTGCGGTTCCAGCATCACCCTGACCTGCGGCGATTGTTGCTGACCGATGATTTTGAAGGATATCCATTACGAAAAGATTTTGAAGACCCCGTGAATATGATAAAGCTGTAAAACAGGCATAATTCATTATTTAATATTCATTATTGGCACTTGTATAGAGAAACACAAATAGTTAAAGCTAATACCTTAGTCTCCCCCACCGGGGGAGATTTAGAGGGGGCCGCTGCTGATGCCGGTGAGCTGGTGATCAATGTGGGACCGCAGCATCCTGCAACGCATGGCGTTTTGCACCTGGTGATCACGCTGCAGGGCGAAACGATCAAAAAAGTAGAACCGCATTTAGGTTATATACACCGCAGCATTGAAAAAATGTGCGAAAGCCTCAGCTACCGGCAGTTCATTTATGTTACCAGCCGGATGGATTATTTGTCGGCCCATATTAACAACCATGGCTGCGCGCTATGTGTTGAAAAAGGACTACAACTGGAAATACCACCACGCGCCCAGGTGATCAGGGTGCTGATGGATGAATTGACCCGCATTGCTTCTCATGAATTGTGGTGGGGGGCATTGGGCATGGACCTCGGCGCATTCACGCCGTTTTTTTATGCCTTTCGCGAACGGGAAACGATTAATGATATCATGGAAGAAACCTGCGGCGCCCGCTTAACGATGAACTATATGGTACCGGGTGGCGTGATGTATGATATTCATCCGAATTTTCAAAAAAGGGTAAAGGATTTTATTCAGCTTTTTAATAGTAAGGTTGATGAATACGATGACCTGGTAACCGGTAATATTATTTTTCAGAACCGCACCAAAGGCGTGGGTGTATTATCAAAAGAAGATGCCATCTCTTTTGGTTGTACAGGACCTGTTGGACGAGCAAGTGGTGTAGCGTGTGATATCAGGAAATTATATCCTTATGAGGTGTATGATAAAGTATCGTTTGATGAGATCATTGAAACCGGTGGTGATAGCTATGCCAGGTACCTGGTGCGGATGAAAGAATTGCGGCAATCGATCCGCATCATTGAGCAATTGATCGATAATATTCCCGAAGGCGATTTTCAGGCAAAAACAAAAGCCGTATTGAAATTGCCCAAAGGAGAATTTTATTCAAGGGTAGAAACTGCCCGCGGTGAGTTAGGCGTGTATATAGTCAGTGAAGGCGGCACAACACCGTACCGGATAAAATTCAGATCGCCGGGTTTTTCAAATTTGTCCACTTTGGATCATATGAGCAGAGGATGTAAGATCGGTGATCTCATGGCCATCATGGGAACATTGGACCTTGTTATACCTGATATTGATAGATAATATAATTATTAACGATGTTTAGCCTGGAGCACATAACCGATTCTATACAGCAGTGGTTGTACAGCACGTTCAACCCAACCATGGCATTGATACTGGAATGCACCATTGTCATGTTGTTGGCGATCGGGTTGTTTGCTATACTGGGACTGGTTTTGGTGTTAATGGAGCGTAAGGTAGCTGCGCGCATGCAGATCCGGTTAGGGCCAAACAGGGTAGGACCGAAAGGCATGTTACAAACTACTGCCGATACGTTGAAGTTGATGATGAAGGAAGGGCTGACACCCAACGGCGCCGATAAATTCCTGTTTAACCTCGCACCTTTTATTGTGATGATCGCCGCCATGCTGATACTCGCGCCCATTGCATTTGCTAAAGGATTTCAGATCTGGGATATTAATATAGGCGTGTTGTATGTGTCGGCAGTGTCGTCGGTTTCGGTGATCGGAATTCTGATGGCGGGCTGGGCCAGCAACAACAAATATTCTTTGTTGGGCGCTATGCGCAGCGGTGCGCAGATCGTTAGTTATGAATTGTCGGCCGGATTGTCTATCATCTCTATTGTTGTACTGTCGGGTAGTTTACAGATCTCGGAAATTATTGCATCGCAACAAACCGGCTGGTGGTTGTTTCGTGGACATATTCCAGCTATTATCTCTTTTGTGATATTTATTATTGCAGTAACGGCAGAAACCAACCGCGCACCGTTCGATCTGGCCGAAGCGGAATCTGAATTAACTGCAGGTTTTCACACAGAGTATTCAGGTATGAAGTTCGCGCTGTTTTTCCTGGCAGAATATATCAACATCTTTATTGTATGTGCCATTGGCGCCACCTTGTTCTTAGGCGGATGGATGCCATTTCACATCGGTCACTGGGAGGGTTTTAATCATATCATGGATTTTATCCCTTCTTCGGTTTGGTTCCTGGGCAAAACATTTTTCCTGATCTTTTTGATCATGTGGTTCCGCTGGACTTTTCCGAGGTTGCGGGTTGATCAATTGCTGAACCTGGAATGGAAATATTTGTTGCCGATCAGTATGTTCAACCTGTTACTGATAACGCTGGTTGCGATTATGGGATGGCATTTTTAAACCCCCATTCTTAAAAGAGAGAACAATATGTTTCTAAAACAATACATATCGGATATATACCATGGGGTGGCATCGCTGCTGAAGGGTATGAAAACAACAGGTCATTATTTTATAAGGCCGAAAGAGATCATTACACAGCAGTATCCCGATAACCGGGCGCAAATGAAACTGCCCGAGCGTTTCCGGGGCGAAGTGGTGATGACGCACGACGACAATAACGAACACGCCTGTACAGGATGCACGGCATGTGAGCTGGCTTGTCCGAATGCGACTATAAAGATCATTACCAAATTTGATATGACGCCGGAGGGTAAGAAGAAAAAAGCGCTGGACACATTCGTGTATCACCTGGAGCTGTGTACCATGTGTAATTTATGTGTGGTGGCTTGTCCCACCGATGCCATAAAAATGGCGCAGACATTTGAGCATAGCGTTTTCGATAGAAACCAGTTGCTGAAAAAGTTGAATTTGCCGGGGTCGAAGTTGAGAGCGGGGATAGAATAAAATATTATTATGAATGCATCACAAATTATATTCTACCTGATTTCAGCCTTTGTGCTGGGAACGGCTGTTTTGGCGGTGACTACCACCAGGATATTCCGTTCTGCCATCTGGCTGCTGTTTAGTTTGGTGGGTGTTGCTGCCCTGTATTTCTGGATGCAGGTAGAATTTGTGGCGGCTGTTCAGATCATAGTATATGTCGGCGGTGTGGTGGTGCTGATCATCTTCTCCATTTTCCTCACGCAGCAATCGGGCCATGAAATGCCAAAGCCACCTTTGAAGCGCATTCTTTTCTCCTTGCTGGCCGTTCTGTTTGGTTTTGCATTTTCATACCGGCTTATATATGAACACGGATTTACAGAGACGCCGGCAAAACCATTTGTGGTACCTGTTTCCGCTATCGGTGAACAAATGCTGGACACTAAACAATATGGTTTTGTATTGCCTTTTGAAGTAGTGAGTATGTTATTGCTGGCAGCGATGATCGGTTGTATTGTTATTGCCATGAAAGCGGCGCCTAAAGGAATAATGGTGCAAAAGCCGGTGTCACCTAAACAAAAAGACGGGTCGTCTGGTACCACTGACGAGGCAAACGAACCTGACAGGTCTGTTAAAGAGTCAATGGAGGAAAAAACAACATGAGCACCATCCCATTAACACATATCCTGTTTGTAAGCACGGCCTTGTTTTTTATAGGCATGTACGGACTGTTCACCCGGCGCAACTTAATTACCATGCTCATGGCCATAGAGCTGATACTAAATAGCGTGAACATCAATTTCGTGGCTTTCAATAAATACCTGTACCCCGATAGACTGAGTGGTGTTTTCTTTTCCCTGTTTATTATTACGGTTGCCGCTGCGGAAGCAGCTGTTGCCATCGCCATAATTATTAACCTGTACAGAAATCACAGATCGATAGATGTGGAAGATACGAAGGAGATGAGGTATTGAGTTAAGTTGAAAAGTTGATAGGGTTGATAGAGTTGATAAAGTCTTTCGCGTTTGCCGTTTCACGTTTCACGATTCACCATATGCCTTACTCATCATACATAGCGCTCATTCCATTGCTGCCACTGGCAGGTTTTGTGATATTGGGTTTGTTTGGACAAAAACATTTTGCCAGAACGTCGGGCTTGCTCGGGACAGGGATCCTGTTGGTTTCAACGGTACTGGCTTTCTACACTGCATATCAGTATTTTTTTGTCAATGGAAAGATAAATGGCATCTATCAGCCGGTCATTGCATTAAAGTATACCTGGTTGCAGTTCTCGCCCGGTATGTCCATCGACATGGGAGTCTTGCTTGATCCCGCTTCGGTGATGATGCTGGTGGTAGTAACGTTTGTTTCATTAATGGTGCATGTGTTTAGCCTCGGTTATATGAAAGGAGAGAACAGATTTGCCATCTATTATGCATTTCTTGGGTTGTTTACTTTCTCCATGCTTGGCCTGGTGCTTTCCACGAATATTTTTCAGATCTATATTTTCTGGGAACTGGTGGGTGTATCATCTTTCTTGCTCATTGGTTTTTATTACGACAAACCAGCTGCAGTGGCAGCAGCCAAAAAAGCTTTTGTCGTAACCCGCTTTGCCGACCTTGGCTTTTTGATCGGGATCCTGATCCTGGCATTTTATAGCGGCACGCTCGATTTTGGTACCTTGATACAACGGTTAACGGATAAGGATTCGTTGGAATGGATGCAGATGACCGATACTACTTTCCTGGGTGTTACGATGTTGAGTTGGGCGCTTGCGCTTGTGTTTATTGGCGGCGCTGGTAAATCGGCCATGTTCCCCTTGCACATCTGGCTGCCCGATGCCATGGAAGGTCCTACGCCGGTATCGGCATTGATACATGCTGCCACCATGGTGGTGGCCGGTGTATACCTGGTAGCCAGGTTGTATGCCGTGTTTCTGGTTGATGTTTCCATTTTACAATTGATAACCTGGATAGGCGCTATCTCGGCTTTTCTCGCCGCCATCATTGCCTGCACACAAACGGATATCAAACGGGTGCTGGCCTATTCAACCATTTCACAGATCGGGTACATGTTGTTTGCATTGGGCGTGCCGGCTTTTGGCGCAGCTTCCGATTCTGGTTATACTGCTTCGCTTTTTCATCTTTTCACCCATGCGTTTTTTAAATCATTGCTGTTCCTGGGCGCCGGAGCGGTTATCCATTTTGTTCATTCCAACGAAATGAACGATATGGGTGGATTGCGAAAGTTGATGCCATTGACACATATTACATTTTTGATCGCTTGTCTGGCTATTGCCGGTATTCCACCCTTCGCCGGATTTTTTAGCAAGGAAGAAATATTAATGACTGCCTGGCAAAATAATCGGCTCATTTATTATATCGCATTGATCACATCCGGAATCACTGCATTCTATATGTTCCGGTTATATTTCAGTGTTTTCTGGAATAAAACGCCGGCGCATAATTCCCACAGCAACAATCATGGGGAAGGCGCCTGGAATATGAAATTGCCTTTACTGCTATTAGCAGTGGCAGCTGTAGTCGTTGGGTTTATTCCCTTTTCACATTACATCTCATTCAATGGAAGGGCCGAAGAAATTTCCATCCCAATAAGTTTTTCTATTGCACCTGTTTTTATGGCTATTGCCGGTATTGCATTAGCTTATATACTTTATTACCGGGAGAACCCGCGGCCACAAAAGGTTGCGGCTGCATTGGGTGGACTTTACCGGGCAGCCCGGCAAAAATTCTATTTTGATGAACTGTATCTGTTCGTCACTAAAAAGATCATCTTTAATGGCATTGCAAAACCAGCTGCGTGGATCGATAAATATATTGTTGATGGAAGTATGAACTGGCTGGGGTCTACGACTACCCGTTTTTCGGAAGGAATAAAAGCATTACAGTCGGGCAATGTACAAAGCTATACACTGTATTTCTTTGGCGGCATCATAGCGCTGGCCGCCGTATTTATTTATTGGTGGAATTGAGAAAACTATAAACTACAAACCGCAAACAAAATATGAGCTTGTCTTTACTCATCATATTACCACTCGTCACAGCCATTCTGCTGTTGTTTTGTAACGGCTTACGGCAGGTGCGTGTGGTGGCGTTAAGCGGCGCCGTGGTGCAATTGGTAGTTGCTTTTTTGTTGCTGGCTTCTTACTGGCAACAACGTGGGGCTGGTGATCAGGCCACCATGTTATTTGAAGAAGACTATGTTTGGTTTACACCGCTGAACATTCATTATCATATTGGCGCCGATGGTATTTCCATTGCCATGATCCTGCTAACGGCTTTTGTAACCATTGCAGGCATCCTGGTTTCGTGGTCCATGGAAAAGTTGAGCAAAGAATTTTTCTTTCTGTTAGTGCTCCTAAGCATGGGCGCCTATGGCTTTTTTATTTCGCTCGATCTGTTTACCCTGTTTTTCTTTTTGGAAGTAGCTGTTATACCCAAGTTTCTGCTTATCGGTATCTGGGGCAGCGGTCGCAAGGAATACAGCGCCATGAAACTGGCCCTGATGTTGATGGGTGGGAGTGCGTTGGTTTTTGTTGGCCTGGCCGGTATTTATTTTAATACCCCAATGGCCGGCGGTACGCATACTTTTGATCTGTTACAGATAGCACAACTGCACATTCCTATAGAAGTGCAGAAAATATTCTTTCCCTTCGCCTTTGTTGGCTTTGGCGTTTTTACTGCGCTGTTCCCGTTCCATACCTGGGTGCCCGACGGACATTCATCGGCGCCTACTGCGGCATCCATGTTCCTGGCCGGCATATCCATGAAACTCGGCGGGTATGGATGCTTGCGGGTGGCTACGCTGTTAATGCCTGAGGGCGCGCAATATTATTCATGGATCATTATCCTGCTTGCTACCATTGCTATTATATATGGCGCTTTCGCTACCATGATGCAAACCGATCTTAAATATATCAATGCTTATTCATCGGTTAGTCATTGCGGATTTGTGTTACTGGGTATTGGCATGTTAACCAAAACAGCCATCATGGGTGCGGTGCTGCAAATGGTATCGCATGGATTGATGACGGCCCTTTTCTTTGCGGCCATTGGCATGTTGTATGACAGAACGCATACCCGGCAAGTGGCGCAATTAGGCGGTTTATTAAAAGTAATGCCTTTTATCGCAACGGTTTTTGTAATAGCTGGTTTATGTTCACTCGGTCTACCAGGTTTGAGTGGGTTTGTAGCCGAGATGACGGTTTTTATGGGCGCCTGGGAAAATGCGGATACCTTATACCGGGTGGCTACCATCCTGGCCTGCGCTTCCATTGTGGTAACGGCCGTATACATATTAAGGGCCATGGGGAAAGTGATCATGGGACCGTTGTATCAAGCAGGCGAGGATACGTCGCACCAGCAGGCCGTACCACTGGCAGATGCGGGCTGGAATGAAAAAGTAGCGGCTACTATACTTATCATTGGTATCCTGGCCATCGGTATTGCGCCTTTCTGGTTGACGGAATTGATTAAATAGGCACACCTATAATATAAATTATGTTGACTGATTTTTTTATACTCATGAAACAGGAACTGATCATTATGGTGATCATCTTTACCCTGTTGCTGATAAAAATTGGAACCGATATTTCCAATGAGAAAATACTGAACCTCGCCAATGGGTTGTTGCTACTGAACCTGGTAGTGGGATTTGTTGGCAATCAGCAAGGTATGCTGTTTGATGAAATGTTTTTTACCAATCCTTTAATTGTACTGGAGAAAAATATACTGAATCTTGGTACACTGATCGTTTCGTTGCAATCGGCTTCCTGGCTGAAAAAGCATGATCACGTTCCGGAGTTTTATATTCTGTTATTGTGCACTTTGCTGGGCATGTTCTTCATGATCTCCGCCGGAAATTTATTAATGTTTTATGTGGGGCTGGAATTATCAAGCATTCCATTGGCTGCCATGGCCAATTTTGACCTGGCTAAAAAGAGATCCTCAGAAGCAGCGATGAAGTTTATTATCTCTTCTGCATTTGCATCGGGATTATTGTTATTTGGTATTTCGTTGGTATATGGCGCTACCGGCACACTTACGTTCAGTGAAATGACAGCCCTTATAACCGGCGCCCCGTTACAGGTATTTGCTTTTGTGTTATTGCTGGCCGGTTTTGGTTTTAAAATATCTGTGGTGCCTTTTCATTTGTGGACGGCTGATGTGTACGAAGGCGCACCGGTGGCCGTTACATCCTGGTTGTCGGTCATTTCAAAAGGATCGGTGCTGTTTGTATTTGTTTCCGTTTTATATACGGTGTTTAAGCCATTGGCCGAAACATGGTATAATATGTTGTTTGCTTTATCGGTGCTTACCATTTTGATCGGAAACCTGTTTGCTATCAGGCAGAATAATATCAAACGATTTCTTGCCTTTTCTTCCATTGCACAGATCGGTTTTATTTTGGTAGGTATAACGGGAAGTTCGCAGATTGCAACCGCATCGGTTGTTTATTTCGTGCTTATTTATGTGTTCTCAAACCTCGCGGCTTTTGGTGTGGTGGCCCTGGTAAGCGCTGTCACGGGCAGGGAACAGGTAAGTGATTACAAAGGTTTTTACAGAACCAACCCGGTATTGTCGTGGGTACTCACAATTGCTTTGTTTTCGCTGGCTGGCGTTCCACCCACAGCGGGTTTCTTTGGAAAGTTTTTCCTCTTGATGTCGGGCGCAGGAAAAGGAAACTATATCCTGATCACCATTGCGGCGCTGAATATGATCATCTCTTTTTATTATTACCTGCGGATCGTAAAAGCGATCTTTATGGATACGAATGAACAACCGATCGAACGGCTAACCATACCAGTCTTTTCCAAACTGGCTATGATCATTTGTATTGTTGGCATTATTGTGACGGGATTGGCCGGCTATGTGTATGATTACATCCATTCGCTGAGTTTTGGATTTTGAATAGCACCTTAGTTGGCCCCGCATTTATTTGGAACTTGTTTTTTGTCTTTTGTAATTTTTGTTATTTATGGCTATTAATAAAAATCATGAGTTTGAAGAGTTGGATGGCGTTAAATGCGCCATAGTAGAAAAGAATGCGTCGCAGCAACGGGTTGATTTTTTAAAACCGCTACTCGAATTCAATAAATATACCGTACTGGTTGTCGCTTCTCCACCCCCGAAAGCGGCTGCGCCCGTAGCGGCTACTCCTGCCTCTGCAGATACTCCTGCTGAAACAGCAGCAGCGCCACCATTACCGCCTGCTACATTTACTATCGGTGTTACAGACGTAACGTTCAATGCCACCAATGCTGTTTTTGGAAGATTATTAAAAACACCGCGCGGACAGGTAGTTACATTGGCATACTGGCAGCAAAAAGAAACAATAAGCAGAGATGATGTACCCTACTTTTCGAAAAAATAACAAGTACTGCTAATTCCATTTATTGCGTAGTCCTACTTGATTTTCGTCAAAGAATTGACCTTACCACTATTGTGGTATTGCTGGCGCTGTATATACCCATTACATTTGCATACGATTTTGCAAGCATCGAATTCTTACCACCCTTTATGAATACGGCTAGATATCTTATTTACCTGTTCCTGTAAGGTTCTCCGATTATTAGCACAAAACATTTTTGAATATGGATTAGTAGCTATTGCAACAATAGCATACTGAATCCTATTGCATCAAATTATTAAAACACTTTAAAGGTCTTACCATGAAATCATTTCTTCAAACAGGTTTATTGGTTCTCTTTTGTTCATTATTCTCCTTGCAAACAATTTTTTCGCAGTGGGTAGCGCGCCATAATTTAAGCCCAGCGCAATACCAGGAAGCTTTTGATGATTTTGTGAAACAAGGTTACCGGCTTTCTACAGTGGGTGGGTATACCTGTGGCGGACAGGAAAAATATATTGCATTATGGGAGAAGAAGGCTGGTCCGGAATGGGCTGCACGTCATGGTATGTCGAGCCAGGATTATCAAACTGCTTTTGATGATTTTTCGAAGAAAGGATTCCGGCTTACACATGTATCAGGATATGGTGTAGGTAGTCAGGCTAAGTTTGCAGGCATTTGGGAAAAAACATCCGGTGCTGCATGGGCCGCCAGGCACAATTTAACCGCGGCCCAGTATCAAAAAGCATTTGATGATTTTTCAAAACAAGGTTACCGGTTGCTGCATGTATCGGGCTATGTAGTGAATAATGTAGAATACTTTGCAGGCATTTGGGAAAAAAGTGCCGGCAATGCCTATGTGGCCCGGCATAATCTTACATCTGCCCAATATCAGCAGGCGTTTAACGATTTTACCAAACAGGGATATACGTTAAAAACTGTCAGCGGTTATACAAAGAACGGCACTAACTTATATGCAGCTATCTGGGAAAAAGTAGCAAGTCCGTTGTGGGCGGCAAGGCATGGCGTCAGCAATGGCAATTACCAATATGTATTTGACAATATGTACTACCAGGGTTATAAACCGGTGTATGTAAATGCTTATATGTCGGGCAATAGTTGTGAGTACAATGCCATTTGGACCAACACCAATATGAAAGGATCAGATATTGCAGCCATCGATGAGGCGGTAAATCAGTATATGAGCAGTCAAAGTGTAAAAGGGTTATCGATCGCCGTTTGTAAAAACGGACGACTGGTATTTGCAAAAGGATATGGCTTTGCCGATGCCGCCAGTGGTGAAGAAATGTCGCCCGATCAACCCCTTCGCATTATGAGTATATCAAAACCGGTGACATCGGTAGGGGTAATGACACTGCTTGACCAGCATAAGATCTCCCTGGATAAAGCCGTGTTCGGTCCCAATAGTATATTGGGTTCAAAGTATGCTACACCAGCCGGTAAAGAAAAATTGAACAGGATCACTGTGCGCCAGTTATTGCACCACACTTCCGGTTTGCGCACCTGTAATGGGGAATCAGTTTTCTGGGACCAGAATAAAACAGCTGATGATGCTATGACTGTGTTGCTGAATGCGGCTGACCTGATCACTACCGATACTTCTGCGCAGTATATTTATTCCAACACCAACTTCTTCATCCTGGCCCGCATTATTGAGCAGGTGAGCGGACAATCATACGAAAATTACATTCGTGCTAATGTGTTGAACAAATGCGGTATTGGCAATACCATGTACGTAGGCGCCGCATCGGGCAATGCAAAGGCTGGCGAGGCGAGCTATGTACCGATGGATAAAATGAATTTGCAACTGTGGGCAGGTTTTGGCGGCTGGGTAGCCAGGCCTATTGATCTGTTGAAATTTTTGAAT
The DNA here is from genome assembly GCA_966212235.1 of uncultured Niastella sp. GTDB lineage: Bacteria > Bacteroidota > Bacteroidia > Chitinophagales > Chitinophagaceae > Niastella. The sequence goes on along the minus strand of CBIHPP010000015.1, from coordinate 103,858 downwards.
AAGGTAGATGGCGCTGCAGTACCCAGTGACGTGATCACTGACCCTACCCATACGGCCATGGTTACCGGTACTACTTTAAACATGGGTTATGGTTGCGGCTGGATCGTATCAGGCGATCTGCAAAATCACAACGGCTGTTTTGATGGAACCAGGTCGTTCCTGGTAGAGTTGGGGAATGGGTTGAGTTATTCCGTGATCATTAATAACAACCCATCAAACGATGGTTGCGGCTGGACGATGAAAAGTGCTATGGAAACAGGTTTGAATAAAGTTTCGGGATTTCCGGCTTACGATCTGTTTTAGGAAACCCCCGGAAAAGGTATTTGGGTAGAATGCAAAAGACCGAAGGACTGAAAGAATATCTTTCAAACCTTCGGTCTTTTTTTCAGGAATAATGCATCTGAATGCCTGTTTTTCTTACTGTACCTTTCTGTATTTTTCTGTTACGTTCAGATTTCCTTCATTGTCCGATTTAACGGTCATCCAGCTTTTTGCATCTTCCAGCTTTACAAAATATTCTATCCTCGAAGTGCCGTTTTCTGCTATAACAGAAACCTCAACAACGCCAAAGATTTTTTTGTTAGGATAAGCCTTTTTGACCTTGGAGCGGACCATGAATGGAAGATCCGACTCAAAGTAATACCGGGTAAATTCGGTTAATCCCCCTTCTTTCAGATACACGATGCGTGAGCGAATGCCATCAGTGACAAAATTAACCACCCAGGCTTTGGGTAATTCATACCAATTCACCCGCTCAGCTTTCGGGAAACTGGTGTTAAACGTTTTGATCAGATTGTCGTCGATTTCTCCCGGACCAGGATCGCGGGCAATCAAACTAATACTAAGTAGCAAGGCTGAGAATAGAATGAACATCTTTTTCATGGCTAAAACTTTTAAACAATTAAATAATCGACCGTAAAGGTAAATGGTATTTGGACTATTAAGGTATCCGGTTTTTATATACCAGGTAGTCCGGTTTAATGGGGCAACAGTAAATGAACAGTAAATGATCTTAATGTTAAACCACCCAGGTAAGCTGGTGGACAAAGATGAGATGATCTATGAACGAAAAATTGTATAAATCGGCACTATAACGTTAAACTGTAGTAATTATTTTGATCGGATGGTCTTCACCAGTAAATCAAGGGCCTGTGTTGCTTCCTCCTCATTCAGCCAGGCAAATCCCATACGGGTGGCATTCAATGATATAGATGAGGTATTATGTATTAAACCATTCGAGAGAATGAGGCCTTGCGCTTTTAATTTTTCCGATAAGGGAGGTAATGGAACGGATTTATGAAATTTAGCCCAGATAGCGAGTCCGCCATCAGGTACTTTAAAATCAATAACGTCTGCGAGCTTATCATTTAAATAACTGCATACAAAATCCCTGCGTTTATGATAAGCCAGTAGCGCTTTTTTCATATGCCTTTTAATATGACCTTCTTCAAACATTTCGATCAGCGCCAATTCCATAATAGGATCGCCTTGCACGTCAACCAATTGTCGCACTTTGGTTAATTCCAGAATAAGATTCTCCGGTGCTACAATATACCCGGTACGTACGGCCGGTGCAATGGTTTTGCTGAGCGTACCTATGTAAACGACCATCCCTTTGGTATCGGCGCTCACCAGCGGTAGCATGGGACTGCTTAAATAATGAAAGTCGTAATCGTAATCATCTTCGATGATGATAAAACCATATTTTTCGGCCAGCGATAAGAGTTTGATGCGGCGGGCAGCCGACAGGGTTACCGTAGTAGGGTAGTGGTGATGCGATGTTATATACAACGCTTTGATCTTTTTTCTGCGGCAGAGCTTTTCAATACCATCTACATCAATACCATATTCATCTACTTTAACCCGGGCCAGTTGCATACCGGCCTGTAGGAAAACATGATCGGCATAATAATAATTTGTATCACCAACTATGATGGTATCTCCTTTTGAGAACAGTACGATAGACAGCAGGTACAGGGCCATTTGGCTTCCCCGTGTCACCAGAATATTTTCGAAAGTTGTTTGCAAACCCCGGCTGGCGTTGAGATAGTCTGATAAAATAATCCTGAACTTTTGTACGCCCGGTGTTTCAACATACGACATAAACTTCAGATAGGTATGTCGCGACAAAACACTTTTGTAGGCTCTGCCTAATTCATCGGCGGGGACCAATCGCATGTCGGGGCCGTCATGAAACCCTATAATATGCCGCAGGGGCAATACGGGTGTGCGAACGCCGGTATTTATTTTAACCCTGTAGCCTGTTGCTGCGGGAAAAGCATTTTGTTTTTGATTGTTTGAAAAACGCCGGCCGGTTGTTTCCGGTAATTCTTTACTGGTGAAGGTCCCTTTTGACGGATGCATTTCTATCCAGCCCTGCGCATCCAGTTCTTCGTAAGACCTGACGATCGTTTTTCGGTGAACTTCCAGTATTTCAGCCATTTGGCGGGTGCCGGGTAGTTTTATGCCTGGTCCAACCCGTCCTTTTCGCATTTCCTGAATGACGCAATTGGCTATTTGCAAATAAACCGGCGTATCGCAGTCTTTTTGTATTTGTATGATCGTTTTCCATGGAAGCATAGCGGACTACCAGGTTGGTTAAAATTGACGACTAAGATAGTCCATTTTTATGGAAGGAAGGTCGTCCGCTTTCTGCGCTTTTTTATACTTTAACTGCCACCTTGTTTCCGGTAGCTGCTGCCTTGTAAATGGCTTCAATGATCGCCAGGTCGCGACGGCCTAACTCGCCCGGAATTATGGAGTTTTTGTTCGTTAAAATACAATTGGCAAAATCATCCATTTGCAATGCCTGTTGATTGGGCGGTGTATAGATCAACGGGCCGCGACTGGTTTCTACCACCATGCCCCGGTATGTAAATGCATGTTCTTTGAACTCGAACCAGCCTTTTGGGCCTTCCACTCTAAATTTATCGGCACTGTGCTGGTAACTTGTTTGTGCCGTACAGATTGCTCCACCCGGAAATTCCATGGTCCAGCTGATGCCTTCTTCCACGTCGGTAAACATGTCGGGTTTTGTTTTGGGATGTAGCTGAGCGGTTACAGCAACAGGCGCCACGCCATTGGCCGCCATGCAAGCGCCATGAATGATATAGATCCCAAGGTCCATCAGCGGGCCACCGCCGGCCAGTTTTTTATCGGCCCGCCATACTTTGTTTTGCATAACAAAACCGCGATCTCCGGTCATGGTGGTAAAAGCGCCAAAATCTTTTTCTTTCGCCAATCGCATCAGTTCTTTATGATAGGGATCAAAATGCAATCGGTAACCTACCGATAATTTTACCCGGGCGGCTTTGCAGGCAGCGATGATGCGATCACATTCTTCCACCGTATTGGCCATTGGTTTTTCGCAAATAACATGTTTGCCGGCTTTAGCGGCTGCTATGGCATGTTCGGCATGCAAACCATTTGGTGTAACAACATATACAATATCGATATCCTTATTATCGGCCATCTGTTGCATGGTATCATAGCTGTAAATGTTTTTTACAGGGAATCCATATTCCTTAGCCCACTGTTCTCCTTTTTCTTTTGAACCGGTAACAACGCCGGTCAGCTTGCACCATTTCGTTTCTTTCAAGGCAGGCCCCAGTTGGCGGGTGCTGTATTTGCCGAGACCAACAAGGGCAATACCCAGGATGCGATCGGGCCGCGGTGTATTGCCATACAAACCCAATGGACCGGCCGCTAATACAGCTGCTGCACCTAACGATATTTGTTCAATGAAAGAACGACGGTTGACGACAGTTTTTTTCATATCCTAAAATAATGCAATAGCCATATAGCTTATTCAATAATGATGGCTGATTATAAAGGGATATTGGCTCCCCATCGCATGGCATGATTTTTAAATATCTGTTGTTATAATCTTTTATTATGCAGAATTGGCTCAGAACACTGATCGCAGGTTATGCTGGCTGGAAATGGGGCGGTGGATGCCTCGGTACTATAATCGTATTTGTGCTCGTTTACTGGTTATTGCAGGGATGTTAGGCACAATATGCTAATGTGATAATATGCTAATAGAAAGGCAAAAGCCAAATGCAAGCAATGTGGAACCTGTAGCTGTGCGGTAACAACTCTCCGCCAGCCCTCCCGACATATCGGGATCGGGGAGTTGGGGGTGTCATTCATACTTAGCAACCTGCCGTTCGTAGGGTTTTTATTAAAATAGCCCGGTTTTCCCGATTTTTATGGTACTATGAAGAGAGCGTTATTGCATAGTGCCTTCTGGCTGGTGTATTTACTGCAGGATACTGTGCTGGAACTCGTTTGGGTTGGACCTGCCATTAAAAATATTCCCGAAAATATACAATTCTGGATGGCGTTTAAAGCCGCCGTTGCCGCATTATTCCCCAAGCTGTTATTCACTTATTTTGTTTTATTTATTGCCATCCCGGAAATTTTAAAAGGCCAGGTAAAACTGTTCTGGATCATTTTGCAGGTAGCTGTCGCCATCATCATTACCATTATATTGTACCGGATCGTTTTTGTATATTATATCAACCCGGTTATTTACTCGGGCGTACTTAAAAACCGCCCCATTTTCAATCTACTGGGTGTATTGCTGGCTGTTATGGATATCGGATTTGTTTCCGGCGTAGCCATTACCCTGAAATTGCTACGGATACAACTGACTACACGGGAACGGGAGAAGAACCTCATCAAAGAAAAACTTGAAGCCGAGTTGAAATTCCTTCGTCACCAAACCAATCCGCATTTTTTATTCAATACACTGAACAATATCTATGCGCTTGCCCGTAAAAGATCGGAACATACGGCCGAGGTGGTTTTGCGGTTGTCGAAACTGCTGCGTTTCATGTTATATGAATCAAAAAGCGATCTGATCTCCATTGCAGATGAACTTAAGATACTGGATGATTACATAGCGCTGGAAAAAATGCGTTATGATCGGCTGACCATTCACTTTCAACGTGATATAGATGATAGTTTACACAAAATAGCACCCTTGCTTTTATTGCCTTTTGTGGAGAATGCTTTCAAGCATGGCGCCAGTGAAAGCCGGTTCGATTCATTTATCCGTATTCAGGTACAATTACAACAAGGTCGGCTTACCTTTAATATAGAAAATACCAAGGAGAACCATACCGCAGAAGAAATACGGGACAATATCGGGCTACGCAATGTTCGGCGACAACTGGAACTCATGTACAGGGAATATGATCTGCAACTGCAAAATGAACCTCATATTTTTTCTGTACGGCTATATATAAACCTAACCAGCTATGCACAGGTATAATTGTATTATTGTTGAAGATGAGCCCCTGGCGGCAGAAGTAATAAAAGATTATATTTTACAGGTTCCCTTTCTGCAATTAAAGGGAATTTGCACCGACGCGTTATATGCGATGGATCTGTTGCAAAAGGAAAAGATCGACCTGGTATTCCTCGATATTCACCTGCCTAAATTAAAGGGCCTGGATTTTATTAAAGCCCTTAAAAAACCACCACAGATCATTATCACGTCTGCCTACCAGGAATATGCGCTGCAGGGATATGAATTGAATGTGGTGGATTACCTGTTAAAGCCCATTGAATTCAACCGGTTTGTAATGGCCGTTAATAAATTGAAGGAACGTGACATGGTGGAGGTGTCTCCTGCACCGGCAGCGGTTACTGAAAGGGCTTCGTTGTTCTTTAATGTGAGCAAGAAGCGGGTTAAAATGTATATTGATGAGATCCTTTTTATTGAAAGCCTGAAAGAATATATTCGAATTACCACAAAGGATAAATCCATACTTACCAAGTTTCAACTGGGACAAATAGAAGAAATGCTGGCAAAGAACGGCTTTATTCGCGTGCATCGTTCCTTTCTGGTTGCAAAAAATAAGGTCGATGCTTTTTCTGCTACCGATGTTGAAATTAACGGCAGGCAAATACCGATCGGCAGAAGTTACAAAGAACTGGTGATGGGAGAGCTGGAAGGTTGAGAGCGCTGCACGCTACACCCTACACGCCGCAACCCATACAAATACAAACTAACCGAACACTGGTATCTGCTATTTGTAGGTAGTAAACCGCATTTCGTTGAAAATGCTGCACATCGATGCCGCCATTACATAATTTGAGCTTTCAACCAAACGCTGCGCACATGACTGCCATTCAAAACCCTTCGGTAAAGCAACATTACACAAGACCACTGCTGACAATAATAGGGTGGGTAGGACTGTTAGCCGGCAGTCTTGATATCCTGGCTGCCTGCACAAATGCATATATAGCAAGGGGGACCAGCCCGGTTGTGGTGCTGCAATATATTGCCAGCGGCGCTTTTGGCAAGGCGGCTTTTGCGGACGGATGGCAGATGCCGTTATTGGGCCTGCTTTTTCATTTTATCATTGCCTATAGCTTCACCACGCTATTCTTTTTGTTGTATCCTTCCATAAAGATCATGTCAAAAAGCATTGTTATTACGGCCATCGTGTATGGCATTTTTATTTTTGTGGTTATGAGTTTTGGGGTACTGCCTTTGACAAAAGTTCCAAAGATCACATTTCAACTGGAGAAGGTAATCATATCCGTATTGATACTGATCGTTGCCATCGGGTTGCCGCTTTCCATTTTTGCCCGTCGGTTTTTTCAGCATGACAATACGACTCCATAAAACGGTTAATTATCAGGGGTTCTAAAAACGCTCAAAACAGGCATCCGGGCATGGTTGATGATGCGTTGTGAAAAAGGGCCAATGAAGAATTGTTTGTTGGCTACATCCACGGTGGAAGAAATAATGATCAGGTCTGTTTTGCTTCTATCTGCTTTGTCCAGCACTTCTTCCGGAATATTTCTTCCAAAGCTATAGCTTACGGTAAACGGTACGGAACCATTCGACATATTTTTTAATTCATTCGCAATTTCTGTTACCTGTTTAATATCATGTTCTTTTCTGTCGATGGAAATGGCGAATAAGTCGAACCTGGAATCAGGGTCCATCTTTAGAACCAGGCCACTAATGAATTGATATTTTTTAAAAGCACCCAGGGCGGGACGAAAGGGGAAAAGGACCTGGTGAAACTGCTGCCATTTTTTACCTTCCGGAATAATGAGTACCGGGCAGCAGGCATATTTGATGGTGTAATAGGAATTGGAACCTATAAAAAGATTACGGTGCCCCGAAGCGCCGCATGTACCCATAACAATAAGGTCGGGTTTTATTTCAAGCGCCAGTTTTACAATGGTTGGTCCAATATACCCTTCGGTGAAAATTACCTTTGTATCGATCCCATGCCGTTGCTTAATGTTATCGGCAATGGCGTGACCAATTTGATGGGCGTTTTTTATTGCGTATGTTTCTTCCGGAACCAAAACCGTATCATTAACATGCAGCAATTGTATACACGCATTATTTCTTTTTGCAATAACAATCGCTGTTTCCAACGCGTTAAAGGATGCTTCGCTATAGTCAGTAGGAATTAGAATATTTGAGATCATACGGCCGTGTTGAGATCATTTTTATTTCGAGGTATTGATGATAATTCCGGTGGCGGCCGTTTTAGTGGTATCAAGCTTCCGGGTAAGTTCAATAACGACTCCTCTCAATGAATCGTTTTGTAATATGAGTTCCCTGTTTTCCCATTTATAATCAACGGTTTGTTTAAATAGGTAACCACTTACAACAACAAGCATTGTAATAAACGCGAGCAGAAATGTAGATACTGATCGTTTTATTTTCATTGCGCCAACTCTTTCCCATGCAATTTATTTATTGGCTATGATTGCGTTATTAACGCGGGGTTAGAAGTGTATTAGAATTTAGCCGTGGGCAGGATGATTAAAAATTCAGTGCCCTCCCCGGGTGCTGAGGTAACGGCAATATTCCCTTTGTGCAGTTTAATGATGCGATTGGCTAAAGACAAGCCAAGGCCAAAGCCGGATTCCTGGGAGGTATTATTGACCCGGTAAAACGGTTGAAATATGTATTTTAACTCCGGTTCGGGAATGCCCATACCATTATCAATGATGGCAATCGTTATTCTTCCTGCTTCCGCTTTCAGTTTTACCACGGCTTTGTGGTCATCAGAATACTTACAGGCATTGGCGACAATATTTTTAATGGCGGTAAATAACAGTTCGGCATTGCCAAATACAATTAATTTTTGCTCCTCGGCCGGCATATCATCGAACAATAATACGACCAGGTAGTCGGGATGGCTTTTTTTCATTTCAGCCGGCAGGCTCATCAATATTTCATCCATGCGTACAGGCAGTATGTTCAGGCCGCCGGGGTCACCCGAAGCCTGCGCAAACTCAAGCAGGGTTTGGGTTAATTTGCTCAGGTGGCGTACATCCTGGTACACCGATTCCATAACAAAGCGGTATTGCTGCGCTTCCCTGTTTTTTTGCAGGGATACTTCGAGCTGACTTGAAATTGCTGTTAAAGGGGTTGACAATTCATGCGATGCATTGGACACAAAACGGCGCTGGGTTTCAAAGCTGTCCTGCAACCGGTTCAAAAGCTGGTTAAGCGTTTCCGACAGGTAAAACCATTCGTCTTTTACTTCGCCGGTACTGATGCGCCCGGCCAGGTTGTGGGCGGAAATTTCGTTGATGTCATCGGCTATTTTCCTGATCGGCCGCATTAACCGGTTGGAGAAAAAGTACCCACCTGCAAATGCGATGATAATGCCCGACAGAAAACTGAACCATAAAATATTCGATAACTCCCTGAGTTTGTTCTTCCCCTCTTCGTCATAAGCTGCGGTAATAGCTACAATTCGCGTGTTGGGATTGACGTAATGATAGGCAACCGCTTCTTTATTTCCGATCTTAAAGAAAATAGTTCCTTTTACGCGGGCATCGTCGAGGATAGCGGTATCGATCCGCAACGTATCGCCCGGCGCATCGCTATAACTATAAATTTTATTGTTCAGGTAATCGTAAGCCTGAAAGGTTTTGTCTTTATACGAGAGGGTAGTAGAAGAATCAATTTTACGGATAAGGGTTTGATCAAATACCTGCGACTGACCCAGTAACCGGGCCAGCGTAATAGCCCGGTTGGCTAACCGGGTACGGATGTTGTGTGTGCGTTCGGTATATGAAAAGTAAAAAGCGGTACCACAAACCATGGCCAGTATCACAAAAACAATGAGACAGAACAATAATGTTATGCGCAGTTTAACAGGCATCAGCGTTCGTTTTCCTTTAATACATACCCCATGCCAACATGCGTCTGGATCAATTTCCGATCATAGGGTTTATCAATTTTATTGCGTAAATAACTTATATACACATCTATGATATTGGTGTTGGTGTCAAAATCAATATCCCAAACATTTACCGCAATGGCTGCCCGTGACACCACCTTGTTCTTATTCCGTAACAGGTATTCCAGCAATTGAAATTCTTTGGCGGTTAAATTAATAGTGTCATTACCCCGTTTTACTTCTTTGCTGTCGAGGTTCATACAAAGATCTGCCGCCTTTAATAAATTGCCAACCGGAATATGCTGGTTCATCGTGCGTTTCAGCAACACCCTGATTTTAACCAATAGCTCCCTGAACTCAAATGGTTTCACCATGTAATCATCGGTGCCGGCATCGTACCCTTCGATCTTATCGTTTAAAGAACTTAATGACGTAAGCATGATGATGGGGATATGCGTATTATGCGCTCGTATTATTTTGGCCAGTTCATAACCATTGATGCCCGGCAGGTTTATATCAAGGATCACCAGGTTGAAATCATGTGCAAAAAATAGCCGTTCTCCTATCTTGCCATCATAGGCTACCTCAACATAATAACCGTTTTCGGTAAGCCCAACTTTTAAAGTATCGGCAATCTTTTGTTCGTCTTCAATGATCAGGATTTTCGTTTCTTCCATAATCTATAATTAGTGTACATATACACACGTGGTGCAAGGTAACAATAACGGCCTCATTGCCTGCCGCTACAAAGGTACAATTTCACATTTTTTCATTGAAAATCAGGTAAAGAACCGGTTCTGATCGATGTAAAAGCCTACTTCTAATCTACTTCTAATTTGGAATTAAGCGAAACCTAATTCTGGTGAAATAAGTTTGGGATCAAGTTTAAAAAAGGGTTCAAACGTAATGCTGATGAAAAAAGGTTTAATACTGTTATTGAATGGGGTGATTTCGATGGCTGCCCTGGCGCAGACCGTTCCCGATGCAAAAAAATACATATACTACGAACGGTATAAAAGTGCCGGAGAAGTACTGCAAAACACTATAAAGACCGATCCCGCCAATGGAGAAGCCTGGTTTTTGTTGTCAAAAGCATATCTTATGTCGGATGATCCCGCGCCGTTACAACAGGCGTTGGCGCAAAGCCCGGCCACTGTAAAAAGCGAACCTTTTTACCAGGTTGCTTATGGACATTTTTTGTTGAGTAAAGGGAATAAGGACAGCGCCCGTTATTATTTTGATCAGGCCCTTGATAAGACCCGGGAAAAGAATCCCGACATATTATCAGCTGTGGCGGAATCGCATGTTATTGCCAAGGCAGGCGATGCAAATTATGCCGTACAACTGCTTACTAAGGCCATCGACCGGGATAAAAAGAACCCGGCATTGTATATTTTGCAGGGCGATGCCCATCGCAAATTGGGTAATGGGTCGGAAGCCTACAAAACATACACAGCTGCGCTGGAAAAGGACAACCGGAATGCGTCTGCATTGTATCGCATCGGAAAAATATTTGTATCTCAGAAGAATCCCGAAATGTACCTGAAATATTTTAACCAGGCGCTGGAAGCAGACAGCAGTTATGCGCCTGCCTTGTATGAAATGTATTACCATTATTATTTTACAGATGCGCAAAAAGCGTTACAATATTTTCAACAATACGTTGCGAAGAGTGATGTAGATAAAAACAACGATGTACTATATACCGATCTGTTATACCTGAATAAACAATACGAGGCCGCCATTACCAAAGCGCAACAATTGCTGAGCCAGCATTCCGGCGATTCCATGCCCCGCCTGTATAAATTAATGGCTTATAGCTACCTGGGTACAAAGGATACTGCCAGGGCCATGACCAATATGAACCTGTATTTTTCAAAAGAAGCAGATAGCAATAAGGTGGTAAAGGATTTTGAAATAATGGCCGACCTGTATGCAACGGTACCGGGAAAAGAAGATTCTGCCATCACCTATTACCTGAAAACGGTGAACATGGCAAAAGACCATCCGGAGCGATTTCATTTTTATAAAAAACTGGCAGAGCTGTATAAAGACCGCAAAGATTATTTAAACCAGGCGCAATGGCTGGGCATGTATTACCAGGATAATCCCAAAGCTTCCAACCTCGATCTGTTCAACTGGGGTATTGCTCATTTCAAGGGGGAAGCCTATGTACAGGCAGATACCGTATTTGGTACATATATTCAGAAATATCCTGATCAGGCTTTTGGTTATTACTGGCGCGCCCGTACTAATTCACTTATGGATTCTACCATGGAAAAAGGAACGGCCATTCCCTGGTATAACCAGTTGATCACGATGCTTGAAAAAGATCCCACTAACAAAACAAATAAGAAGTGGTTGATAGAAGCATATGGTTACCTGGCTGCTTATGAAACCAACCAGATAAAAGATTATAAATCAGCGACGGAGAATTTAAAAAAGATACTGGCGATAGACCCGGAAAATAAAGACGCACAGCAATATATTTCTGTTCTTGAAAAAAAGATAACCGCTGATAACAGTACTGGAAGTAACAAATAAACGGTGATATAGGACTCCCGTTACGAGTGCTCTTTTTTCTACAGGTGTAGGTGGGTTGCTCCGCACGCTGGCGGACGACTCACCATTTTTATTTTATCCTGGTAATCTGGTCGTTGTCGGCTTTTAACGCATTTGTCGTTATTATACGCAAATTGATCTGGGTTATTTTTCTCTGCCGACAACTTGTCGAAAGACAAGGCGCGACTAAAAAACTTGTATAAAAACACTAATTTTTTTAAGTTATAATTATTAATATATTTTTAATTCAATTTATTATTTTAGTTTTGGTCACCCAATTCAATATTTCTGCATTATTCATTAAACCTGCTTTTTCCTTCCTTATCATTTCAACCATTCAGTAGACACATTATCAGATTCCCCCAATAGTTTTAGCCCCGCGTTAGTTCGTATATCCTGAACCTCTTGTTAGCTGCATGTATTTATTGCAGTGTTACCTTACCTGCCATTATTTTTAATTATTTTGATTTAACCGGTCATGCCAGGGTATTGTATGCCCATGACAAGATCGAGCCATTTGGTTATGAGAAACCCATGATTACACAGAATATATAGTAGCATCTTTAATTTGTACTGGTTAAGGTCAGCTTTCACGCTGGTTATTATTTCAAGGTTAGTATTCCTTATCTGTAGCCATCTTTATCTTAATATGGCTACTCTACAAACCACAGGCTGAACTTATTATATGAAAAACCAAAGGTGACCGATACGTATCGGTCACCTTTAAAATTGATAACTGTGTTGATTGGGAAACTCGAAATTTGAACTATCGCTGAATGATCAGTTGCTTAACCCGTACTTCACTGGCTGTAACCAGTTTTATAAAGTATACACCCGTGCTCAGCCGGCTGGTGTTCATGGAGTAAGTGAGCAACTGGTTATTGTTTGTTTCTCCTTTACCTATAACCTGTACAAGGCGTCCTTGTGTATTATATACTTCTACCCGGTATTTTCCCGGTTTATTCATGGTAAATGCAATGGTGCAATGATTGTTTGCCGGTGTTGGGTACACCATGAATTTTTGCTGCGCATCAATAATTGCCTGCGGTTCACCGGTGTTGGTTGCTATGCGTGCATTACCCGTTCCGCAAGCCCCCAGTTCACCACCAATATATAAGAGGATGGGCACAGCCAGTTTGTTTACGCACAGACCCAATCCATAATAACATACCATTACTTTTTGATTGCTGCCTCCGCATCGTACATCTTTAACGTGCAGGTTTACAGATGCTGTAGCGGTACAGCCATATTCATTTGTCGCTTTTGCCGTATAGATGTATTCACCGGCTTGCGTTGGCGCAAATACCGGGTTGGCAATGGATGAATCGCTTAAGGCAGTGGCCGGACTCCATTTGTATTGGGCAGGCGTTGCATTGGTGGCGGTCAGTTTTAATTGTTGCGCACCATAACCCAGGTAAATGGTATTGGCATCGCCACCGGTATAAACCGGATTGCTGCGGCTTACTGTAATGGCCGGTGCTGGTATGGAACCAACTACCGTAACAACGGCTTTGGCAGTGGCCTGGTTGTTATTGCTATCAATGACTGTTAATTGTACTTCGTTGTCACCAATATTGGTACAGTTGTAGGTGGTTTTGTCAATTTGAAAACTTTGAATGCCATACATATCCCATGAGCCATTGTTAACATCAAGGGCCGTGATGGTAGCCGTGCCATTTGATAGGGTAACGGAAATGTTTTTGGTGATAACAGTTGGTGGCACCGTATCAAGCAAGGTGGCTATTTCTCTCGGTGATAAAGCATAGTTATACAAACGCACATCATCCATCACATCGTGGAAGGGTTTGTTCTCCAGCGAATTTCCAATCAATAATGGAACTGCTTTACCTGTGGTGCCGGTGGTGGTATAGGCTTTTGAGCCGGCCAGCACGCCATTAATATAGATCCTGATCTGTTTGGCGGCGGTATCTTTTATGGCAGTGATGTGGCTAAAATTGTTATTGAAAATAAAGTAGGCGGAAGCTTTCTTCAGGCTAACATCAATATTAGTTTTTGCAGATGCGTCATCAATGGCAAAAGTGAGTATGCTGTCTTTCAGTTGAACGCCATACCATTTACCACCAGGATCGGTGAACTGGCCCTTATGTATCAGGTAGCAATCTTTGCCGCCCGATGAATTATAATTGCTGGAACCGTTGGTGAGTTTTATCCAGAACGAAATAGAAAATGAATTGGCATCAAACAGCAGTTGTTCTGCATGTGGTACATTCACGGCGCTGGTTGCAACCGGGTTGAGGTATTGCAGACCATTGCCAAATTTCCCGGTTGTGAATGCTGCCTCAGGCATATTCACGATCGTTCCGTTCTGATGATAGTTGCTGTTATCGGCAACAACGGTACCGCTGGTTTCATCAAATTTCCAGTGACCAGTGATGCCTTTGGGTGAAACGGCTCTGAACAACCAGGTAGCGCCTGTAGTGGTGCCGGCATCTCCTTCCGCATCAACACGCCAGTAATAGTTTGTTTTGGCAGTTAAATTTGTAAAAATATACGTGGGATTACTCAATGCTAATTCTGTAACATAGGACAGGTTACTGGAATCGGTTCCGGCATATAATTTATACTTGCTGGTTTTCAATCCACCTTTCCAGGTTATGCGAACGCTGTCGCCATAGCCTTCCAACATAGCGCCATTCGCCAGGGATGGACTGTAAGTTTGTAAGGGCAATGGGCTTGTATGGAACAACCCAAGCACTTCATCGGCGCTTAAGGCATAGTTGTATATTTTCAATTCATCGAGCATACCCTTGTAAGGGGCGGGCTTGTTGGCCGTTGAAAGAAATTCCAGGGCGCCAATGTTGCCGATGATGAGGTCACTGGCTTCACCAATACCGGCATTGGCTTTTGCAATGGCGGTTTCTTTTACCAATGCACCATTCATGTACAGGCGTAATTTTTTGGCAGCAGTATCTCTGATGGTAGTAACATGCACCCAGTTGCCAGTAAAGAACGGCGTGCCATCTGCCTGCAATTCATCTTTACCGCCGCCGTTGGCATCGTTATCGTCATCGATGGCAAATCGTAATTGTTTGTTCTTGAACTCAATGTCAAAACGTTTGCCGGTAGCGCCGGTAGTGGCGTTGCGTGTAATGGAACCTTTGCACAGCAGGTAGGCGCTGGTGTTATTGTCAGCAGGTAATAACGCAGCATTGGCCTTCATCCAGAACGAAAGGGAGAAAGAACTTTTATCCAGGTACAAGTGGTCCTGGTGCGGAATATTCACCACATACATATCCTGACTGGCAGTTGAAAAATCAAGGGCGTTGTTTATTTTACCGGTTACCCTGATGTTTTGGTTGTCATCATCGAGTCCCAAAATACCATGGTCCTGGTAGGTAGAAGAATCGGTAACCTGTCTGCCTTCGGTTTCATCGAAGCTCCAGTGACCCGTTAAACCGGCAGGGAAATTTTTAGTGGTTCTGAATTGCCACAATTCACCCTGGGTAATGCCTTTGGCATTGATGGCATCTATACGCCAGTAATAAGTTACAAAATCAGTGAGGCCTGTGATGTTATACGAGGCATTGGCCGCATACACTATTTCTGCTTTCTTCACCAGGTTGCCGGCATCGGTGCCGAAGTAGATCGCATATTTTTCGGTATTGCTGCTGCCAGACCATTTTAAAGTAAAAGCGCCTGCAGCTGCTTCCACATATTGATTGCCGTTGGCCGGCACCGGTGAAGCGGCAGCGGTTGGTGCAGAAGGTAAGGGCGGTGTTTTTGCCGAGACAGGGGTGCTATAAGAAGAAGCCCCACCGGCATTCACAGCCTGCACACGATAATAATAAGTTGTGTTAGGCGACAATCCGGTACTGTCGTTGTATGAAGTGGCATTTGCGCCAGGATGCGCGATATCAGTATACGTTACCCCATCGGCAGAACGTTCCAATACAAAATGATCTTCGTTGGTAGCATTATCTGTCCATTGAATAATGATCTTGCTGTAAGGCGACGGCAATTCAAAAGAAGAAGCCGATAACTTTACATTCGAAGGCGGTCTTATAAAAGTGGCAGGCGGCGTATCTGTCAGTGTATTGATATAGACTTCAATATTCAGGTATTGCGGGTTGGTAGTGCTATACGCCACTGCATCCTGTGCGTTGTTCTTATTTAAACCATGAGCATCTTCCCAATTGTCGGGCATTCCATCACTGTCTGTATCCAATGGAGCAGGCGCATTGAAAACGTTTCCAACTCCGCCATTGGTAAATGGCAGATCAGATTCACGGTATACATAATAACCTTTCGTGCCACGCGACCGTACTTCTTCGGCTAATAAAGAATCAACCTGGTCGCGGCGGGGATAACTGGCGCCCACGCTATCAATAACCCACGCATATGCCTGTTCAGCAGTTAAAACCGGGTTCGCTTGCGGATAGGGGAAAGCCTGGGGTTTAAAACCATCGGCGCCAATGCCGGGGTAGCCGAGTGTATCGTAAGGGACCAGCACACCATCTGCAATACCATTTTGGTTGTTATCGAAATAATTACCAGCGCCATATAAAAAGAAGGTGCCGGTGCCACGGGAGAAAGGCGTTGTTTTAGTAGGCGGTGTCAGTGGCCCGCCCATGAAATAGTTGTTGATAATATTTACTTCAGAAACACCTGCGGAGCCGCCCATAATATAGGCATCGGCCGACCAGCCGTAATTGAGGTTATCGCCGAGGCGGTTGCCATTGCCCCAGTCATACACAACGTTGTTTACAAATTCATTCACCCCTTTTACTTTGGGGTTGCGGGTTTTATTACTGATGTACAGGTTCCTGATCAGACTTACTTTACCACCATCTGGTGTTTGTATCAATCCGCCTGCGGAGTGATTGTCCCGGTGCAGCCCCTGTGCAATGATGGAGTTTTGTATGGTGATGTTATCCGGCGCAGTGGCTTTGCCGTCCCAGTTGATGGAAAAAACTTCATCCATGCCCCAGCTAAACGACATGTGATCAAAGATCATATTAGCGCCATTGGCCAGGCCAGATGCATCTTTACCCGAATTGCCGGTGGCGCCCAGCCGAATGCGCAAATAACGACAAATGGTATTACTGGCGCTGGTAAACGTGACCCGTTTGCCAAAAAACACAATACCATCACCAGGAGCTGTTTGACCGGCAATGGTAACATTGGCTGATACTACAATATCCGAAACAAGGTTAATAATACCCCCAACGGCAAAAACGACAATCCGGCCAGGGGCGCTTACTGCTTCGCGGAACGAACCCGGACCACTATCGTTCAAATTGGTAACTACATACACTGTTGGTGTTGCAACACCGCGCGCACCTGGGGCAAAACGTCCGAATCCGGTAGCGCCGGGAAAAGCGAGGGTCTGTGCATGTAAAACAGAAAAGGAATGGAAGAATAGAAGGGAAAGCACCGCAAAGGCAAACGCTTTACGTTGGCATAGGAAAAATTTTCGCATGGCAATTAATTATGGAATGGTTGTTATTGGCAATCGTTTAGTGCGCACTGTTTTCAGTGTCTGCAAATCGTGATCAATGTTAGTTAATAACGGCTGTTGCATTGTCCTGCACCGTCCTGACGAGGGCGTTAGTGCTGATAGGTTGCGGGTTAGGGTTGAAAAAGGGTTTTAAAGTTTTCAAGTGGAGATATCCGTGTGGTAAGTGAATTTGCCAGCTTTATATGTAAGGGTGAAAGGTGATATAAGTAGGGAAAGCGTTGTAGGTTGAATTTATTTGCGTTGTAAGCGTACAAATTGCTTTTATAAGTGAACTTGTTTGGATTTTAAGTGAACTAACCAGCATCAGAAGTGTACTAGCAGGCGCTTCAAGTGTACTTTTTCTATTTTATACGTACTTACAAGCAAATCAAATGTACTAACAGGATTTTAAACGTACTTACAAGCATTTTACGTGAACTGTTCACGATTATATGTGTACTTGCAAGCATTTTAAGTGTACTGCTGAAAAAAAAAGTTTACTTCCGGGAAAAAGATGTGAACTACTGAAAAGAAAGTAGTTATTGTCGAAGAAAAAGTAGCTATCGCCCACCAAAAAAATGCTATCGCTGAAAAAAAAATGTTAGCGTTGAAGAAAAAGTAGTTATCGCCGAAGGAAAAGATACTATCGCCGATGAAAAGCATGTTATCGCTGAAAAAAAATGATTATCGCCGTAGCAAAGTATGCTAACGTCGGGGAAATAGTAATCATAGCTCTTCAAACACATGCTATCTCCAAAAAAAGTAGTTATGAGGAGATGTGACTAAGGGTACAGACTGAACAAATCAAGTACAAGCGGGGCAGATCACTTTATGGGTCTGAAAAAGGAGTTACTGCGCTCCAAAACTTCTACAGTAATTATAAAATCAACTTACTTATTGCAAATTTTGCATGTTACTGCATCGGTTTTTCTTTTAAATCCCGTATTTATCACGCATTTGCATTCGCAAAATCATTTTAATTGCAAATAATTTGCAATTAATTTTGCAAATTTCGGGAATGGGCCTAAATTAGTGTGGTAATCTAAATGGGGTCTTTTGCCAAATACTAACACTTAAAAGAAAATTTTGCATGACTAACCAACGCAGAAATGCATTGAAAAAATTGTTCGCTTCATTGGCCGGCACTGTAGGTTTAGGATTATTTGCAAAGGCTGAAACTACTACCAACACAAGCAAGGAAAAGGAAGTATTCAATGTAGTTGATGACCAGACCATTCCCTTATTCTCCCAGGTTACCAAATTCAACGGAATGGTATTTATTGCGGGCCAGGGTGCACATTTTGCCGGCGACATTAAAGCCCATACCGACCATGTATTGAAAGAACTGGAAAAAAGACTGCAGGAGGCCGGCTCCTCTATGGAAAAAGTGTTGAAGGTGAATGTATACCTCGACGATATCAAAGATTACAAGGACATGAATGAAGTATATAAAGGGCGTTTTGGAAAAAAGCCCCCTGTGCGTACAACCGTGGCAGTAGCCAAAGGCGGTGTGCCGGGTGATTCACTTGTAGAAATGGATTGTATCGCATACGTGTAATCCGTACTTTTTTTCTGGTTAAGGTTCGATTATTTACCGCAGAGTCGCAGTTCTTATTCTCTTATCATTGCGTCTCTGCGGTTATCAACACTTTTTATTTCCATCCCGATCAATAACCCGTACCCTTTACTACTGCATAAGCAGAAGAGCTGATCCAACCAAACAGGTTCACCAAAACACTAACTGTATGCAACGGAGAGCATTGCTTAAATTTTTTTCGTTATTCCCTATGGCTGGCAGTGCCACTTTGATTCCCTGGTCTACTGCCTCTGCAACACCAGCACCGCCCTCTGTTAAACGAAATCTTTTTAAAGAATTAGGCGTTCGTACATTCATCAATGCGGCTGGCACCTTCACCGCTATGACCGGTTCGTTGATGCACGATTATGTGGTAGATGCCATACAAAGCGGCGCTACGGAGTTTTGTTATTTAGATGAACTGCAGGATAAGGTCGGAGAAAAAATTGCTGCCTTTGTTCATTCCGAATCGGCCGTTGTAACATCCGGCGCTTTTTCGGGCATGACGTTGGGACTGGCCGGCATCTTAACTGGCATGGACCAACGTAAAGTAGAACAGTTGCCTCATTTAGACGGGACCGGCATGAAGTCGGAAGTGATCATTCAAAAGGCGCATGACATCGTCTATAACCATGCTTTAAAAAATACCGGTTGTAAAATAATTTATGTAGAAACCGCTGCAGAAGTAGAACAGGCGATCAACGAAAAAACGGCGTTGCTGCACTTTTTAAATATCGAAGCCGATAAAGGCAAAATACAACATGAGGAATGGGTGGCCCTGGGGCGCAAGCATAATATTCCTACCTCTATAGATATCGCCGCCGACGTACCGCCGGTATCAAATCTCTGGAAGTTTAATGATATGGGATTCAGTTTCGTAGTGATATCGGGTGGCAAAGCGATACGCGGTCCGCAAAGCGCCGGATTGCTGATGGGGAAGAAAGAGATCATTGCAGCTGCCCGGCTGCATATGCCGCCACGTGGTTTTAATATTGGCCGCGGGTTCAAAGTAAATAAAGAAGAAATACTGGGCATGTATGTAGCCCTTGAAAAATATATCCAGCAGGATCATGATAAAGAATGGAAAGCGTGGGAAGCAGCGACTACCCAAATCGAAAACGCTGCAAAGCAAGTAAAAGGTGTTACTACTACCGTCACCGTTCCAACGCTCGGTAATGTAACACCTACTTTACAAATTACCTGGGACGCAGCTACCATAAAACTGACCGGTAAGGAGTTGCAGGAAAAATTACGCAACGGCAATCCTTCCATTGAGATCGGCGGTGTAAAAGACAACAGCATAACCGTTACGGTCTGGATGCTGAAACCCGGACAGTCAACCATTGTGGCCGGTCGCATTAAGGAAGAATTGATGAAGGCCGTTGGCTAACAAGACCATTTAGGAAAGGCGATGAATATGGCAACCCCGGACGACTCCTGTCTGTTGATCCGCCAGGCAGGAGCGCCGGGAATTATATTGATTCAAGTATGTTCAAATCATATATATTACTCTCTCTATTAATAGTTGTGTGGCAGGCATCAGCGGCGCAGTCCAATACTGTAATAATAATAAAGGGCGGACATGTGATCGATGCCAAAAATAACATCGATGAGGTGATGGACATTGCCGTGAGTGACGGTAAAATATTGCAGGTTGCTAAAAATATTGATGAATCAAAAGGGGCGCAGGTCATTAATGCCAAAGGCTTATATGTAACGCCCGGGTTGATCGATGCGCATGTACATGTTTTTTATGGAACCGATCCCGATCGGGCTTATAGCAACGGTCCACTGGCCGTTGTGCCCGATGGCTTTACGTTCAGAACAGGTGTTACAACTGTTGTGGATGCGGGAAGTTCGGGCTGGCGCAACTTCGCTGTTTTTAAAAGACAGGTGATCGATCTTTCACAAACAAGAGTATTGGCTTTTTTAAATATCGTGGGTGAAGGCATGCGGGGTGGCGTATACGAACAGGATATCAAAGATATGGATGGCAAGCTCGCCGGAATGACTGCCAAACGGTATCGTGATTATATTGTGGGCATCAAGGTGGCGCATTTTGTCGGCAGCGATTGGACGCCCGTTGATGAAGCGGTGAAAGCAGGAACTCTGGCCAATACTCCGGTAATGATCGATTTTGGCGGTAGTACGCCACCGCTATCTATTGAAGAACTGTTCACCAAACATTTACGGCCCGGCGATATTTTTACGCATTGTTTTGGCCAGTTGCGCGACCGGGAACCTGTGGTTGACATCAATACCAAAAAAGTAAAACCCTTTGTATGGGAAGCGCAAAAAAAGGGAATTGCTTTTGACATAGGCTATGGCTCCATCAGTTTTGCTTTTTCACAAGCTATACCGGCATTTAAAAACGGGTTCTTCCCCAATTCCATCAGCACCGATATTCATACCAATAGTATGAATGCTTCCATGAAAGACATGTTGAACATCATGTCGAAACTCATGAGCATTGGCATGAGCCTGCAAAGTGTAATACAAGCCGCCACCTGGAATCCGGCACGGGAAATTAAACATGAAGAATTAGGTCATTTATCAGAAGGCGCCGTTGCCGATATTGCCATCCTGGCAATACGC
This sequence comes from uncultured Niastella sp., assembly GCA_966212235.1. Lineage (GTDB taxonomy): Bacteria > Bacteroidota > Bacteroidia > Chitinophagales > Chitinophagaceae > Niastella. The sequence goes on along the minus strand of CBIHPP010000015.1, from coordinate 82,491 downwards.
ACCGGCAAATTTGGTTTTTTCGACTATACAGGATATAAAGTAGAAGGCACGCAAAAACTGGAATGTGAAATGACCATGAAAGGCGGAAAAATTGTATATGACCTCGATGGTCTGTCGCCGTTACCAGTAACAAACAAAGTGGGCGGATAATGAACATGAAATTATATCTGAGTATGAAACGCACAATGGTAACAATGGTTGTTTGGCTGCTTTGTCTGCTCGCGGCACAATTGCAGGCGCAAACAATACCGCGTGATGAACTGATATTCTTAACGGCCGAATGGAAAGGGGAGCGGTTTGCCGATGGGCGGCCGAAAATTCCGGATGACCTGCTTCGCCGCGCCCGCAATATTGCCATTGAAGACGCCTGGACCATCCTGAACAATGAAGGATATACCTGTCAGTATGAAGGTGATTGGAAAACGGTGCATACCGATACTCCCGTAGTAGGGCGGGCTTTAACCGCTTGTTTTATGCCATCGCGCCCGGATGTAGAAAAGAACATCAAAGATCGCGGAAAGAAAGACGGTCGCATGGGCAATACCAACGCATGGCCTATTGATATGTTAACCAAAGGCGATGTATATGTGGCCGATGGATTTGGCAAAATTGCGAGCGGTACCCTTATAGGCAGTAATCTGGGAAATGCCATTTACAGCAAGTCGGGCAATGGTGTTGTTTTTGACGCTGCAGCCCGCGACCTGGAAGGACTATCGGAAATAAAAGGCTTCAATGCGTATGTACGTGACTGGCACCCATCGTACCTGAAAGACGAAGTGTTGATGGGGTTGAATACGCCCATTCGCATCGGTCATGCGATGGTAATGCCCGGTGACCTGGTGATTGCTAAAAAAGGCGGGGTACTGTTTGTTCCCGCGCACCTCGCCGAGCAGGTGATCGTGACTGCCGAGTTTATTATTTTGAAAGATAAGTTTGGCATCAGCATGTTGAAGGCCGGCCGGTATACACCGGGGCAAATCGACAACCAATGGACTGATAAAATAAAACAGGATTTCCTGGATTGGTTGCAAAAGAACCCGAACGAGATCCCGATGACCCGCGCCCAGTTAGATGAGTATATGAAGAAGAGGACCTGGTGAAGAATGTGATAATGGGATAATATGCTAATGTGATAATGGAATACAACTTGCGACGTACAACAGATTCACCATTGACCCTTTCGCCATTGACAATTGACCATTCACCATTCACAACAAAACCTGGCTTCGTTTGCAACCAAAACCAGCTTGCCGGCATCTTTCATCACTTACCATTCATAATCCAAAGCTAACCATGACAAAGATTGCCCTGCCTGTTGCTGCTGTTTGTTTAATAGCGTTTGTCGTTTTTAATATAACTGGTAGTACCGGGTATGCAGGCCCCTGGCTGATCGCTTTCTTTGTAAGCCTGTCTATTGGTTGCAGAGGATATGACGCGTTGAAGGGATTTTCTTTCACCATGTTGATCTTTGCTGCGGTGACCACAGCGCTGTTTTACCCAAAATATTTTAATACCTGGGGCGGCATTAAACTGGCTACGTTTTTCACCCCTTTACTGCAGATCATTATGTTTGGCATGGGCACCGAAATGGGCCTTAAAGACTTTGCCGGCGTCATTAAAATGCCCAAAGCCGTTTTAATAGGATTGTTCGGCCATTTTACATTCATGCCGCTGGCCGGTTATACGCTGGCCCGTCTATTTAATTTTCCTCCCGAAATTGCTGCCGGCGTGGTTTTGATAGGCAGTATGCCATGTGGTATGGCCTCAAACGTAATGTCGTACCTGGCCAATGCGAATTTAGCCTTGTCGGTTACCCTAACGGCCATTGCTACCCTGTTATCACCTTTGTTAACGCCTTTGTTGATGAAAGTGCTGGGCGGACAATTTATTACAGTGGATGCAACGGCCATGATGTTGGATATTGTAAAGATCGTGGTGTTGCCTATTGGCGCCGGTTTGTTGTTCAACCGGTTCTTTAAGGGTAAAGTAAACTGGCTCGATAAAATTATGCCGCTGATCTCCATGTTCGGCATTGCCTTTATCATTGTGATCATTGTTGCAGCGGGAAGGGATAATTTGATTGTAATAGGACCGGCATTAATTATATGTGCCTTTCTTCATAATACCACCGGTTATTTATTTGGTTACTGGATAGGAAAATTATTCAGATTATCGGAACGCGATGCGCGCACGATCGCTATTGAAGTGGGTATGCAAAACGGTGGACTGGCATCTGGCCTGGCACAAAAGATGGGAAAAGCGGCAACTTTAGGATTGGCGCCCGCGGTATTTGGTCCGCTCATGAATATTACCGGTTCTATATTGGCATCTTACTGGCATCGGAAAAAACCGGTTGATAAGGAAACACCTGAACTGAAAATAGTTCACTCGAAACAGCAGGTGCAGGAGGAAGGGTTAATAAGTTAGTGAGTTATTGAGTTTGTAAGTTTAAGTTATTAAGTTGATAAGTTAAAAGACAACCATTCAAGACTAGCTAACCAAAACTCTGAACTAACGAACTAACTAACTCGCTTTTTTCTGCGCGTATTTCGCCCTGTTCTTCAAAATGCAATCCATATTTTGTTCGGCCCATCCGGCCAGCTGCTCAATATGCGGTAACAAACTTCTTCCCAAATCAGTTAATTCATATTCTACCCGGGGCGGGATCTCCGGGAATAATTTACGCGAGATCAATCCATCGGCTTCCAGGGAACGCAAGGTTACCGTGAGCATTTTCTGCGAAATATCTCCAATCTGATGGTTCAATTCATTAAACCGCTGCTTGCCCACATGTCCTAAGATCGAAATGATCAGGATACTCCATTTATCGCCGAAGCGATCGAGTATATGGCGGATCGAACAATTGCCATGTGGAGGACTTTTTTCATTATTATTTTTCATGTCTAAACATTGATAATCAGTATTAGTTACTTTTGGGTAACTGGCTTACGGTAAAGTAACTTCTTTGCTGGTATTAACTTACTTCTTAGCTTTGACTCTCTAAAAGAGAGTAAGAATCTAATAGGATGCAAGTTAAAGCAAAAAAATAAGTAACACAAGTTCATTACAAAACTGACCAGTCGAACCATTATAAGATACAGATAATGAGACACCTGTGCAAGTTTTGACAAACAAAAAATTGATCTATGATTTTAGTTACCGCAGCTACCGGACATCTTGGAACCGCCATCATTGATTACCTGTTAAAGGCAAATGTACCTGCTAACCAGATTGCCGGGTTGGTTCGGGATGAACAAAAAGCAGCCGCCTTATCTGCAAAAGGGATCGCACTCCGCAAAGGCGATTATTTTGATGCCGCTGTTTTGGAAAAGGCTTTTCAGGGCATCGATACCCTGGTTTTTATATCCTCAGGCACCCTGGAAGATCGCGTAAGCCAGCACCGGAACGTTGTGAATGCCGCTAAAGCAAGTGGCGTAAAACATATCATTTACACCAGCGTACTGAAAGCCACGGAAACATTGAAGTTTTTCCCCGGCATCGACCATTACCATACCGAAACCATGCTTAAACAAGCTGGCATTTCATATACCGTTTTCCGCAATACATTTTATATAGAAGTACTGCCCATGTTATTGGGTGGCGCCCTGGAATCGGGTCAATGGTTTTATGCGGCAGGTAATGCCAAAGTAAATTTTGCGGCGAGAACCGATATGGCCGAAGCCATCGCGAATGTAGCGGCCAATCCGGCGCCGCATGCCAATAAAATTTATGAGATCACAGCCGGCCAGTCATACAGTTTCCAGGAGATTGCCGGTTTAGTAAGCAAGGTCGTAGGGAAGACGATTAGCTATATTCCTGTTCCAATAGAGGAGTTGAAAGAAGTGTTGAAACAGGCAGGCGTGCCCGAAGCATACATTCCCATGTATGCCAGCATCGCCGAAAGCATTAGCGCCGGCGAACTGGATGCGGTTGATGGTTCCCTGGAAAATTTATTAAAAAGAAAGCCGGCAACCCTGAACGAATCTTTGCCAAAGCTGTTAGGCGCTTAAGTATTGAAATAAATTATTATGAAAGTAGAGATCTGGTCAGATGTGATGTGTCCGTTCTGCTATATTGGCAAACGGCGGTTTGAAAATGCCCTGCAACAATTATCGTTCAGGGATGAGATTGAAATCGAGTGGAAAAGCTTTCAACTCGATCCTTCCATGCAGCACGAGCCCGGAAAAACGATTCATGAGTATCTCGCCGAACGCAAGGGGTTTTCGGTTCAGAAAGCCAAAGAACTAAACAACCAGGTAACCAGCATGGCCGCAGCGGAAGGATTGAAATACGATTTCGATAAAGCCGTTGTAGCGAATTCTTTCGATGCGCACCGCTTTTCGCACCTGGCGGCTAAGCATGGTAAAGGAGATGCGGCCGAAGAAAGCCTGTTTAAAGCCTACTTCTCAGAAGGTAAGAATATAGCCGACCGCGACATATTAATTCAATTAGGCATAGATATTGGTCTGGATGGCGCGGATGTAAAACAAACATTGGAAGGCGATGCCTATACGCAGGAAGTGCGGCAGGATATAGCCGAAGCAACCACCCTGGGCATACGCGGCGTTCCGTTTTTTGTGATCGACCGGAAGTACGCCGTTTCCGGCGCACAGGCCACCGAAGTTTTTTTACAGACTTTGGACCAGTCTTTTACGGAATGGAAAAAAGATAATATTCAATTCACAACCATTCAGGGAGAAAGTTGTTCTTCTGACGGAGATTGCAAATAAAAATCTATTGAAAGATATATATTTGCTTCCCCCTGGCAACTCATCCCAAGCGAATGAACATACTATTTAGTATATAATTATTCCCGTATTTAATTATTCAACCAATAGAAACAGAAAAATGAAAAAAGCAACTATCATCGCAGCCTTATTGATCTCATCAGCAGCAACAACATTCGCACAAACCTGGTCCGTTGACAAAGCACACTCAAGATTAGGTTTTAATGTAACCCACCTGTCAGTGGCAGAACTGGGTGGTACTTTTAATAGCATCGATGCCAAGATCACATCAGCAAAACCTGATTTTTCCGATGCAGTCGTTGAATTATCAGCTGATATTAGCAGCATCAACACCGATAACGAACAACGTGATACGCACCTGAAAAGCGCTGACTTTTTCGATGCGGAAAAATTTCCTACCCTTACTTTTAAAAGCACTTCTTTTAAAAAAGTAGCTGACAAGAAATACAAAGTAAGCGGTAACCTCACCCTGAAAGGTGTTACCAAACCAGTTGTACTGGATGTAGTATTGGGCGGTACAACTACCAACCCGATGAGCAAGAAAGATGTTGTAGGTTTCAAGATCACAGGTTCTATTAAACGTTCTGATTTTGGAGTAGCCGCTGGTATGCCTACCGCCATGTTGGGTGATGTAGTGACTTTAAACGCAGGCACTGAATTTACAAAAGACTAATAAGATTTGATATGAAGAAGCTGATCTTTTCAATGGCAACACTGCTGGTTTTAACAGCAGTGTTCGCCTTCAGCGTAGCGCAAAAATGGGCTATCGCCGATAAATACAGCATCAAATTTTCGAGCAATGACGTAGCCGGCATCTTCAAAACATTTACCGGCAGTATTGATTTTGATGAACAAAATCCGGCCGCCTCAAAATTTGATGTAACCATTGATGTAAACTCCATCAATACCGGTAACGGGTTACAAAACAAACACGCTAAAGGCGCAGAGTGGTTCGATGCGGCCAAATTTCCCGCGATCAAATACACGAGTACCAAAATCGTAAAGGCGGGAACCGGGTACCAGGTAACTGGCAACCTGCAGATAAAAGGCGTATCGAAAGAATACACCATACCCTTCTCCTTTAAAAAAGCCGGCGCCGGTGCTACCTTCAATGGCAGCTTTACCGTGAACCGTTCCGATTTCAAGATCGGTAAACCGGGCGGTGATGTAGCCGAACAGATAAAGATTGACGTAGCTGTTCCGGTTACCAAAGGTTAATAAACTGACAAAACGTATGTTTAAGAAATTATTATTACTGGGTTTGGTGTCGGGGGTGCTGGCCGCGGTGGCTGCCCTTATTTATCAAAAGATATATGTCAGTTCGCTGGGCGCTGATTTTTCAGCCATCGTAAAACCGGTAAACATTGTGATCGTTTGTACGTTAGCAGGTTTACTGGCTTCTACCGGCTATGGCCTGTTAACAAAATGGCTGCCCCGTGCTGGCGAGATTATTTTCAATTTCGTATTGGTTATTCTAACGTTTGCGAGTATTCTGGGGCCATTCGCCACCAAATTACCGCTCGAGATAGAAATGCCAGAATTATTCCCGGGGTTAACAGTGCCCATGCACTTTTTCCCTGCATTAGCCTGGTTTACACTAAAGCCCCTGTTTATAAAGAAATAAACGGTCCTGAGCCCCGCTTGTGCGGGAAAGGGCCGGGCAGTCTCGCATCCTGGGCATCCTGAGCGGGCTTGCCCTGAGCGGAGTTGAAGGGTCGAAGGATGCAGAGCCGAATAAAACGAGCTGTTGATGGTCAGGGCCGGAAGTAGCGAACCTGCCTGCCCGCAGGCAGGTAAGAAGAAAAATAGATAAAGCCTGGAAATATAGAACGGATGATAGTTGTATGCCTGCCGGGCCTGGCTTCATGAAGGCGCGGCAGGCAGGCTTCCGGCCATTTTTTGTTCCACTGGCCACCCGGTTGGCATCAAATACAGAACATAATTTATGAGGCGTGCTGTGGTGCTATCCGCGGCACGCTTTTTTTGAGCCTTTACCCAATTCCGGTAAAAGCTGGTTCCCATATGCGGAAACCATGGATTAATTTGTACTACAGCTTGCTAAATGACCCTACCTTTGGATGCTATAATGGCGTAATTCTGAATAGCTGTACAAATAGTTTTACCTGATTATATTTGTTATATACTTGTAGACAGTAAAAGAATTCCATATATGAATTATTATGCGTTATTGGATGAAGTAAAGCAATACGTAACCACCTACTTTCATACTCATGCAAATGATAAATTAACCTATCATAACCAGGTACACACCGAAAATGTGGTGAATGCCGCCATTGAAATTGCCAATCATTACCGGCTTAGCGACCTCGATTATTTTATAGTGGTAACGTCTGCCTGGTTTCATGATATAGGTTATTATACCGATCCGGCCCGGCACGAAGAAAAAGGAGCGGAAGAAGCCATGGCTTTTTTGAAGCGGAAAGGGGTTGATGAAACGGCCATTCAAACCGTAGCCCAATGCATCAGGGCTACCCGGTTACCGCAGAACCCGGTAACACTGCTTGAAAAAATAGTAGCAGATGCCGATCTGTTCCATTTAGGTACAGCACGATTCGGGGAGTTCAATAAGGTAATGCGTAAAGAATTCAGCGAATTATATAATATCGATATCAGTAAAGACGAATGGCGCAGCAAAACCATCCGCCTGCTCGAAACGCATCAATATCATACCGACTATTGTCGCTTGTTATTGAACGATATCAAAGCAAAACACCTCGAAAAGCTGAAAGCAAAAGTAGCCGGTAAGCATCCTGAAATAAAAAGTGCAGTACCGGTTGCAATGATAGCTGCGGTACAACCGGAAACGACCAGGCCAAAGTTAAAGCCACTGATACCAGAAAGCGATGATGATAAGGCAAAACGGAAGAACCGGCCCGACCGCGGCATTGAAACCATGTTCAGGATAACCTCCGGCAATCACCAGCGACTCAGTGATATGGCCGATAGCAAGGCACATATTATGATATCGGTGAATTCCATTATCATTTCTGTTCTGCTTAGTGTGTTATTAAAGAACCTGGAGCAGTTTCCACAATATACCATTCCCGCCATGACCTTATTGGGTGTAAGCCTGGTAACCATTGTATTTGCTATTCTATCTACCCGGCCTAAAATTCCCAGCGGTACTTTTACCGAAAACGATATCACTGAAAAAAGGGTAAACCTTTTATTCTTCGGGAATTTCTTCAGAATGAGCATGGATGATTATACGGCGGGTATGTTGCATATGATGGACGATCGTGACTTTTTATATCGCAGCCTTATTAAAGATGTGTATTCACAAGGCGTGGTATTGGGAAGCAAATACCAACGGCTTCGCATTTCATACAATGTGTTCATGTATGGGTTGATCGTATCCGTGATCGCATTCGCTATTGCAGCCATAGTAACTACCTGAAATCAGTAACAGCATGCATTCTGAATCTTTTTTCGATAGAGACCTCAGCTGGCTTTCTTTTAATGGCAGGGTACTGGAAGAAGCAGGCAGCAACAGCGTGCCTTTGCTGGAACGTATTAAATTCTTATCCATCTATTCTTCCAACCTCGACGAATTTTACCGGGTACGCATGCCTGCTGTAATGGCGCTGCAGAAAATACATCAGTCAAAAGGGGCCGACCATATAAAAGAACAGGTAAAAGCGGATGTATTACCACAGCTTGTTGATATTATAAATCAACAACAGGAACGGTTTGGAGCCATATTCACCACCGAGATATTACCGTTGCTGAGAGAAAAGAATATTCATTTATTATACAATGAACCTGTTCCCGCAGCTATAAAAGAAGAAGTGTCGGATTACTTCTTTACACAGGTAATGGCTTTTCTGCAACCGGAGTACCTGTCCATCTCAGGCACAAAATTCTTTCCGGAAAATAATAAGCTGTACCTGCTTACGGTCATTGAACAGGAACGGGGTTTTGAGGAGCTGGTAATTATCAATATTCCATCCGAAAACCTGCCGCGGTTTTATACTGTTCAACGTAATAAGGAGCAGTTCGTCGTTTTTCTGGATGATATTATAAAAGACAATCTTCCATTTATTTTCAAGCATACCCTCATAAAAGGATGTTACAGCCTTAAAATTACCCGTGATGCTGAATTGGAAGTGGAAGACGATTATGAAGGTGACCTGGCCCGGAAAATTGAAGAGCAGCTGACCAAACGAGATTATGGTTTGGCAACCCGCCTGTTGCACCAACCCGGTATTGAAGAAGCCCACCTGCAATTATTGATAACGGCATTGAAGCTACAGAATGCCCTCGTTATCCAGGGCGGCTGTTATCACAACCTGAAAGACCTGGGTTCTTTCCCTGTGAAAGATGATTCGATGAGCTATCAAAAATGGCCGGCTATTACCGTGAAAGCCGGCGATGGCTCCCTGTCATTGTTTGAAGAAGTGGAAAAAAAGGACATCATGCTGCATCCACCGTATCAGTCGTATAACATGGTACTGCGCTTTTTTAACGAAGCGGCGGTTGATCCTGATGTCACAGAAATATACGTAACGTTATATCGTATCGCCAGCGATTCAAGGATTGGCAACGCCCTGGTAAGTGCGGCAAAGAACGGAAAAAAGGTTTCGGTGCTGGTTGAATTAAAAGCCCGTTTCGATGAAGCCAATAATATCCGGTGGTCGAAAAAGATGAAAGAGGCAGGCGTTAAAATAAATTACAGTGCCCTTTCACTGAAAGTACATGCTAAAATAGCCCTGGTAAAACGGAAAAAGAATAAGCGGATCTCATATGTAGGATTGCTGGCAACCGGCAACATGAATGAAAGCACCGCCCGCTTTTACACCGATCATATCCTGTTTACAGCTCATCCCGAAATATTACGGGAAATGGAATTGCTGTTCATATTCCTCGGGCATCGTAAAAAGGCAGGTAATCCTGATCTTGTTGCATTCAATCAAATACTGGTAGCGCAATTCAACCTGCAGCAACGGTTCCTGCAATTGATTGACCGGGAAATAAACAATGCCCGCCGTGGATTGGATGCTGCCATTACCATTAAGATGAACAACCTTGAAGAAAAGGTTTTGATCAACAAATTGTATGAAGCATCGGGGGCGGGGGTAAAGATCCGCCTGATCGTTAGAAGTATTTGTTGTTTAAAACCCGGTGTTCAGGGCCTCAGTGAAAATATTACCGTAACCCGTATTGTTGACCGGTACCTGGAGCATGGAAGGATCTTTGTTTTTCACAACAATGGCCGGCAGGAACTGTACATGGGTTCGGCTGACTGGATGAACCGGAATATATACCGCAGAATAGAGGTTTGTTTTCCGGTGTATGATGAAGCCATCAAAAAACAGGTGCTGCATATATTGCACCTGCAGTTACAGGATAACGGGCAGGCGCGTAAAATTGATCAGGAAATGAACAATGTACCGGTACAAAAAGAGGATGCCGTGTTGTGTTCACAGGAAGCTATTTATCATTTATTAGCCGAAGGGCGTGTTTAAATAATGATTATGCATACGATAAGAATAAGACTGGGTTTATGGGCTGTATTGGCCATAGCAATATTCCCGACAGCCTGCTCACAAAAAAATCGGAAATTTGAAAGCCCGGCTGGATATAATTTAAATGAACCAAAGAAGATCGTTATGCCGCCCAGTCTGGCGGAAATATCCGGTCTGGCTTTTTATCAGGGCAACCCCGATACGATATATGCAGAGGAAGATGAGAGTGGCAAATTCTATTTTTTAAAACCAGGCGATAAAAGATCTTCCTTTTTTAAATTCGGTAAGCATGGCGATTATGAAGATGTGGCCATCTGTAATAATTATGTGATCATGCTGCGCAGCAATGGCACCCTATTCACTTTTCCGTTTGCCGATATTCACCAGCAAGAGGAGACCGGCAATGTTTTAGAATGGAAAGATCTGTTGCCGAAAGGGGAGTATGAAGGAATGTATGCCGATGAAATGAACAAGTTAGTATATATAATATGCAAGGAATGTGAAGATGAAAAAAGCAGTAAAACGGTAAAAGGATATATCTTGCAGTTGACAAATGATGGAAAGATTAACCAGAACGGTACTTTTTCCGTTGATGTGGAGAATATAGAATCCCTGACCGGTGATAAAAAGATCAAGTTCCGTCCCTCCGCCCTGGCCTATAACCATAGAACCAATGAATGGTACATAATATCATCGATAAACAAATTATTGGTGATTACCGATAGCAACTGGAAAGTAACAGCTGCGTATAAATTAAATCCTGCCATATACATTCAACCTGAGGGGATGGCTTTTGATAAAAATGGCAATCTGTATATATCCAATGAAGGCGGTGATCTGCACTCCGGAAATGTTTTAAAAATTAACTGGTCGGGAAAATAACCTTGGGAGCCTATGCCAAATAAATATTTACACATTGCATTTCTTACTGTATTCACTGCGCAGATTGCAAAAGCACAAACAGATAGTGCTGTTGTAAAAGCACATCCTTCGTATGATAGTGTAAGCAACATACACCGGAAGCTGTTTGGTAAAAACTTCCGGAAGGAGTGGGCTGCCCCGGTAAAATTACCGGTGATCAAACTCTCTGAAAGAGGATTGATCCCATTGCAGCGTGGTGGCGGACATCAAACCCATTCCTTACGTATGAAAGATGCCAACGGCAACGAATGGGTATTGCGCAGCATTGAGAAATATCCGGAAATATTGTTGCCTGAAGCTTTTCGTGAAACATTTGCCGCCGACTGGGTGCGCGATGCCATGAGCGCCCAGCACCCGTTTGCACCGTTGATAGTGCCTGTACTCTCGGAAGTTGTAAAGGTACCGCATACCAACCCGGTAATTGGCTTTGTAGCGCCGGATAAAAACCTGGGTGAGTTTGAAAAGGAATTTGCCAATACCATGTGTTTGCTGGAAGAGCGGGAACCTTATGGTAGCTCAGACAACACCATCAAAATGCTGGAACGGTTGAATGAAGACAATGATAATTCATTAGACACCGTTGGTTTTTTCAGGGCCCGTTTGCTCGATCTGTTCATGGGCGACTGGGACCGTCATGAAGACCAGTGGCGCTGGTTCGATGAAAAGAAAGGAAACGGAAGAAGATATGTAGCCATTCCACGCGATCGGGACCAGGCCCTGTACAGGAGCCAGGGTTTTTTTCCCAAACTGGCAGCCCGCAAATGGGTCGCTCCCTTTTTAACAGGTTTTAATGGTGAAATCAAACGCGGTAATTACTTTTTCTTTAACGGCCGCAAACTCAATTCCCGGATCTTAGTGAATCTGGATCATACCCGTTGGATGCAATTGACCAATGATTTTGTATCGAAGCTTACCGATGAGGTGCTGGCGGCCGCATTGGCCCGCTTACCACACGAAGTGTATGTGATGAAGCATGACGAACTGTTTCAGAAAATGAAAATGCGCCGGAGCCGGATGGCCCAGGCGATGGACAATTACTATTATTTTTTGAATCGTATTGTTGATATTCAGGTTTCAGATAAAAATGAACTGGTTGAAATAACCGATGGCAGCAACGGCGGGTTATCGGTAGTCATTCATAAATTGTCAAAAAAAGGAAACCCCGACGCACAACTATTTGCCCGCACATTTGTTGCTAATGAAACCAGGGAGATACGATTCTTCATTGGCAAGGGTGATGACAGCGTAGTGCTAAACAACACCAATAAAAAAATAAAGGTGCGTATCGTTGGCGGCGATGGGCAGAAAGTTTACAACGTACAGGCGGCAGGTAAAAAAGTGTGTGTGTATGAAAAAGAAACCGGCGCCGCTTTTACCGGCAACACCGGCCGGTTGAAAAAACATTTATCCAACGATACTGCCAATACTAATTTTATACCAACCAATGCATACGGTCTCGCCCGTCCGCTGATCACAGCCGGGTTTAACCTTGATGATGGTTTTTTATTGGGTGGCGGCATAAAAGTAATCAGGCAGGGTTTTCGAAAACAGCCTTATGCCAGTACACAACAGTTAAGTTTAGCGCATTCCTTTTCAACCAGCGCTTTCCGCATCAGGTATAAAGGCGAATGGTTAAAGGTTATTGGCAAGGCGGATATAACTGTTCAGGCTGATATCTTTGCCCCCAATAATACCAGGAACTTTTTCGGCCGTGGAAATGAAACGGAGTATATTAAGATTGGTGATTACAAAAAATTTTACCGCACCCGGTATAACCTGTTCATAGCTAACCCTTCTCTTCGCTGGCATCTTGGCAAATTTACTACCCTCAGTGCCGGACCTGCCATTCAATATTATCATTCTGACAGTATTGAAAATAAGGGACGGTTTATTAATAATATATCCCTGATCCATTCTTACGATGAGAACACGATACATCGCGATAAATTGCATGGCGGTGTAATAATTAACTGGTTGCGCGACAAACGTGATAATACAATATTACCCACTACCGGGCATTTTGTGAATGTGCAGGTGCAGGCTTATGGCGGGCTAAATGATGAATCAAAATCATATATGCAGGTGATTCCCGAAATAGCCCTGTATAAAAACCTGAGCAAAAAATCGATGGTAGTAATAGCCGAACGTTTAGGCGGAACTGTTACAGCCGGTAAATCAGCTTTTTATCAATCGGCATTTTTGGGCGGTCATGAAAATCTGCTGGGATTCCGTCAGTACCGTTTTGCCGGGGAGCACATGCTGTACAACAATCTGGAAATTCGTATAAAGCTGGGTAACTTTGTTAATTATATAGTACCTGGTCAGTTTGGATTAACCGGTTTTTATGATGTGGGCCGGGTTTGGGTAAAGAATGAATCGTCTAATACATGGCACCAGGGTGTTGGGGGCGGATTATATTTTGCGCCTGCTCAAATGGCAGTCATCCAGGTAAAAGCCGGGTACTCTAACGAAGGCTGGTTTCCCTACGTAATTATGGGATTCAGGTTTTAATGGATATTACTTTCGTATGATATTATTGCGGGAACTGCCATGCAGAAAATGACATTCCTGCTGATTTTCACTTGTGGCATCTTATTGGACGTGAAACAGGGGATAGGCCTGCCGCACCCCGCAACAAGGACTGCTAAAAAAGTGTGGTTCCTATAGCAATTAAAGGCTCTGTGTATGCAAACGATGACGATCAATATTAATGAGAAATTTGCGCTACCTGATTTAGATACCGCTTTATCCTTACGCCCGTTTATTAACTTCTTAAGAAAGAGTCTTAAAAACGACGGTTCATTAAAAGATAAACTCACTGCATTTTTGTTGGAGAAACTGGCGGAGTTTCCCGAACTGGAAGGAGATGTTCCCATCGAAAACATGGAGAAATACCGCGATGTACTGGAACTGATCTTTGTTAGCATGTCGAATGTTACGGAAGATGAAACCAGGTTGCCCTGGGCGCTGGGCATGCCATTACGGCCCCTCTTTGTATACGGCACCCAGGCTTTTAATACCTTAATGATCGATACCAAAAATCAGAAGATCAAAAAAGCGGTGACGGAAGGTGGTGAAAAAATGATGCGCCTGCGTAACCTGCGCATGGCATATACTTTTATCATGGAAAGGATCTATAATTTCTCTCCTTTTCATAAAAATGAGATCATCCATACGTTTGTTGATGAAGAAACGGACCTGCTTCGACATTTAAAAATAAACATCGATACGCGTTTTATTGAAGTTACGCCTGTTGGTCCGTTGCCTGATCTGAACGCCATTGCCGGTCCTGAGCAATTTGATGATGAGCATGGATTTGAAAAGCTGGAAAAGGTGTTGCCATTAAGTCTGTTTAAGTTCAGGGGCATGTCGGTAGTGACGATAACCGATGAAACAGCAAAATATGCTGTGGAAAACATCAAGAACACCATTGTTAGCCACAACATGCATGCTGAAGATGAATGTTACCATGATGTAACCAGGTCGCTAAAAACATTGGTGCAAAGCAACGCCATTGATTTTAATGTGACACCGTTATTCCGCATTAATGAAAAGCTGGTATTGCCCGAAATGCACGATGTAAAGAGTGTGTTGATGGGTGAGGACTGCAGGAATGGAACGGCACGAAGCGCCTATCAGTCATTTGCCGAAGAATATATCCGCAATCCCAAAGCGCTTATTTATAAAACGATTTCACCCAAAGAAGCCAAATTATATCCCTTTTTAGCTTCCTGTGCCCGTACGGGTATACAGTCGTTTGTTGTATTGCCGCTTTTTTCAAATAATAAACTGGCCGGTATCCTGGAGATCTTTACCCGGGAGCCCGGTATATTAGATGAAAAAGTACTGGCTATGCTTGAGCCGGCCTACCCCGTTTTGGCGCAACTGGTACAGATCACCATTGATTATTTTAATGCGTCTATTGATGGAGTTATAAGAGAAAAATTCACTTCCTTACAACCGGCCGTGCAATGGAAATTCAATGAGGCGGCCTGGCGTTACCTGCAGGAAATTGAAAATAAAGGGAAGGGCAAAATAGAAACGATCGGGTTTGAAAGCGTATATCCGTTGTACGGCGCTATCGATATCCGCAATTCAACCATTGAGCGCAACAAGGCCCAGTTGAACGACCTGCAACAACAGTTTTCCATGCTGCTTGAAACATTGCAAGCCGTTAAAAAGCATTACAACCTGGCATTAACCGATGAAATGATCTATAAATGCCGCAAATGGAAAAATACGCTCGATGATTCTTTAACGCCGCACAGTGAAGTGAAGCTTACCGACTTCCTGGAAAAAGAAGCTGTTTCTTTCCTGAAGCATTTCAAGCTAACGCATCCGGGATCGGCCAGCATCGTAGAAAAATATTTTGATGCAATAGAAGAAACAAAAGGCATTGCATGGTCGAACAGGCGGCAACTGGAAGAGTCGATGCAACTGGTGAATACGTCGGTGAATAATTACCTCGACCTCATGAAGGATGAATTGCAGCAATCGTATCCATGCTATTTTGAACGGTTCAGGACCGATGGTGTGGAGTATGATATTTACATTGGGCAATCCATAGCGCCGCAAAAGCCATTCGATATTTTGTACCTGAAGAATTTGCGGCTTTGGCAGATCTCCTCCATGGCGGCCATTGCAAAGATCACCCATGAAATGCTGCCCAATTTGTCGAAGCCATTGCAAACGACACAACTTATATTCATTCACAGCAGTACGATAGATATCAGTTTCCGCAACGATGAACGCCGTTTTGATGCCGAAGGCGGATACAACATCCGGTACCAGGTAATAAAAAAACGGATCGATAAAGTACATATTGCCGATACCAATGAACGGTTGACCCAGCCCGGAAAGATTGCCCTGGTGTATTTTAACCGTCGTGATGCCGATGAATATATCTCGCACATTCAATACCTGCAAGAGCAGGGGATATTATTGAACGACCTCGAATTCCTTGACCTGGAAGAATTGCAGGGTGTGGCCGGTTTAAAGGCACTAAGGGTAGGTATTAATATGGAGTACGATCATAACGAAGCCTCCTGATCATAAAAACATTCCTGGAACAGTATTGTAGCCGGTCAATTACGCGTTATACCTCTTTCAACCACCAAAAAGAAGCTCCACAAATTTTTCTTCCGAAAAATTTGCGGGGGAAGTTTTCCGGAAGAAGCCTTTTTGAGTGATGTTAAACTGTACTTATGGAACGCGGACCATTCATTTTCGGGTTATTGCTGTGTTTCTGCATAATGGGCGCCGCACGCGGACAGCAACAGGAAACGTATCAACACATGCTTCGGGTGTACGAAGACAATGATATTATCAATCTCCCCGGAAAAGGAACCGACCGCGGCTATTCCAATGGCACAAGACTCGATTACTTCTTTGTAAAAGATAAACCAGCCCGTTTTTTTCTCAGCCACCTGATGCCAAAAGCCGGCGACAGCAGTATAAATACGTATGGCTGGGGGATCATGCAAATAATTATCACGCCCAAAAACATTCTTAAAAGAATACCGGACAGGAACGATTATCCCTATTCAGGCGCCTTGTTTGCGACCCATTCCATATATTCAACTAACCCCATAAGAAAATACAACTGGCAAACAAAATGGATGCTGGGTGTAATGGGACCACCATCGCTGGCAAAAGAAGCCCAAAAGTTCGCACACCGGTTGGTTGGCTACATACAGCCCGGCGGCTGGGATTATCAGCTAAAAACTGACCCATTGCTGAATGTGAGTGTGGCTGCGGAAAAGCAATTGTTCCAAATTAATAAAGCCATTGAATTTATTGGCGGGGCCCAGGGATTCGCCGGCACGGCGATGAATGGCGTTTCTGCATATTCGCTCCTTCGTTTTGGGAAAATGGCTCCTTATTTTAATGGCTACCTATCACAGTATACAACCGGAAAGGGAAGTAGATCCCGTCTGCAGTTATATGGCACCATCCGGCCCTCGGTTGAATGGGTGCTCCACAATGCCCTGATCGACGGTGGTATTTTCAACCGGCAAAAGGAACCCACTCCACCCGCAAATAATACTGAACCTGACCTGGAAACCAGGGTAAGGAAGCGAATAATAGGTAAAATAGACTTTGGTCTTGTC
Organism: uncultured Niastella sp.; assembly: GCA_966212235.1. Classification (GTDB taxonomy): domain Bacteria; phylum Bacteroidota; class Bacteroidia; order Chitinophagales; family Chitinophagaceae; genus Niastella. The sequence goes on along the minus strand of CBIHPP010000015.1, from coordinate 65,226 downwards.
ATTTCTTCCGGTTGCGTATCCATTTCCTTCACGCAAACCACCACTACGCCCATTATAAAAGAAGGGGGAAAAGAAGAGATCGGAAATATTTCTCTTTTTCTGGCCTGGTAAGGTCAGGTAACAACTATATGATCAAAAAAGCCGTGTATGCTACGCTACATCTGGATTTTTTATTTTCACCAGGCCATAAGCAGGGGTATGTGCCGCATAGATTAGGATCAGCTTTTTAACAATTAGCAACGCTATTTGCCTTTAAACTCTGCCTGCTCGCCCCCACTTCACCCAATTTGCCTTTGAAACTTGCACAACATGGTCAAACATTTGTAATTATGTTCACTTACTTGTCTAGATTAATAGATTATTGAATAAGTTTCTTAATTTATTTAAGAAGTTCTTGTTTGTTTTGTTAATTATTTTTTATTTTTAACAAATGGTTACCAAAACTGATTTGTACAAAAGGAAAATCTTAAAGGAGCTCTGCTTTGGGAATTCCTTATCTGGTACAGAGATCAGTTCCCGGATAGACAAAAGTTTGCCATTGACAGTGAGAATGTTAGGTGAACTGGTGAACGAAGGCCTCGTACAGGAAAAGGGATATGCTCCTTCTTCCGGAGGCAGGCGTCCGCAGATGTATGCCGTTCAGCCGGGTAAAATGTATGTGGTTTCAGTGGCCATGGACCAGTTGGTTACCCGCCTCGGGATCATCGATATGCAGAACTGTGAAATTATCCACACTGAAAAGATCAGCCTGCCACTGCTAAAGAACCCTGATGCGCTTGGTTTGCTGGCAAACCGGCTTAACCTGTTTATTAACAGTACAACGATCGCCCGCAATAAGATCATTGGAATTGGCATTGGGATGCCAGGCTTTGTAGATGTGTCCCAGGGCATCAATTATTCTTTTCTTGAAAGTAATACCGAAACCAGCCTGGTTGAATTTTTGGAGAACCAGGTTGGGATACCTGTTTATATCGCCAATGACTCAAGCCTTATCGCGCTTGCGGAATTCCGGCTGGGCGCAGCCCGTGGCCGAAGCAATGTAATGGTCATCAATATCAACTGGGGCATAGGATTGGGCCTTATTTTGAATGGTGAATTGTTCCGCGGATGCACTGGGTTTGCGGGGGAGTTCAGTCATATCCCCATCTTCCTGAATAATAAATTGTGCAGTTGTGGCAAGAGCGGTTGCCTTGAAACCGAAGCATCTATGCTGGTGGTAGTTGAAAAGGCCGCAGAAGCCCTGAAAAGCGGGCGCGTTTCTACAATACGGGAATTGCCTGAAGATATTGAGGAAGCCTTCAATACTATTATTAATGCAGCCACCGGCGGCGACACGTTCGCTGTAGAACTGCTTTCGAAAGCTGCCTACAACATCGGCAGGGGCATTGCTATCCTCATCCATGTGCTGAATCCCGAATTGATCGTGCTGAGCGGCCGGGGCGCTTCGGCTGGTAAGCTTTGGCTGGCCCCGGTTCAACAGGCTATAAACCGCGATTGTATACCCAAACTGGCTGCTCAATGTGAGTTGACGGTTTCTACTTTCAATAACCGCGCAGAACTGATTGGCGCTGCTGCATTGGTTATTGAAAATTTTGATAAGCAACCGGTGAAAAAGGTGGGGCGGGTGATAGTATGATCATGAACAACTAACCGTGGTATCGATATATTGTTAAATAAAGTTTTAAAACCAAAACAACTGCAAAATGAAGGATGCAAAACTGCGGACTATAATGGTCCTGTTATTTTGTTTTTGTGCGGGCATTGCGATGGCCCAGCAAAAACGCACCATTTCGGGTACAGTTACCGATACAAAGGGGATACCCGTGCCAGGTGCCACTATTCAAATTAAAGGTACTGCCAACGGCGGCTCTACTGATGTAAATGGCAAATTCAGAGTTTCTTTTGACAACCCTAATGCCATCCTGGTCGTCAGCTCTGTTAGCCACAAAACCCAGGAAGTAAAGATCGGCAAAAGCGACGTGCTTGATATGGTACTGGAATTCGACGATGGCGGGCTGGAGGATGTGGTGGTAACCGCCCTCGGCATCAAAAGGGAAAAAAGAGCGCTTGGGTATGCTACCGCAACGGTTAAAGGCGACGATCTTTTAAAAGCCGGTGCAACCCAAAACCCCTTTCTGGCTCTTTATGGAAAGGCTGCAGGCGTTGGCATTAATATTTCTTCATCCGGCCCAACGGGTGGTGTAAACGTGCGCATCAGGGGCGCAGCCGGTCTTGAATCGGGCACCAATACCAGGCCATTGTTTGTAGTAGATGGCGTTCCGTTGTACGACGAAAAAACCTCTATGGAAAACAGGGGGTATGATCCGTTAAACTCTTTTGACTATGGTTCAGGAATAAATGATATCAACTCGGACGATATTGAGTCCATCGAGGTACTGAAAGGCGCAAAAGCAACGGTGCTCTATGGTAGCCAGGCGCTGAATGGCGTAGTGCTCATCACTACTAAAAGCGGCAAAAGAACAAGGGGATTGGGCATCCAGCTCTCTCACCAGATTACGGTTGACAAACCGTTTACGTTCATCGAATTTCAAAATGATTTTGGTTCCGGTGCGTCAACACGCGATACCCAATACGCAACGATTAATGGGGTAAAAACAAGGCTCCTCCCAAAGAGCCGACTGAGCTTTGGGCCCCGGTTCGATAACAGCAATGTGATGTTGTATGACAGTACCATGGGCACTTATAAAGCATATCCCGATAATTTTATCGACTTTTTTAGTACCGCTTTATCAAACCGTACCAACATTGCGGTTTCAGGTGGCGGCACTATGGGAAGTGTAAGGGCTTCCTACACCCGTAATACATATGAGGATGTGATCCCCGGGTTTACCCAAAAACAAAATACATTCAGTTTCAATGGTAATTTCAAGGTGTCGGAGTTTGCTACATTTGAATTTGTAAATAACCTGTACAGTGTGCAAACAAAAAACCGCCGTCCCAATGTTCAACAGTGGGTGGCAACCGGCCTTAACAGGGACTATGATTACAACTGGATGAAATCATTCTTATACGACCGGGACGGGTTTAGAAGAGACCTCGAGCCTTATGGTCTGAATGCAAATACCCCTGGTTTCTGGCCCAATGCAGTAGGCGCCATCTGGTGGGAGCAAATGGACAACAAAGATCAGGACAATAAGGTCCACCTCGTAAGCTCAGTGCGGTCGACGCTTCAGTTCACAAAAAACATTTCCCTCATTGCACAGGCATCACTGGATTATACTAATACAGACTATATTACAGAAAATAAAATTATCAGGCTGGCCCCTGTAAGAACGGGTGGTAAATACAGTTGGACCAAACGCAATATGACCGTTCAGAATTTCCAGGCCCTGATGAAGTATGAAAAAACCTTCGGTGATTTCAATTTCTTTGGTTTTGGCGGCGGTGCTTACCAGAAAGTGGCGGAGAACAACATGTATTCATCTACCGGCGAAATGGGTCTGTTATTCCCTGACTGGTATTCGCTTGGGAACGCCGACACAAGGTTCTGGCCTACCTCCGGCGACAGGGGAAAGGTGTCAGGTTTGACAAGAGGTTCAGAGAGGCTGTACAGCGTGCTGGGGTCGGCAACACTTTCCTGGAAAGAAACTTATTACCTCGAAGTACAGGCAAGGAACGACTGGAACTCTACTTTACAGGCGCCCAATAACTCTTATTTCTACCCGGGTGTGTCGCTTTCCTATAATTTTGACAGGGATTTTGAGATCCCGGAACTGCAATACGGTAAGTTGCGCCTCGCATGGGCAGATGTAGGTGGCGGGCCTACCACGGCTACTGGCCAACGGTATTTCGCCAATGACGCTTACAGCGTAAGCCAGCTTCCATATTCAAACGGTCCTATCACAGTTACGCCTCCTTCCGCTCTCTTCCTGGAGCCATTAAAACCTTTCCGCAAACGTGAATTTGAAGTTGGCTTTAATACAAGGTGGTTTCAAAGAAGCAGGCTTGAGTTTGACTTTTCTTTCTATACCAACAATACATACAACATGATCGTGGAGCAAAATATTAGTCCTGGAACCGGTTATACTGGAGCAAGGATCAATACCGGCAACGTGAAGAACTGGGGGCTTGAAATTATGTTGAAGGGAGCTCCTGTGGTTACAAAGAACTATCGCTGGGACCTTACATTAACAGCGGCCAACCAGTTCTCTAAAGTTGTTAAACTCTATCCCGGCATCACCCAGAAAGCTGTTGAATTCAGCACCCCGGGGTTCCAGGTTTGGGCCAAAGAAGGCGAGCGTATGGGGGAAATACGCGCATATGACTTCAAACGCGATCCCGGTGGTAATAGAATTGTAGGCGCTAATGGTTTTTATGCGCTCACCGATCAGATTACCGGCACCGGTAAAAACGTAAACCCCAAAGTATTCGGCGGTTTATACAGCGATTTCTTCTATAAAAACTTCAATTTCCATTTTGGGATCGACTACAAATTTGGCGGCACCATCTTTTCTTACACCAATAACTACCTCATGGGCACCGGTGTAGCAAAAGCTTCCCTCCATGGCAGGGATGAAGCAACCGGCGGAATGGCCTACTATATCGACAATGCTACCGGCGCCAATGTAGCCTGGGAGCACAATAGACAGGCTCCTGCGGCTGCACGTGACGCTATTGTTTACCACGATGGTATGGTGCTCGATGGAGTAAAAGAAGTGACTACAGGTGGTACGGTTAAATATGAAACGAATGATGTTATTGTAGCTGCTCCGGCTTACTACCAAACATATATCAACGACAATAGTACTTCATGGCCTCCTGACCGTTTGTTCAAAAACGATTACATCAAACTGCGTGAGCTCTCGGTTGCCTACACCCTGCCAGTGAAGTTGGCGAACATGCTGAAATTGCAAAAGCTTTCGTTAACGGCTTCAGTAAGGAACCTGGGTTATTTGTACAAGACCGTGCCCAATATTGACCCCGAAGGTGCATTGGGCGCACAGGGATATATTGAGAATTCATTCTATCCTTCCATCAGGTCTTTCATTTTTGGTGTAAACGTTAGTTTCTAAAAGCTTCAAAAAGAAAAATCATGAAAAAAATATTTATAGGGATGATTGCTTTTTCAATTGCGCTTGCTTCCTGTAAGAAGGAGCTTGAAAAAGAGTTTCCCAACCCTGAGAATTATGATCAGACCGGTAACCTGTTTGCCGGCATGTTTACCAAAACCCTGTATTCCTGGAAACTGTATGTACAGGACTATGGTGAATGGTGGTGGGACATGGCAGGTACCGGTGGAATGGGGGTTGCAGGTTACACGCAGGTAAGTCAGCGTTATATTACCGACCGGTATGCCTGGTTTGCAACCTGGGACGACCTCTCCGGCACCTCAGGTTTTGGCTCCGAGAACCAGCTTTGGAGAAACAGACTGGGCGCTTTTTACGGCAGCACGAATGCCTGGGCCATTATTAAAGACAATATAGCGGCAGTATCGGGCCCCGACCTGGATGACAACGAGATCTACTATTCCCTTACAACCGTTATGAAGGATTATGCAGCTTTGCTGGCGGTTGACTTTTATAATAACATTCCTTATTCGGAGGCATTTAAGGGCAAGGACAGGCTGTTTTTCCCTAAATACGATGACGCTAAGGAAATTTATAAAAGCGTGCTCGACGAGTTAAAAAAACTATCCGAGGACCTGCCAGGCCAGTATAATAAAATGTCGGTATCGGCCAAAGCGGTTTTCAAAGTACAGGACATTGCGTTTGCAGGCGATGTGAACCAATGGGTGCAATATATAAATGCCATCCGGTTGAAATTTGCCGTGCGCATCTCCGGTGTGGAAGAAACATTTGCCAAATCGCATATCCAGGATGTGCTTGCGAAAAATAACTTTCCTACGAAAGACCAGGCATGGAAAATGCCCTACGCATTGATGGGCAATGCCGGTGGCGAGTGGATCCGTGGTATCAGCGAAGGCTGGCCTGCCACCTTCATACCCGATGTTATTATGAGAAGAATGAACAGGAACAATACCCGTTACGAGCCCGGCATCGATGACCCGCGGCTGCCTGTTATCGCAATGCCTACGAAATTCAGCGATTTGGTTTCCACACCTGCAGTTGGCGACTACCGGGGCGTAAACTATAATTCCGATGGGCAGAAACCTGCTTATCTTGCGGGCGAAAGGTATTATACCGGCGGCGTTTATGGTGATCTGAACGAGCATTTAAAACAGAACGCCCGCTCTATGTACAACCTCGCCACGTATCACCGGAATGAAACCTTTCCGGTATACATGATGTCGCTGGCCGAAACAGACCTGTTGCTGGCGGAAGTTGCCCTCAAAAACCTGGGAACAACCGGTAAAACGGCTGCAGCGCATATCAAAGATGCGATCAGTAACTCTACAAATTTCTGGTACACATTAAACCAAAACAGTCCTTTTGCTACCAGTACCCCGGTACTGCGCCCTACAAAACCTTCGGCAACGATCGTCAATACCTATGCCGATTCAATTGTTACCAGGTTCAATAACAGAGCGACCACCGAGGATAAAATGGAATTGCTGATGCAACAGAAATATATTCACCTGAACCTGATGTGCCCTTACGAGTTGTGGGCGGAGTTAAGAAGGACCCGGCACCCGAAACTGGAGCCTATGACCTTCAATGCTAAAGCAATGAAGCCGCTTCCTGAGCGTTTGCGGTATCCTACTAGCGAGCAGCAGACAAACCCCGACAACTATGCTACTGTAAAAAGCCAGGACAACTTTACCACCCCGATATTCTGGGTGCCTGCAAATTTGAGAACTGTAAATCCTTATTGGGATAATTACAATTACGAATAGACCAGGCGCCTTGTAAGCAGCATTGCACCGGATCGTTGAATGCTGCACTAAGTAAGTCCTGGCTTCCCAACTTTTGAAAAGCTTTTCACCTGTTATGCCACACTCCCAAAAGTGTGGCATAACTTTTTGCGCTCAATTCCTTAATTTACCCTTCGATTTCATTGCACTTGTCATCATAAACATCTACTACATGGAGACAATCTTAATAACAGGGCTGGCCGCTCTTTTATTGGTAAGCATTATCACCATGGTATTTGCCTGGAAAGCCATGGCTGGTAAGAACAATACCGACTGGATGACCGTGAAATATAAAATGGAAAGCCTGTCCACCGAAATTGCCAGAATAGAAGCGGGGGTAAAACAGGAGATGGTGACCAACCGGCAGGAGAGTGGCGACAATACGCAACGCATACGCGCTGAACTGGCTGCTTCGCTTAAGAATTTTGGCGAACTCATTACACAAACCATGGCCAATGCCAGCACCGTTCAAAAGGATAATTTTTTGGCTTTATTGAATAAACAGAGCGAACAGAATAATACAACCACCACCCGGCTAGATCAGCTACGTGAAACGCTGGAGAAGAAAATGGCCGATATGCAAACCGGTAACGAACGCAAACTCGACGAAATGCGGGCAACGGTAGATGAGAAATTACAAAAGACGCTGGAGATGAGGTTGGGTGAATCGTTTAAACTGGTGAGTGAGCGGTTGGAAGCGGTGCATAAAGGATTGGGCGATATGCAGCAACTGGCAACCGGCGTAGGCGATTTGAAGCGGGTGCTTACCAATGTAAAATCAAGAGGCGTGTTGGGCGAATACCAGTTGGAAGGTATTCTCGACCAAATACTGACTATAGATCAATACGGACGGAATGTAAAAACAAAAGAAGGGTCAAACGCCCTGGTGGAATTTGCCATAAAGCTCCCGGGCCGGGGCGATAAGGATAAACCTGTTTGGTTACCTGTTGATTCAAAATTTCCCAAAGAAGATTTTGAATCGTTGATGGATGCCTATGATCAGGCCTTACCCGATTTGATTGAAGAATGCAGAAAAAGCTTTGTAAAAGGCATCAGGAAATGCGCCGTGGATATCAGTGGTAAATATGTTGATCCGCCTAATACAACGGATTTTGCCATTTTGTTTTTGCCTTTTGAAAGCCTGTATGCGGAAGTGTTGCGTACACCCGGTCTATTTGAATCGCTTCAACGAGAGCATAAGATCATTATCACCGGGCCTACCACATTATCAGCCTTACTGAATAGTTTACAAATGGGCTTCAGAACACTGGCCATTGAAAGAAGATCGGGAGAAGTATGGCAATTGCTGGGTGCGGTTAAAACTGAGTTCGGCAACTTCGGCGGCATATTGGAGAAAACGCAGAAGAAATTACAGGAAGCCAGCAATGTGATAGAACAGGCAGGTGTACGTTCAAGGGCTATTGAGAAAAAATTGCGGGCTGTTCAGGAACTGCCAAAAGAGGAGGCGGTTGCGTTGATCGGACAACCGAACCCATTGAAACTGGACCAGGAAGATGAAGAAGAAGATAATGAATAATAAAAAAAATGAGGAAGAAAGAAGCGGTGAACTTTTTCATTCCTCATTCTTAATTTTTTATTTCTTACTCGGTCACTACTACTTTATTCATATACTCATTTTTCCCTGAAATCACTTGTAAGAAATACGTTCCTTTTTTGATTCCCTCAGTCGTGTTGATCGTTATGGAGCGTGCTGTTTTGATATCCCGCTTTAAAACTTCCCGGCCCTGCATATCAACCAACCGTAACACCGCGTTATCGGATGTTTTGAAATTGGTCAGCTTTATCGTAAACGAAACAACTGCCGGATTGGGATAAACGATTACGGCAGGTGTGCCGTTACCAGGTTTTGCGGGGTTCACCGGTTTGTCGTTAAGGGATAACACATCTCCCGAACAGCCGATTGGCGTAGCGAGCCCCATTTGGGCATCGGTAAATGCCGTTATCGTTGCATTTACATCAACGTTACTGGCATCGGTGGCGCCTTTACCGTCGCATTCGCTGCGGCCGTTATTGGGATGTGGAAACTGCAGGTAAACCCCGTTGGTGGAACAATTGCCTATTTCGGCATCGCCGCCTGCAACCACTGCATTCCCCAGCGTAACACCCCATTCGAGTACATTTTGTTTGGCCAGTACTGTTCCTGAAACGGTGCATTGATTCAGTACCGCGTTATCGGTAATATGTGCAGTGCCTGAATAGGTGCCATTCCAAACGTTGGCATTGCCATCAATGATCACATTATCCCTTACGGTTGCACTTTCAACCCAGGCCGTACCATCAATGCGCACATTGCCCGAAATATTCGAATTGCCGCGAACGATCGCTTTCGGTCCAACATATACAGTGCTCGCAACTGTAGAGCCATTGGCTACCCAGCCGCCACCGTTTGTATGTATACGTCCATTTACTTTGTATTGCGAACGGAAAGTGGATTGATACCCTTCGGGTACCGCATTTTCGAGACGGAGTTCATACGGATATCTTTTTATTTTTGGCCAGCCCGGTTCCCATACATAAGATGTATGCGTAGTAGGAGCGCCCATAACAACCAGGTATAACTGAGTTTCATCTGCATTCAATTGAAAACTGATCTCGCCTTCATTATCTCCATACACATTACCATACCGTACAGTAGCGCCATCTGCTTTTACGGCCACAAAACCGTACCGCCAGCCGGCAGTGCTGTTTGTTTCAGTATGGCCTTTAAATTTTAAATGTACTGCGCGGTTTGAACAGGTTGTATACAGCGGAATAATGTTATATCCATAATCCTGCGGTGCAAACGCATCCGGAACTATGTATCGGCCATTGGTTGCATTTACCTGGGTGAGCATGGTGTATAACCGCCATATGTAATGCGGTTCGTTGTTTTTAAGGCGGTCCCGTTCCTGCCTCATAATGGCGCCGAAATTATTGGTTGTGTAATCGCAGGTAACTTCGCGTTTGGCATAGTCATACACAAAATCGTTCAATTGAGCCTGCGTATAGCCCTTCAATCGCCGGTAAGTGATCAGCGGATGTTCCTGGGCAACCGATTCTTTCCACAACCGGTTAACCATAGTAATGCCCTCTAATTGTTGCATGTAGAACAACAGTTTAAAGTTATCATAGTGGTGACGGGTTGAGCTCCAGTGGAACATGCTGGTACCCATCCAGCGGGGCAAATCGTCCATGGCAAACCGCGGATACATTTGCGCGCGCATAAAGTTGGCGTGACATTCCCAGAAGAAACCGGCCGGATCCCAATTAAAACCGCCGCGGGTTGTATTTTCCTGTATCGATATCATGCCTTGCAGCGAATGTGCCAGCTCGTGACTGGTAACACCACCATCGCGGGTGGCGCCGGGATGAACCCACATAGCGCCGATAACGCCCTCATAGGTTCCGCCAAATGCCCAGCCACTGGGTTGCCCTGCAATTCCCCAGGTATCGTTCATAACAATAATGAGTTTGTATTTACCCAGGTTTTTAGTAGCCACATCAGAACAAAAACCTATATCGGAAATATATTTTGTATAGATTTTTTCCAGTGTATCGCATACGGACTGCGGATTGAAGCGAAGGTTGGCATCGGAATAGGTGGCCGGATTGGTGCCTACCACATTGCCCCAGAATAATACGAAGTTGGCAGATTGATACGATTTGTCCCACGACCAGGTGCTTAACGCAGGGTCTGTGGTGAAAGCGTTTGGAATGTAAACCGTTTTTTGTGCAAGTGCGCAACAATACAGGCCTGTTAACAGGTGCAGTAACAGCATTTTTTTCATAAGAAGTGCCTTTTGGGTTAACTATTGTTTATAGGAAAGGTTATTATATATGTTGTTTAATATAAATCCATAGCCGGTAACGGTGTAGAGTAGTTGCATGCAATAAAAAGGGGTAAATACGGCAAACGCCTGTACGGTGAAAGGGATGCTCCGGTTTATGATTAAGGGGGAAATAGTAAAGCCGGATGTTGTATGAGATCCGGCCTTACGGTTTGGGACAAGTTAAACCTAACAACTGTTGTATTCTGTTAAAAAAAAGTGTAATGAATACACTAAATAATTAACAGTGTGCAATATACGCTAAAATGGTATTACCATTTCATTTGCCGATCGTTGCCAGTCGTAAATAGTTATCCACTATTGGGCTCACCGAAAGCCGATCCGTTTATTTTGGATGGCTCAATCGTAAATGCCCTATGTTATTGAAGGTGAAAATAAATGTAACTCAGCCAATTATGGTGGCGGATTAATTGATGTTGACAAACATCAGACCAGGATCCTATTAATATTATAAAAGAGTGAGATTTTTGGCTTTGTAAGCCTGCAACTCCTGGTTTTCGGGGGAGAGTTCTGTAATTAAATAATTGATCTCATTTACATCGGCAATTTTCATTTGCATTACCGAATTGAGTTTTTCGGAAATAGTAAGGACAGCTACTTTTTCCGCTGCATTGATCATGGCTTTTTTAACCTGGATGGTTTCCCAGTCAGAATCGGTAAGTCCGCTGTTTGAATCAATAGCATTGATACCCAGAATGCACAGATCGGCTTTGATGTTGCTGAGGTATTGAAACACTTCCCCGCTTACTGTCATTTGGCTGTAAGTAGAAATTTGGCCGCCGATCATAATGGTTTTGATCATTGGTTTATCAAGCAGTTCAACAGCCGTAAGCACATTGACCGTAATAAAAGTAGCCCGTAAAGTAGGGGGAATTCTTTTAATAAACTCCCTGATGGTGGTGCCACCGCCGATCAGAACGATCATATCCTCCTTCAACAACTGCAAAGTTTTATCGGCAATGATCTCTTTATTTTGCTGGGAATAGGTTTGCGATTCATGGCCAATATGATAAGCCGCCGACATAGCGCCTCCTTTAATCCGGATTACCTGGCCTTCTTCAGCCAGTTCATTTACATCGCGCCGGATGGTGTCTTCCGATACATCTATCAGTTTTACCAGGTCAGTAAACATCAAACGGGTATGGATGTTCACCTGTTTGGTGATCAGCTTTTTCCTTTCCTTCTTTTGCAAGGCAACCGGCGCCGGCGTATTTGGGTTATTATTTTCCATAAACTGTTGAAACATTATTTGGATCAGGTTCGTCCTCCAATTGACAAAATTCAATATTTACATTCAAATAAAATACTTCTTCAAAGGGTTGCCCGGTTTTATTTTTTAATCAGGCAGGTTTCAATCCGAAAAATCACAAATTTCTAATTATGCAATCTTTGCAATAATACAATAATTGCAAATATTTTGCAAGGCTAATTTAGAATAATCGCAATCGTTTATTATATGATTGACATTTTTGTTATAATATGATAATCAATGATTAATATATTTATTAGCCTTCCTTCTTTATTAAGTATTACAAAATCCATAATTGTAACTATTTGCAATAATTATTATTTTAATTGCAAATAATTTGCAGTTATTTCTTTTTTGTTGTTAAATTGAGTCAGAATTCGCAACGTAACCATAACATTTCTACTCAACACAAAACGCTTATGAAACGAGTCAAACTCATTGCAACAGGCAGTCTGCTGCTATGTTTTCAGCTGCTATTTGTTCTCTCCGGTTTAGCGCAATCTGCTCAATTAAGAGGAGTGGTAAAAAATGAGGCCGATCAGGTGGGTATTCCCAATGCCACGGTAAGCCTGGTTTCTAATAAAAGTGAGTCTTCTACCACTACCGATGTCAGGGGTAACTTTACATTGAACATACCCGCCGGCATCGGTTCCAAATCTTTTCAGTTAACGATTACCTCCGTAGGCTTTGAGAAAAAACAATTCACCATTGAGCCTGGACAAACATCCATCACAATAGTATTAAAGGCGGGTGGCGCTGATATGCTGGATAATGTAGTAGTAACGGCGTTGGGCGTTAAAAAAGATCGTAAGGCGGTTACCTATGCTGTTTCTGAAGTCAAGGGTAGTGAATTTACCCAGGCTCGTGAAAATAATATTGCGAATGCACTTTCCGGTAAAATAGCCGGTGTGAATGCGGCCGGGTTATCAACCGGTCCTGGCGGTTCGAGCCGGGTTACCATTCGTGGTAATGGCTCTATGATCGGCGACAACCAACCATTATATGTGATCAACGGTATGCCTCTTGATAATACAGTCCCGGGCGGTGCGCCTACGGTAAACGGTATAACCAGCAATGTTGATAAGGGAGATGGCATAGCGGGCATTAACCCTGATGATATTGAATCTATTACTGTATTGAAAGGCGGTACCGCTGCTGCCCTGTACGGATCACGCGCCAGTAACGGCGTTATTCTGATCACCACTAAAAAAGGCAGGGCACAAAAGGGCATCGGTGTTGAATACAACACAACGTATACGAGAGAAAATGTGGCAGTGACTCCCGATTTTCAATTTGAGTATGGCCAGGGGTTGAATGGTACTGCTCCCCAAAACCTTGGCGATGCACAGCAATCGGGCAGAAAATCATGGGGCGCTCCTATTGATCCTTCCACCACTTTTATGGCAGTAGATGGACAAATGCATCCTTATGCTGCCCAGAAAGACAATATTAAAAATTTTTATCAAACTGGAAATTCCTACACCAATAGCCTGGCTTTTTCAGGTGGCAGTGAGGCTTTGCAATACCGGTTTTCTTTAGCCAATCTAAGCAGCAACGGTATTTTACCAAACACTAGCTACAAGCGTAAAACAGCCAACCTTTCTTTGAATGGTAAGCTCAGCAGCAAATTAAGTTTTGAGGCATTGGCGCAATACACCCTGGAGCAGGGGCACAATCGTACCGGCGCCGGTGATGCGTTGGGTAATCCTAACTGGACCCCACTGGAAATTTCCACCACAACCGACGTTCGCTGGTTGAATCCCGGTTACGACTCTGCCGGCAATGAAAGTGTATGGAATGATGCCACTATTGCATCGAACGGATATTTTGTAATGAACAAGTGGAAGGAAGACGACACCAAGAACCGGTTTATAGGACAGGCATCTATTTCCTATGAGTTGCTTAAAAATCTGGTGTTTAAAGGAACCGTAAGCAGGGACTTTTATAATTATAATTATGTGAACATTATGCCAACCGGCACCGCATATACGCCGGCGGGTGAATATGCGGGGTTGAAATCGGATCTGTCTGAAACAAACGGTATGGTTACCGTCAACTACAGAACGAAGTTTGCACAGCATTTTGGGCTGAATGCGCTGGTGGGTGTAAATAACAGGAAATACCAGAACAGGGAATTGAATTTATCTGGTAAAAATTTTATCGCTCCTTATTTTTATAGTTTCTCCAACCTGGCCCAATCAGTAACCCGGCCTTTTACCGGCCGCTCAACCACCAATTCGGTGTTTGGCTCAGTTGACCTTGATTATAAAGGCCTTGTTTATTTGACGTTTACAGGTCGTGAAGACTGGTTCTCTACATTGAGCACAAAAAATAACCATATATTTTACCCGAGTGTTGGCGGTAGTGTGATCTTATCCGATGCCTTCAAAATGCCAGGCTTTATTGATCTGGCTAAAGTCAGAGCTTCGTGGGCACAGGTAGGTGGTGGAGCGCCCGATCCCTATGCTATTAATTTAACCTATAGCAATGTGGCAAGCGGTGGTCAACCGTTAATGAACGTAACATTGGATCCGGTAACAGCGCAGAACGCCATTTCAAATCCCAACCTTAAACCATACACTTCAACTACCTATGAAGCAGGGATTGATTTGCAAACGCTGGGTAACCGATTGGGCATCGACTTTACCTATTATAACCGGCAAACTACCAATGATATCGTAAAAACGACTATTTCCCCCACCTCAGGATTTAACACGGTAATATTGAACGTGGGTGAATTAAGAAATAAAGGAGTTGAGTTATTATTAACCGGCAAGCCTGTACGTACCGCCAATTTTGGCTGGACCGTAAGCTACAATATGGCCTATAATGAAAGTAAGGTAGTAGAGTTAGCGCCCGGATTAACCTCTGTTCAGATTGCCCAAACTGTAAACGGTTGGGCAACCCTCAATCATATTGAAGGTCAGCCATATGGTACTATTATGGGAACTCGTATGGTTCGTGATGCACAGGGCAACGTTGTATTTAACAGAAAGACTTACCTACCTGTTATGAGCAATCCGATGCCATTGGGTAATAGCGTAGCGCCTTATACTATGGGGCTTACTAATGAATTCAGATACAAGGATTTTTCGCTGAATATTTTGCTCGATGGAAAATTCGGCAATAAAATATTTTCCATTTTCGAACTGTATGCCACCCGTATGGGTAAGTTAAAAAGTACTTTGCCTGGCCGCGATAAAGGATTGAATTTGAAAGGTGTTGATCAAACCGGCGCTGTGTACGATACCACCATTACCCAGGCCGGAGGCGTTTTACGTAACTACTACGATAACTACAAAGTATATTCTGAACTGTTCTTACACGATGGCAGCTTTATTAAACTGCGTCAGGTTATTTTATCGTATAATATTCCGGTAAGTAAAATCAAAGTTGCAAAGATTCAATCAGCCAGTATTTCGTTCGTGGCGCGCAACCTCTTCATCCTGTACAGGGAAACCAAAAACTTCGATCCTGAACAAAGCTTTACCAACAGCAATGCGCAGGGATTTGAATCTATCGGGTTGCCGCGTACCCGCTCGTATGGCTTAAATCTTACCATCAAATTATAATACCTAAAAAGAATATAACGATATGAAAAATATTATAAAATATACTGGTGGTTGTTTGGCTATGCTGGGTGCGGTTTTGTTGCAGTCGTGTGATAAGGATTTTGTGGATACCAATACCAATCCCGATGCTGTTCCCAAACCAATTCCCGAATTTGTATTCAGCAAAGCTCAGTATGATGGTACGTCTAATATGGGGAATTTTTTACTGGGTACTATGCAGTATACCACCAGCTTTAATGAAGTGGCCGGCTTTGGGTCAAAATATAATTCGGCTCAAACGCAGCAAACATTTACCCAGTTTTCGAATGGCTATGTAAACGAAATAAATGAAACAGGCATAGTGATCAAAACAGTAAAAGATGATGCTGTAAGAACGAACCTGCTGGCGCAGGCAAGGATCTGGCGGGTGTATTGTTTTAGCCGGTTAACCGATCTGTATGGCGATCTTCCCTATTTCAATTCAGGACTGGGGTATGATTCCGGGCTTTACAAACCAGCTTATGATGCGCAGAAAGATATTTACACCAACATGTTATCTGAACTGGATGTTGCTGCCCAAAGCATGGATGCTTCCAAATACTCTATCGGAGCTGCTGATCTGATCTATGGCGGCTCTACGACTAAATGGAAAAAATTCGCTTATTCACTGATGTTACGTTGCGCCATGCGCCTCACCAAAGTAGATGCTGCATTGGCAAAAACCTGGGCCACCAAAGCTATCGCAGGCGGTGTAATTACTGATGATGCCGATATTGCCAAAATAGCTTATATGGATAATGGCCAGGATATTAATAAAAATCCGCTGGCATTAAACCTTTGGAACAGCGATTATATAAAGAAGGATGGAGTGAACAATACAGAGGGCGGAAAATACCAGGAGGTTTGGATCAATTATCTGTATACTAACAAAGATCCCCGCCTGCCGGTAATTTCAGTTGTATGGAAAAATGGGGCGCCCGATACAACGCAGACTATCCAAAAAGGAATGCCTTCAAATTTAGGCTCCAAACCCCTAAATTTTGGGTCATTATCAGAACCGAATCCAAAAACAGTATTGTTAATGGCTTCACCCCGCCTGATATTTACAGCTGCCGAGTCAAATTTTCTGCTTACCGAAGCAGCATTACGAGGCTGGTATACCGGAGCCACTGCCGCTTCATTATATGAGCGTGGGGTACGGGCTGCCTTGCGTCAGTGGGCTATAATAGCCCCAATTGACGGTGCCATTCCTGCAGCTGCTATTGATAATTACGCAAATGCCGAAATAGCCTCATTCAATAGTGCCGCTACGTTCGATGCACAAATGAAAGTGATCTATTCCCAGTTTTGGGTGAGCATTTTCCCCGACGCACAGGAAGCATTTGCCACGTACCGCCGTACTGGTTACCCGGCCCTGGTGCCAAATAATTATCCGAGCAATGCTACGGGTGGGCAAATTTTCCGCCGGTTTTTATACCCGATAACGGAAGCAACACTCAACCCCGATTCATATGCCGCTGCTATAAGCCGGCAGGGGGCAAACGATCTGTTAACTCGTATCTGGTGGGATAAATAACGATTTTTTTTCAGTAGTTCTCGTACACACATTACAAGTAGGTTTTAAGTGTAACAGGGGGCATGTCTATGCCCCCTTTTTTTAAAAAATTACTATAAAGGAATTGACGGTATGAATGGATGTAGATACTTGATCGTTTTTGTTTGTCTGATGCAATGTATGGTCTCTCAAGGTCAGCATGATGTAGTAAAAGATGGAGAAGCCAGCGATTATAACCTCAATAAACCCGAACGGGAAGAATGGTTGCGTAACTCAGCTGCCGGTTTGTTTATTCATTTTAGTGTGGATGCACAGCTGGGTATCGTGATCAGTCACTCGCTGGTAGGCGCATCAACTGATTATGTAAACCGGTATTTTAACGATCTGCCAAAAACTTTTAATCCGTCCCGTTTTGATCCGGAGGAGATTGCTACGCTGGCAAAACTGGCCGGGATGAAATACATTATGTTCACTACAAAACACCATTCGGGATTTTGTATGTGGAATACGAAGACAACCGGTTTCAACATAATGAATACGCCTTATCACAAAGACCTGTTGAAAGATTTTGTAGAAGCTACCCGGAAAGCAGGATTGCAGGTGGGTTTTTATTTTTCTCCTGAAGATTTTCATTTTCTGCATACGCACAATATGCTCATCAGCAGGGATAATGTGGTCATGAGTGATGCCGTGAAGAATGAATTTGATCAATTCACCCGCACGCAATGCGAAGAGCTGATGACAAATTATGGCAAGATCGATCTGTTATTTATTGATGGCGAGCCGAAAGAAGTGGTGAAAGCAACCTGCTGGAAACTACAGCCTGATATTTTAATTACAAGAGGGGCTTTGAAAACAACAGAACAAATGTTACCCGGTGTAACCATTCAAAAACCCTGGCTTTCCTGTATTACCATTGGCACGGCCTGGCAATTTCAACCAACCAATGAAAGATATAAATCAGGAACTTCACTGATTGAATTGCTGGTGGAAGCCAGAAGCAAGGGCGGATCGCTTTTATTGAATACCGGTCCCCGGCCCAATGGCGCCATGGTAATAGAACAGGAGGACCGATTGCGTGAACTGGCAGCCTGGTATTTTATAAATAAAGAAGCGGTAGATAGTGTGCAGCCATGGGTAATTAGCCGGGAAAAAAATATCTGGTTCACGGCATCGCCCAATAAGCAAACGGTATATGCCATTGTAACCGGTTTGCCAGGTTGGGTAGAAGGCGACCAGCAGCATTTTGTGCTGCACTCGGTAAAGGCAACCGGCAATACAAACGTCAGTGTGCTGGGGCAAAACGGACTCATCCAGGAATATAAACCGGGAAAAAAAGTAAGTCCTTCCTTTAAACAAACAGATACCGGCCTGGTGGTGTCGGTGTTTCGCACACAGCGCATTTACGATGATCATAAATGGCCCAACCCACTGGTAATTAAGGTAGAAAACATACAGCCGGCTATTGATCCCGTACAGGTGGTAACGTTAGACGCCCGTTCATCCGGAACGGCACTGGTATTGTCAGGTAAAGTGCACAACTTTAAACCGTCTACCTTTATGAAGGCGCGATTTTATTATCGGCCTTACCATGGGCAGATTGAAGACCTGTATACCGGCGCATGGATAAAATCGGTCACCATACCCATTGATAACAATGGTAATTTCAAAACAACCATCAACGGTTTAAAAAAGGGACAACAATACGAATACAAAGCAGTGGCGGCATACAGTGGTATTGAATTGGAAGGTGATAAAAAACTTTGGCAGCAGTAGGTTATGAAGAGCAGCAGTAAATACGGTGTGAAAATTATATTATTATTTTTAATGCCTTTTGCCGTTATGGCGCAGGCCGTTGATAACTCTTTGCCTGCTTTGATCCCATTACCGGTTGAGGTAAAACCATCGGCAACCTATTTCTACATCAATCAGTCAACAAAGATCATCGCTGGCAATAATGCATTAAATAATGTATCCATACTTTTAAATGGCTATATAATTGCCAGTGGCGGCAAGCGATTAGCGGTAACTATTACCGAACCGACTGACAATTTTATATCGATGGAAATTGATACCGCAGTGGTAACACATACAGAAGGTTACCGGCTGGTGATTGATAAAAAATCGATTCATTGTATTGGTCACGATGCAGGTGGTGTTTTATATGGTTTGCAAACCTTGCGGCAATTGTGGAAGATTGAAAAAAATAATATCAAAGTGCCGGGTTGCACCATCAATGATTATCCACGCTTTGAATACAGGGGAATGGCGCTTGATGTAAGCCGGCATCTGTTCCCCGTTCCTTTTATCAAAAAGTATATTGACCTGCTAGCATTGTACAAATTCAATACGTTTCACTGGCATTTAACCGATGACCAGGGATGGCGTGTAGAGATAAAAAAATATCCGAAACTACAATCGGTAGCTGCCTGGCGCAATGAAACATTGATAGGTCATAAAAAAGAATTGCCGCATCGGTTTGATGGCAAACGGTATGGCGGCTATTATACCCAGCAACAAATAAAAGAGATCGTACAATATGCGGCGGACCGGCATATAACGATTATTCCCGAGATAGAGATGCCCGGACATGCCATGGCGGCGCTGGCAGCCTATCCTGCCCTGGGCTGCACCGGCGGACCTTATAAAACCGCTACTTTTTGGGGTGTCTTTGATGATGTGTATTGCGCGGGAAATGACAGCACGTTTGCTTTTTTGCAAAATGTGCTGGATGAAGTAATGGCTCTTTTTCCTTCCGCATATATTCATGTTGGCAGTGATGAATGCCCTAAAACGAGGTGGAAAGCATGTACAAAATGCCAGCAGCGGAAACAGGCATTAGGCCTTACAGATGAACATGCGTTGCAGAGTTATTTTATTCAACGCATAGAGAAATACCTGAACAGTAAAGGGCGGCATATCATTGGTTGGGATGAAATACTGGAAGGTGGTTTGGCGCCCAACGCTACGGTAATGAGCTGGCGTGGCGAAGCCGGTGGCAAAGCTGCTATAGCACAACATCACCGGGTAATCATGACACCCGAAAGCCATTGCTATTTTGATTATTATCAGTCGTTATATGCCGATGAGCCATTGGCCGCGGGTGGGTTTACGCCGTTGCAAAAAGTGTATGGCTATGAACCGTTGACGGGTAGTGCAGATAGTACGGGTATGATGTACCTGGCAGGTGTGGAAGGGCAGGCATGGAGTGAATACTTTACCAGTACAGAAAAGGCAACCTATATGATCTTTCCGCGTGCCCTTGCACTCGCAGAGTTGGCGTGGACACCGATGGCAATGCGTAATTACGATCATTTTCTAAACCGGTTACGTGGGCAGAAATTATTGATGCAGCACGAAGGATTACAGGGTGAAGATCATTTTGATGAAATATCATACACCGCAACGCCTTCGCAAAACAATACGGTGCTGGTAACATTACAGAGTCCTTTGCCTGGCGGAGAAATCAGGTACACGACCGATAACAGCGTGCCCACCCTGCATAGTACTTTATATGCCGGAATGCTGTCTATTACAGGAACAACCACGTTAAAGGCTTTGCTTTTTGATAAGAATAAGCAAACGGCCGGCAGGTTATTTCAACAGCCTATTCGTATACATAAAGCAGTGGGGGTGCCCGTGGTTGTAAAAAACAAACCGGTCGACCGGTTTAATCCCGGCGCTGAAGCTCTGGTCAATGGTGTGTTTGGCAGTAACAGGTATAACGATAGTCAATGGCTGGGTTTTAGCGGCAGCGATCTGGATGCGGTGATCGATCTGGGTGCTGTACAAACTATTCACCGCCTTGGTTTGCGTGTGTTGAATTACCATTGGCAACGAATGTGGGCGCCTGTCTCCATTCAATGGCTGGCATCAACAGATGGAGAACATTTTACTGAACTATGCCGACAGGATAGTTTCCCCCGGAATGGTATTAATGTATTGGATGTGCCGGTTAAGCCGGCATCCGCACGATATATAAAAGTAATTGGGATCAATAAAGGCGTTATTCCTGTAGGGGAGTATGGAGCGGGTGGTAATTCGCTGTTGTTGATCGATGAATTGATTGTGGAATAATATTCAATATTAATAATGTCTGTTATAATCGTCCTGATCTGCATTGCCATACTGATCCTGCTGATAACGTGGGGTAAGCTGAATGCCTTCCTGGCTTTTCTGGTGGTATCGGTATTGGCAGGTTTATTATTAAAGCTGCCGGCTGAAAAAATTATGACAGCCGTTCAGCATGGAATAGGGGATACGCTCGGTTCGCTGGTAAGCATCATTTGCCTGGGCGCTATGCTGGGTAAACTGGTAGCAGAAAGCGGCGCTGCGCAAAAGATCGCCATGGTGTTGATGAATGCATTTGGTGTCCGCTACCTGCAATGGGCGCTCATGATCACCGGGTTTATCATTGGCATTCCATTATTTTATGGCGTAGGGTTTGTGTTGATGGTTCCGCTGATATTTTCCGTTGTATACCAGTATAAATTACCGGCAGTATATATTGGCTTGCCAATGTTGGCGGCTTTATCAGTTACACATGGATTTTTGCCGCCGCATCCTTCCCCAACTGCATTGGTCATGCAATTTGGGGGCAACATGGGCGTTACCTTATTATATGGGTTGATAATTGCCATTCCGGCCATTGTCATTGCCGGTCCCCTGTTTTCAAAAGCAATTAAAAATATCCAGGGTGAGCCTTTGGAAATGTTCAGGCCACAGGCGATCGATAAAACAAAGCTGCCAGGTACTGCCAATAGTTTTCTCACATCGTTATTGCCGGTTTTTCTGATCACTGCTACAACTGTTTTGAATTATTTCTTTAGTGCCGATAAATCAGTCAAAGGCCTGTTAGCATTAATAAGCGAACCGTCGTTGATCATGTTGGTATCGGTTTTAATAGCGGCTTTTACATTAGGTGGTGGCAAAACCATGAGATCGGTGATGGCGATATATGGTGAAGCTGTAAAGGACGTTGGCATGATCTTATTGATCATTGCCGGTTCAGGTGCGCTGAAGCAGGTATTAACCGATAGCGGGGTAAGCCGGCAGATTGCGTTGGCATTGCAAACCTGGCCTGTGCATCCGTTGATCCTGGGTTGGTGTATGGCCGGCATTATACGTATCTGTGTTGGATCGGCTACTGTAGCGGGTCTCACCACGGCTGGTTTAATAGCTCCCTTATTAGCGAATTCATCAGTTAATCCTAACCTGATGGTATTATCGGTAGGCGCCGGCAGCTTATTGTTTTCGCATGTAAACGATGCCGGTTTCTGGATGTTTAAAGAATATTTCAACTTAAGCATAAAAGACACCATAAGAACCTGGTCAGTCATGGAGACCATAGTAGCCGTAACCGGGTTGGCCGGCGTGATGCTGTTGAGTTGGATAACAGGATAAAAGTAAATATCAAATAATAGAACATGAACGCAGAAGAAAGATTCATCAAACTGGGATTGAAATTACCACCTGCTCCTACACCATTGGGTGTTTACAAACCTTATCTGATCGATGGGAAATATCTTTATTTATCAGGCCATGGACCGGTGCGGGAAGATAAAACGTTGATCATTGGCCGCATAGGAAGTGAGCTGAATGTTGAAGAAGGAAAACTGGCTGCCCGGCAGGTTGGCTTAACCATGCTTTCAACGATCCATACGCATATTGGTAGCCTGGATAAAATAAAACGGGTGATCAAAGTGCTGGGCATGGTCAATTGTACTCCTGATTTTGAACGGCATCCTTATATAATAAATGGCTGTAGTGAACTGTTTGCTGCGGTTTGGGGTGAGGAAAACGGGATAGGCGTTCGCAGCGCAGTGGGTTTTGGTTCCCTGCCCGATAATATACCCGTGGAAATTGAAGCCATGTTTGAGTTGTATTAATTAAACTTTATCACATTAAGTTTTTGGGTTATAATTGTTAAAAGCACTTAATGATGATGTCATCCGCAGATAGTCCTGTTCAATTAACCGCATTCGGCGAATTTATGATGCGTTTGCACAGCACCGGATCGCAACGTTTTTTACAGACACAGGAATACAAAGCCTGGTATGCGGGAGCAGAAGCCAATGCCTGTGTGTTGTTGTCCCGCCTGGGCATACGGACAAGATATGTTACCCGGGTACCGGATAATGATATTGCGCTTGCTGGTATTCAACAGTTGCAAAGTCATGGCGTGGCAACCGATCATATACTATATGGGGGCGACAAACTGGGACTGTATTTTACCGAACCAGGTAATCATATTCGCCCTACCCGTGTTATTTACGACCGCAATGGTTCATCATATGCGGAACTGCAACCCGGAATGATCGATTGGAAAAAGGCTTTGCACGATACGAAATATTTTCATTGGTCGGGCGTGGCGGCAGCCGTTTCACAGAGTGCTGCAGATGTGTGTGCCGAAGCGCTGACTGCTGCAAAGGCAAACGGAGTAATTATTTCGGCCGATTTCAATTACCGCAGCACCTTATGGAAGTACGGTAAAAAGGCCGCAGACATTATGCCCGGCCTGTTGCAACAAAGTGAAATTGTAGTGGCCGATCTGGATGCTGCAGCCATATATTATGGCATCAGCACCGATGCAAATGCAACGCTGGAGGAAAGGTTTAAACAATGCTGTGAGGCATTGCGTAAGCAGTTGCCTCAATTGAAAACACTGGCCATGAGCTTTCGAAAAACCGAAGGCCTGGTACATGTATATTCCGGGGCGTTCATGCATCAGGGACAGTATTATTTTTCTGCCGGTTATCAACTGCCTTTTATAACCGATCAAATAGGTAGTGGCGATGCATTTACGGCGGGTATGTTATATGGCCTCATGAATGCATATGAACCGCAAGCTATCATAGAATTTGCTACGGCCTGTGGTGCTTTAAAGCAAAGCATACATGGCGATTGGGCCATCATCTCAAAACCCGAAGTGGAGCAGTTTATGCTAACAGGATCATCGGGACGGATTATACGATAATGAAATGAAGATAATATGTTCACTATAGACGCTCATCTTGATCTAAGTATGAATGCCATGGAATGGAACCGCGATCTGCGGCAGCCGGTCATGGACATTCGTAAACGGGAGGCTGGATTAACCGATAAGCCCGATCGGGCGAAGGGCACGGTGGCTTTGCCTGAATTGCGGCAGGGAAATATTGGCCTGGTGGTAGCCACTCAAATTGCCCGCTATGTGGCGCCGGATAATTTTTTGCCAGGCTGGCATTCACCTCAACAGGCATGGGCGCAAACCCAGGCGCAACTGGCCTGGTACAAAGCCATGGAAGCAGCCGGTGAAATGGTGATGATAAAAAACAAAACAGACCTGGAAGATCACCTGGCATTATGGCTAAATGGAACGCCCAACGATCATAAACCCATCGGTTATATCTTAAGCCTTGAAGGTGCTGATTCACTCGTTACCGTACAACATCTTGAAACCGCTTATGAATATGGACTACGGGCGGTTGGTCCGGCCCATTATGGACCCGGGCGGTATGCCAATGGCACCGATGCAACAGGTGGCCTGCAGGCGGCTGGTAAGGAACTGTTGAAAGAAATGGCCCGGTTGAACATGATCCTCGATGCAACGCATTTGTGCGATGATGCTTTCTGGGATGCCATGCGCGTTTTCAATGGTCCGGTATGGGCCAGTCATAACAATTGCCGGGCCCTGGTTGATCATAACCGCCAGTTCAGCGATGATATGATCAGGGTTTTGATAGAACGGGGAGCCGTGATAGGCGGGGCGCTCGATGCCTGGATGATGGTGCCCGGCTGGGTGCGCCAGCAATCAACTCCTGAAGAAATGCAATGCAACCTGGAGAAAATGCTCGACCATTTGGATCATATCTGCCAGCTGGCAGGCAATACCCTGCATGTTGGCATTGGTACCGACCTGGATGGCGCTTTTGGCAAAGAACAATCGCCATACGATCTGGAAACCATTGCTGACCTGCAAAAGATCCCCGTTTTGTTATCCAAACGGGGGTATGCACAGGCTGATATTGAAAACATTATGCATGGTAACTGGTTACGGTTTTTACGCCGGGTTTGGTAGCATGGTATAGTTTATTTCGGTTGCCGGGTCACTGTTTAAAGAATGGTTGAACACGGGTTAAATTCATTAAACAGTTGTGGTGTCTGAAGACAAAAGTTCCTTCCTTTAAAATGGGAAAGTCGGGGTTAATTAAATTATGTTTCTGTTTCCCAGGTAAAATATATATTCCAACAAAAATAATAACTGCCTAGATTTAAAGGGATTATTGCTGTTTTTTCATAAAGCCGGCCTTTTAAAGGATTCTTTGTGAACAATAGGCACAAAAATGGTTGATAGCTGCATGACTGCCGTTGTTGCAGTCAAAGCGATCAACATCGTTATCCTCCCCCTCCATCAGGGCGTTGGAAAGCCTCTTATTTACCGGCCTGTAGTTAGCTTCCATGTTATAGATAATATGCATATACGCATGTTATACGGTATACACTGTAAAAAAGTATTTATACACCCAACGGTTGTATTGTATGCAGCCGTACTAATAGTTGTTTTTATAAAATAACCATGAGCGAATTTTACTGTACAGCATTTTATTGATTTTATAGAACATATATGAAGATCGTACATGTAGTAGAGCCTTTTGCTTCTGGTATAGCAGCGTTTGTTCAGTCTATCGTTCAAAATCTACGGGATGATTATCATATTATCATCCATGGTGAGCGGGAGTATGTGATGCGTTCTGCAGAAATAATGAAATATTTCCCCGAAGATAATGTGCAGTTTATCAGGTGGCCATCGGCGCAACGGAGTATCAGCCTGGTAAAGGATACGGCAGCGCTGGTGGAGCTTTGTCAGCTTTTAAAGAATTTAAAAGCGCAACAAATGATTGACGCCGTTCACCTGCACTCCTCAAAAAGTGGTTTCCTGGGTCGCCTGGCCTGCCGTCTGATGAATATTACTAATGTGATTTACACACCCAACGGCGCACCGTTCTTATTGAGTAACATGAATGCCATAAACATTGTATATAAGCTTTTTGAAAAGCTGGGTTCATCATTTGGCGGAAAAGTCGTTTGCAGTTCTCAATCTGAGCGGGACGCTTACCGCAGATTAGGCATCAAAGCTATGAGCATTAACAATGGCATTGCTATAAACACAACGCGGCATGATCCGGTTGAAACGAAGGCTACTTCAACAAAATTTCGTATAATCACCTGCGCCCGGATCGTACAACAGAAGAATCCGGCGCTTTTTAACGCTATTGCAACCTATTTTAAGGATTTTGATCAGTTTGAGTTTATATGGGTGGGGGATGGAGAAGAAAGACACCTGCTTACTTCACCCAACATTACCATTACTGGCTGGCTTACCCCACCCGAAGTGCTGAAATTGATCAACGGTTCCAGTTTGTACTTATCAACCTCACAATATGAGGGTTTATCCTTTTCGGTACTGGAGGCGTTGTCACTCAAAAAGACCGTTCTGTTGAAAGATTGTATAGGCAACAGGGATATCGTAAAAAGAGGATTGAATGGGGATCTGTTTACCAGCGAACAGGAAGCTATCGTGAAGATATTTCAATATTATAATAACCCGGCGATGTTACGGGTAATGGGCGAGTATTCGGGCTGGCTTTGTAATGAAGAATTTAATGTGGATGCAACCTGCCTGCTGTACCGGAATTTGTATCAGAAAATATAAATATCAACGAGTATAAATATAATAGCATAAACAAATAACTATGGATATCTCTATAAATGGGCTGAAGGGAAAGAACGAAGGGGCAAAAAGTGTAACTAACGGTCATGCCATAGCTGATCCATCCTATAAACAGATCAATGAAAAGCTGGAAAAGATAACCCGTTATCTGGAACAGGAAATTGGATGCAAGCAAAAAGCAATAGATGAACAGCACCTTGAAATGGAGAAGTTGAAAAAAGATATCAGTCATAAATCGGCTGTGATCTCCAGTCTGAAACAACAATTAGATCAAAGCGCTCAAAATACGGAAGGCCATCGCCAGCTCATTAATAAATTATTGAATGACATAGAGCATTTTCAGAATGATATTGATTGGTATAAAAGGACCTACGAAAGACGAAGCCTTTGGGGGGTGCTGAAAGAGAAACTCACAAAAAAGAAATAATCGTTAACGTGATAGATCAAAAAACCAGAAAGCAGATAAACGCCAGCGCGGTCAGTAATTTTTTCAATGATTTAATGGATTGATACAACAGGTTGCGGGCAGCCTGGTAATTAATATTCATGATCTCGCTCACTTCTTCATAATTCAACTCCTGGTAAAACTTCAGGTAAATGATCTCTTTCTGCCGGTTCGAAAGTTGGGCAAGGGCTTGCAGCACGCGGGCCGTTTTCTCAGCATCCAGTTCCCGGCCTACCATCAGGTTTTCGTGGCTTAATTCAAACATGACCTCGCTGTGATTTTCATTAAAAGGTCCGGTCGTTTTTCGCTGATGAGCGCGGTAAACCTTGTATTTGAGTGATTTAAACAAATAAGCCTTTACAGATTGTACCTGGGTTTGACTTTTATTCTGCCATAACTCGGTAAATAATTCCTGTATACAATCTTCCAGCACATCGTTGTTGCTGGTGAGTTTACTGCCATATTTAACCAGGGGCTCATAATAGCGCCGGAACAGTAAAGCAAACGAATCATGATCGCCTTTTTGATAGGCCTCCCATAATACAATATCAGGTTGGTTGGATATCAATTTGTTATTAAGCTAAGCTAGTTTTGTGAGTTTGAAACGGAAACAGATGTGAATTTAGGATATGTTTTATTTGAAATTCATAAAAATGCGTAAAAATATGATTACAAAAATTGATTTTGCAGTACTAAATTTAGAAGCGAAACCTACAATATGGATTTATCGATCAATACTATTGAAGAACTACTTAGTGATGAGAGCTTTTTGGCCTGGTATTTTAAAACAGATCCACTGGCTATAGAGAAGTGGGACAACCGTTTAGCTCATGACCCTGTAGAAAAGAAACTGGCCGATGAGGCAGTTCTGTTGCTTCAGACGATTACTATAAAGGAGCAATCTGTTGATCTGCAACGGTTAAAGCTGGCAGAGCTACGATTGGTCAATACTACACAACCGACTGTGGAAAGCAAGCCTGCAGGCAGGGTTGTTTCCATGAAGTCCCGTAATATAAAATGGTGGGCTGCTGCTGCGATTATTTTCTTAACTTCAATAGGAGTTTGGCAATACATCCGCTCAAGTGGTAAACTCGCTATACAAACCGCCTATGGGGAAACACGGCAGGAAGTTTTACCCGATGGATCTCAGGTAATGCTTAATGCCAATACTACCCTTGACTACAAAAAATGGAAAGACGGAACCGACCGCGAAGTTTGGGTTAATGGGGAAGCCTTTTTCCATGTAAAGAAGACAGCTCAAAAAAACAAGTTCATCGTACACACCGGAAACTTTGATGTTGTGGTTACCGGAACCCAGTTTAATGTCATTAACCGTGATAACAAGAACAATGTATTGTTAACGGAGGGAAGCGTTATTATTAATAGCAATGGGCAGGAAGTACATATGAAGCCGGGTGACTATGTTGAGTTTAACAGCACGGGTATTCAAAAGAAAGCAATTAATAAGGCATTGGTTCTGGCATGGAAAGAACACAAGTTCTATTTCGAAAACACTCCTATGAAAGAGGTGGCTTCTCTGGTAACCGAATTTTATGGTATGAAAGTTACCCTGGCTGATCAATCAGTAAAAACTGATTCGATCTCTGGCATCATGGCCAATGATAATCTGGACGTTTTTTTGCAGGCATTGGAAGTCTTACATAATTATGATGTAGAAAAATCGGATAAAGAGATTCTGATCAGAAAAAAATAAGACCAGGCAGGTTTATGTTTTAAAATCTGCGTATGAGGAAAAAAGGCTCGGAAAGATTTTTTCGGGAGTGTTTTTTCGTGGTATTGATATTTCTCATTAGCAGTGTCTATGCACAGGATGATGTATCACTAAACCGTAAAAAAACTCCGCGTAAATCTTTACATGCAGGCGTTTCAGCACCGGCAAGGGATACTACTATTGCCCGCCAACCCCTTTTTTCTATTCTCAAACAGCTCAATCAATCAAAAGGTATTTACTTTCTTTTCTCCGACAAATCATTTGGCGAAATGCTGGTAAGACCGGTTGTAAATAATAACCGGCCAATGGAGCAGATCCTGGAAGAACTGCTTCAATTTACCGGGTTGAAGTTTAAAAAGATAAATGAAAAAACATTTGTCATCATTGCTGACCCCGCCATTCCTGAAAATAACCTGCTTAATAAATTGAAACCGGCTGAAGACGATACCAGGATCACTTCAACCTTAATTAGGAAAGCGCAGTTGGTAAAAGGCCGGGTAACCAGCGCAGAAGGAAAACCGCTTGCCAATGTCAGTATCTGGATAAAAGGAACCAACCGCGGTACTACCACCAATGCCGATGGTGAATTTGATGTAGAAGGGTCAAAAGGTGAAGTGCTGGAGTTGACGAGCGTTGGTTATGAAAAAAAAGAAATACTCCTGAATAATTCCAGCGCCATCATTTACCTCAATGCCCAGCTTTCTGTAGTAGAAAATATGATGAATGAAGTGGTGGTAACTGCATTGGGCGTTAATAAATATTCCCGTTCATTGGGCTATTCGTTAAGTACGGTAAAATCAGAAGACCTCACCTCGGCCGGCAATACCAATTTCGCTTCCGCATTATACGGCCGTTCGCCCGGCGTTTTGATCAGTACTGCGCCCGGTGGCGCTACCAGTGCCGTACAGGTACAAATACGGGGCGTAAACTCACTAAATTTTAATGCGCAGCCATTGTATGTGGTAGATGGGATCGTTATTAGAAATACCAATGAAAAAGGAATTACCGGCATTAACAATGGAGGCTATTGGGTGGATCCCCGTATCCGGGGCAATGGCATTCTCGATATCAATGCAGCCGATATTGATAACCTCACCATTTTAAGAGGCGCCAGCGCCACAGCTTTGTATGGTTCAGAAGCTGCGGCCGGTGTTGTAGTAATTACCACTAAGAAAGGCACACCTAAAAAGCGGTTAGGGGTTTCTGTCAATTATACCAATACCGTAGAACAGGCAGCATTTTTACCGAAATACCAGCATTTGTATGGTCCTGGCGCCGACAGGGCCACAAACCTGTCGGAAGGCGCAACAGAAGAGGGATGGATACCGGTTGATACAGATGGTGATGGTATAAGCGATCACTTACGGCCAAACTTTACAGCCTATGCGCAATTTGGGCCAAAATTCGATGGCCAACAGGTTCCCTGGTGGGACGGACAAATGCGACCATATACCGCGCATGAAAAAAATTACAAGCAGTTGTACCGTACCGGTTTTAATTCTATTTTAAATGCCTCGGTGGCTAACCAAACCGATAAGTTTTCATACCGGTTATCCTATACCCGCAACGATTATAAAGGCATTCAACAGGGTGGCGACCTGCAACGGAATACGTTTCATCTCAACAGCAATATAAAGATCACCGATAAATTAAATGTGGATGTAATCGCTAACTACTTTGCCAACAAAGTGCATAACCGGCCATATCAGCTAACGAGAATAATAGCTGCGTATGCAGGTTTTTATAGCCGGGCCGAAGATATGTCGTTGGTATTGAATAAATACAAAACCAGTGAAGGATACAAATGGGTACCCTGGAATCAATCGCAACGAAATGCGGCAGAAGCGCTTCGCTATAATGTAAAGAATGAGATGCTTGATTTTTTATGGATGCAATTAAGAAATAGTGAAGATGAATACCAGGACCGATTCCTGAATAGCATAACCCTGAATTATGACATGTTTAAGAACCTGAAGTTCAGGGCGCGCCTGGGAAATGATTTTACAAGTCTTAAAACAGAAACCAGCCAGTACAGCGAATACCCAATATTTTATAATAGCAGTAACGCCAGTACCGGCAAATACAAAATAGCGAATGGCCGGTATTCTATTTTATATGCCGATGGGTTGGTTACCTGGTCAAAAAAACTCAACAGCCAATGGAACCTTTCTGTAACCGGCGGCTTTCAATCGCGCAAAGAAAATTATAACGATCAGTCCTCCGAAACAACCGATGGCTTGTTAGAAGAGAACTGGTTCAGCCTGGAGAATTCTTACCATCCCATTACTACCGTTACCGAAAGAAGCGCTATCCTTAAATATGCTTTCCTCGGCTTTTTTAACCTGTCGTATAAAAACTATTTATTTTTTGAAGGCACAGCCCGCCAGGAATATTCTTCTACATTACCCCCTGGTAAAAACAACTATTTCTACCCTTCTTTGAATACCGGATTTATTTTTAGTGAAGTGATAGAGCGGCCGTCCTGGCTTTCGTTCGGAAAACTACGCGCCTCATTCGGCGTTGTTGGTAATGCGCCTCCGGCCTATACATCGCCTGTTACCTATACACAAACCACACTTTCTACAAT
The DNA here is from genome assembly GCA_966212235.1 of uncultured Niastella sp. GTDB lineage: Bacteria > Bacteroidota > Bacteroidia > Chitinophagales > Chitinophagaceae > Niastella. Next base: position 33,715 of record CBIHPP010000015.1, on the reverse strand, counting down.
TAATGGCCCTGTTGCTGCATTGAATTCGCAAATGAATGCAGGGAATAATGAAATCCGTCCGGAAAATAAATATGAACTGGAAGTTGGACTTGAAACCATGCTGTTCAGAAACAGGGTAGGGTTCGATGTTACGTGGTTCAATAGCCGCACCATTGACCAGATTGTACAATTGAGCATTCCTGCCAGCTCAGGGGCAATGACCAAACTGGTAAATGCCGGCGAACTGGAGAGCAACGGCCTGGAAATAGGGATCCATGCTATCCCCGTAACCTTGAAAAAATTCAAATGGACAAGCCAGTTAAATTTTTCCATGTCCAGTTCAAAGGTGAGCAAGCTGGCATCGGGTGTAAAGAACATTGTCTTTTATGAAGCGGAACAAAACGCACTTCGCATAGTAGCTGAAGAGGGAGAGAAAGTGGGCAACATTTATATATATCCGCGGTTAAAAGACGATGCGGGCAATTATGTAATTGGCTCTAACGGATTGTACGTTATTGATAACAACCGGTATGAGCATGTAGGCAACGTAATGCCGCGGATAACCGGCGGATGGTTTAATACTTTTACCTGGAAGAAGTTTTCGCTGGATTGTGCGGTTGATTACCGTATGGGTGGCAAACTGGTATCGCCGCCATTGAAGTATAACACCGGCGCCGGTATGTACGAAAGTACACTCCAGTACCGGGATGCTGAGCATGGCGGGTTGCCTTATTATATAAACAATGCCGGCGAAAAAATAGTATTGCCCGATCAACAGGCGCAAGCCCCCAATGGTGGTAAGGTATATCACGATGGGGTGATACTGCCCGGTGTTACGGTAACAGGAAAAGAGAACACCCAGGTCATTGATGCGGCGTATTATTATATGAATACTTATATCTGGGGCGCTTCGGCGGTAAATGAAAGCGCCGTTGTTAATAACAGTTATATAAAATTACGTGAAGTAGTATTGGGATACACCTTGCCGGCCAAACTTACCGGCAAGTTGCATTTTAACAGCATCCGTATTTCATTGATCGGTAGAAACCTGTTGTATTTTTACCGTACACTGAAGAACCTTGACCCCGAAGCAACCATTGGTTCCACCTGGATCAGGCAAAGTGTTGATGAGGGATCCATGGCGGCTACGCGGAGTTTTGGATTTTCTGTAAATCTGGATTTTTAAAAGGAGGAAAGGATACCATCTGACGACTGGTCCTTAACTCCGGAAACTGACTGCAAACAAAATGACCAAACCGGTTTTATATATTATAACCGTTGTACTGCTGTTATCAGTAGTTGCAGGCAGCTGCCGCAAAAAGCTGGCTGATCTGTATAACGATCCCGATCAAACCGTGCAACCTTCTATTGAAAAGTTCTTTACCGAAATGCTGAACAACGATCGTGTTCGTCCATCCTATTGGAATGTACGAACTTTTATAGTCATGCATTCGGGCATATATACACAATCTATTGGCTATTTAAATACAACTACGGCTTACCAGCAAAATGCCGGCTATACACAAGACCGGTGGAATGATTTTTACCGGCCCGGAACCGCAGCCAATGGAGGCAATGGCGGTATTATGGCGCATTACCGGTTAATTGAATCGTTGTATGGATCTATAAACGACGAACAGTTAAAAAAGAATGCAGAGGTATTTTTGATGGCTGCCCGGGTGGTGATGTTTGATCATGCTTCGCAAATGGTTGACCTGTGGGGTGATATTCCTTTTAGTGAAGCCGGCAGCGTTAATATGTCTGGCAATATCGTAGTGGCTAAATTTGATAATGCGCCCGCCATCTATGATGCAATTTTGGACGGCTTGAAAAATGCAGCGCTTTATTTTTCAGGTACACAACTGCCTTCGCCTGCTCATGCATCGTTCAGCAAGCAGGATATATTGTTAAACGGTCAGTTTGATAAATGGGTACGGTACGCCAACTCCATCCGGTTGCGATTGTTGATGCGGTTATCTTTTGTAAATGAGGATAAGGCCAAAGGGGATGTGTTGAACATCCTTAATAATCCGTCAGTGTATCCCCTGATCGATGGCGCTTCGAATTATGCACCTCTTTTAACCGACGTATTATTACAACCGCTTACCACGTATGCCGATGATCTGCACAACGCGCTTTCAGAAGTGTTCAATTATTCGGCGCCCGATTATTTGTTGAATACGGTTATGAAGCCTTGTAACGATCCGCGCATTCCGGTACTATTCGATAAATATGGCCGTACGGAAGGCGACCTGTTCATTCCCAATGCCGATTATAAAGCATTGCCGGTACTTTCCAACGCAGAACAGCAACAGGTAAATCTGGGCCGTTATGCCATTCTTGATTCCGCTACCTTTTTATTTAATAGTAAATTGCCGGGTATTGTGATCACTGCATCGGAAGTGAATTTTCTAAAAGCCGAGGCCTGGGAACGATGGGGTGGGGGCGATGCGAAATCAGCCTATGAAACAGCGGTCAGGCAATCGATTGTTTTTTACTATTATTTAAACGGCCTCAATACCACTATCCGTTTGTCTTTGACGCAACCTGCAACAGCTGCCATAGATACCTTTTTACAAAGCGATCAAATGAAGTATGCAGGAACCATTAACGAAAAGCTGGCGAAGATATGGATACAGAAATGGGCGCACTTTGGCTTTTTGCAATCGGTGCAAGGTTGGGCAGAATGTCGCAGAACCAAATTCCCGGTATTACAATTTTATCCTTCTACATTGCCCGGCTATGAATGGCCGCCTTCCAGGCTGGTATACCCTTCCAGCGAAACATCATATAATACAAACTACACATCTGTAAAGGATAAGGATGTGCGTACAGGTAAAATTTTCTGGGATGTTAAATAAGTTTTAAGGTTTGAAACTTTTTAAAATCCGGTAAGTATCGTTGAAATCTCTTTGTCAGTACTTAGTTTTGGGCCTCCTGTTATCCATTCAATATCCGGCATTATTATCTTTTAATTTTTTTGTGCTGCCATCGAAATAAATAGCGCTGCCGTCTAGCGATATGGTTGCAGATTATTAATTATAAAACCAGCTTCCGATCATGATCATCAGCCGTAATTCAGGTTCCAGGTCTGCCAGTCGTTTAGTTTCACAGACCATTTACCGCCGTTTTCAGTATCACAATAATTATTCGCTTTGCTTTGCCCTTTCACTGCTGACGATATTGAACATGCCATCAGCACAGGCACAGGAACAAGGGGTTCATCCGCAATCAACCAAATATGAATGGCCTGCTGAACCAGCCGTAAAAGAAAAGCTGGAACAATGGCGCGATCAGAAGTTTGGAATGATCATACATTGGGGCTTGTATGCGGTGCCCGGTATGATAGAGTCATGGGCATTGTGTTCCGAAGATTGGATCACTCGCGACAGCACCAGCAATTATGACGATTATAAAAAATGGTACTGGGGTTTGAAAAAAGATTTTAACCCCGTTCAATTTAATCCTGACCAATGGGCCCTGGCTGCAAAAGATGCCGGCATGCGTTACCTGGTATTTACGACCAAGCACCATGACGGCTTTTGTATGTTCGATACCAAAGAAACAGATTTCAAGATCAGCAACGGTCCTTTTGCCGGCAATCCCAAAGCCAATGTAGCCAAACATGTATTTGAGGCATTCCGGAAACAGGGACTTATGATCGGCGCTTATTTTTCAAAACCCGACTGGCATTGCCCGTATTACTGGTGGCCTTTGTATGCTACTCCCGACCGTAATAACAATTATGACATTCGCAAGAACCCCTGGCGTTGGAATAAATTCAAAGAGTATACGTATAATCAGATCAGTGAGTTGATGCATGATTACGGATCAATGGATATTTTGTGGTTAGATGGCGGCTGGGTGCGGCCATTGGAAACAGTGACGGATGAAGTAAGGGCCTGGGGCGCTGCAATACCCGCCTGGAGCCAGGATATTGATATGCCTGCTATTGCAACAATGGCCCGCAAAGCGCAACCTGGTTTGTTGATCGTTGACAGAACCGTACACGGACCGTATGAAAATTATCAAACGCCTGAGCAACGCGTTCCCGATAAACAACTCGACCATCCCTGGGAAAGTTGCATTACCCTGGGCGACAGTTGGGGTTATGCGGCCAACGATAAATTAAAATCATCTGCCAAAGTTATTCACCAGCTAGTTGAAGTAGTAGCCAAAGGCGGGAGCCTGTTGCTGGGCGTGGGGCCTACACCCGAAGGCACGCTGCCTGAGCCGGTGGTCCAACGCCTCACAGAGATCGGCGGTTGGCTGAAGATAAATGGCGCAGCTATTTACAACACACGCCCTATTCAGGGATACCAAAGCGGCAAAGTGTATTTTACGCAATCAAAGAATACCAGGTCTGTGTATGCACTGGCTTTGTTGGACGAGAACAGTCCGGTACCCGCTACTATTGAATGGACGATTAATACCCCGGCGAAAGGTTCTAAAATAAAATTGCTATCAACCGGTGCTACCGTTAAATATACCGTTGCCGGAGAGAAAGTAAAAATAACCGTCCCGGCTGCAGTACAAAAACTAAAAGGCAATCCGGCGCTGGCGTTTGAGTTTATAGTAGCTGGTGATTAAGAGCTCTAAGCAATAAGCTATAAGCTTTAAGCGAAAGGCAAATCCAGCTTTGGTATTTAGCTTACAGCTTAAGGCTTAAGGCTTACAGCTTTTAGCTTTCAGCATTCAACAAAATTTAATTTAAGTAATTTAGTGAATATGAGATTCAGCAGAATATTTAGAATAATAGCAACGGCAGTACTTGTTCTTATTGGTTTTTTGCCACTACATGCGCAAAAGGTTGAACCACCAGCGCCTGTTGGTCCGGTGCCTACGGCTGCGCAGTTGGCCTGGCACCAGATGGAGACAAATGCCTTTGTGCATTTTACGATCAATACTTTTACTGATAGGGAATGGGGCGTAGGCAGCGAAAGCCCAAAATTGTTTAACCCGGCCGGCACCGATGCCATGCAATGGGCGCGTGTATTGAAAGAAACCGGTTTTAAACAAATGATCCTTACCTGCAAACACCACGATGGATTTTGTTTGTGGCCCACCAAATACACAGAACATTCAATAAAGAACAGTCCATACAAAAACGGCAAAGGCGACATTGTAAAAGAAGCTTCCGATGCCTGTAAAAAATATGGATTGAAGTTTGGCGTATATCTTTCGCCCTGGGACAGAAACCGGGCCGACTATGGAAAACCGGAGTATATCACCTACTATCGAAACCAGTTAAAGGAACTTTTCACCAGTTACGGACCGGTTTGTGAAATGTGGTTTGATGGCGCCAATGGTGGTGATGGCTATTATGGCGGTGCGAACGAAAAACGGAAAATAGATGGAAGAACTTATTACGACTGGCCCACCACATTGGATATGGTACGACAAATGCAACCCCATGTAATTTTCTTCAGCGATGCCGGACCAGGTGTAAGATGGGTAGGCAATGAAAACGGTATAGCCGGTGAAACAAACTGGAATACGATCTCGCCCGATACCATCTATGCCGGAAAAGCAGGTATCGAAAATTTGTTGAATGAAGGATCGGCAGATGGTTCTGCCTGGATCCCGGCCGAAGTGGATGTATCGATCCGGCCCGGCTGGTTCTACCATAAAAAAGAAGATTCACTGGTAAAATCACCCGAGCAGCTTTTTAATATTTATCTCACATCGGTAGGCCGGGGTTCAGTACTGTTGTTAAATGTACCACCGGACCAGCGCGGACTGTTTCACGAAAAAGATATAAAATCATTGTATGGATTCCGTTCCATACTGAACCGGGAATTTGCCAAAAATAAAGCGCAGGGTTCATCGGCAACAGCCAGTAACTACCGGGGCAAAACAGGAACGTATTCACCGGTCAATGCGGTAGATAATAACAACGATACATACTGGGCAACAGATGATAGTGTAACCACCGCTTCGCTGGAAATAAACACCGGCAAGGTACAAACCATCAAATATGTAATGTTGCAGGAGTATATTAAACTGGGGCAACGGGTGAAGTCATTTACCGTGGACGTATGGAATAACGATGTGTGGCAACAGGTAGCAGCCGGTACAACAATAGGCTATAAACGTATTTTAAAATTAGCCCCGGTAAAAGCCGGTAAAGTGCGTATTAATATAACAGCGTCAAAAGCCTGTCCGGTCATTTCAAATGTAGCGATCTATTAACCCGCCTGCGATTCGAAATCACAGGCCCCGTACATCATTTAATTTTAAATCACAATTTAAGGGCTACTATGAAGGTTTTCTCAAGCCTGTCCGCCGCGGCGGATCGCACATGGCAACATGTTATTCGTTACTCAGCAATAGTAGCGCTGTTGTTGCCTGTATTTTCCAGCGCACAAACGGCCCATTCATTCGAAGTAAAAAACGGACAGTTCTTATACGATAACAGATCTGTACAAATACATGCGGGTGAAATGCATTATGCCCGTATTCCGGCTCCTTACTGGCGTCACCGGTTGAAAATGATAAAAGCGATGGGGTTGAATACGGTGGCAACCTATGTTTTCTGGAATTATCACAACCCGTCACCGGGCGTGTGGGATTTCAACACCGGTAGCCATAACCTGGCTGAGTTTCTTCGCATCGCCAAAGAAGAGAACTTATTTGTAATTCTGCGTCCCGGTCCCTATGCCTGTGCCGAATGGGAGTTTGGAGGATACCCCTGGTGGTTATTAAAGGATACCAGCCTGGTTATCCGTTCTTATAACAAACCATTTTTAGATTCCTGCAAAGTATACATTAACAAGCTGGCCGATCAGGTAAAAAACTACCTGGTGAGTAAGGGCGGTCCCATCGTTATGGTGCAGGTAGAAAATGAGTTTGGCTCTTATGTTTCCCAACGAAAAGATATTCCCCTGCCAGAACATCGCCGGTACAATGAAGCGGTACAAAAGCTGTTGATCGATGCCGGTTTAACCGGACCCTTCTTTACATCGGATGGAAGCTGGTTATTCGACGGCGGTTCATTACCCGGAATATTGCCTGCTGCCAATGGCGAAGACAATGTAGAGAATTTGAAGAAAGCCGTAAACAAATACCATAATAATGAAGGCCCGTACATGGTGGCGGAATATTATCCCGGCTGGTTACACCATTGGGCAGAACCATTTCCAAATATTCCGGCTCAGCAGGTGACACAACAGGTAGAAAAATACCTGAAGAACGGGATCCATTTTAATTTTTATATGGTGCATGGCGGAACCAATTTTGGATTTACTTCCGGCGCCAATTACAACAACGATCACGACATACAACCCGATCTCACCAGCTACGATTATGATGCCCCCATAACGGAAGCGGGTTGGGCATCGCCTAAATATCTTGCCGTGCGGGACCTGATGAAACAATATGTAAAATACCCGGTACCTGAAATTCCGGCAAAAATACCTGTGATCACCCTGCCGCCCATTCAATTGAATAAGTCAATGGATCTATTCGATCTGAAAAAGACAATACAACCCGTAGTAGCGGATACCCCTTTATCATTTGAATCGTTGAACCAGGGGCACGGATATGTGTTGTACAGCAAACGGTTTACCCAACCGCTACAGGGCACCTTGCAATTAAAAGGATTACGCGATTATGCAGTAGTATATGTGGACGGTAAAAAAGTTGCTGTGTTGAACCGCGTAAATAAACAATATACCACCACGGTGGATATTCCATTCAACAGTACGTTGGATATTCTGGTTGAAAATATGGGCCGCATCAATTATGGCAGTGAGATTGTGCATAATACAAAAGGTATTATTTCACCGGTACTGATCAATGAGGTGGAGATCACCGGCGGGTGGAATATGTACGCATTGCCATTTGCGCAAGCTCCGGTTATAAAAGCAGGTAAGCAGAAAGATGGCAGAGCGGCAGTCTACAGCGGCGCGTTTACGGTAACAAAACCGGGCGATGTATTCTTAGACATGCACCAATGGGGAAAAGGGATCGTGTTTGTAAATGGTCACAACCTTGGAAGGTACTGGCAGGTGGGACCGCAACAAACATTGTACTTGCCAGGATGCTGGCTTAATAAAGGAATCAACAATGTTGTGGTATTTGAACAATTAAACGATCATATACAACCGGTGATCCCTACGGTGGCGAAGCCGGTGCTGACGGAGTTGAAGTAGTAGGACGCGAGCCTTAAGCCATAAGCTTTAAGCTGTAAGCAAATGCAGATAGGTTTTGGGCTTACGGCTTACCGCTTATAGCTTACAGCTTTCTTGTTGCATTCAGCATTTTACTTTTGACTTAAAACTTACTACTTATAACTTCTATCATGAATAAACGAATTTTGTTTTCCTTAAGTTGTTGTGCTGTCATGGGGGCGCATGCCCAGAACAACACGTCCGTGTTTCGTAATCCACAGCAGCCCATGGAAGCACGGGTGAACGACCTGTTGCACCAGCTGACGTTGCCTGAAAAGATTTCCTTACTGGGTTATCGCAGCAAGGAAGTACAACGCCTGGGTATACCTGCTTATAACTGGTGGAACGAAGCCCTGCATGGCGTTGCCAGGGCGGGCGTGGCCACGGTGTTCCCACAGGCAATTGGAATGGCGGCCACTTTTAACGATGGCCTTTTACACCAGGCGGCCAATGTTATTTCAACCGAGGCCCGCGCCAAATACAATCTATCTGTTGCACAGGGCAGGCATTTACAATATATGGGACTTACCTTCTGGTCGCCCAATATCAATATCTTTCGCGATCCACGCTGGGGCCGCGGACAGGAAACATATGGAGAAGATCCTTTCTTAACCGCTCAAATGGGAACTGCCTTTATAAAAGGATTGCAGGGCAATGACAGCAGGTATTTAAAAACTTCGGCATGCGCCAAACACTTCGCCGTACACAGTGGTCCGGAAAACGGCCGCCATACCTTTAATGCCATAGTAGACGAAAAGGATCTGCGTGAAACTTATCTCTATGCCTTTAAAGCATTGGTAGATGCAGGTGTGGAATCGGTGATGTGCGGTTATAATCGCCTGAATGATCAGCCTTGTTGCACGGGCAATATTTTGTTGCAAACCATTTTGCGCAATGAATGGAAATTCAAAGGGCATGTAGTAACAGATTGCGGCGCGCTGGATGATATTTTTATGCGGCATAAAGTAATGTCTTCCGGCGTGGAAGTGGCTGCAGCTGCCATTAAAGCCGGTGTAAACCTCGATTGTTCCGGCCTTTTGCAAAATGATGTGATGAAGGCCATTGAGCAAAAGCTGTTGACTGAAAAAGAAGTAGACAGTGCGTTGGCCGGCATTTTACGAACACAGTTCAAGCTGGGTTTTTATGATGCGGCAACTGCCAATCCTTTTTATAATTATGGCGCCGACAGCGTTGCCAATGCAGGGCATGCTTCGCTGGCAAGGACTATGGCGCAGCAAAGTATGGTATTGTTGAAGAACGACAACCAGCTGCTGCCGATCAATACAAAGAACTACCCAGCTATCATGGTCGTGGGCAGCAACTCTGCTTCTATGGATGCATTACTGGGTAACTACCACGGGGTGAGTAACCGCGCGGTAAGTTTTCTGGAAGGTATTACCAATGCAGTGGATGCCGGTACCCGTGTTGAATATGACCTTGGTAGCGATTATACCGATACCGTTCATTTCGGCGGCATATGGGCGGCAGGTAATGCCGATATTACCGTAGCCGTAATTGGTTTAACCCCTGTATACGAAGGCGAAGAAGGCGATGCTTTTCTGGCAGCTAAAGGTGGCGACAAACCCGACATGAGTTTGCCCGCAGCCCATATTGCTTTTATGAAAGCATTGTGCAAGGCAAATAAGAAACCCATCATTGCCGTGGTCACCGCCGGCAGCGCCGTTGATATTTCGGCAATAGAACCTTATGCCGATGCCATCATTCTGGCCTGGTATCCCGGTGAACAGGGAGGTAATGCACTGGCCGATATTCTGTTTGGTCGCGTATCGCCGGCTGGCCGGTTACCCGTAACCTTTTACCAGTCATTTGCCGATGTGCCTGCGTATGACAATTACGCAATGAAGGGAAGAACCTACCGCTACTTTAATGGTAAAGTGCAGTATCCCTTTGGTTACGGATTAAGCTATACATCTTTTGCGTATGAGTGGCAGAAAATGCCGGCCGGCATTCGCACGGTAAAGGACAGCATTTCTTTTTCTATAAAAGTGAAGAATACCGGTAGCATGGATGGGGATGAAGTGGTTCAGGTGTATGTTGAATATCCACCTATGGACCGGATGCCGTTGAAAGAACTGAAGGCCTTTAAACGCGTGCATGTTAATGCCGGCGGCGAAGCGACCGTACAAATAAGTATACCGGCTGCAGATTTACAAAAGTGGGACCTGGCTTCCCGTAGCTGGAAGCTGTATCCCGGATCCTATACTATATTTGCCGGCGGCAATTCAACCGATAAAAAAATTGTTGCTACCATAAAAACGGGTGGTAAGAAGTAATCACGTGAATCAATAAAAGGACAGTATGAGAAAAATTTGTTGGCTGCTAATATTGGCATTCATTACCGGAAACCAGGTGGCAGTAAGTCAGAATCGCTATGAATTAAACAGCGGTTGGCTATGTGCATCTCTCGGATCTGTAAAAACAACCGGCGAAAAGATTTCTGCGACATCGTATTCTGTAAAGGGGTGGATGCCGGCAACTGTACCCGGTACCGTACTGACCACGATGCTGAATAATAAAAAGGTGCCCGATCCTTTTTATGGCATGAACAATGAAAAGATCCCTGACATTTATAAAACCGGTCGTGATCATTATACCTATTGGTTTGTAAAAGACTTTTCAGAAAAAGCGCCTACCGGCAATGAACAGGTATGGTTGCAGTTCAGGGGCGTAAATTATAGCTGTGATATTTTTTTGAACGGAAAGAAATTGAACAACAGCCGTCATTATGGAATGTTCCTGCGGCAATCCTATAATATTACCCGGTTGCTGAATAACACGGGCCCCAACCGGCTGGCGGTAATTGTGTATCCCATTGACCCGGTTGGTAATCCTAATGGCGGACAGGGTGGCGATGGAACTATTGCCCGCAACGTATCGCATCAATATGTTGCCGGGTGGGACTGGATTCAACCTATGCGTGATCGCAATACGGGTATCTGGGATAAAGTGTATATCGAAAGAACCGGCTCGGTTAATATAAAGAACCCGCATGTGGTAACGCAAGTGCCCGGTGTTCGTAAACCTGAAGGTGCGCAACTGCCTGCACAAATTATAGCAAGCGCCGAACTGGAAAATCCCACTTCTACAAAGAAGGAAGGGGTATTGCAATATCAAATAGATGGACAAACCATAAAACAATCCGTTTCCATTGAACCGGGTGAGGTAAAAGAAGTGGCATTGCCTTCGTTCCAGTTGAACAAACCCAAATTGTGGTGGCCCAGCGGTTATGGCCCGCAACATTTGTATACCATTCGTTTTCAATTCCTCGAGAACGGACAAACTGTGACTGATGAAGAGACTGTAACTACCGGCGTGCGCGAAATTCAAACTACGTGGAATGCTACAACCCGCAGCAAGCAGGTTTTGGTAAACGGACAAAAGATATTTATAAAAGGCGGTAACTGGATCATCTCCGATGCCATGCTTCGATTCACCGATCAACGCTATGATGCGGAGGTGCGTTATCATCGCGATATGAATTTGAACCTCATTCGCGTATGGGGCGGCGCCCTCATAGAGCGGCCGGAATTTTTTAATGCCTGCGACCGGTATGGTATGCTGGTGATGCAGGATTTCTGGATGTCGGGCGATTGCAATGGCCGTTGGGTTGATCCCATGAAATCAGAAGATCAATGGACGCGCAGAAAATACCCGAATGATCATACGCTGTTCTTACAGTCAGTTGCCGACCAGGTGAAGCTGGTACGCAATCATCCGTCCCTGGCCATCTGGTGTGGCGGTAATGAAATTACACCACCTGAAGATATCCTCATTCCGATGAAGGATTCTATTTTACCGGCCCTCGATGGCACACGTTGGTTTGTTGATTATTCCAACAGCGATGATATGTCGTACAATGCATTGGGTGGAAATGGCGATGGGCCTTACGGAATACAATCCAACACGTATTTCTGGGAGCACCGGACTTTCCCCTTCAATTCCGAAGTAGGTTCGGTGGGCGTGGGAGATTATGTCTCGTTGCAGCGGTTCATCCCCCCTTTGAATATGCAGTTCCCGCAATATGCTACCAAAACGGTTGATTCCGTTTGGGAATACCATAAATACATTGGGTACGATCAATACATCGACCAATATGGCAAAATATATGACATTGCCGACTGGAGCAGAAAAGCACAGCTGGTAAATTATGATCAATACCGCGCGTTGGCAGAAGGATTTAGTAACCGCATGTGGGACTGGTATACCGGTTTCATCATATGGAAAACACAAAATCCATGGACTGCTTTGCGCGGACAGATGTATGATTATTATCTCGATCCCAACGCCTGTTTGTTTGGCTTGCGTACTGGCAGCGAACCGGTGCATGTTATGTGCAACCCGACAGATGGTATGGTAACCATTGTTAACAACAGTTTTGAGGAGAAGCGGAATATGATGCTGGCGATACGCTTTTACGATATTTCGGGAAAAGACAGTTTTGTAACACAGGTATTTACCTATGTGGAACCTACTTCTGTAAAACCCATTCTGTCAGTAAAGGAATTAATGAACAAACTGGCAAAGGATAACGGCGTATTTCTTTCGTTACAACTGTTAGATGAAAAGAAACAGGTGATCAGTGATAATTTTTACTGGTGGCCCGATGAGGTTGGTCAATACACGGGATTGCAAGCCCTGCCGCCTGCCCCATTAAAAGTAAAAGCAACACAGGCAGGTAAAGGGAAAATTGAAGTAACGTTGACCAATCCGGAGACCAATGCCGTTGCTTTTTTTAACCGGGTAACTTTAATGGATGCCAAAAAGAAGGAGCGGGTATTGCCGGTGTTTTATAGCGATAACTATTTTTCAATTGTACCAGGTGCCGAAAAGAAGATCATTGTTGAATATGATGGAACAATTACTCCTGCCATTACCGTAGAAGGCTGGAATGTAAGGTCGCAGGAGGTAACGGTACAATAAATAAGAGGTGGGTCATTCGCCAACTGGCGAAGGGCTCACCTTAAATATAAAAAGATTAAACTCCAATCTCAAGGTGAGCCGCTCTTTAAAGAGCGACCCACCTTTTAAACTTTATTTATGTCCTGTCGGTGGCCCTTTCTTTTTTGTTGTTTACTGGTATTAACCGGTTTAAAAACGATCGCACAACAAACCAATTCATCAGGTATAAAGTTGGTTGATGTACCTGCCGGTACGTTTAACATGGGATCGAACCGGGGTGGGGAAGATGCGGATGAAAGTCCGGTGCATGCGGTTACCATTACCAGGGGTTTCAAAATGTCGGCCACCGAAATAACCAACAGCCAATATGAAGCTTTTGATCCCGCGCATAGCAAGTTGCGCGGAAAAAATGGATTTTCATTACAGGATGATGAAGCCGTGATATTTGTGAGCTATGATGAAGCATTGGCTTTTTGCGCCTGGTTATCACGCAGGGAAGGAAAGCCATACCGCCTGCCCACAGAAGCAGAATGGGAATATGCCTGCCGGGCCGAAACCACCACCGATTATTTTACCGGTAATGAACTGCCTGCCAGTTATCAGAAACAACAACAAACCAATCGAACGCCGGTACCGGTTTCTTTGCGCGTAGCACAAACGGCTCCCAATGCCTGGGGGCTTTTCGATATGCATGGCAATGTAGAGGAATGGTGCAATGACTGGTACGGCGCTTACGGGGCCGGTTCTGAAATTGATCCGGTGGGTAGGCAAACAGGCCAAAGCCGTGTAACAAGAGGCGGCAGTCATAATACCCCAGTGCGTTACCTGCGCTCGGCTAACCGGCAGGGTATGTTACCGGCAGACAAGCACTGGCTAACCGGTTTCAGGGTAGTGCAGGGCGTTATGCCTTCAACAAAACCAATTGCCGCTGAGCCGGCTCCTGCCAATAGCGTACATATCTCGCAACAAAAATACAGTTGGAATAAAATTTCACAACCGTTCTTTGAGGCGCCGGTTGCATATGTAATAAAACCGGATAGCAGTACGGGCACACCTTTCTGTGCCCACAATCATTGTCCAGCCATCACCTGGTGCGCAAATGGTGATCTGCTGGTTGCCTGGTTTAGTACCAATGCCGAGTCGGGTCGTGAAATGGCGATCCTGGCAAGCCGGTTGCGCGCGGGAAAAAAAGCATGGGATACGGCATCTTTATTTTTCAGCGTACCCGACAGGAATGTGACCGGTACTTCTCTTTTATATGATCAAAAAGGAACCCTGTACCACATCAATGGGTTGGAAGCGGCGGGTGACTGGCAAAACCTGGCGATGGTGATGCGCACCAGTACGAATAACGGGGCTACCTGGTCGAAACCGGTATTGATCGCACCGGAACATGCCAAACGCCACCAGGTAATTGCCGGTTCATTCATTACCCGCGAAGGATGGCTGGTGCAATTGTGTGATGCCGACCCCAGTTCAAAAGGAGGAACAGCTGTGCACATTAGTAAAGATAAAGGCGCACATTGGTCTACGCCTTACACGTTACCCATTACGCCATTGTACAGGAACGGTGCTATGGGTGGTTTAATTGCAGGTATTCATGCCAGTATGGTGCAGTTAAAAGACGGCCGTTTATTGGCACTAGGCCGTAATGATAATATTATGTCAGATAGTTTGGGCGACAGAATGCCCATGAGTATATCGAACGATGCCGGTGCAACCTGGCAATATCAACCTTCCCTTTTCCCGCCAATAAGCAGCGGGCAGCGGCTTGTTTTACGCCGGCTGAATGAAGGGCCCTTGTTGTTGGTCTCATTCACGCACAGTCCCGGTAAATCGGCCATAGAAGGTATGGACTTCATTAAACCCGATGGCACAAAATACAAAGGATATGGAATGTATGCGGCCCTCTCGTTTGATGAAGGAAAGACCTGGCCAATAAAAAAACTACTGACTGATCAGGTAATGCGGCATCTCAATGGCGGCGCCTGGACCGGTCCTTTCACAATGGATTCAACACATGCCGAACCCAAAGGTTATCTGGCTGCTACGCAAACTCCCGATAATGTGATCCACCTTATCAGCAGCAATCTGCATTACCGGTTTAATTTAGCCTGGCTGCAACAACCGTGAATCGTGAGACGGCAAACGTGAAACGTGAAACGGCAAACATGCCCCAATTAATAGGAGCCTTAGGCCTTCAGCTTTATTTAATTAGCATATTATCACATTAGCAAATTAACATAGATCCCCCACCCGTTAGTGCTAACGGTAACATTATATAGTGACATGATTTCACTGACTGTAATCATGTTTTTATAATTTTTTTTATCAGCTGCATCATATTATCGAAAATGATTGCCTGATAAAAAGAGTTGTTATTTTTTTATTACAAAATGGTATTTGCATACACTAATACTTAGCAACCATGTGTAATTAATTATGTATGGTTGAGGAATTTAGATCCATCATATCGTTCAGTTAAGAAAGTAGCCAAAACAAAACAAGAACCTTACACTTCACCGACCCCCTGAAAGGGCATTAACACCAATTGGGAGTATTGCAAAATGTTTTGCAGTCTGTAAGAGACTGCCAGCCCATGCTATGTCATTTTGTAACTATTCTTTTTTGGGAGTTTTTAATCATCATATAAACCAATTGCTAATGAGACATGTTCGCCTGCTAATTGCATTCATTTTGCTGCATTCAGCAGTACTGGCCCAAACACGACAAATAACAGGGTCTGTTAAAGATAAGGCCGGTACAGGGATTCCCTCCGTGACAATTAAAGTAAAAGGACAAAACATTGAGACCGCTACCGACATGAATGGTGTATTTAAGTTGCAGGCACCATCGGGTAAAATTCAAATCGTAGCATCTTCAGTAGGCTATGGTGAAACGACTATCAGTGTGTCGGCTGATGAAAGTAACGTAGCTATTACTATGGAAGAATCGGGACAGCAGTTAGGGGAGGTAATAGTAACTGCGTTAGGCATTTCCAAAGAAGCCAAAAAAGTAGGTTATTCTGTGTCAACCGTTGCCGGCGACCAGTTGAACCAGGCCAGGGAAACCAATGTAGCGAATTCATTAAGCGGCCGTGTGGCCGGTTTAAAAGTATCCGGAACCAATGGCGGTCCCGGCGGTACTGTAAAACTGTTATTACGTGGCTTGCCGAGTATGAGCAGCTCCGGCTCACCGCTTTTTGTTATTAACGGTATACCAATGGACAATACCCAACGCGGCGCCTCCAGCGAATGGGGTGGTGCCGATATGGGTGATGGCATCGGTAACATCAACCCTGATGATATTGAAACCATGACGGTCCTGAAAGGCCAGGCAGCATCTGCCCTGTATGGTGCAAGAGCTACCAATGGGGTGATCCTCATCACTACCAAAACGGGTAAGCGGGGTGATTTTTCTGTTGATTATAATATGAACTACATGGTTGACAGGGCCATTGACTATACTGATTTCCAGTATGAATACGGACAAGGCCTTGGCGGCTTAAAACCGCTTACGGCAGCATCTGCCCAACAATCCGGCAGAATGAGCTGGGGCGCTAAGCTGGATGGCTCGCAAGTGATTCAGTTCGATGGAAACACGTATGCCTATTCTGCGCAAAAAGATAATATCAAGAATTTCTACCGCAGCGGCCCTTCTTTCACCAATACAGTTTCCGTTTCAAGAGGTGGAGAAAATGGTTCTTTCCGGTTGTCGTTATCGAACCTGAACAACCAATCCATCGTACGCAACAGCGGTCTCGACAGAAAGACCATCAATCTGAATATTGAACAAAACATCACTGATAAGCTGTCGGTAAAAATTATAGCCAACTACATTGATGAAAAATCAAAGAACCGGGCGCAGTTGAGCGATGGCCCCCTGAACGCCAATAACGGAATGTTCCTCGCTACCAATATTGATGAGAACATTCTGAAGCCGGGATTCAATCCCACAACCGGTGCTGAAATTCAGTTCAGCGATGATGAATATGTTTCCAATCCCTGGTTTGTGGTAAACCAGTATGTAAACAACCTGAGCCGTAAACGTTTTATTACAGCTATATCGACGCGGTACAATTTCACCAAATGGCTGTATGCACAGGGACGCCTTGGTTATGATGTGATCCACGATCGCTTGTTCAAAGTAACACCCTGGGGAACGGCCTATTCTCAAAACAAAGCCGGAGGCCTTGATGACCTCGCTTCCACAGAACGTTTTGAATTGAACGTGGATGGGTTGATCGGCGCTTCACATAAGATAACAGATGATCTGAGTTTTGACGCGGCCATCGGCGCCAACCTGCGTAAGAACCAGGACGAAAAGATAAAGATCGGCGGTGGTCCGTTCATTCTGCCATACCAGTACAGTTTCAATAACGTACAGAATTTTAACCGCGATTACGCCTTTCATAAAACAGAAGTACATTCTGCTTACTATACCGTGGACCTGAATTTTAAGAATTTCCTTACGATCGGTACTACCGGCCGGTACGATGCTTATTCTTCCATGCCAAGCAGCAACAACACGATCTTCGTTCCTTCGGTATCTGCCAGTTTGATCTTTTCTGAATTAACGCATATCCCGAACCTTGATTTTGGTAAACTCAGGGTTGCTTATGCGTCTACCAGTAACGAAGTATCCGAGCCTTATCAAACCAATGTGTATTACTCATTGGGCAATAATTACAATAATACACCCATTGGCCAGTTCAATACCAATTTGCCAAGTGCGTTGCTGAAGCCATTCACCACTGCAGAGTTTGAAGTAGGAACGGAGTTGAGATTGTTGGGTAACCGGTTGAATGTAGATATCGCCTACTTCACCAAGAAAACAAAGAATGAGATCATGAGAGCCACTTTCAGCATTGCTACCGGCTTTACTGGCGGTTACATTCCATTTGGTTCAACCCAGAACAAAGGGCTGGAATTACAGATCAGCGGCACACCAGTTAAAAGTAAAGATTTAACCTGGACAACTACTTTGAATTTCACTTCGGTTAAGAACAAAGTGCTTAAGACAGATGCTAACGGCAACAACCTAAATCTGGGATCGAACCGGGCCACATTAGGCAATGCCATCACTGCTTATGTAAAAGGATTTGCTGGTCCGCAGATCATGGCCTTTGATTACAAACGCAACGCCAAAGGAGAAATGGTGGTAGATGCATCCGGTTATCCGTTGCGCGGCGATAGTTTGCTGGCCTGGGGTAGTGTATTGCCAACCGTGTATGGCGGTTTGAATAACGAGATTAATTATAAGGGCATTACCTTCTCCTTCCTCATCGATTATAATTATGGTAACAAAATACTCAGCGCCACCAGCTATTATTCCATTTTCCGTGGGTTGAATAAATCGACCCTGGAAGGGCGTGATGGTATTACAAAAGGAGTAACAGCAACAGGCGCTACCAATACGGTAAAAGCAGATGCCCAGGGTTATTACAGGGCGCTTGCACAAAACGTAACAGGAGCCCATGTACTGGATGGAGATTTCATTAAACTGCGCCAGGTACAATTAGGCTATAGCATACCTTCAGGAATAATAAGCAAGCTGGTGATCTTCCGTTCTGCGCAAGTATCATTTGTTGCCCGCAACCTGTGGACCATCATGAAGAAGAGCGATAACATTGATCCCGAATCACAATTCGGCTCCGATGTTAGATACTATGGTATTGAAGGTACCAGCCTGCCTTCCACCCGCACATATGGCGTTAACCTGAATTTAAAATTTAAAAAATAGTGAAGGGACGCAAGTGCTATTATTTAAACATTAAAATTTCCGAAATGAAAAGAACTCTTTTATATACAGGTTTGGTGGTAGCTACGCTGGTAACGGGATGTACGAAAGATTTTGAGGATATAAATACCGACCCAACCCAAACAGCCCCCGCCAACTTCAATTCCGATTACTTTATATCAGGTAGCCAGCGCCAATATATAGATGGTATTACCGGCTATAACGGCGCCATCTTATTCCAGAGTGGTTGGGTGCAGATATTCGCCTCCACTTCCTCAGGCGCTGCCAACTATTACAGCAATATGGATAAATACGTGGCATCGGGCAATACCAACGACTATTCAGGCCGCGGCTTTGACCTGGGTTTTAAAAGCGCCCGGTTGTCGCAGGAGATCATAAAGAATTATGGCGCCAATGCCGATAAGGTGAACGTAGTAAGCGCTGCCACAATAATGAAAGTGCTGGCCTTGCACTACGTTACCGATCTGTATGGTGATATTCCTTATTCTCAGGCTTTACAGGCGGCTACAAATGTTACGCAGCCGGTTTATGATAAGCAGCAGGATGTGTATACTACTATGTTGAGCGACCTGGATGCAGCTTTATCTAAATTTGATGCGTCAAAAGCAAAAATAGGCGCCGACCTGTTCCCGTATGCCGGCGATGTAGCCAAATGGAAAAAATTCGGTTACTCATTGATGCTGCGGATCGCCATGCGGTTAACAAAAGCCGATGCGGCTACCGCACAGAAGTATGCTGAGAAAGCAGCAGCCGGTGGTACCTTGTCAGCTGTTTCAGAAGATGCCTATATAAAAGGTGATAATACCAATGGGTACCGCAGTGAAAATTCCCGCGCTCTGGTAACAGCAGCCGATTACTATCAAACAAAATGGAGCAAAACGTTGATGGAATATCTGAAGGCAACCACTGATCCCCGCGTACCTGTCATTTCTGAAGTTCCTCCGGCCGGAATCACTGCTGCCCAGGACCCCACAAAGAACGGCGATAATACATTTGCCAGCCAGTTAGGATTGCCCAGTGGCTGGGACCTTAATGGCGGTACAACAGATATTTCTAAAGCACCTGCTTATCCCGGTGCATCCGGCGATGACCCCATTGGTAAATATTCACGTCCACGTACAGCTATTTACACCGATTTGAACAGTCCGCAATTTGTGTTGACCTATGCTGAATCGGAATTGTTGCTGGCCGAAGCAAAAGTAAGAGGCTGGAATGTGGGCGCTACCACGGCAGCCGTGCATTATGCAAATGGTGTATCAGCCGCATTACAGTCTTTGGCTGCCTTTGGCGCCAGCGCTACCATCAGCGCTACAATAGCCAATGCGTATGCTGCAACCAATCCATTGAATGTTACAACAACTGCCGCATCATTAAAAATGATCAATGAGCAATACTGGGCAACCACCGGCATTTTGATGAATTTTGTAGAGGCCTGGAGCAACTGGAGGCGTTCTGGCTATCCCGTATTGGCGCCGGTTGTTTATGCAGGTAATTTTTCTGGTGGCGTTATACCCAGAAGACAATTGTATCCGACAACAGAAGCAACTGCTAACCCGGCCAATTACAAGATCGGTGTCACCAACCTAACGTCGGGCGACAACTGGAACTCGAAAATGTGGTGGGACAAATAGAGGTTTATGGTTTGTTGTTTATGGTTTGTGGTTCATCAACAACCACAAGCCATAAACCCTAACCTACAAACGGCCCTTTTCGTATGAAACATATTGCATACATACTATGCCTGTTATTGTTAAAGGCTCCAGCCATCATAATGGCACAGGGGCCTTTATTCGAATTATTAACCCCTAAACAAACCAATATAAAGTTCGAAAACCACATCAGCGAATCGGAAAACCTGAATGTGCTCGCTTATGAATATTTCTATAACGGTGGCGGAGTGGCCGTGGGAGATATCAATAACGATGGCCTGGAAGACATCTTCCTGGTATCGAACATGGGTGAAAACAAACTTTTTCAGAATACAGGCAACCTGCAGTTTAAAGATGTTACCAAAGAAGCAGGTAAAGAACTGGCCGGACGATCCGGTGGCTGGAAGACCGGTGTAACAATGGCGGATGTAAACGGCGATGGCTGGCTGGATATTTATGTGTGCTATTCCGGAAAAGTATCTGACGATACGCGCAGGAACCAACTGTTCATCAACCAGGGCAATGGCACGTTCAAAGAAGAGGCGGCCACCTATGGCGTGAATGATAAAAGTTACAGCACCCAGGCTGCATTTTTTGATTATGATAACGATGGCGACCTCGATCTGTTCCTGCTCAACCACAGCACAAAAAAAATTGATAACATGGAACTGGCCCGCTACCGCGACGAAGTAGATGAACTGGCCGGTAACAAATTATACGAGAATCAGAACAACCATTTTACGGATGTATCAAAAAAAGCGGGTATCCGGCAAAACCCGTTGACGTTTGGGTTGGGTATAGCCATTGCCGATATTAATAAAGACGGCTGGCAGGATGTGTATGTCACCAACGATTACAACGAACCGGATTACATGTATATCAACAATGGCAACGGTACCTTCACCAATGAAGCAGACAAAAGCCTGCGGTATCTGTCGCAATTTTCCATGGGTGTTGATATTGCCGATTTCAACAACGATGCATTACCCGATATTATAACGCTTGATATGTTGCCCGAAGATAACCGGCGACAAAAACTATTACAGCTGCAGGAGAACTATGAATCCTTTGCCCTGATGGTAAACCAGGGTTTAAACCCGCAGTATATGCGTAATATGCTGCACCTCAACAACGGCATTATCAAAAGGAATGTTTCCCCTTCCACCGGAGGGGGTCAGGGGGAGGCCCGGGAAGTGGCCACTTTCAGCGAGATCGGTCAACTGGCCGGAGTATCCAATACCGACTGGAGCTGGTGTCCATTACTGGCCGATTATGATAATGATGGTTATAAAGACCTGTTTGTAACAAACGGTTACTTACGCGACTATACCAATAAAGATTTTTTGCGGTATTGGGGCGATTACAAAGTAAAGAAAGCAATGGATCGCGAACCCGTGCTGCTGATGGACCTCATACGCGCCATGCCCTCAACCACTATTGCCAATTACATTTTCAGGAACAACCACAATTGCACCTTTACCAACCAGCAGAAACAATGGGGAATGGATAGGCCGGCCATCTCATCCGGGGCGGTATATGCAGACCTGGATAACGATGGTGATCTTGACCTGGTAATCAACAACATTAACGAGAATGCTTTTGTTTACCGGAATACCGCAAGAGATAACACGAAGGCCGGCTATCTTTCCCTTACCCTGCATTATAAAAAACCCAACTGGTTTGCCATTGGCGCCAAAGTGTGGGTGTATGCGAATCATACAGTACAATATGCAGAGGTGAATCCGGCCCGCGGGTATCTTTCCTGTGTTACCACCCGTTTGCATTTTGGCGTTGACAGCGTGGCAACGATCGATTCGGTAAAAATCGTTTGGCCCGATCGTACCTCACAAATACTTACGAACGTAGAAGCAAACAAACCATTAGTTATAGATTACGAGCAGCCAAAACCGGTAATAGATGAGGATCCGGTGTATGCTGCCAAAACCATATTTGCACCTGCTGATAAATTATTTACCTATAAACACACCGACCTCAGTGAAAACGATTTTAAACGCCAGTTGCTGATGTTGTTTATGTATTCCAAAACCGGACCGGTCATTGCCAGGGGCGATGTAAACAAAGACGGATTGGAAGACCTTTTTGTGAGCGGCGATAAAAGCAAAGCTGGCAAGATCTATATTCAAAATTCAAAGGGACAATTTTATGAAGAACCCAATCAGTTTATCGGGGATGAAAATACCTCTTGCATTGCAGCTGCCGCATTTGTTGATGCAGACGGTGATGGCGATGCCGATCTGTATGTTGCCAAAGGCGGCTATGCGTTATTTGAACCTGGTTCCCGCGCGTTGCAGGACGAACTGTATATAAACGATGGCCGCGGGCAATTCAAATTAGCGACCGGTGTTTTACCCAACCTGAGTGCGAACAGTAAATCATGTGTGCGGCCCTGTGACTATGATGGCGATGGCGATATGGACCTTTTTATTGGTGGCCGGGTTATACCGGGATTTTACCCTTTAACCCCCAATTCTTATTTATTGGTAAATGATGGCAAGGGTCATTTTACAACAGCCACAGTTCCATTTGCCCAGGTGGGTATGGTAACAGATGCCCAATGGAGCGACCTCGATAAAGACGGCCGCAAAGACCTGGTGTTGTGTGGGGAGTTTATGCCGGTGTCGGTTTTTATGAATACGGCTAATGGGTTTGTTGATAAAACAAATACGTATTTCGATAAAGCGCCCAATGGTTTTTGGTTTACCCTGAACGTAACCGATATTGACCAGGATGGATACGATGACATTGTTGCCGGTAACCTGGGTTTGAATTCCTGTATACATGTGTCGGAAAAAGAACCTGGCGAATTGTATTATGCCGATTTTGATAACAACGGTTCCGTTGACCCTTTCTTTAATTATTATATAAAAGGTACCAGTTACCCGTTTGTAAGCCGCGATGAACTGAATGAGCAGATATATCCCATGCGGAAAAAGTTCACCTCCTATGCGGCATATTCGCAGGTAACAATAAAAGATATTTTCGCAAAGGAAGAGCTGGAAAAGGCAAACCGGTTGACCGTAACCGAAACCCGTACTCTTGCTTTTTTAAACCGGAATGGGAAATTTGTTCCGGCTGAATTGCCTATGGAGGCGCAGTTCTCTGTAGTCACTAATATCATTGCCGATGATTATAATGGAGATGGGAAAAAAGACCTGTTGTTCCTGGGCAATCATTCCGACAACCGGTTAAAGATCGGTTGCATCAATGCCAGTTATGGTTGTTTGCTTACCGGTGATGGTAAGGGACATTTTAATTATATGCCACAGCCCAGGTCGGGCCTGAACATTAAAGGGGATGTAAAAACCGCTGTTGAATTAAAAACCAGTAATGGCCTGTATATAATAGCAGGGATCTGCAACGAAGCATTGCAATTTTATAAAGTACAGTAAAAATGCATTATACGTTAGTTTGTTTGTTTGATATGTCAGCACTCTGGCGACTGGAAACAGCCGCTGGAGTTATTTATTCTTCCGGGCAAAAGGCATTTTGTAAATGCATGCTGCTGTCCCTGTTGCTTTTTCAACCCCTGATCACGCCGGCGCAAACAAGTTCAGTGAAAAAGATTGTAGTAGAAAAAAGCGAAGCCTCATTTACCCGCTTTCTGCAACCGGCTGTTTTTTCTTTATCAAAAATAATGATGCATGATGTAGTGAACCCGCCGGCCGCCGCGCGGTATTATGCCTATTGCATGTTGGGTGCGTATGAAATTGTTGCTCAGAACAACAACACGCTAACACCCATGACCGGACTGCTGAAGCAATACAAAAGCAGCATTATTACAACGAAGCAAACCGATTACGATCATCGCATAGCAGCTATATACTGCATTTTAGAAACCGGCCGCCTGATGCTGCCTTCAGGTTACCGGCTGCAGGAAGAAGAAGAGCAGTTTATTGCCGCACAACAAAAAGCGAAGGTTTCCCGGGCCATCATCGATAGCTCGGTTGCAGTAGCCGGTTACATAGCGGCCCGTATTGCCGAATACGCCAAAAGCGACCGGTATGGCAAATTAAGCGCGCAGTTACGGTATACGCCTGTAAAAGGCGATGGGTATTGGTATCCCACGCCACCGGCATATATGGAAGCGGTTGAACCCAACTGGAAATCGGTGCGTCCGCTAATCATTGATTCCTGTAACCAGTTTCCGCCGCTGCCGCCGGTGGCATTCAGTAAAGACAGCACCAGTTCTTTTTACAGGCTTGCCAAAGAAGTGTATGATGTATCGCTGCAACCAACGCCCGAACAATTAAATATTGCCTCTTTCTGGGATTGTAATCCCTTTGTAGTAGCAACCTCAGGCCATATGTCTATCGGGTTTAAGAAGATCAGTCCGGGTGGGCACTGGATGAATATTGCAGCTATAGCTGCACAAAAAGCACAGCTTGATTTTCCGGCCACCATCACGGTGCAAATGTTGGTAGGCATTACCATCCAGGATGCATTTATCAGTTGCTGGGATGAAAAATACCGGTCGAACCGCATTCGCCCCGAAACATATATCAACCGGTACATCAATATAAAATGGCAGCCTGTGCTGCAAACGCCGCCTTTCCCGGAATATACCAGCGGACACAGTGTTGTTTCCACGGCAGCGGCCGAAGTGCTTACTTATTTATTGGGTGACCGGTTTGCCTATACCGATAATTCAGAAGATATATTTGAAATACCCGCCCGTTCATTTTCCTCATTTCGCAATGCAGCAGCCGAAGCCGCCATTTCCAGAATGTACGGCGGCATACATTACCGCGATGCCATTGAAAATGGGCAGCAGCAGGGTAAGGAATTGGGTACATTTATTATTAGCAGATTGCAGCAGGCAGGCATACATCCGGTGAAAAGTAAGTAAACTTACAACCGTTGCCAAACACGTGTTCCAGTAAGATATTAAGTTACCGGCAGCAGTTCTTTTTCTATCCGCTTTCTTAACGTTTCATATTCGGGTTCGGAATGCCATTTTGTTTTTTGCGCCAGCAAAATATTTACGCGTGTGCCTTGTTGTAAGGTAACCTCGAACAATTTTTCCTGCAGTTTCCATTTGAGTGTTTTGGGATAATCCTTAGTGGTAAGGATCAGCATATCCCAGTCGCTTTGCATGTCATAGGCGCCTTTTGCGCGATCACCGAAAAGCGCTAATTCGGCATCGGGGATTTCGGTAGTTACTATTGTTTTTAAAGCGCTTAATGTTTTTTTATCCTTTATTTCCTGTTCGGTTTCTTCAAATATGCTACCATACCCATCTGAGAGCAGGAATTGTTTTACGATGGCCCGGAAAACTTTATTAGGCGGAACCTTAAGCAACTCGCAGGCCCGCTGTTTTAGCCTGGGATCGGCGGTGAGGGCTTTGGCGCATGTGATGGCCATTTGCATCTTTTCATTGGCATCTTGTTGTTTTTGGGAAAGCTTTCTGCCGCTCATATCGGGCACAGCTGTCATTACGGTTTTGTCCTCGTACTGCTTTACGATGATGTTCTTCATCTTTCCGGAGACGCCCGTAAATAAGGGATTACCTGTTACTATCATACCTTGATTAGTTTAAGATAAATATACGTAAAATACATTATATGTCCATTTAAGTAGCATTCTTTTTTCATTCATCTTCCATGCTGTAATGGAGGATGAATGGAAGATGAATGGAGGATGAATGGAGAATCAATGGAGGTAGAGTGGTTGAATAAAGGTCCCTGAAAGAAGTAACAAGGTGCGTCACAGGTATGCTCAACTTGATCCAAACTCGTAATTTTGGTATATGGATGCCGATATTCACACCTTGTACGAATCTGATTTTTACCGCATTATGGATTTCAAATGCCGGTGTATAGATTGCCGTACGTCGAAACCGGAATACAGCACCGCCTTTTGTATCAGTTTTGTACGCAAAGGCAACTTCCTGTTTAATGTATTCCGGCGTTCATTTGATTCATACAATGGTTGCGTGCTGGTTACCAAACCGGGTTATGAGCGCACGGTAACCCATACCCATGAGGTGCCCGATGAATGCACCATCTTTGAGTTTAAAGAAGACTTTTTTGCAGCATTGCTGGAACATTACGGCGGCATTCCGTTTTTTAAGGATAACGACTGGCATTCAACCTTGATTAAAACCAGTGCGGAAACAGAGTTCCTGCATTTTCATATTATAAAACTGGTGCTTACCCGGGCGGGCAGCAAACTGCAGTTGGATAACCTGGTGATGGAAGTGATCAAAAAAGTATTGGGGAATATAACGGATTACAAGCCCGATGAGCGCATCCACAACCGCCTAAAGCAAAATCATTTGGTTACTATAGAAAGGGCCAGGGAATATCTCACAGCTCATTTTACAGATGATATTTCCCTGATGCAGATAGCCGCTTATTGTTTTGTAAGTCCTTTTCATTTCTCTCGACTTTTCAAAACATTCACTGCCGAGTCGCCGCATCAGTATTTATTGACACTCCGGTTGAAACAGGCAGAATTGCTTTTGCGAAATACCACTCAGCCGGTTGCCGATATTGCTTTCTCTTCAGGATTTAACAGTGTTGAACATTTTACGGCAGCTTTCAAACAAAAATATAAATGTCCGCCGGCGGCTTATCGCCAGCAAAATGTGGTCAATGCTGGAATAAGTTTGAGTTAACCTCGATAATGAAGCTAACTGGAAAATAATAACTTGCGAAAATTGTATACACCTGGAAGGTAGCTTATATTAGCGGTAATATAAACGTTAGCTGCAATTGCATGAGCATGTTCAATTTCAAAGAGCGACCATACGATTTGCTTGTAGTGACAGCAGTTCTTATTCTAATTGCTTCATTTTTCGTTTTCGACCAAACTTTAGATATTCACCTGCATGACACCTATTTCATTATTGTAATGCCTCATCTGTTCTGGGCGACAATTCTCCTGCTTCTAATATTTTGGACACTTTACTTATTAACAAAACGTTTTCTTTTTTCCAAACTCCTGATTTGGACACAAATAATACTTACTGTTGGGACCTCAGTATTTCTTGTAGCAATTTCATTTTATTCTAACAACTATTATCAGGGATTGGCAGGAATACCGAGACGGTATTATGACTTTAGCAGTTGGAACACATTGTTATTACATAACAATTTAACAAAAGGAGTTCTAATGGCTCCGATATTAATGACTTTAGGATTACTGATTTATATTGTTAATCTTGTCGTTGGACTATTTAAAAATTACTCGAACCGTTAACTGTCATTAATCACTATGAATAGACATTTTTGCTTTTTAGTATTGATATTTTCAGCTTTGACAGGTTGCCTGACAACGAACAAAGCAACAAATAATTACACCTTTTCTTTCGGGTTAGACACGCTGACTTTGTTTGACAAATCTAGAAACAGAGAAATCCCGATTGCAATCTATAAGCCAAAAATTGACAAACCAAAGGTTATAATTTTTAGTCATGGGTACGGACAGAACAGAGGTGGCAGCTATTTGGCGTACTCTTATCTTACAGACTTTTTAGCTACTAAAGGATATTTTGTAATAAGCATCCAACACGAGCTTACAACAGACAGTTTAATACCTTCAACAGGAGTTCCTCAAATTGTAAGACGGCCATTTTGGGAACGCGGAGCTGACAATATTTTGTTTGTAATAAATGAATTTAAAAGAACGAACCCTGGAGTAGATTTTAAACATATAACACTTATTGGACATTCAAATGGAGCGGATATGACTGCATTATTTCCGCAAAAATATCCAGGAATAGTTGAGAAAATTATTACGCTTGACAATAGAAGAATGCTGTTGCCAAGGACTGCAAAACCGAAAGTTTATTCATTACGCTCAAGCGACCAACCTGCAGACGAAGGCGTTCTACCAACCGAGACTGAACAGAAAAAATATGGCATGAGAATAATCAAACTTCCAAACACTATTCACAACGATATGGACGATCATGCAAACGTTGAACAACGAGAAGAAATCAGAAAATATATTATGACATTTTTAAACGACTGACAATCTATGAAACTGCCTAAACAAATCTTGGCATAAAATCTCCCTGTGTGCACCCGGGGATCGGTATTAGCTGATCTCCTGTCTGATCTGTATGTGGATGTTTAGCCAGCTCCTGATACCAGTTTTTTTTAAACGGCTCTTCCACTGTTGAAGGGTCAACCAGTACATGGTAGCCGCCCCTCGTTTCAATGACCTTTACATTAGCCGTATTGCCCACTCTTTCAAATACCCAGGGCTTCAGGAACTGCTCATAATTGATTTCCTTATAGTCAATATCGAAATCAACAAAACAACTTCTGCTTTTTGACCGTTGTATCTCATTCATCACTTCCTGATGAGGATTATGAGTTCTCTTTTGATGCTGTATACATTTGGCAAGTGCGGTGAGACCGCTGAACGTAGCGTCAAACATACTGCGCGGATTAGGTGTAATATATATGGCAAGAGATTCCTGCGGAACAGGATTGCCTTTCTGCGTGTAAGCTCCAACAGGACATTCCAGTTGCCAGATCTTATATAACAAATCTTCCTTACGGCTGGTAAATCTTTTTAACTGCTGCTTGTCTGATTTAATGGTATCTCCTTTTTCATACTTGCTTCTTGCCAATAATCCTACGTAATAGGTTTCTCCTTCTTCAAGGTTAGGTAGCCATTCAATAAACTCTTTGAGGATGTTTTTGTCTTTTATGATCTGATAATTCATAGGGTAGTATTTGCAATTCAGGGATAATCCTTTGTGCAACATGCGCACAGTGAAATTTTATTATTAACGGAACTAAAATAGTGAATATATACCGGATAGGCTACTTTCTCATACTTTTCCTAATCCTTTCCCGGTGTTGCCAACCCCATGAACTAATGACTCCTCCCTCCCCAAAATAGCAGGATTCCTTAAGTACTCCGGAAAACGGCTGTATAGCTTTGCTGAAAATACAGCATCATGGAACTTACCATGGCAAAAACCAATAAAATATTTTCAGATGAAAGATCAATTATTATCAACCAAAGAGCAATTATTATCTACTATTGAAAATTCAAGGAAGTACACATTGCAGGTTGCCGAGGCCATGCCCGACAAAGACTATCATTACAAACCAGCAGACGCCGGTTGGGATTTTGGTGAATTGTTACACCATATAGCCTATGGTATTCATTGGTGGCAGGATAATTATATTACCGGCAATAAAACTGAATGGGCGCCGCCGCCAGTAAAGAAAAATAGGCAGGAAGTATTGGCCTATCTTATAAAAGCATTTGCTTCATTCCAGAAGACTATGAAACAACAAACGCTGGACGAAAGGTCGACGTATGGTGCGCATGCAACCCTCGATCACATCACCCACCACCGCGGGCAGGCTGTTTTATATTTGCGAACTAACGGCGTGGAACCACCTGAATATGTGTATTAAGATTTTCTAATTAAAAAACCCGGCTGTCAGATCTCTGACAGTCGGGTCAATATGTTGTGTATTTGTATTTTTTCCACGATGCATCGGGGCCTTTATGCCTTATCGCCTTTTCTGATCAGCATCATGGCAAGACCAAATATCAGGAATCCGGATCCGGTCAGTGTATTCAATTTGCCTTGCACATTACTGCCCACCAACACGTTGAGCAATAAAATTACGGATACAACGGAAAAGAACAGGCCAATGACAAATTGCAGGTCGTTTAATTTTTTATACATGGAAGCAATTTTTTACAACGTTAGAAGAAAAGAATATTCAATATTATAGTGATCGCCAACAGCAATAAACCCAACGGCACCACACGCAGATACCATTTTTGCTCAGTGTACTTTGGTTTTTCTGTTAACGAATATACTAAACCTTTTAATTCCTCGTCGGGCTTGGGTTTGGTAACGAGGCTAACCAGTATGGTGGTAATGAAATTAAAGATCCACGAAACGGAAGCCACGATAAACGCCTGACCCATACCGCTTTTGATCGGGTACAGGGGGGCTATCCAGCCGCCTTTGCCTTCTGCAACCGTTAAACCATGTGTAACGGCCGCAGCGAGTGTGCCTGATACCAATCCCCAGAAAGCGCCATGGCCTGTAGTTCGTTTCCAGAACATGCCCAACAAAAAGGTGGCAAACAGCGGACCGTTTACAAAACCAAAAACAAGTTGCAGGAAATCGTTGATGTTGTTAAAGCCTTTGGCTATATAGGCAGTAACAATAGAAATAAGTATGCCCACCACCGTAACGGCTTTGCCCACAAGCAGATAATGGCGGTCACTTTTATTCTTGACAAAATACGATTGGTAAATATCGAATGTAAATACGGAGTTAAAAGCGGTTACGTTACCGGCCATGCCACTCATAAACGAAGCGATGAGGGCGGTGATGCCAACACCCAGAATACCGGTAGGGTAGTAGTGGGCGATGAGCGAAGGTAACGTCATGGTATAATCCAGTTCACCGTTAGCGGTTGTAGGAATATGGTACCCTTTTGAGGCCAGTGCAGGTTGCACCAATGCAATGGCTATAATACCCGGCAATACAACAATTAAAGGCATCATCATTTTAGGGATGGCCGCAATAATAGGCGTGCGTTGTGCATCGCCCATGTTCCGGGCGATCATGGCCCGTTGTACCACCAGGAAGTCGGTACACCAATAACCGAAAGACATTACAAAGCCCAATCCGAATATCAGCGACATAAAATGCAAACCCATGGGGTTGGCCTCAGCGTTGCCCATGTACTTCCAGGCATGCGTTAGTTCGGGTTGTAGCACGGCTTTTATATTATCCCAGCCGCCTGCATCCTGCAAGGCTATGATTACCAATGGCGACAAGCCCAATACAATTAAGAAGAATTGTAACACTTCATTATATACGGCGCTGGTTAAGCCGCCCAGGAAAGTATACACCATGACAATACCGGCAGATGCCCAGATGGAAATATCGAAATCCCAATGCAGGATATTTTCCATGAGTTTAGCCAAAGCATATAAAGAAATGCCCGACGAAAAAACCGTCATAACCGCAAAGGAAATTGCGTTTAACCCTCTCGTTTTTTCATCGAACCGTAATTTCAGATATTCGGGTACGCTGCGGGCACGGCTTCCATAATAGAACGGCATCATAAAAACGCCGAGGAATACCATGGCGAAGATGGCGCCCACCCAATAGAAATGTACGGTCATAATACCGTACTTGGCGCCGGACGCAACCATGCCAATCACTTCCTGTGCACCCAGGTTGGCAGAAATAAAAGCAAGGCTGGTGATCCAAAGCGGAATGCTGCGGTTACTGGTTAAAAAATCATTGCTTGATTTTATTTTCTTTTTAATGAGGAAGCCAACACCAATTACAAAAATGAAATAAACAATTATAATGAGGTAATCGGCAATTTGTAAGCGCATGAGCAATCGTTAGTTAAGTGTGATGGTTTAGCAACACAATATATTTCTTTCATTTCATTATTTATGACCCCGATCATAATTAGCCCCAAAAGTTACGAATACGGTTGCGGAGAAGTTGATAGGGTTAATAAGTTGATAGGGTTGATAAAGGGGAGAACCGGTAACTGGTGTCCTGAAACCC
This sequence comes from uncultured Niastella sp., assembly GCA_966212235.1. GTDB lineage: Bacteria > Bacteroidota > Bacteroidia > Chitinophagales > Chitinophagaceae > Niastella. The sequence goes on along the minus strand of CBIHPP010000015.1, from coordinate 1,691 downwards.
ACAGATGGCGTAACCTTTATAAACTTTATCAACTCCATCAACTTTTCAACTATTTAGTCGACTCCCGCTCAATCAACACCGAAGGAATCACCAAACGTTCCTTGCTTAAATCAAACGTACTCTTCTCAATTCCCTTGAACAGCAGGGTGGCGGCTGCTTTGCCAATCTCGAACGCGGGTTGGGTAATGGTCGTAAGCGGCGGGTTCAGAATGGGTGCTGTATCGAGCGTGGCAAAGGCAATTACTTTTACATCGTTGGGGATATTGATCTTTAATTCATGACAGGCCAGGTAAACCGGTGTAACAATTTTTTCAACAGAAGCGATCAACCCATCGGGCCGGTTCTCATCTTGCAGTATTGTTTTTATTTGACTGTACATGCTTTCATTATCAGTGCAATAAATAATATGCATGTCATCTTCGGGCATACCAACCTCTCTGAGCGCTGCCTTGAATCCTTCCATTCTGTTTAAACAAATAGGCAGGCTTTGTGAGATGGAAACAAACGCCGGTTTGCGACATCCTTTTTCCAGTAAGTGATTGGCAGCCAGTAAACCACACTCAAAATCATTGGTAGTAACACGGGCGGTTTCAATAGCTTCCTGTTCCCGGTCGAAAAATACAACGGGGATATTGTTCTCCTGTAATCTATAAATATGGTCAGGTGTATTGGTTTCGCTCGAAATAGATATTAAAACACCATCTACCCGGCCGCTTTGACAATCGTCAATGATCATTTTTTCGTTGGCGAATTTTTCATGCGAAAGATAGATAAGTACATGATAGCCTTTGGTTTCGGCAATGGATTGAATACCATTAATAGCCAGTGAAAAAAAGTTATCGGCCACTTCAGGCAGTACGACCGCAATGGTGTGGCTTTTCTTTTTACGCAGGCTGCTGGCATACGGGTTGGGTATGTAATTCAACTGGGTTGCCAGTTGCAAAACCTTCTTTTTTGTCTCATCACTGATCTCATAACTGTCCCGCAACGCCTTCGATATGGTTGAAACCGACAGTTGCAACTGGTCTGCTAAAACCTTTATGTTTACTTTGCTCATTGTAATATTTAATACCTAATTGTTTGTAATACAGACTATTTCACCTCGCAAATTGCTGCATTTCCTCGCAACCGTTTTCGTAAATAAAGTTAATTGATGGCTAACAATCTTTAGCAAAAATTTAGAACTTAGTTCTCGAATCTTGCAAAGACTCTTTAATTTAAAACGATTGTTAATGGCAGTTCCTGGTAAATTCTCTGAAAAAGAAATCAACCCCCTGGGCAGTTTAGATGAGTGGGAAGATGATGTACTGCAACGCTATCCGGACCCCGAGAGCATAGCCAAGGAAAAATCTAAAGATGAATACCGCAATTACGACGATCCAAGCCGCGATACAGTTCGTGAGTTCTACCGATTAAATCATACACACCAGTCATACGAGTTTGTACAACAGAAGAGAAGTGATTTCCTGCAATTCAACCGCAAGGAAATGACGATCTGGGATGCCTTTAACTTCCTGAACCAGTTAGTAGATGATTCAGATCCTGACACAGATCTTGACCAATTTCAACATTTATTACAGGCTTCGGAAGCCATTCGTGCAGACGGTCATCCTGACTGGATGGTATTAACCGGTTTGATGCACGATATGGGTAAAGTGCTTTGTTTGTTTGGTGAACCGCAATGGGCTGTT
>CBIHPP010000014.1:0-294534 GCA_966212235.1 uncultured Niastella sp. | reverse complement strand
TTAATATCTGGACAGGTGAGGAAATAAAGCCACTTTTAGTTTGCGCATAACAAAAGGTTTTGTGCAATTGGGGCATGCGTTGAAACAATCATCGGCAGCGCATATTCCAGCTTCATATTCGGCGGACGTAATTCTGCGGAGCAGTAGTTCTAAACTTCGGCTTTTAACTATAAATTTAGCTTCAGTTCCAGGCCGACAGTTGGTCAATTCCCCAACTGCACAAAGCCTCGAACGTTGTATGCCATACTCATGCAGACCCTTAACGACATTTTCTCAGCATATAAATTAAGCAAGTCTGACATAGACAGACTCAGTAATGAAGCCAGGGCGGCTTCTATTGACTGCGGTAAGAAAGGTGTCAACAAACAACTACTGTCAGACACATGGGAGTTGTTTGATGAAATTTCTGACAAAGTTTGGTACTCGACAATGACCAACTCGCAAAAGATTTCATTAGGATTTCAACTTTATGAAACATTTCCAAGTTATTATCATTTCTTGACGCCATTCTACCATGGAATAAGAAACAAAGAAATAGTTGACCCGAATGAAAAAGAAATCATTTGGAAACACTTCATGAAATATTTAGCGTCAGAGAACTATTATGCAGACCCTGTCGGTTATGTTTTGTGGGTCGATTTTTTTGAGGACGAAACAACAGTAAGAGATCCATGGCAAGGATTAGTAAATAACTATACAGACAAAAAAGCATTATTGTGTTTGTTAGAACAGGCTGGACCTGTGCCGTTTGACTTGAAAGAAACTCATTATAATAACTTGCTGGTCGATAAAACAAATCATGAACTTATTTTCAACAGCTTATTATACAGTGCGTATGACGTATTTGGACAAATCGACAAGAAAAAAGCCCTCAACATATTAGCTAAGCTGAAGGTTGACACAGGAACAGAAAAATATAACTTGCTGAAAGAAAAACTAAAGTAGGACGGCATACAACAGGCGGTTTGGCTATATGGCGGGTACAATACCTTATATCGCATAAATAGTGAGGACTCTGACGCAAAAAAAGATTGCTACTAAATTTCAACAAGGGGGAAAAAACAATTTTACAATCGAAATCGAATAATTCACTCAAATGAAAGGAGAGCAAATTCAGACTTTACATCCTCAAGTTGGAAAAACAAACAAGCGAATATCATTGGAAAAATACAACGTGATAAAACAAAATATACTGATGATACTTGCTGATTCAGAATTGACACATACAGAACTAATGGAGAAACTTTATGACAGCGTTAAAGATTCCTTTGAAGGCGGCATTCAATGGTATGGAGAGACCGTAAAACTTGATTTAGAGGCTAGAAAAATTATTGAAAGAACAAGTACAAAACCTGTAAAATATAAATTGAAGACAACGAACCGCTAACATGGGTTTACCGCAAGTGTGGCTGGACGGAAGTCATTGGGTCTTCAAATCATTTCTCAACTTCAGTTCGGGCAGTACAAGCATCGCCGAACAGTATTTCTTAACTTCAACGAATAGTTTCAATCACCTGCGGTTGTGGGCAGAAGGAATGCTAATTCCACACCTGCAAGTAAGCCTTAGCCGTTGGCTGTAACCCTAAAGACCCCGAAATTCATAAACCTAAACAATTGGCAATTTCTAAATATAGACTTTGGGTACTGACAGGACTCCTCATCTTTTTTGTTATTGGGGGATTATATGGTACCATCGCAGTAAAAATGATTCAGTCTGATAAAGTTTTTTTTCATTCCCTATGGTTCGCAGTTCCCTCGCTACCGATAGCAATATACTTTGCATATCGATCAACGTTTGGGTACGACAGAAAAACAGCGTTGTGGAGAAATGTTTTGGGGACGGTGGTTTTATCAATCGTCTTCCTATTGATACTTCTAAAAACCTTTCAGGGTTATTTAAATATTTACAATTGTACCGTCGGCAGACAAAGGATTTTTCTATTAAAAGGACACATAACAAACATAGAAGAACCAAGACGAAAAGGCAGACTCTTTAGCGTTTACAAAATTGAAGTCATTCAAGACTCTTCTCAAAAAAGGCTGAAGCTTGACACAAAACGAAATGACTATCAAATTGGACAATCTGTAGAAATGGAAATGAGAATTGGGTCGCTGGGTTATATCTACACTATGGAGTGAGAAGGGCTACAGCCAACAAGGGTTTTGTAATAGGCGGGCAGGACATCGAAACTGTAGCATCACCTATCCTTCAATTTTAGTTACGGTCGGATGTTATACAATCAGCGATAGAATTATTATATTGAGCAGGATATCTTAATTCGGCTTTTGTACCAGCTGGACGTTTCCATTAACATAGCAAAGACCAATCTTTTTACACAATTATGAAATATTTACTTTTTTTACTTCCCTTTTTTGTGACAAATTTAAAAGGACAAAACTCTTTATCTTTTGATCATAGATTTGTTGAGAGCGAAAACAAATGGGTTGCAATCAGGACAGAAAAAGACTCTGTCTTAAATTTCGGCTTTATTTACATTGATGAAGCAGCAGGACTAACACTCAATTACGAAGGTTCGTTTACAATATCAAAGGATGGGAAATTTATTCCAAAAAGAATAGAAAATATGGGTGTGAAACATCGGTTGAAACCTAATAATGTAAAAGTTGCATTTATACCCTCAACAAAATATAGCGAGCTTGGAATAGCAGAATATCCAGATTGGTTAAAAACATATTTAGGCGACACCACTTCCATCGGGCACTTATTTAGATGGGGGTTCTTGTACAATGGTTATAACGAGTGTGCAAAGGCTTTGACATATCTTGAAAAAGCACAAAAAATTAATCCAAAATTTAAAGGACTTGAGGTTGAGCTTGCCTTTTCCTATAACTGTCTCAACCAGTATGACAAAGCTATATTCGTTCTAAAAAATGCACTAGAAACTACTCCCACAGATGCATACTGTTTTAAGGAATTAATTTATTCCCAAATAAAATCAGGGCAACTGGACAAAGCATCTGAAAGCTGCAAAAAAGCGGTCTCTGTTTGCACAGACCAAACTTATAATGGAGAAATGTGTTACAATCTATTACACGAATTTTATTTAAAAAAGGACAATAAAAACTTCAGTTTGTGGGTAGATGAAACTAAAAAATGGACTTCGACAAATGGTAACTTGACAAACAGTATTAAAGTAATGGAGAAAGACCTTGCGAAATAATACGCCTGGCAACATCAGGCTTTGTGCAATGGGGGCTGGGCGGGCCAGTTGAAACACCTCCCATTCAACTATTATCACTTGGGCTTTTTATATTGTTTTTTATATTAAATTTTGACCCATTAGTTGACATTTATCTTGATTATAAAGAAGCAAAACAGACTAAAGTGAAATTATAAGTTTGACTAAAGTTCAACAAGATATTTTTTCAACTGGCGACATATCGGTCGAAAGCGCAGCTTGCAATACAAATGACAGCATTCTTAAAAAAATATAAGTGGACAATTTTCTATTGGGTAATCCTTTTATTCATTGTCTTATACTTTGCCCCACGACAAAGCAAATATTACCTTGACCAAGACATCAAACAATTTAAGACCCATTATTTAATCCCAGCCTTAATTTGGACGTTTGGACTTCTTTCGATAGGACTGCTTGTATATTGGCTACTCAAGACAAAATCTATTAAGCAATCAGGCAAAGGTTTTCTTTCAGTGGCGTTAAGCTCTGCATTTATCATCTTTATATTTCAGGACATTTTCCTGGGAGTCGCATTATTTGCAAACAGACAAATACCAAGGGACAAGGTTATTAAAACTTACCAGGCATCTTTCATGGCAGGGATAAACCATTCCAAAAATAACTTTAGCCCTTACGACCCGTCAACAAAGCATATTTCAATTGACAAAAAACTAATTAACGAACTATACAATGTTGGGCTAAAACAAAATGACACCATTACCCTGACTATGAACAAAGGACTTTTGGGAATAGATTTTAATTCGCATCCGTTTGACGTTAAGTAAATGAATAAAGCCCAGCTTTAGTTCTTAATATTTAACTTTATCAAAAAGCCAGGCAGCAGTTCGGCGGACGAATATAAAATTCCCTACCATCGGCAAGCCCTGGGCGTAAGCAGCAACCCCTACTGACACTACATGCAACAACAAAATCGCTACGACATTTTACCCGGACTTCCCAGTTACGGGCCATTGTATATTCCCGTTTCAGAGGATGGAGAACAATTTTATTCAGAGGGTTTTGTTGTTCGTTTTTATAAATCAGACGGTACTGAATGGGTTGCCAACTTTAAACCTGGCTGGTCGGACTGTAGTTTGGTAGTTTACTATCCAGAAAGTAATCGTCTTGTTGTTATCGCCAAAGGACAAGGTTACATAATGACCCCAGACCAGCAGACTCCTCTTGACACATTCGGAGTTAACATTAAAGACGCAATAAAAACAGAGGATAATAAAATAGTTTTCGTTGACGATGTTTATGTAACACTAATTGACGACAAAGGAGTTGTTTGGCAATCAGAAAGAATATCATGGGACGGTATTAAAGACTTAAACCTTAAAGACAATATTCTTACTGGCCTTTCATACGACCCAATGGACAGCATTACTGAATGGATACCGTTTTCAATTAACCTTGACTCAAAAGAAATTACTGGTGGCAGTTACAGACTGTATCCAATAGACAATAACTAATTCTAACACGAAAGGGTATGCAGCTTACATGGGGTTTTGTGTCAGCCATAGACAAAGCATATTTAACAAAAAATGATAAATTCAGTTGGGCGACATAGAAACATTGCTACCAACATTTAGTTTTATGCAAGTTAGGCTTGACCTTGCAACTTCAGCTAATTGCAAATCCCAGCTTCTTTTCGGTCAGACGAATAACTATCAGCTTTTGTCCTTAACTTCATCACCAGTTTTTCAATCAGCAGCGGTTATCAGCAGACGAAATACTATTTCCCAACCTGCATAAATCCCTGCCCGTTGGCTGCTAGCAAAACATATTCTAATTTCAGAAGCATAATAGACTTAAAAAAAGTTAATGAAAGCTTTTATTTTAATCGCTCTTGTCTTTTTTACAAGTTCCTCTATTAAGTCACAAGTGGGGGTTTTGAATAATGAGTATGGCGAATCTAATGTTTTATCTTTTGACAAGTCAGATGATAGCGATACTTCCGATTATGCATTAGTCGCCGGTGGCAGCAAAGGGATTGGTTATGCAATTGCCGAAGCATTAGCTAAAAGAAAGTTTAATTTAATCTTGATAGCCCGGCATCAGGATGCACTTTCGTTGGCAAAAGAAAAACTCGAATCACAATATAAAATTCATGTGGAGCTTTTAAGGTTAGATTTAGCAAATGAAACAACTGCAGATTCAATTGCTAAATGGTGTATCAATAGGAATATACGATTGAAAATGCTTTGTAATGTTGCCGGTTTTGGAGGCAGCCGGGATTATTTATTATTACCACTTGATTCACTTCGCTACATGGTTCGTTTGAATGTAGAATCCTGCATGGCACTAAGCCTGACCTTGCTTCCTCTTTTAGAAAAACATGCACCTTCCTATATATTGAACGTAGCCAGCATAGCAGGGTTTGCACCCATTCCTGTAAAAAATATGTATTCAGCAACAAAATCAGCTGTTATATTTTTTAGTTATGCATTACGGAATCAACTGAAGAAAAAACATATTAGTGTTAGCTGTTTAAGCCCGGGCCCTGTTTTTACAAAACCTGAAATTGAAAAAGATACAAGGCAAAAGCTTGGATGGTTTGGCGTTAAAATGGCAGTATCACCAAAAAAAGTTGGGGAAATAGCCGTGCACAAAACATTACGAGGAAAAATGATGATTGTACCCGGGACATTATCAAAAATCAGCTCCTTTTTTATTCGTATTCTTCCCCGAAAATGGATAGCTTCTTTATATGGGAAAGTGGGAAGTAATTGAAAATGCCAGCAGTTGCGGGCAGAAGGAATACTAATTACCAACCACACAAAGCCCTGGCCGTTGTGCGTCACTTTTAGGCAGCCCACGTTCACTTTTGACATTTCCTGACTTTCATTAAATCAACCATACATCTTGACAGAAAATCAAAACATATTTACACTCGACAAAAATATTTGGACACAGGACGACTATGAACAAATGGGCTGGCATGACTGCTGCATTTATGGTTTGACCTTTTTACCAGTAGATGAGACTGGTACGGCACATTTAGTTTTTGACATAGACTACATATTCAAATGGGTCGACCCATTAAAGCCAGGACAACCATTTTCATTTTGGGTTTCACCTTGCACTTTACTATTCAAAGACACGTTTGCCTTGACAATGAATATTGACAGAAGAGGCGGTACAACTGATATGCTTGAAGTTGCTGACCTTTATCTTGTTGACAAGGTGGAACAAGAACCAAATCAGTGGATTTACGAATGGAAAATTGACTTACAGGAAGGCCATATAATTTTTAAATCATCAGGCTTTGACCAAATTGTAAGACAGAAGCCGATTTTTACAGACGGACAATTTTTGACACTTGAAGAAAGGAATGGCATTAGTTTTAGCCAGACACCGTACGCAATCTGACAAAAAGCGAACGCACAACAACAAGGGGATTTCTGCTATACAATATGACACATCAGCTTTCAAACAAACAGACACAATTTGTACAAGTCCTGCTTTTCTTAATCGGAGTAGGGCTGCCTACCTTCATTTTGTATTTTCTATTTTTGGTAGCGACAACTTAAATGTTATTGGACGAATAATTATTGGGGTTCTTAGTCTTGTGTTGGGGTTATCAATTCTTTATTTTTCAGCTCATTTATACAATGTTAGTTTTGACAGGGACTTCATTTATTTATCTCGTTTAGGGAAAAAAGAAAAAATTAGTATTGAGAAGATTGAGGAGATTAAACCAGGTTTTATTCCATTTAGACTGTTTTATAGCAATGCTTACATAATGACTGTTATATATTTCGACAATCAGAAGAAATATAAAGTACATTTTTTATCAAAAGGAGCGACAGGTATAGTTGGTACAGTTGACCACATTCCATTGCTTGACACAGTTAGGCAATTTATTAAAGACAGAAAGTACAGCAGGTAACAACATCAGGGTTTGTGCAATTGGGGCTCGACGTTGAAACAATCACCGCCAGTGCATATCCAGGCTTTGGTTTCGGCGGACGGAATTCTGCCGGGCTTTTGTTGGTTAACTTCGGCTTTTAGTTATAAATTTAGCTTCAGTTCAGGTCAGACAGTTGGTCAATTCCCCAACTGCACAAAGCCTCGAACGTTACCTGGCAATATAGCAACACACTCTAATGTAGCAAATTTCTACAACAAGATGCAAACGATTAAACAATTATTAAAACGTGCAGATCAAGGAGATATTGAATCCCAATTTGAAGTTGGTTATAGACTTGCGTTTGGCAAAAAGACTTTTAAAAATCCACCCTGGAAAGAAATATTTAAATACTGGAAACTACCGGCTGAAAGCGGACATGTAAGAGCAATGTTTTATATCGGCGTTTGTTATGACAGAGGTTATGGTACTAAGAAAAACATTCCATTAGCATTTGACTGGTATTTGAAAGCTGCTAAGTTAGGACATAGAGATTCACAATACAACATCGGATATTTTTACGATACAGGTGAACTCGTTAGAAAGAATTACACGAAAAAAATTTATTGGTATTCATTAGCTGCAAAGGCAGGGTTGACAGATGCACAAAGAGACCTTGGGTATTCTTATTTTATGGGCGAGGGTGTTAAGAAAGACAATTTGAAAGCCGTCTATTGGTACAAAAAGGCAGCGGCATTAAATGATAACAAAGCGTTGTATAATCTTGGACTTTGCTATAGGCACGGTGACGGAGTTAAGCAATCAAATCGTTGGGCAAGATTTTACTTTTCTAAAGCAATTCAATTCGGACACGAAGAAGCAGAAGACCAGTTGAAAAGCTTAACTTCTAAATAGATATACTGCCAACATGCGGTAAGCAGCAATTTTAAAGAACCCTCTATGATTTCAAAAGTTTACTATTTATTTCTTGTAACTGTTTTGACATTTGCTTTAGGTTGTAAATCACAACCCGTTGCAAAAAGTTATATATTGACAAGTAACGAAAAAAACATTTGCCACACTTTACAAATTGACACCTCTATTATTAAAGACGTCAGACAGTTTAATACCAACAAAATTGAACCGTTTCACTATTCTTTGGGGAAATTTATCACCAAGGACGGAGAAATTGAGTCTGACCCAAATTTTTTAAAAGGACTCGTTTTTACAGAGACAAACTCAAAATCGTACGACTTAGTGTTTTCTTTAAAAGACAAATTCAAAGAGAATGGATACAGCATTTTCCTTTTGGAGAACAACTTCAACATTGACAATAAGCCCGATAATATTGGTATTCTCAAAACAACAGACAAGTACACAGTACTTAAACAAATTGCAACAGACGGCATTAACTGGGATATAACTAATGACAGCTTAATCTCAATAATAAAGACCTTTGACAAAAAATATTCTCTTGAACTTATTGGTGCTTCGGGTGACTGGTGTGAGTTTATTATTCATAACGAGCCCAAAAGTTGGACACAATTTGCCAAAGAGGTTTATAAAGTTTGCCCAGACGTTGTTGACCAAGGAGCAGGGACAGTTCAGGCTCTTGCAGACGAAATGAAAAAGACAAAAAGATTATACTTTTGGTGGGACTAAAACTACTGCTTACATTGGGTTTTCCCGTTGTGCCTCATGCTATGACGACCGTAACCCAAAATAAAAGGTGCTTATTACTTAACAACAAAAGGTGAAACGACAATAACACTCCGCTATTGCATATCAAACACATCAACCAATAGCACATTCAACTCCCATCAGCTATCTGGCCAAATAATTCATTAATCCCTTTTTTATTATTATATAAATTTGTAATTTACAATTACCCGTTCGGGTTATCATTTTCTTGCGCTTTTTGTTACCGGAAGTATCTGGGATCATTCAACTGTCAGTACCTGGCAGGCCTGGTTAGTTAGCACTATGTTACTATCTGTTTAACCTTAAAACACATACTACCATGAGCTTGTTAACCCTCGAAGAGCGCAATAAATTTAAGAGAATCCGGTTCCTAAGAGATGATGAAATGGAAAGGCAATTTGAAGTAGTCACTTATTTTTATCCGGCGCAAAGGCTTATGATCAAAATTAATCAGTTCCATATTATGGATATTATGAACTGTGATGATAAAAAAGCCAAAGACCTGTTGAAAAAGATCGGAAAAAAAGTGGGCAATGAATTTGGTCTAACGTTTAGGACGTCGGTTTTTTGTGACTATATGCAAATTGATGAAATGCTGATCCAGGTGTTTCTCGCTTCCCTGTATACGTTTGACGAGCCATTACCGCCGGTTGAGCGATTACCTGCGCTCACCAGAGAAGAAATAGCAGCCGAACGACCTCGTCAAATCCATGACGTCATAAGTGATCTGCGGGATGGAATTATGGAGAATACTGAAACGCTGGAACTGCGGGGCCAACTATGGGAAGAGGCGAATCCTAATGGTGAAGCCATGTACTTAAGGAAGAAATGGGTGCAAATGGTCATCCGGGCTTTCGAGGTTGCGCAGATCTATGGCTGTCACATAGATACCGCTCAGGAAATGTTAAGGGAAGTTCGGGACAAAGAACGGGAGAACCACCCCTATAGTAAACTAAGAAGATATGTCTCCATCAAAAAGTTTTGCGCTGTTCACAACGAGGATGAAGAAGATCTAAGAAAACACCTTGCTGAATTGCATGGCGATGATGATGATGAGGATGATGATAGAATAGATTGGTTTGCTTCCTGCTTCGCAATAAAATATAATTAACTAAAACCTGGTTGCAGTTCTTTTATAGTGATCACCACAATTGTGGTGATCACTTTTTTTTGCCCCACGGTGTTGGCGCCACAGCCATATTTCCATTTGGTTAAACCTGCCCTACCCCGTGTTCGTTCTGGGGCCGTATCCGGGCCGTACCTGCACTACCCATTTCCCAGGCAAAGGGGTAGTAAATGGGTAGTAAAAGGGTAGTGTTTCCCTGGGAAATGGGTAGTGTTTGGGTAGTCAAAAAACGAAGCAGGAACGAACATGATACAGCGGAGCTATCATTCAAACATGCTTAAAATGCGACAGAAACGTCAAAAAGGGACGTAAGTTGGTCTAAGTTGGTCTATGTTGGTCTAAGTTGGTGAACCGGGATAGCCCCGTTTTTTGCCGGCGTATGTTTGTTGTGGAAATCGGAACGAGTGAATATACCGGTTACACACAAGGCCCGTTTCCATTGTAAACCATTTTTTATCACCGTTTAAAATTTAATGTTATGGGACGTATTAAAAAACAAGGTGCAATCGGATCGTTATCCGGCATCGTAAACGATGTAGTTCTCAGCGAGTGGAACAACATCCCAGTAGTGCGCAGTCGCGCTAAAAAAAGCAACAAACCTGCTACTTCCGGGCAACAGGAACAGCAGGCAAAAATGGCAACAGCAGTAAAATTCGCGGTAGCCGTCAAAAAGGTGTTAGCCGTCGGCTTCCAGGATTATGCTGTTAAACAGTCGGCCTACAATGCAGGCGTCAGTGATCTGCTAAATTTTGCGATCACTGGTGAGTCACCCAACTACAGCATCAACTACAAGAAGGTGCTGATAAGCAGGGGTCGCTTGCACCTGGAAGCCGATGCGGTAGCCAAAGCAGAGGCAGACCGGGTAATTTTCACCTGGTCGTATCTGCCCGATGAGGAAATTGGCGCCAATGACAAAGCCATTTTGGTGGTGTATTGCGAAGCATTGGACAAATGCCTGTTCACGCTGAAAGGCGCTGAACGCAACACAGGCACAGCCTCCATGGCAGCTGCACGTTTCAAAGGGCAGGAGGTGCATACCTGGCTGGCATTTATTTCCCCCGATGGGGCTAATGTATCGCCAAGTACGTATACAGGTGCTGTAACCATTGCTTAATGAAGACAAACCGTTTATCCTTGAGCTACAGGTTCCCGCCCAATAAAAAAAGAGCAGTACACCTTTCCGGTTGCGCTCCATGTAACCCAGACAAATCAGGGAATAAGCCGGGACCTGTTAACTAAAGCATTCCTCACCGCGGGAGGAATGCTTTATTATTTTATCAGGTTCATTCAGTTCGCAAGCTGACCACAGGATTGGCCAATGCCGCTTTTATTGATTGATAGCCCACCGTAATCCATGCAATAAATATAGAAGATAACATGGCTATTATAAATACTACTGCACTTATATTTATTCTGTATGCAAAATTTTGCAGCCATTGATGCATGAAATGATAAGCTACTGGCGCAGCGATCAAAAAAGCGATCCCAATAAGGATCGTAAATTCTTTTGAAAACAGATAAATGATATTCATTGCTGATGCGCCTAATACTTTTCTTACCCCTACCTCTTTGATCCGTTGAGCTGCCATGAATGAAACAAAACCGTACAATCCAAGACAGGAAATAAATATCGCGATGCCAGCAAATATTTTATACAATTGAGAAAGCTGGTTTTCCTGTTTATAAAATCCTGCGATCTTATCATTCAAAAATTGGTATTCGTAAATAAAATCGGGATATGCAGCATGCCAAAGAGCCTCTATGGAGGCCAGTGTTTGCGTTGCATGCTGCGATTCTATCTTTATGTTGATCAATTGATACGAACGCTTAAAGGAACCTAATACAACCGGGCTCATTTCTTCCTGCAGCGAATGACCGTTAAAATTTTTTATTACGCCAACTACAGGAGCAACTACCTTTCCATTCCAAAAATCAATTCTTTTGCCCAGGATACTTTCCGCATTTTCAAAACCCAGTTTTCGCACCAACATTTCATTCACTACAAATCCGCTTACGGTATCCGCCTGTTCATAAGTCCGGCCGGCGATGAACTTAATATTGTAGGTTTTAAAATAATCAGCGTCTGCCCATTTCAGATCTGCCTCAAAAGCAACGGGTTTTATGGCGTTATCAAATTTAAAATCACTCCCCCACTGCGAATCGTCTGCCAGGCTAAACGCACTGATACTTACATTTTTTATACTGGCCTGTTGCAGTAATTGAACTTTTAATGCTTCTATTTTCGACTTGTTTGGAATGGGTACAAGTACGATTTCCTCTTTATCAAAACCCATCGGCGTATTGCTGAAAAAATCCATCTGACTTACAACAATCAATGTTCCTATGATCAAAGCCTGGGCTATAGCAAATTGCAATACAACCAACACCTTTCTCATAGAAAATCCTCTTGCCGTATGACCGGTTAATTTATTTTTCAGCACGGTAACAGGGGGCATCACGGATAAAATTATTGCAGGGTAAAAGCCCGATAAAAATGTTACAATCAAGATCGCAGCGAGGATAAATGCAATCAAGGAAAGATCAAAATGCATTTTCAGATCCGTTTGAAGAAGATCATTTAGCAAGGGCAAAGTACTGAAGGCAATAAATATTGCAATAACAACAGCCAAAGCGGTGATAAGAAAAGTTTCGTTTAGAAACTGAACGACCAACTGGTTTCTGCTGCTGCCCAAAACCTTCCTGATACCAATTTCTTTGGAACGCTTTACAGCCTGTGCGGTTGCCAGATTGATAAAGTTTATACAGGCAATAATTAAAAGAAAGAAGCCTATCAAACTTAATGCAGTGATCAATTCATTACTGAATGTATTTTCATTAAATGTACCAAACCTGCTGTCATGGTGAATATCACTTAGCGGCTGCAGTATATAACCCTGGTTTGCATATTCAGCAGGCGTATGTTTTTTTACAAAGGTTGTAAGGTTTTTATCAAATTGCCTGGCCAACATCTTTTTGGGCAGCACAACAAACGTATTCAGGTTCGCAGTCCGGCTTATCCAGTCTGACGAAGTATCTCTATTTGAAGATTTAAAAGAAAGTACCACCTGCAGTGGGTAATCAGTATTGACAGGCGGATCTTTTAAAATACCGGTTACCTTGCAAACTTTGTTGTTATTATACTTTATGTAGCCATTTATTGCAGCATGCCAGTCGCCAAAATATTTCTCAGCTATTTGTTGAGTCAGTAAAACAGTATTGGGCTCTGACAAAGCTGTTTTAGGATCTCCTGCAAGGAAAGGGAAATTAAATATGTCGAAAAATGCAGGGTCAGCAAAAAACAGGCTGGCCACCTTAAACTGCTTTTGAGTAGCGGTAGCATGGTTATTCATCACCGTTACCTGCGCATTGTCTTCCATGTAAATACGGGCCACCTGTTCCAGTTGCGGATAATCTATCCGCAAAGCTTCTGCAACAGGAAATGCATTGTGCCTTGAATAATTTATGCCGTCGGGGGTTTTTGTTTCGGCAACCACCCTGTAAATACGTTCTTTGTTCTTATGAAAATTGTCAAAACTGGTATGAAATTTAATTAGCAGAAAAATAAGCAGGCAGGCTGCAATACCCACTGCCAAACCAGTAATGTTTATTATAGCATAACCCCTATTGCGGGCCAGGTTCCTGACAATAGTCCTGAAATAATTTTTAAGCATGAAGAATGTCTTAAAATTGTTAGTTATGGTTGACTGCCGTTATAAGAGGAGTTATAAACGGTCAGCGGGGAAAAATTAACCAGTAAGATGCCAGAAATATATAGAACTGATCTTTAGCTTATTAGCTAAAAAAATATAATACAAAAAGGTTCACTTCCGATGCATAAACTGTTCGCTTTTGAAACAACCGGACCCAGGGCAGCTTTCGGCCCTACTGCGCCAATAACTCATTATACTTCTTCACCACCTGTACAAAATCTTCCGGCGAATGCATTTTGAGCTGCTGTGTGGCTATAAATTGGGCAACAGGTTCTTTTTTATCGGCAAAGGTTGAAGGCAGGTCGTTCCTGTTGGCGGGCAATAAGGTCATTGTTCCATTTTGAAGGAGGTAATAATATTCTGCTTCTTCCATACGCCGGTTCACACGCCCGTTCACAGATACCAGTTGTTTTTCTTCTATCACATTCCGGGCAACCAGCCGAAGCAGGGTAGCCTTGTCCTGCAGTAACACATGAAAGTAGGTATTGTCAGCTGTTTTATCGGTTGCCGGAAAGCCCCGGCGAAAAATGAGTGAGTCTTTATTTTTGGGATACATTACAAATTCCCGCACCTTACTTTCGGCAGCGAAGGCACTGCCATTGAACTGTAACAGCAGCATGTTCTTCAAACAATCGAACTTCAGTTTAAACTGGGTTACGGTACGTCCGCTTGAAAACCGTACCACCCCATCGCACCAGTCTTTAAATAAATAAGGATTACCGGTTATCGTATTCAGTTCATCTTCTTTGGTTGTTTGGCCAAGGGCGACCTGGCTAAGCAACAGCAAACACCAGGCAAGATGTTTCATGATGGCAAATTTGGTTGGCTATAAGGTACGAAATAATGAATTAATGTGATAATATGATAATTAGCTAATGTGATAATGAATACAAAGGCAAGCAGCCCAATGGGCATAGATAAAAAAAATCCCGCCACGGATGACCGTAGCGGGATAATATAATTGAGCGAGTGGGATTAATAATCCATTCCACCCATACCAGGAGCGCCACCGCCATGTACATGCGGCTCTTCTTTCTTCGGTTTGTCGGCAATTACACACTCAGTAGTGAGCAACATACCAGCAATTGAAGCGGCATTTTCCAAAGCAATACGGGTAACTTTAGTAGGATCAATTACACCGGCACGTAAAAGATTTTCATACTTTTCAGTGCGGGCATTATAACCAAAGTCATTTTCGCCTTCTTTTACTTTTTGAACTACGATGCTGCCTTCGACACCACAGTTAGCAACGATCTGACGGATCGGCTCTTCCAGGGCTCTTTTTACAATAGCAATACCGGTGTTCTCGTCTTCGTTCAAACCTTTCAGTTTATTCAACGGAGCGATAGCACGGATGTAAGCTACACCACCACCAGGTACAATACCTTCTTCAACTGCAGCGCGGGTTGCATGTAAAGCATCGTCTACGCGATCTTTCTTCTCTTTCATTTCAACTTCAGTAGCAGCACCTACGTACAATACAGCTACACCCCCGCTTAATTTAGCCAGGCGTTCCTGTAATTTTTCTTTATCGTAATCAGAAGTAGTTACTTCTATTTGCGCTTTGATCTGGTTAACGCGGGCAACGATCTCATCTTTTTTACCCTTACCGCCAACAACAGTTGTGTTGTCTTTGTCGATAGTGATAGATGCAGCCTGACCTAAGTAAGTGAGGTCAGCACCTTCCAGTTTGTAACCTTGCTCTTCGCTGATAACGATACCTTTTGTAAGGGTAGCGATATCCTGCAGCATTTCTTTGCGACGGTCGCCAAAGCCTGGTGCTTTTACAGCAGCCACTTTCAGGGTACCACGCAGTTTGTTTACAACCAGGGTAGCCAGTGCTTCACCTTCCAGGTCTTCTGCAATGATCAGTAAAGGACGGCCGCTTTGAGCTACCTTTTCCAGGATGTGCAGAATATCTTTCATGGCGCTGATCTTCTTGTCGTAGATCAGGATGTATGGGTTTTCCAGTTCAGCCTGCATTTTTTCGCTGTTGGTAACGAAATAAGCTGAAGTATAACCACGATCAAACTGCATACCTTCTACCACTTCTACAGTAGTGTCGGTACCTTTAGCTTCTTCTACAGTGATAACACCTTCTTTACCTACTTTAGAGAAAGCTTCAGCGATCAGTTTACCAATATTTTCGTCGTTATTGGCAGAGATAGAAGCAACCTGTTGGATCTTTTTGCTATCGATACCAACTGTTTGTGATTGACCTTTCAGGTTCACTAATACTGCTTCAACCGCTTTGTCAATACCGCGTTTCAGGTCCATTGGATTAGCACCTGCAGCTACGTTCTTTAAACCTTCGCTAACGATGATCTGGGCCAATACAGTAGCAGTGGTAGTTCCGTCACCGGCAATATCAGCGGTTTTAGAAGCTACTTCTTTTACCATTTGAGCACCCATGTTTTCAATGGGATCTTCCAGTTCAATTTCTTTAGCTACGGTAACACCATCTTTTGTTACAGAAGGAGCACCGAATTTTTTCTCCAGCACCACGTTACGGCCTTTGGGACCTAAAGTCACTTTAACGGCATTGGCCAGTATATCAACACCCTTTTTCATTCTGTTGCGGGCTTCGATATCGAAGAAAAGTTGTTTTGCCATATCTAGTTAATTTGAAAAATTACTAATGAATAATTTGGTTATACTATTGCCAGGATGTCGCTTTCACGCATGATCAGCAGATCATCACCTTCGATCTGAATTTCAGTTCCTGCATATTTACCATATAAAACCGTATCACCAACTTTAACAGTAACCGGCTCATCTTTTTTACCAGGACCGGCTGCTACAACCGTACCACGTTGAGGCTTTTCTTTTGCAGTATCTGGAATAATGATACCACCAGCGGTTTTCTCTTCCGCTTTAGCTGGTCTAACAATTACCCTGTCATGCAGCGGGGTAACGTTTATAGCTTCTACTTTCTTAGCCATAATGTATGAATTTTTGATTTTAGATGATGTAATGAGGATATGAATTTGCCGACATGGAAATCGGCGTCCCTGCCAAAAAAGCCGGGCGGCAAATCTAAACGAATTTTATACCAATCCTTTATTACAGGTCATTTTTTCAGCGTTTTTGACAAAGTATGGCAGAAAACCGGATTAAACAGGGGTTGGATTGTTTTTCAGTGTGCCAATTTAGCAGCACCCAATTGCTTCTCTACCAGTAAATTGTCGTTGAACAAGAATTAACTATTATCAGAAACTTACCAAACACGATTTTGGGGGTACCCCTGAAATCGTTTAGCTTTGTGCCCTCAAAAACAAGTTCTTGCAAGATGATCAGTAGAAGAAACATTCGTGTGAAGGTTATGCAAACCATCTATTCTGTAGAAACTCAGGTAACTGAATCAGGTGGAGGAGTGCCTGCCAGGCCACTTGACCCCGTGAAAATTTTACAGAAACATTTCGATCAAACCCGGCAGCTTTTTATTTATTTGATCCATTTTCTCACTGAGGTAGCGCGTTATGCGGAAACCGATTCCCGTAACCGTGGTTCCAAACACCTGCCAACAAAAGAAGACCTGAACGTTAATATCAAATTAGCCGGTAACGAATTATTATGGAAGATACTCGAACACCCTTCCTATAAGCAAGCCGTAAAAGATGATAAGCCTGAAATGCTGGTAGATGCAGACTTGCTGCGCAAGATCTATAATGAGCTGGTTGAATCGGAAAAATATCAGCAATATATAGCCGTACAGGGCCGGGATAAGAAAGATGAAAAAGAGATCCTGGAATATATTTTTGATATCCTGATGTTGCCAAACGAAACTTTTATCAGCTATATAGAAGATAATTTTGCCAATTGGGACGATGATGCCGATATGATCGTGGTGCTGATGCAGAACTTCCTGAATAAACCAACTGCCAGCAACTTCCAGGAATTACTGAGCAAAGAAAAATGGCAGTTTGGCAAAAACCTGCTGCAAACCACGATAGAGAAAAATGAACTGGCGCTGAACTATATAAAACCCAAACTCAAGAACTGGGACCCGGAACGTATCGCAGCCCTCGACATGATACTTATGCGTATGGGCGTAGTTGAGTTTTTATTCTTTGAAACCATTCCGCCCAAAGTGACCATTAACGAATATATTGACCTGGCCAAGGAGTACAGTACGCAGCAAAGCGGCCAGTTTGTAAATGGTATTCTGGATAATATACATAAGGATCTGGTGCGGGATAATCAAATGAATAAAGTAGCCTTTTCACCGAACCCAACACAGGTACAACCGTCAACGAATAAACCTTCCTGATTTGGCTGCTTTGATTAGATTTGCAAAAATTTATTCCTTAATGAAATACATTTTGGCCTTAGTAACAGCAGCTGTTTTCATCGGCTGTGATTATGCTGACAAAGCAGCACCAGGCACCGCATCGGTTCCCAAAGAAGCGTTCGACAGCACAAAGTTCACGACCATAGAATGGATCGATTCAACCAGGGATTATGGCAAGATCAATGAAGGGCAAAAGCTGGATGTATCTTTTCGTTTTAAAAACACAGGCGATAAACCGTTGATTATCCGCAGTGTTAGGCCTGGTTGCGGTTGTACAGCCGCCGAACCGCCCAAAGAACCGATTGCACCGGGCGCCGAAGGCATTATAAATGCTTCTTTTAACAGTGACGGACGTGAAGGACATAACAGCAAGGATATTTTTATAGAAGCCAATACCAAAGGCACACAGAACCATAAGGTGCACTTTGATGTTGAAGTGATGAAGAAGAGTTAGCTAACTATCACATTACATTACAAATTTTTACATATTTAATTTACAACAATGACAGCTTTAGTTATTTTTTTGCAGGCTGCAGGTGGTGGCGGCGGCTACTTGCAATTGGTCCTTTTAGTAGGTATGATCCTCGTATTCTGGTTATTTATGATTCGTCCTCAGGCTAAAAAAGCCAAGATCGCCAAGAAATTCCAGGAAGATCTACAGAAAGGCGACAAAATTGTTACCATTGCCGGTATTCATGGCAGAGTAAATAAAATGAATGACGATGGTACCATTGAATTGGAAACCAGTCCAGGCAGCTATATGAAAGTGGAAAAAAGCGCCATCTCTATGGAGATGACCGCCAACGTGAACAAAGCCGCTGCAGTTACTCCAGCTAAATAAACCACCGCCCCGCCAGCTGGCGGAGTGGAAGAACATACTACCAGCCCCGCTTAGGCGGGGCTTTTTAGTTTCTCACGATGCTTAAACTTACTTCTCTCCGCCAGCTGGCGGATTGGGGTTTTTATTAACTTGCCGCCATGTGTTTACGAATCGGCCTCACCAGTGGTATTGGCAGTGGTAAAAGCACTGTAGCCAAAGTATTTGAAGTGCTTGGCATACCGGTATATTATGCCGATGATGCCGCCAGGCGCCTCATGAACGAAGATGAAATGCTCAGGCAACAGATCATTCAGCACTTTGGACCTGCCGCCTACAAAAACAACCTGCTCGACCGCGCTTATATCGCTGGCCAGGTTTTCAACGATAAAGAAAAACTGGAATTAATGAATTCCCTGGTACATCCAGCCACCATACGTGACGCTGAACACTGGATGACCCGGCAAACCACTCCTTATGCCATTAAAGAAGCGGCTCTGATATTTGAAAGCGGGTCCCAGGACCAGCTCGATTATGTTATTGGTGTTTCCGCCCCTACCCCATTGAGAATACTGCGGGTAATGAAGCGGGATGGCTCTACCCGCGAACAGGTGCTCGCCCGGATGAATAAACAAATACAGGAAGTCATCAAAATGCGATTATGTGATTTTGTTATTTATAATGATGAACAACAGGCGGTAATACCGCAGGTGATGAAATTACACGAGCGGCTACTTGGTTTGATTGCTAAATAGCGTGAATGGTGAAAGATCTTAGTTCATTTCTGATTTAGACTCCCACTAAACTAATTGTGCTTTATTTCTATTTCGATAAACAAACCACGCAGTTAACGCTACCACGGCCACCCCTGCTACCACTACTGCGGCCGGTGCTATTTTGTGCGCCTTTCCAGGAACATAACTTACTCCACCCTCATCGGTGACCGCTGCCTCTTTTGAATACCGGCCATGTGCGGGAACAGCCAGTTCCTGGAAGTTATCTGCCAGATTGTAGAGCATTTTCCGCATTTCTTCTCCCCTCATTGGCTGTCCGTGCCCTGTAGCCACCGTTTCAGGTTCCAATTCCGCCAGTTTTTTTACCGATGTAGCGGCTGCCGCCCAATCACAGGTAAAATACCGGGGCGGACCAGTCAGTTTGCGGGTTTGCATCATGACCGACCAAACCGATTCCTGCCGGGTGGTCACAACGGCATCGCCGGCCAGCAAAACGCGGTCTCTTTTTCTGAATAAACTAATGTGACCGGGTGAATGTCCGGGCGTATGGATATACTTCCAATCGGGCAAAAAAGGTAAACTTCCATCTTCGGGCAGCAATTGAAGATGGTCGCTGATATTGATAGGTCCTGATGGAAAAGCCGGTGAGATCACAGATAGCAAACCGCCACCCGCCCATGGATCAGCAGGCGGATAGGCCGAAAGGCCACTCAAATAAGGCAGTTCCATCACATGGGTAAATACCGGCACATCCCATTCCTGGGCCAATTCCATGGCTGACCCCACATGATCAAAATGGCCATGCGTTAAAATAATGGCAGCCGGTTTTGAGTCGGGCCAAAAAAGGTTATCGGCCAGTTCTTTGATCTTGCTGGCAGTTCGTTTTAACCCGGCGTCAATCAAAACCCATTTTTTCTCAACGGCATTATGAATTAAATAAACGTTTACAAAAGCATCCCGTAAACCCCATACACCGGGTGCCACTGTAAACCAGTTTGCATTGATCACTGATCGCATCGTTCCGCTTTTCATTTGTGAACTTTTAAAGATTGGAGAGAATAGTACTGGTTATACCATCAGATAAATAAAATCTGTGCCAGATGAATACAGGAGCAAGCCGTAAGCTATAAGCTGCAAGCAAAATACAAAGGCGTAGAAGCAAAGAGGCCTAAAGCAAAAAGCCAAAAGCTCAAAGCAAAGTGTATTTGCTTTTGGCTTTCGGCTTGTATATGCGTGGGCGTGCAGCTTGCAGCGTGCAGCCCTTCTTTATTATTTACTGCCTGGTGGCTGTATTGACTGTTCTCCTATTATGTCAATGTCCTTCACTTTTTCCGGAAACCAAACCATCATTTCACCTTTTCCGCGATTGGCCCAGGCATAGTAAGGAATGGCCGTAACCATTTTTCGACTGGTTGATACCGTTTGTGCTTTTTCGTCAACGGAAATTACCGGCACTTCGGTTTGCAGCACTTCTACCCCATTTAAAAGACCGGCATTAAAAGATGCCTGAAATTTTGCATCTCCCGGAATAAGGATATTGGCCGCTTTTCCACCGTTATCAACCCATTCGGCACAATAGATCAATGGACCTCGTTGCAAAGCCACCTTACCCTGGTCGTCTTTTACTTTTTCATTGGCTACTACGCGCCGTACTTCCATCGGCAGGTCCACCTTCAATACGTCTCCCTTTTTCCAGGTCCTTTTAATCACCGCATACCCTTTTTCGATGGTGTAATCTACGGGTTGTCCGTTTATAGAAATGGCCACTTTAGCCGCCGTGTTATCGCTGAAAGTATACAGGTTAGAAGGCATGGCCTCATTGCGGGCCCAACCCGGAATACGCACCAGCAGGCTGAATGCATCGCTTTTTTGCGGAGATACAGTAAAAGCTAATGCCCCATTCCAGGGATAGTTATTCTGCTGTACAATATTGACTGGTTTTCCATGCACAGGTATAGTGGCATTGCCTGATACAAACAGGTTTACATATACCGCATCTCCTTTCTGTGCATACACATAACCGGGTATGGAAGGGATCAGCCGTGTCAGATTGGTAGGGCAACACGAACAATCGAACCAGCCCGAACGCTCAGGTTCCATGCTATGGTGCGAAAAATGACCTTTGATCTGCATGGCATTGGTATAGAAGAAAGATCTGCCATCGAGCCCTATTCCGCTGATCAGTCCATTGTATAATGATTTTTCCAGAACATCCATATATTTCGAATCGCCATGCAACAGGAACATGCGGTAATTCCAGTACACGTTGGCGATGGCTGCACAGGTTTCGTTGTATGCGGTTGTATTGGGCAATTCATAATTTTCACCAAAACGTTCCCCACCCGGAATAGCGCCCAGTCCGCCCTGCACATAGATCTTTTTAGTGACCACATTTTCCCAGATGGAATCAATGGCCGCCAGCAATTTTTCATCCCCCGTCAATGCAGCTACATCGGCAACGCCTGCATACAGGTAGGCGGCCCGCACGGCATGCCCTACGGCTTCCCGCTGGTCGGTGACCGGTATATGGTCCTGCCAGTAAGCGCCGTTCTTCCAGGGGTCATTATTTTTAGCGTCGTACCCTTTGAAACGGCCGCGTTCTTCAATAAAGAATTTAGCGGTTTGCAAATATTCGGGTTTACCAGTGATGCGATATAACTTGACCAGGCCCATTTCAACAATTTCGTGGCCGGGAGCTACGTGAAGCTTATTATCTCCAAAAACCGAACAGATGAGATCGGCGTTTTTAAGGGCAATGTTCAGCAGGTTCTTTTTGCCGGTGGCATAATAATGGGCATAGGCCGCTTCGAATAAATGCCCGGAATTATATAGTTCATGGCTTAACTCGCGTTCTTTCACCCATCTTTCAGATCCCGACCAGGCATGTGGGGCCTGCGGATTGATGGTACGGGCGGTATACAGGTAGCCATCGGGTTCCTGTGCTTTTGCTACTTTGTCGATCAGGGAATCGATATACAATTCCAGCTTTTTATCGGGGAACAGGCTCAGCGAAAAAGAAGCCCCTTCAATGGTTTTATAAATATCGGTATCATCAAAAGGAAAGGTGGTACAGAACTTACCGCTGTGGGCGGCCGCCATGTCAAAATTCTTTACCCGGCCCGTGCTTTCACAACGGGCAAAGGATGCGGGAATGGTAACGGTGTGGTTGATCTTCATCCGTGGCAGCCAGAAGCTATCGGTAAAGTGAACGGCTGTAAAGTTTACGGCCTGTACGGGATAATCTTTGGGCTGTGCCAGTAAGGTGTTGACAGATGCAATAGCAACAGCAAACATTAATTTTTTCATAATGGAAGCGCTCGTTTTGTGTCACTAATATACGGTAAAAATGAATAGGAGTACCGTATTTGTCTTTTTGACACTAATATTGAGTTCACAGGTTGAAAAGTTGATATGTTGAAAAGTTAAAATACTGTACAGATAAACAAAAAACCCTGACAGCATTACACCATCAGGGTTCTTTATATATCATTAAGTTGCCTTTGATAACTTTTCAACTTGTTAACTCCGTCAACCTGCCTGCCGGCAGGCAGGCTTTTCAACTTACTTCAACTTCGCCAGCGCTGCAATGATGCGTTTCCAGGCTTCTTCGATCTTCTCCATGCTATTGGCAAAAGAGATACGAATAGCGGTAGGCTCACCAAATGCACGACCGGTAACTGTAGATACATGTGCTTTGTTCAGCAGGTACATGCACAGGTCATCGGCATCTTTAATAACTTCCTCACCATCGCTTTTTCCAAAGAAAGCGCTAACGGTAGGGAATACATAGAACGCGCCATCCGGCTCAGGGAATTTCAGCTCGGGAATGCCCTTCATAATTTCAATCACCCGCTTTTTACGACGCTCAAATTCTTTCGTCATTTCGAAAGAAGGTTTCAGGTCGGTAGTTAAAGCAGTGATAGCAGCACGCTGCGTAATACTGTTGGTACCGCTGGTAAACTGGCCCTGTAATTTCTCACAGGCCTTGATCACATCAGGATGAGCGGCCAGGTAACCTAACCGGTAACCGGTCATGGCAAAACCTTTACTTAAACCGTTCAATACGATAACGCGGTCTTTCAGTTCTTCAAACTGCGCTATGCTCTCGTGTTTGCCCACGAAATTGATGTACTCATAAATTTCGTCGGACAGGATGTAACAGTTTGGAAACTTAGCGAACACTTTGGCCAAACCTTCCAGCTCGGCTTTGTTATACACGCTGCCGCTGGGGTTACAGGGAGAAGAGAAGATGAACAATCTTGTTTTATCAGAAAGCGCTGCTTCCAGTTCTTTCGGCGTGATCTTGTATTTGTTCTCAATAGAAGTAGAAACCAGTTTCACAACACCTTCGCCCAGTTTTACGATCTCAGAATACGTAACCCAGTAAGGAGTAGGAATAACGACTTCATCGCCTTTGCTAACGGTAGCAAATACGGCATTGGCCAGGCTATGCTTGGCGCCGGTAGAGGCAATAATATTTTCAGGCTTATATGACAGGTTGTTATCACGCTTCAGCTTTGTGCAAACCGCTTCGCGCAATTCAGGATAACCGGCTACTGGTGTATAGTGGCTGAAGTTATCATCAATTGCCTTCTTGGCTGCCTCTTTAATGTGCTCAGGCGTATCAAAATCAGGTTCGCCCAGGCTCAGGTCGATCACATCAATTCCTTTGGCGCGCAATTCACGGCCCAACTTAGCCATCTTCAAGGTTTCAGGCTCGTTGAATAACTGTAAACGGGATGAAAGTTGCATACTAATTATTAGTTGATAGTTTTTTTGTGCCGCAAAAGTACAGCAAATGTGCTTATGTGCTGGTTTGAAAATGCTCCGGGCTAAAAATTTGAAAATTGAAAAACAGGAAGGCGGTTACAGGACGCAGGATTCAGGTTACAGGCCTTTAAGGGACTAAAACTTATAGAAATTGCAAAATATCCGCAATTTCCCGGGTGTCGGGACCGGTTACCGGTTATCGGGTCATCGCCATCCGGAAATAAAAATTGGATCCTGAAATTCCGGGAAACCGGCATTTAGCCCACCAAAACCGGCATCCGGGAACCGGCAAATGATCCTTTTCTCCCCTAAATAAGTCATTTCTCAGATACGAAAGGTCAGTTTCAGCCCAGAAACCCCGTAGAACCCCGATAAATCGGGTAACTTGTAACCCGTAACCTATCTGAATCTGACCGAAAACACTATCTTTGCCAACTCTAAAAAAATAAATGACACAATCCAATGAGAGCACTGGTTAGCATTTTTGCAGGTCTGTTGATACTGATCTCTTTATACCAGCTTTCGTTCACCTGGTTTGTTAACCAGCACGAAAAAGAAATAGGTAAAAAAGCAGATGCTTATGTCAAGAGGACCTATCCCCTTACTCCTGCCCAGAAGTACCCCACCAACACGGAAGCCCGGGCCTATTACAAGGACACCGTGGACAATGCACGCGATTCTTATAACGATAGCTTGTTGACTGCTTCAAGAGATAAAAAAATTACCTGGTGGGGTCAAACCTATCAGAAAGCTAAAGAAAGCGAGCTGTTGTTGGGTCTTGACCTGCAAGGTGGTATCAACGTAACGATGGATGTAGCCCTCGATGGCCTGATTAAAGGCCTGGCTAATAATGGTAAAGATCCACAGTTACTGAGAGCGATCACCGAAGCACAAAGAAGAAAACTCACCAGTGATCAGAACTTTATCGATCTGTTTGCCGCTGCCTACAACCAGCAGAACCCGGGCGCTAAACTGGCCCCGCTGTTTGCCAATTCAAACAACAAACTGAGTGGACTCGCTTCCGACAGCAAAATTTTAAGCTACATACACGAACAGGCCAATGCCGCTATGAAGCAGACCTTCCAGGTACTGCGTAAACGTATTGACAAGTTTGGTGTAGCGCAGCCTAACATCAGCCTTGATGAAAATAAAGGTATCATCACCGTAGAACTGGCAGGCGCCAGCGATCCGGAAAGGGTGCGCAAATACCTGCAATCAACCGCTAACCTGCAATTCTGGGAAGTTTATACCCTCGAAGAATTGAGTAACCCGGTCATGAATGCCTCTAAAGCGCTTGATGATTACCTGGCTTTATCCAATCTTAAAGTGGATGCAAATGGCGTTTTAGATTCTACCAAAAAAGATACTTCAGCCGCCAGCCGTAATATTCTGGCCAGCAAAATAAAATTCATTCCGCCGCAGCAGGATCCGCAAACAAATAAAGTAAGCTACTCACCTTCTTTGGGTCTTGCTTTGTTAGCCGATACAGCTACTGTTAATAAATACCTGAGCATTCCGGCTGTACGCAACAGCTTTCCGGCTAACATTAAATTCCTGTATGGAAAACAGGAACGCGATGATGAAGGCAAGATGAGCAACTTCCTCAGACTGTATGCTATTAAAACAATTCCTGGTAAAGATGGCGCCAGCCTGGAAGGTGATGCTATTGAAGATGCCCGCCAGGAATTTGACCAGGTTACCAATGAAGTAGCTGTGTCCATGGCCATGAACCCCAGCGGCGCCAAAACATGGGCCCGCTTAACGGAAAAGAATGTTGGTAAACCCATCGCTATTGTACTGGACGATATTGTTTACAGTGCGCCCAACGTAATTCAAAAGATCGATGGCGGTAATTCCCGGATTACCATGGGTTCAGGCGGCAAAAATCAACAACTGGTTGTTGAAGAAGCCAATGACCTGGCCAACATCCTGAAAGCTGGTAAACTGGAAGCGCCTGCCGTTATTGTTCAGGAACAGGTGGTAGGTCCTACCCTTGGTGAAGAAGCAGTGAATGGCGGTATGATGGCCTTTGCCATTTCTTTTTTCGTAATATTTGTCCTGATGCTGGTTTATTACAATACGGCCGGTATTGTAGCCAACGTTGCCCTGATACTGAACCTGTTGTTTACCATCGGGGTATTAAGCGCCCTGAATGCCACTTTAACAGCGCCCGGTATTGCAGCCCTGGTGTTAACCATTGGTATGGCAGTAGATACCAACGTAATCATCTTTGAACGTATTAAGGAAGAACTGTCAAAAGGCAGCACGCATGCCCAGGCGGTGAAAGCTGGTTACCAGCGTTCATTACCACCGGTACTCGATGCGCACATCACTAACTTATTAACAGCCATCATCCTGTTTATATATGGACTAGGTCCTGTATTAGGTTTTGCTACCACCCAGATCCTCGGTATCCTGTTATCGTTGTTCTGCGGTATTTTGGTATCACGCCTTATTACAGATTTCTATATGAAAAAGAACAGGCACTTCACTTACTTTACCACTTTATCAAAACGCATATTCAAACACGCCGCTTTCAAGTTCATTGAGTACCGTAAGGTTGCTTATGCCATTTCAGCAGTTGTATTGTTGCTGGGTGTGGCTTCATTCTTCCATGGTTTCAGATACGGGGTTGAATTCAGCGGTGGTAGAAGTTATGTAGTGAACTTTGGTAAATCGGTAGATGCCGAAGAGGTTCGGAATGCATTGGAAAAAACATTTGGCAGTACACCTGTTATTAAAACATATGGCGGTGCCGATAAGCTGAATATAACCACCGATTACCGCATCAGCGAAACCGGTTTGGGCGTTGATTCAGCTGTTCAAACCACTTTATATACCGGGTTGAAACCTTTCTTAAATGCAGATATTACCCCACAGGATTTCAATACCCGCGTGATAGAGGGTAGTAATAAGGTAAGTCCAACCATTTCTGATGACCTGTTAAAAGGCGCACAATGGGCTACTTTCTGGTCGATGCTGATCATTGCGATCTATATCTTCATCCGTTTCCGGGACTGGAGATATTCTGTAGGTACCGTTATAGCCCTGCTGCACGACGTGTTGGTGACCCTGGCAGTATTCTCTTTCCTGAAAGATATAGTGCCCTTCCCGCTTGAAATTGACCAGCACTTTATTGCAGCGATACTGACTGTGATCGGTTTCTCTATGAACGATACGGTGATCGTGTACGACCGTATTCGCGAGTACAGTCATACAATGCATAATGTAGAAAAAACCGTCATCCTCAATAAAGCGATCAACGATACACTGAGCCGTACCGTAATGACGTCGCTCACGGTGTTCCTTACCATCCTGATCCTGTTCCTGGTAGGTGGCGAGGTAACCAAAGGATTCGCTTTTGCGATGTTGATAGGGGTTGTAACCGGTACATATTCTTCCATCTTTGTAGCAGCGCCGATCCTGGTCGACTTTGCCAAAGACAAACCACTGGGAGAAGCTACCCCTGCTCCAAAAGCAGGAACAACAGCTGCCCAGAAACCGGCACTGGCGAAGAAAGCGTAACATTATCTGATTCTTTATATAAGAAGCCCTCCGTTAATACCGGGGGGCTTTTTCATTTTAAGGCCAGTTGAAAAGTTGAAAGGGTTGATACAGTTGATAAAGGTAGACTGCCTTTTTCTTCAACTTGTTAGCTCGCCAGTTGTCTTTCCCTTTATCAACCCTATCAACTTTATTAACTCTATCAACCATTAACCACCAGTTAACTTACAATACCCTACTTAACCACACATTAACCGCCCGCCATGTATCATCGCACCAACTTTGCATTCATACCCACACAAACCGACATGTATGCAAATTTTCCAGACTACTTCATCAACCCGGTGGAACCGCTTTAAATGGATCGGCGGTTTTATTTTACTGGCAGTCATTGTATCCGCAACGGTACTGATCGTTACCCTGCAACAGGTATATATACCTGCATTGCCCCGGTTAAACGATCATGTTACCCAGTTAGCGAAATGGCAGCCCGATGATCCTGCACCATTCCCGGTGAGGCAACTGGCCCCGGGTTTTCAAAAATATATTGCGGCGAAAGAAAGCAAGGCCCGGCGCTGTTCTTCAATCACAACAGGCCTGCCACATGAACCCCGGGCGATTACCGAACCATTCAACCGGTTTCCGGGCGGCATTCGGTCCGCCTTTTATGTAGCCTGGGACCCGCAATCCTTTTTCTCCCTGCAACGGAATATTTCGCAGCTTAACCTGGTGATCCCGGAATGGATGTTCATTGACCCTAAAGCGGATACCATTTATACGCAGGTTGACGAACGCGCCCTGGCCATTATGAAAAAAGGCGGGGTGCCCATCATGCCTATCCTCTCGAACAATTATAAAACAGAATTTTTGGGAGAACCGGTCCACCGCATCCTGACAGACCCGCTGAAGAAAGAACGCCTTATCAATGACGTTATAAACATTTTGCAAAAGAACCAATTCATTGGGGTAAATGTTGACCTGGAGGAACTGCAGGAAAAAACGGACGAACCATTAATTGCTTTTCAAAAAGAATTGTATACCCGGCTGCACGAAAAAGGACTGCTGGTAACGCAGGATATTGCGCCCTTCAACAGCGATTACAATTATGAGCAACTGGCAAAATACAACGATTACATTTTTTTGATGGCCTATGACCAGCATGCGGAGAATTCAAGCCCCGGTCCTATTGCGCACCAGCAGTGGATTGAAGCCGCCGTTGATAAAGTGGCCCGCAAGATCCCTTCCAACAAACTGGTATTAGCGCTCGCTGCTTATGGGTACGACTGGCCTGCACATGGCCCTGCAACAACCATCACCTACCAGCAGGCGCTCACAACGGCCCGGGAGTCGGAAGGCAATATTGACTTTGATAACAACTCCTATAACCTGCATTATAATTATTACGACGATAACGACAAACCGCATGAAGTATACTTCATGGATGCCGCTACCACGTTTAACAGCCTTCGGTTTGCTACCGAGTATGGATTGGCCGGTGCGGCCCTGTGGCGCCTGGGCAGCGAAGACAGCCGCATCTGGAAATTCTATAACCGGGATATGCAAAAAAGCGCCCTGGCATCCTTCGACTTTAAAAATATTACCACCGTACCATCGAGCAATGATGTGGATTATATAGGGGAAGGGGAAGTGCTGGATATTTTGTCGACCCCGGTCAACGGCCACATCAGGCCTGAAATAGACAGCACCGATATGCTGATCAGTGAAGAACATTACGATAGTTTGCCCAGCATGTTCGTGGTGAAGAAATACGGACAGGCCGATCCTAAAAAACTCGTACTGACCTTTGATGATGGTCCCGACCCTACCTGGACGCCCAGGGTACTGGACATTTTGAAAAAAGAACATGTGCCGGCGGCATTTTTTGTAGTAGGCATTAATGCGGAAAGAAACATTCCCATTATAAAACGCCTGTACCATGAGGGGTTTGAACTGGGTAATCACACATTTACGCATCCTAACATTGCCGAAATATCGCCCAAGCGGGCCTTGCTGGAAATGGAAAGCACCCGCCTGTTACTGGAATGCATAACCGGTCATTCTACTATTTTATTCCGGGCGCCCTATAATGCAGATTTTGAACCCGAAAAAATGGATGAGCTGCTACCGGTGGCCATTGCCCGTACAAAAAATTACCTCGATGTAGGCGAATCAATAGACCCGCTCGATTGGGAACCTGGTGTTTCAGCCGATAGTATTGTAACAAGAACCATCCGGCGCAAGCAGGAACTGACCGCTGCCGGATTAAGCGGTAACGTTATATTGCTGCACGATGCCGGCGGCGATAGCCGCAGTGCCACCATTGCCGCATTGCCCCGCATTATCAGTTATTTCAAGAAACAGGGTTATCAATTCACTACGATATCCGATCTATTGGGAAAACAAAAAGCCGAGCTGATGCCCGCCGTCCCCAAAGGCAAGGGATATTACCTGGTACAATTCAATTATTTGCTGGCCGAATCGGGCTATTGGGCCGGGAAGCTGTTATTCTTTCTATTCATTGCGTTCATTGCATTATCAATAGCCCGGCTGGTATTTATGGCGTACCTGGCTTTTCGCCAACGCCATAAAGAGCAAAACACGGTATGGGCGCCGGTGACGCAATATCCATTGGTATCGGTGATTGTACCGGCCTATAACGAGGCGGTGAATGCGGTTAATTCATTGAACAATTTATTACAAACGAACTGGCCCAATACCGAGATCATTTTTGTAGACGACGGAAGCAAGGACGAAACCTACGAAAAAGTATATCAAGCCTTTCATAACCATTCCATGGTGAGGGTACTTACCAAACCCAACGGCGGAAAAGCATCGGCGTTGAACTTCGGCATCAAAGAGTCAAAAGCCGAATATGTGGTATGTATTGATGCCGATACGCAATTGCATCCCGATGCCATCCCCAAACTGATGCGGCATTTTCTGGCCTCATCATCCGGGGAGGCCATAGGCGGCGTCGCGGGGAATGTGAAAGTGGGCAATACCGTCAACCTGCTTACCCGCTGGCAATCGATTGAATACATTACCAGCCAGAACTTCGACCGCAAAGCATTTGCCTGGCTCAATGGCATCACGGTAGTGCCCGGTGCTGTTGGCGCTTTTCGCAAAAAAGCCATTGAAGAAGCCGGCGGTTTCACAACAGATACGCTGGCGGAAGATTGCGATCTGTCGGTTCGTATATTGGAGCAGGGATATATCATTGCCAACGAACAGGAAGCACTGGCATTTACCGAGGCGCCTGAATCGGTAAAAATGTTCATCAAACAACGGTTTCGCTGGAGCTTTGGCGTAATGCAAACTTTCTGGAAACACCGCGACCTGTTGTTCAATAAACAACAAAAAGGCCTGGGTTGGGCGGCATTTCCCAATATGTTGCTGTTCCAGTTCATAATACCAGCCTTTGCGCCCGTGGCCGATTTCTTTATGCTTATCGGCATATTGACCGGCAATGCCTCCCATATTCTGTTGTATTATGGTTTGTTCATGCTTGTTGATGCAGCCGTTTCGGTACTGGCGTTCCATTTTGAAAAGGAAAAGAAAAGCCGATTATTGTGGTTGTTGCCACAAAGGCTCATTTACCGCTGGTTGATGCTGACAGTATTGTTTAAAGCCTTTTTAAAAGCCGTTAAAGGCGAATTACAGGGCTGGGGCGTACTGAAGCGCACGGGAACAGTGAAGGCAACAGAGAGCTCGTACGAGGTCGTATTGAGCAAATAAGGCAGGCCAACATGCATGACAAAGCTCATCTTTGTAAAACAGTTCAGGTCATATAATTTTATGATTTGAGGCGGCGCCCCGCCCGCTGGCGGGGCGCCTTACATTATCAACCTTTCACTATTTTAACATTACACTATGTATAGGTCAAAAGCAAAATACATCAGCGAACTGCTGGATACAGAAAACGATCACCTGAAGAAAATGAATGAGATCGTGGTGCAGTCGTTAGAACAGGAAAAGCTGTTATTGCAGAACATCAGCCAGCCGCAGGGTGAACAACTCTCCCTGGGACAACGACTGGCCGACCGTGTAGCCCGTTTTGGGGGCAGCTGGAAATTTATTACCTGTTTTGCAGTAGTATTATTTATCTGGATTATTATTAACCTGATACTCACGGGCCGCAGCCGGTTCGATCCCTACCCGTTCATTTTGCTCAACCTGCTCCTCTCCTGCCTGGCCGCCATTCAGGCCCCGGTGATCATGATGAGCCAGAACCGGCAGGAAGAAAAAGACCGGAAACGCAATGAGAATGATTACCTCATAAACCTGAAGGCTGAAATTGAGATCAGGACCCTGCACCAGAAAATGGACCTGTTGATGCAGGAGCAATTTAAAAAGCTGATAGAATCACAGGCCGAGCAGATCAGGTTGCTGCAGTCGATCATCAGGGAAGAAACAAAGAATGGGAAGCGTAAGGATCAATAGCAAATCGGGAATAGTCAATGGGGTGCAAGGGGTCGGGGGTAAACAAAAACGCCGCCCACCCGGAGCGACGTTTAAACCCTAAAGAAACCGACCTATTTTTAGTGTTTTTTATGATGTGTAGTATCAGTAGCCTTCTTTGGTGATTTTACATGCGTAGGTTTTGACGACGCAGTATCTTTTTTCGGATGTGTTTGCGCCATCGTAAATAAGCCAACTGTCATTAGTAATCCTGACAGTAATAATACCTTTTTCATAAGTGTGCTTTATAGGTTGTTTTTAATTTGTATTGACGATGTGAAAGTATTCAAATGCACTACCCGGGAAAAATTTTACAGCCTGCTTAACTGGTGATTAACAATATCCGCCGCTTGACGGTCTGTAACAGTCTTCGTAACTTTCCTTAACAAGTGGTTAACCAGATTACAAAAAATGTAAGCATAATGGGTAGCAAATTTGCCTACAGGAGTTTATATAGTTTTATGCGTTCATCAACACTAAGATGGCTGGTTTTATTGGCAAGTATTTTAATAATGCTGATCATGGCCGTGCAGTTGTTCTGGCTTAACAAAGTGTATTCGTTTGAACAAAAAACGTTTAATACAAATGTTGTCAAAAGCATCCGTGGCCTGTACGAAGACCTTGACCTTGTTGATACCCGCTCCATTCATTTACAGGACCTCATAGAACACCCCCGTACCGATTATTTTCTGTTCAGAATAAACAATTACTATTCCGAAGATTCCATCGCTTACTACCTGCAGCATGAACTCAATGATTTCGATGTACTGACCGATGTATATGTTGCTCATTACACATCCGGGCGGCCGGACTATAAACATACGAGCTATATTTCGGCAGCCGCGTCGCGGTACATTCCGGAAAACATTAACCTGTCGGTTTTTAATCGCAGCCACAACTATATACTGCTGTATTTTCCACACCGGAATAAATATGTGTTGCAGCAAATGAATTTCTGGTTCATCAGCAGCGCCGTATTATTCATTGTGCTTATCGGGTTGGCCGTGATCCTGTTCTTTTTTTACCGGCAACGGTTTCTGGCAGAAGTGCAGAAGGATTTTGTAAATAACTTTACCCATGAATTCAAAACGCCTTTGGCCGTGATGAAAATATCGGCGGAAGTATTATTACAGGAAAAGATAACAACCCAGCCCGAACGCTTGCGTAAATATGCTACTATTGTAGAAAATCAAACCCAGCACCTGCAGGACCAGGTAGAACGGTTATTGCAGATCGCACGGTCCGACAGAAGGGATTTACCCATACAGAAAAAACAGGTGTCGGTGAAAGACCTCATAGAGCAGGCTGTTGCCAAAATGCAACCCCTGATCGATGAGAAAAAAGCAGAAGTAGAGATCCTGATCGAGGAAGAACAGAATTTTGAGCTGTTTATCGACCGCGCCCACCTGGAACTGGCCATTGTTAACCTGTTGGAGAACGCCCTCAAATTTTCGGTTAAGCCTCATATTATTGTCACAACCGGTCAGGAAGATGGGAATATGTATATCGCCGTTAAAGACAATGGAATTGGCATTGAAAAGAAATACCAGAAAGACCTTTTCAAGAAGTTTTACCGCGTACCCACCGGCGATGTGCATAATGTAAAAGGATTTGGATTGGGATTGAATTTTGTAAAAAGGATCATCGATGCCCATCATGGCACCATCAAAATAAACAGCCTGCCTGGTATTGGAACCGAGTTCAGGCTTATTCTTCCAGCAACAATAAATAGCTGATCATGCTAACAAAAAAAGTTAAAGTACTATTGGCCGAAGACGACATGTCGTTAGGATATGTGATCAAAGACAATCTGCAGGATGCAGGATATGAAGTGGTATTATGCCCCGACGGACAAACCGCTATTGAAAAGTTCGATAAAACGCAATATGATATTTGTTTGCTCGACGTAATGATGCCCAATAAAGACGGGTTTACAGTCGCGCGCAAGATCCGTCAGCAAAGCGATATGGTCCCCATATTATTTCTCACCGCCAAATCAATGGAGGAAGATAAAGTAAAAGGTTTTTTGACCGGCGCCGATGATTATATCACCAAACCCTTTAGTATGCAGGAACTATTGCTGCGTATGGATGTGTTCATTCGCCGCACCCGGAAACTGCATGCCGATAACATACAGGAGTTTACCATCGGGCATTTGAAATTTTCCTATACCGATTTGAAATTGCACGCCGCTGCGGAAACCTATACGCTTACCCAAAAAGAAGCAGACCTGTTAAAGTTCCTGTGCGAACATGCCAACCACATTTTAAAACGTGATGAAGTATTACTGAACGTATGGGGGAAAGATGATTATTTCCTTGGAAGAAGTATGGATGTATTTATGACCAAACTGCGAAAATACTTCAAAGCCGATCCTGAAATCATGCTTGAAACCATTCACGGTGTAGGGTTCCGGTTCAATGCGGTGGTGAGTTAGCTCACTACCCCATTATACGCCATCGTCAATACATCCTTCAACATATCTTTTCTCACTTTCTTCAGGTCAACGAGCGTCCAGCCCTGTTTACCCCATTTATTATTGACCGGGTAAATGATGGTTTTATCAAACGCACAAAAAACCGACTGATCCACTTCCGTCAGCTTAACACAAATAATGTGGCTGTCAGGCGCGTGGGTGGCAAATATCTTTTTCTTCACCCTGAAAGAAGCCTTTTCAAAATGAGGTTGTTCTTCCACTCCGGAAAACGAAAGCGCCAGTTGTTTAAAGGTTTTTATATTAACCATAAGGCAGGCTGATTACCTATACGGCAAATGAAGTTCCGCAGCCGCAGGTTTTGCTGGCATTGGGATTATTGAAAGTAAAGCCACGGGCATTCAACCCATTCTCCCAGTCAATTTGCATCCCCATCAGGTAAATACCATGCGATTTATTCATGATAAAGGTTTGTCCGTCAAATTCAAATACTTCATCATCGGGTTGCTTGTCATCAAAACCCAGCACATAAGAAAGGCCGGAACAACCGCCACCTTTCACCCCAATCCGCAAAAATTTGGTTGTATCGAATTCAGGGGCGTTCATCAGGCGACGGATCTCCACCAGGGCGCCGGCAGTAAAGCTCAAAGGAACGGTCGTTGTCATTTCCATACCAGAATCATTTATATTGCAAAATTACGATAAATGCGAGAAGGAACAAGAAGAGCGATTCAGGCGCCAGGTTATAGGTTCAGATTTAGGAGATCTTGTTGCCGGGTTCAAATACCAAATGCGGACAATTCACGTTTCTGCATTCACATTTCACGGATAAGAACTCAGAACTAAGCACTTAGAACTCAAAACTTAGAACTATTTTTGCTCACTTAAAACCTAATGAATGCAATTAACTACCACACAAATGGTAATTTCTCTGGTGATTGCCTTTTCTCTTGGCGGTTTCCTGGCCTATGCGCTTTGGAAACAACGTAAAGAAGCAAAGCAATTACTGGCACAACATGAAAAACAAAAGGCTGCTGGCGGTCCCGGCCCCGCTACTTCTGCCCAACCCCTTCAATTACAGGCTTATGAACGTTTAATGTTATTGGTAGACCGGATCGCTTTGCCCAACGTCATTAGCCGCAGCAACCAGGGTGGCTTGAGCGCCAAAGAAATGCAGGCGTTGTTAACCCAGCTAATTCGCCAGGAATTTGAATATAATGTTACCCAACAGATATATGTTTCAGCTGAAGCATGGGAAGCCGTACGTAATTTAAAAGATCAAAACTTATTGATCGTTAATCAGATATCTTCTTTTTTACCAGCGGAAGCCACCGGCCAGGACCTCAACCGCAGTATCCTTGAAATGCTGATGCAATCACCCAAAGCTTCCCTGCATAACATAGTGGCGGATGTGCTGAGCTATGAAGCAAAAAAGCTTATGTCGTAGGAGGTAGGAAGGAAGTAAGAAGAGGCTCATTTTTGTACTTTACTTCTGATTTCGGACCTCAGGCCTCGTACTTCTTACTTCAAAAAAACAGAAATGCCAGAGAAAAAAGTATATACCGATAGCGCCATTGAGATCAAATCGCTGTACACAGCTGCTGACCTACCACCGGCAAACCAACCCGAAATGCCTGGTCAGTTCCCCTTTACCCGGGGCGTACAGGAAGATATGTATCGTGGTAAGTTATGGACAATGCGCCAGTACGCGGGGTTCAGTACAGCGGAAGAAAGCAATAAACGGTATCACTACCTGTTATCGCAGGGCGTAATGGGTTTGAGTGTGGCATTTGACCTGCCCACGCAGATCGGTTACGATAGCGATCACTCCCTGGCCGAAGGTGAAGTAGGTAAAGTTGGTGTAGCCATTGACAGCCTTGAAGACATAAAAACCCTGTTTAAAGGCATCCGGCTCGAAGATGTTTCTACCTCCATGACCATCAATGCCACAGCCTATATTCTGCTCTCTTTTTATGTAGCGCTGGCTAAACAACAGGGCGCCGATTTGAAAAAGATCACCGGCACCATACAAAATGATATCTTAAAAGAATATGCGGCCCGGGGTACCTATATCTATCCACCCAAGCCTTCCATGCGCATCATTACCGATATTTTCGAATGGTGCAGCCAGGAATTACCCAAATGGAATACCATTTCTATTTCGGGCTATCACATTCGCGAAGCAGGCAGCACTGCCGTTCAGGAGATCGCATTCACATTAAGCAATGGAAAGGCCTATGTAAAGGCTGCATTGGAAAAAGGACTTGACATCAATGTATTCGGCCGGCGGTTGTCGTTCTTTTTTAACTCGCACAACAACCTGTTTGAAGAAATAGCCAAATTCAGGGCTGCCCGCCGTATGTGGGCGCAGATAATGAAAGACCTCGGTGCTACCGACCCCAAAGCCATGATGATGCGTTTTCATACGCAGACCGGCGGCAGCACGTTAACAGCGCAACAACCGCAAAATAACATTGCCCGGGTAACCGTGCAAACACTGGCTGCCGTGTTGGGTGGTACGCAATCGTTGCATACCAATGGCTATGACGAAGCACTGAGTCTGCCCACCGAAGAAGCAGCCCGTATTGCTTTGCGCACCCAGCAGATCGTTGGTTTTGAAAGCGGTGCTGCTGATACCGTTGATCCGCTGGCCGGTTCGTATTATGTAGAAGCGCTAACCAGCG
Source organism: uncultured Niastella sp. (assembly GCA_966212235.1). Classification (GTDB taxonomy): domain Bacteria; phylum Bacteroidota; class Bacteroidia; order Chitinophagales; family Chitinophagaceae; genus Niastella. The sequence continues at coordinate 257,255 of CBIHPP010000014.1, read as the reverse complement.
AAATAGAACAGAAAGCTTATGAATTAATAGCCACCATTGACGCCATGGGCGGCAGCGTGTCGGCTATTGAAGAAGGTTTTATACAGGATGCCATTGCCCGCAGCGCCTACGACTATCAACGTAAGATTGAAAATGGAGAGAAAATAATAGTAGGCGTAAACAAATTCCAATCAACAGACAAAGAAACCACACCGGGTTTCAGGATCGACGACTCTATTCGACAAATACAAAGTCAACAACTAGTCAAATTGCGTAATGACCGCGACCCCGCCAAATGCGACCAGGTATTACAGGGACTTTCTGATAAAGCCGCTTCCGGCGAAAACATTATGCCCACCGTTATTGAAGCCGTTGAACAAAAATGCAGCCTTGGCGAAATCGCCGATACCTTGCGTGAAGTGTTTGGGGAGTATAAATAGCTAATGTGCTCATTAGCTAATTTGATAATATGCTAATGAAATACAGATGCAGCCCTCCTGACCGGCCACTCACCAGACAAACTTCTTACTGCTCAGTGTCCTTTTATTAGACAAACGTATAACATGCGTACCATGCGCTATTGTGTTTAATGGCAGCGTAACCACATGTACGCCTGCTTCCAGGTTGAGCGACTGCAGTTGCAGCACCGCACCATTTATTGAAATAAGAGATATGGCGTAAATACCTTTTTCAGGGATCTGCAACGACGTTAACAGCGACTGCCCCTGAATGGTCGTATAATCGATCGATGCCTGCGTTATGGTTTTGTTGTTAACCTTTACAAGCCATGAAAAATAAGTCCATCCGTTTGGTTCGTTTATTTTTATCCGATAAAATACAGCTTGTACATTACCGGGCACCTGATGATCTTCATAACTGTACGAACCGGCTGATTTGCTTTCCCGTTCAGTAAACCTGTTAATTGTTGTAAAATCCGTACCGTTTACAGACCGCTCCACATTAAACACACAGCCTTCCTCCACATTATTTGCCTGCCATTTTACCGCAATGTTTTTATCATTATTTCGTAACGCCTGTATACCTGTTAATGATAATGTTACCGGCAACACTTCTCCTATTCCCTGTATGCTGAGATTATCTAAAACAAACCTGCTGTTTCCACCAGACGGTATAGTAGCATTATATCCGTATAACCGGAAGGTAACAGCTGTATAAACATTCAAAAAACCGCTACCGAGTGGAACTGTATAATTGCTATAATTATGCGTTAAACTATTGGAGGCAATATCCGCTGCAAATCCATCCTGGCTCGATCGCAGGCTCCAGGAAGTTGGTCCGGCACCAGTAGGCGTTCCGGTGTTACTACGGCGGAGACGAATAACAACGCTGGAGAGGTCTAACTGATAACCTGTGTTGGGACTAATGGTGAATTCCAGATAAGCACTGGTATTGATGGCGCCTGTAGGCCAGCCGTTCTCGCCATAATATTCGTCTGCACCATGCATTACCTTGGTTGGAATAGCTGCACTGAAATTGGCTATTGAAACCGTGTTATGCGCACCTCCGGTTCCTGTTAAAGTAGTGTTGAATGTCCAGTTGCCTATTGTTTGTGACAAACAGGGAAGAGCGATCAATGCCTGCAGTAATATACTGCACACATATTTACCAGTGGGTTTAAACCATAGCGGTTTACCACCAGTGTTGGTTGTTTTCAGTTTAGGGGCGGACATTAAGGACAGTTTTCGGGATTAAAACACTTAATAAACGTTAAATATATTTACTTATTACATGTGTGGACATCAATGCTTTATAGCCAAGATAAGTGATATATAAAGTAGATTAAAAATCATATGTTTAGTCCCGATCGCGACTCATAATTTTTTTTTACATTCAGTAAAATATTCCAGCATGCTGCTCAAACAGACAACCCGATGGGTTCTGCAACCTATTCTATTACTGCTAATTACAACCGTACAGGCACAGAAAAACCAGCCACCGCCCATCGATCAGCGGGCTGCCGCCATTCTACCCAAAGTCATTGAATGGCGCCGTTATCTGCACCTGCACCCTGAACTATCGAACCGCGAATTTCAGACCGCTCAATACATTACCGATCACCTTAAAAAGCTTGGGCTCGAAGTACAGAGCATAGCAAAAACCGGCATTGTGGCCATTTTACGGGGCGGACAGCCGGGTCCGGTAGTCGCATTGCGGGCCGATATGGATGCCTTACCGGTCAAAGAACGGGTTGATATTCCATTCAAATCTACTGTGAGAGCTGAATACATGGGCGATACCGTGCCGGTGATGCACGCTTGCGGTCACGATAGCCATGTGGCCATGCTCATGGGTGCAGCAGAAGTATTATCATCGATGAAAAAAGACGTGCCCGGAACCGTTAAATTCTTTTTTCAACCGGCCGAAGAAGGCACACCCGGAAATGAAGAAGGCGGCGCCCCCTTAATGGTAAAAGAAGGCGCCATGGATAATCCCAAAGTAGATGCTGTATTCGGTATGCACATTGAATCGGATATTGAAGTGGGTACGTTCGAATACAAATCCGGTGCATTTATGGCTTCATCTGACTGGTTCACCATTACCATAAAAGGAAAGCAAAGTCATGGTTCGCAACCATGGAAAGGCGTTGACCCCATTGTAGTGGGTACCGAAATTGTAAATGCCCTGCAAACCATTGTAAGCCGCCAATCGGAACTGACCAAAGCCCCGGTTGTTATTACCGTTGGGAAATTTCACAGCGGAGTTCGACCCAATATTATTCCAGAAGAAGCAGTGCTGCAGGGTACCATTCGCACGTTGGACAGCAAGATGCAAAAAGAAACGCATGAACGCATTCGCAAAATGGCTACCACTATTGCCCTGGCCATGGACGCTACAGCAGAAGTTACGATCGATACCAAAACGCTGGTTACCTACAATGATCCGGCCCTGGTAAAAATGATGCTGCCTACTTTTGAAAGGACCGCAGGCAAGGAAAATGTAAAAGAGCGCGAATGGGTAACTGGTGCGGAAGACTTTTCTTATTATGGCGAAAAAGCACCTGCATTTTTTATATACTTCGGCGGTATGCCAAAAGGATTTGATAAATCAAAAGCGCCGCCACACCACACACCAGATTTTTATATTGATGATAGCCGCCTCGATGTGGGGGTTAGGGCGTTCTGTAATCTTGTTTTCGACTATGCGAAGGTGAAGAAGCCCGCTGGGAAGTAGAATATATGAAGTAAGAAGTAGGGCGCCGTTGTTGTTATACGGCCCCACTTCTTACTTTCTGTTTGTACTTTATGGAATTGAGGCGTTCATTCATCTTATTAACCATGAAACGCCCTATGTTATTCTATACTCCTGGCCTGATAAGCCTTATGGTGGTGCCGGTTTTGTTTTACATTCTTCAACCCTCTATAAAAACACAAACCGTTATTAAATTTGTTGTACCCAAAGACGATTATCAATCACCAAACCGGTTTGGCTTTACAAGATCCGCTGCTATTGCCGCTTTAAAAGGTAAAAAAATAAACACGGTATACCTTGATGAAAACCACGGTCTCAATACAAGGAAGCTTGAATTTATAACCAGGGAAGCACTGAAACAAAAATTTTACCACGATACTACACAGGTGATCAAAGTGCGATTGTCTGCAGAAACGACTTACGGAGAATTCGTTCAATTAGTAAATATCATGATAAAGGACGGGCATAAAAGGTACGGTTTGCTAGATAATGATTTCTATATTTTCGGGGAAGAGCCACCGGAACCTCCAAAACCTCAAAAATCTTACATAATATGCGGTTCTTACAATAATGTAATTCATATACAAAAGATAAAGACCTGGCAGGAACGATACAGTTCATTTATCACAAACAACGCATTACTGCTATCCGCATTTGTGTTACTGATTATTGTACCAGTCATCTTAAAAAGAAAGACCTGCCAGGTACGCAAATCACTTTAGCGCTTCTGACAGGTCTCTTTGTATTTACTTTCTAATTTTTTATTCTTAACCTGCCGGCAGGCAGGTTTTTCATTTCTCATTTCCTCATCCCTTCTTCTGCTCCTTCGCCCAGGTATCTTTCAGCGTAACCGTTCTATTAAATACCATCTTTTCTTCCGACGTGTCTTTATCCAGGCAGAAATACCCTTTACGTAAGAACTGGCAGCGGTCGTTGAAGCGCATATTCTTCAAAGCAGGTTCGGCATAAGCGCTGGTGATAACCTGCAGTGAATTGGGATTGATATAATCTTTAAAATCGCCTTCTTCACTGGCCGGGTTTTCTACCCGGAACAACCGGTCGTACAAACGTATTTCAATGGGGATGGCCTGCGCCACACTCACCCAATGCAAGGTGCCTTTTACATGCAGACCCGACGTGTCGGCGCCGCTTTTACTTTCCGGCAAATAGGAACAATGCAATTCGGTTATTTTACCATTGCTGTCTTTCACCACTTCATCGCACCTGATTATATAAGCGCTTTTCAGGCGCACCATTTGTCCGGGCGCCAGGCGAAAGAATTTCTTGGGCGGATTCTCCATAAAATCTTCCCGCTCGATATATAATTCACGGCTGAAAGGGATCTCCCGGTGCGAAGTATTTGGATCTTCCGGATTGTCTTCGCTTTTTACCATTTCAACCGGTGCATCGGCCGGATAGTTAGTAAGCACCACTTTCACCGGATCAAATACAACCATGCGGCGCTGTGCGATCTTGTTCAGGTGTTCCCGTACACAAAATTCAAGCAGCGACACATCGATCATATTATCCCGTTTTGCAATTCCTATACGATCGCAAAACTCCCGGATACTTTCCGGCGTATACCCGGCACGGCGTAAACCGGTGATCGTAGGCATACGGGGATCATCCCATCCGCTTACATGTTTGTCATTGACCAGTTGCAGCAGTTTTCTTTTGCTGGTTACCGTGTAATTGATATTGCGACGGGCAAACTCGTATTGATGCGAGGGATATATTTCCAGCTGTTGTATCAGCCAGTCGTACAACTCACGATGTGGCACAAACTCCAGCGTACAAATAGAATGCGTGATATTTTCAATAGAATCGCTTTGTCCATGCGCCATATCGTACATAGGATAAATACACCATTTGTCACCTGTGCGGTGATGGTGAGCATGTTTAATACGATATAATATAGGATCGCGCATCAGCATGTTCAGATGCGTCATATCAATTTTTGCACGCAGCGTGCGGGTCCCGTCGGTAAACTCCCCGTTCTTCATGCGGGTAAACAAATCAAGATTTTCTTCAATGGAGCGGGTGCGAAAGGGACTATCCTTGCCAGGTTCGGTATGCGTACCTTTCATGGCAGCGATTTGCTCAGGAGTAGAGTCGTCAACATACGCCAGTCCTTTTTGGATCAGTTTTATGGCGAATTCATACATCGTATCAAAGTAATCCGATGCGTATAATTCATTCTTCCATTCAAAACCCAGCCAGCGAATATCATCTTTAATACTCTCCACATATTCCGTTTCTTCTGTAACCGGGTTGGTATCATCAAAACGAAGATTGGTGTAGCCGGGATACTTTTTAGTAAGCCCGAAATTTAAACAGATACTCGAAGCATGACCAATATGCAGGTAGCCATTGGGCTCGGGCGGAAAACGGGTTACAATTGACTTGTACTTTCCCAATTTCAGATCCTCTTCAATGATCTCTTCCAGGAAATTCAGACTTTTTTCTTCCGGTGTGGTAATATCTGCCATAACTCAATAAATTGAATTTGGCAAATCTACGTAATTCTTCCTTCTAAGTACCGGAACAAGCGATAGTTATCCTACACTCCCCCACTATCAGTTTCATTCCGATTAACCGGAATGAAACTTAAGGGAAATAACTTCTCACCTAAAAAACGATCTTTTTTGTGCGCAAAGCTGCGCTAAGCGTCAATAATTACATCCTTTTCACCAGGATCTGTTGTACCATCTTTGATTCGGTAGACAACTCAAATTTATGGCTGGTGTTGGCTTTGCTATCACGAATAACGATCACCAGTTTACCATTTTCAACCGGAGCACGGAAAACTTTATTGAAGTTTTTACCGGTAAAGGCTGCACGGTACAGGTTATCGCCATTGGCATCGTTTACCAGAATGTCGAATCGGCCACCTTCGGCGTTTTCAAATTTTACATTAAAGTAAACCTGGCCTTCTTCCATTTTCAGGCATGATACGGAGGCATTTTCTTCATCAATAGTTGAATCAGAAACTTTGGCTGTTGCAGAGTTGAGGGTTAAAATAACCGCCAGCAACATAATAACAGTTTTCTTTACTAAAGAAAAGGTGTTGAGCATGATTGATTTCATATTCGTTTTGTTTTTTAGATACAAAAAATAATAATATGAAAGCAAATCGTTTAAATACAGGAGGCAAGCTGTTGATTAACAAGTGAAGACAAGCTACGTAGATGGTGAGAAGTTAAAAAGAGCAATTGTTTCTGTATGCAAATTTATACAAAAAACGGGAAAAGGTAACCCTATAGTATACATTGTGACTAAAATAATATTTTGGTAACATGGCCCGCCCTCATAAAGTGAACCCTTCAACGCCTTAGCAAACGGTTCTGAATAAGCTGTTGTAATACGGTTTCCCGTTCCGTGCGACTGATGGGAATATGATACGTGCCGATCGTAATTTCATTGCCTTCAATACTTTCCACTTTATTAGCCGCTACGATATATGATTTATGGGTGCGAATGAAACGACTGGCCGGTAAATGGGTTTCTATACTGTGAAAGGTGAGGTAAGTAATGTATTTCTTTGATATAGTATATACCGCAACATAATTCTGTAAAGCTTCAACAAACAAAATATCATCGTACACTATTTTTATCAGCTTGTTATCGCTTTTTATAAAAAAGTAATCCGGTTCGCCGGGTGTTGCCGTAACAGCCGGTTGTGTAATGGCTTCCTGCATGGTGCGCGCTTTTGATACCGCTTTCCAGAAACGCTCAAACGAAAATGGCTTTACCAGGTAATCGATCGCATTCCATTCAAAACCTTCTACCGCATATTGCGGATAAGCCGTCGTAAAGATCACCATGGGCGGTTGCGATAAGGTCTTCAAAAACGCCATACCCGTCATTTTGGGCATTTGAATATCCAAAAACAACAGATCAATTTTCTCCTGCATCAGCAGGTCAGCCGCTTTTAATGGATTATCGAACTCACCCACCAGTTGCAGAAAGGGAGCATCCTGCATATATTCCTTTAACCCTTTGCGGGCAATAGGCTCATCATCTATTATAACGCACCGGAGTGTCATGATAAATGCAGGTTGAGTTCAATTTTAAAGATGTGTGCACTGTTCTCTATTTGCAAGGTATGCTTACCGGGATATATTAATTCAAGCCGCCGTTTTACATTTGATAACCCAATACCACCCGTTGGTTCGGTGCTTCGCTGCTGATCGTCCTTTGAATTCTCTACCGTAAAGGTAAGGGTGCCGTTGCTGCGTTGTAGCGCTACCTTAATAAAATTACGGTCATGGGTATGATGTGAAATATGCTTGAACGCATTTTCTACAAAGGGGATCAACAACAACGGGGTAATGCGGAATCCTTTTACCTGCTCCCCTACCTCCATACCCACTTCATATTGATTGTCCTTTCGCAGTTCCTGCAATCGTACATAATCCTGCAGGTAATGCACTTCTTTTTCTATTTCAATAGTAGGGTTATTACAATCGTACAACTGGTACCGCAACAGATCGGCCATTTGCAGCAACGTAGTGCGGGCGCCGGCATTTTGTTTATCGATCAAAAAATAAATGGTGTTTAACGAATTGAACAAAAAATGCGGATTGATCTGCGACTTTAAAAAGTTCAATTCCGTTTCGGCTTTTTCTTTGGCCATTTCACCCAACCGCCGTTGTACGCCGGCATAATCTATTAATAATTTAATAGCCGCGCCGGTACTTACCAGTAAAAAATGCGGGATCACATTATCGTATACCCGCACCTTGAACCGGTCCCAGATATCGAACGAGGTTTTCAGCAATTCCGCTTCTATATACATTTTTGTAATGCTGAATGTAAAAACAATCGCGGTAAACAATACGGCAAACAATAAATACCTTTTTTTATACAGAAAGCGGGGGATCAGCAGATAGTTGGTGAAATATATCATCAATGCCAGGTCGGCCACTTTGATAAAGGTTATATACCATCCTTTGCCCGGGGGATAGTCCTGGTACCGGAAAAAATGCCACCCAAAGAACAGCAATCCCCAGCCCAGCAAATGATGCAGGTAATAACGTTGTATAAAACCAGTCGCCGTGTTCATACATCAAATTAAATATACAAAATCGGCATGGGATAACCTGTTACAGGTAAAGTGCCATTTACTTGATGAAATGCGTTTTTAGGCTGGGGTGGGTATAAAAGAAAAAAGAGCTGTAGAAACAGCCCTTTACCATTAATCAATAACCTATGAAAAACACTATTTAATTATGTAAGTCAAAGATATACAGTGGGATGCCGGGTTCATAATCCTTTCGATGTTTGAATAAAAATCCCCGATGAATCAGCTGTAAAAACCGATAAGCTATTGCTGGCGGGCGCCAAATAGCAGGCTGCCAATGCGCACCAGGGTACTTCCCTCCTCTATAGCCAACTGGTAATCACTGCTCATACCCATTGATAAAATATTAAATTGGTTAAGCCAGAGCAGGCCCGCACAATGATCGAACAGCAATTTGAGGTATTTGAATTCTTTTCCGATCTGGTCCAGATCGCCGGTGAGGGAAGCCATACCCATTAAACCTGCTACTTCTACGTTTTTGAGCTCGTTATGGAGCTTATACTTATGAATAGCATCCATCACATCCATTAATTCCAGTTCATTAAACCCAAATTTGGTTTCTTCCTGGGCAACATGCACCTGTAAAAGGCAATGGATCACCCGGTCGAATTTCCGGGCCTGTTTATCAATTTCCAGTAACAATTTGTAGCTGTCGACCCCATGAATCAAATGCACAAACGGAGCAATGTATTTTACCTTATTCGATTGCAGGTGGCCTATAAAATGCCAGCGGATATCGTTTGGCAGTAAAAGTTGTTTTTCACCCAGCTCCTGCACATAGTTCTCGCCAAAATCGCGTTGTCCCAGATCGTACAATGCCTGAATATCTTCCACCGGTTTGGTTTTCGAAACGGCAACCAGTGTTACTTGTTTAGCTTGTAATTGTCCCGTAATTTCCTGGTAAACTTTTGTATTAACCGCCATCAATAGTTCTGTTTATTCAATGATACAAACAATACCTTATGTTCGCTGCAAAGGTAAGTTGTACGGCGGTAACAGCTATATTTAGCCTGGAGCGTCTAAATAAAGTTTGTATTTAAATTAACGCACTACTTCAATATGGATCGGCTGATCACAATACGTTGTACTTCGCTGGTGCCTTCATAGATCTGGGTGATCTTGGCATCGCGCATCAGGCGCTCTACATGGTATTCCTTTACGTAGCCATAACCACCATGTACCTGGACCGCTTCTACGGTTACCCACATGGCTGTTTCACTGGCAAACACTTTGGCCATGGATGAGCTTAATGTATAATCGAGGTGCTGGTCTTTTTCCCACGCAGCTTTTAAACATAATAAACGGGCGCATTCAACCCTGGTAGCCATATCGGCCAGTTTAAACTGAATGGCCTGGTGATGCATGATCTCTTTACCAAAGGCCTTTCTTTCTTTTGAATATTTTAATGACAGTTCATAGGCGCCGCTGGCAATTCCCAATGCCTGGGATGCAATACCAATGCGGCCTCCGGCCAGTGTTTTCATCGCAAACGTAAATCCGAATCCATCGCCGCCGATGCGGTTCTCTTTAGGTACTTTTACATCGGTAAACGTAATGCTGTGGGTATCGCTGCCGCGTATACCCAGTTTATTTTCTTTGGCCCCCACCGCTACACCCGGCCAGCTTTTTTCTACAATAAATACGTTGATGCCTCTGCTGCCTTTCGAAACATCCGACTGTGCCATCACCAAATAAATAGAGGCTGTTGATCCGTTGGTGATCCAGTTCTTGGTCCCGTTTAATATATAATGATCGCCTTTATCTTCTGCAATGGTGTGTTGCGAAGTAGCATCGCTGCCGGCCTCCGGTTCGCTTAATAAAAAGGCGCCAATGTGCAGTTCACCGTTTTTACGGCCCTGGGCCAATGGCACCAGGTATTTTAGTTTTTGTTCTTCCGAACCGAATTTTTCAAGTCCCCAGCAAACAAGACTGTTGTTTACGCTCATACTTACACTTACACTGGCGTCTACCTTACTGATCTCTTCCATGGCCAGCACATAACTGATGGTATCCATACCGGCGCCACCATAGTCCGGACTCACCATCATACCCATAAAGCCAAGCTCCGCCAGCTTCAAAACCTGCTCCCGGGGAAATTTCTGGTGCTCATCACGTTCTATTACCCCCGGCAGGCATTCACTCTGGGCAAAATCGCGGGCGGCCTTCTGGATCATTAAATGTTCTTCAGTAAGTTGAAATTGCATAACACGAATTTAGTAACTGGGCGCAAAAGTAACAGAATTCATTACATAAACTAACATTCGTTCGTATTAATTTTAGCGGATGTGGTAAAAGAAAAGGCGACCTACCCGCCTGACGGCGGATAAATCACCTTACATGGGCGCTTTTCTTAATATTTTACAGCATCATTTGAACGATTCGCGGAAACAAAATATGATTCTCCAGATGCACGTGACGGTGCAGATCCTCTTCAAATGCCTTTAATTCTGCCAGACTGGTGCGAAAAGTGGTGCAGGCATCGGCAGGCGGTGTATATGCATTTGTGAGTTTATGTATTTCCGCCATCAAACTACCGGCCTCTTCATGTTCCATTTCCATCATATGTATGGGTTCACTAATATATCCCACATTCAGTGCGGCGGAAAATTCTTTTTGTTGGATCGCCTTTTCAACGTCTTTTATGCGCGGGAACAGCACGAGTTCTTCTTTTTGCATATGGCTGTCCATTTCCTGTTGCAGGGTGCCAAACAACTGAAACACCTCCTGCATGTACGGGTAACGATCGCCATGTTTTGAAGCCACTTTATACAGGTGCTGATAGATCAATGGCATCGCCTGCTTAACATATAAGTGATGTTTCAAAACTATATAATCAACCAGCTGTGTAGCCGACATAATGGCCGTTACCTGGTCCGGAACAACACTACATGTATTAAACACCTGTTGCAGTTCTTCAATTACCGGTTCAACCGCGATGTGCTTTTCATCACAAGCTTCCTGCAGGGTCCGCTTTCCTTTGCAACAAAAATCAAGTTGATACTTTTCAAAAACAGCCGCCGCCTGATGTTTGTCAGAAACGATGGCCGCCAGCGTATGATCTTTATATTCGGGCATGATAAATATTTTTGTAAAATTCCATCATGAAAGATGGATTGTTTATGATTGCAATCATAGCTCGTTAAATATTGACAATTAAATGTTGAATAATGAAGTAAAATCTAATTGCATAAGATTAAATCAAAAAATCATGCACCTTCCTTTTCTTTCCTTCAACATTCAAGATTGGTCATTCGATATTCATCATTGTGCCCGCCCTGCCCGTTAAACCGGATTCGTTATATTTGAACCCATCCCAATTATTATAAAAAACTTGATATATATCTTATGTCCCGTAAAGAAAAAAAAGTAGTTCAGGTAACTTCCGAAATTGGCCGATTACGACGATTGCTGGTACATAGCCCTGATAGTGGCCTGGGCAAAGTAGTACCATCTAAAGCACAGGACTGGTTGTTTGAAGATATCGTGCACCTGGAAACCATGCGCAAGAAAGAATATGATTATTACACTAAAACATTATTATACTTTTTAGATCCCGAAAAGATCAGGGGCCGTTTGCACCAGATCGATGCGCCTGAAAATAACCGTAATTTTTATAAACCGGAAAAACCGGAATTCTTCAGATCAGATAAAGTAGTGGAGCTGGAATGGTTACTCGCCGACGTACTGGAAGACCAGGAAATAAAACTAAAGCTCGTTGCCTCAGTATGCGCCGTAGAAGGCTGTTCATATGCCACACAAAACGAATTGCTTGAATTATCGCCCCGCACTTTGTCCAAAACGATCATCAGCGGTACAGTAGATGAGGACCGGTTGATCTTCCCACCTATTCCCAACTTTATTTTCACGCGCGATATCGGTATTGTTATCAATGACTATGTGTTGCTGAACAAACCGGCTAAAACAGCCCGCCTGCGGGAAGCCCTGCTGGCTAAATACATTTTCTTCAATCATCCGTTGTTTGACATGTATCACGATCATATTCTTGAAATTCCCGATACCGCACACCATTTTCTTTTACCGCGCGATGGTGATGAAAAGAAAGTAACCCTCGAAGGCGGTGATGTAATGGTTGTACATAAAGACCACTTACTCATTGGCATCAGTGAACGCACTACCATGGAAGCTGCCCGCCAGGTGGTAAATATGCTGTTTGCAAAGAACATCGTTAAAAAGATAACGGTCATTAAAATACCGCGCCGCCGCGATTACATGCATATCGATACCATATTCACGCAGGTAAAGCGCAACATGTGGGTGATGCTGGGCGCTTTCAGTAAAAAGGTAATGAAACACGAAGGAGCCGACCCCATAGAACGCATCCTGGAAGGCAAAACCAAAGAAGATAAGATCAAGATCATTCAGTTCAGAAAAAAAGATCCGGAGAATCCGGTTTACTTTGATAGCCTGGAAGAACTGTTAACAGATATCAGTGAGAACGATCTCGAATGCAAGCAAAAAGTGAAGTTCATTTATTCAGGCAATAACCAGTTCCCGTTCGATACCCGCGAGCAATGGACCGATAGCTGCAATCTGTTGGCGTTGAAAGAAGGTGTTGTGCTTGGCTATGATCGCAATGATAAAACAGTGGAAGCATTTCGTGAAGCAGGATTTACTATTGTACATGTAAAAGAATTGCTCGATCAGTTTGAAAAAGAAGAAACAACGCCGGATGAAATGGAAAATACGCTTATTCTGATACCATCTGCAGAACTATCACGGGCCCGTGGCGGCTTTCATTGCATGAGCATGCCCCTGCTACGTGAGGATATTGATTAATGTATTTTCAGACTTCAATTTTATGCAAACTACATCGCACCTATTGATGATAAGGCCGGTTCATTTCGGCTTCAATGCCCAAACAGCCGTGAACAATGCCTTCCAGGTAGCAGGCGCCGATACGGCTGCCCAGGAAAAAGCCGAACTGGAGTTTGATCATTTTGTAACCGTCCTTCGCTCGAACGGCGTTGATGTAACGGTGATCAACGATACACCTGAACCGCATACCCCCGACTCCATTTTTCCCAACAACTGGATCTCGTTTCACGAACCCGATACCATTTGCCTGTATCCCATGTTCGCTGAAAATCGTCGCCACGAACGCAAACCACCGGTCATTCAACAAATACAACGAACATTTGCTGTAACCAATACATTTGACTTTACCGGTTATGAAAACGATCAATTGTTTTTGGAAGGTACCGGCAGTATGGTGCTCGACCGCGATCACAAAATAGCCTATGCCTGCCTGTCACCCCGTACTCATCAACCGGTGCTCGATGATTTCTGTAAGAAGATGGGTTACCGGCCGGTATTGTTCACCGCTGTTGATGGCGCCGGTAAAGCCATTTATCATACCAACGTCATGATGTGCGTGGCCGACCGGTATGTGGTTATTTGCCTGGAATCACTCCCCAACCATGAAGAATATAAAATGGTACAGGAAGCCATTGGAAAAACCGGCAAAGAGTTAATCAACATCAATTTTGAACAAATGAACCACTTTGCCGGCAATATGTTGCAGGTGCAGAACAAGGCCGGGGAAAAGCTACTGATCATGTCTACTCAGGCATATGAGTCGTTACTCCCCGATCAGGTAAAAAAACTGGAAAGCTATAACCGCATCCTGCATGCGTCGCTAACGACCATTGAAACCAATGGCGGTGGCAGCGCGAGATGTATGATGGCAGAAGTGTTCTTGAAACCAATTAGCTGATTATCACATTAAATTCAGCCCTTCATCAAACGACATAGGTTCATACCCTAGCTCCTTGCGGGCCTTCTCAATCACAAAACCGGTTTTCAATGGGCGGCGGCCAGGTTGCTTAAAAGTAGAAGCATCTACTTTTACGATCTTCGAAATATCGAGTTTAAATTTATTCGCCGTTTTTATAGCCATATCATAAGGCGTTAGCCAATCCTTGCCCGAGATATGATAAATACCGGTAGCCTTCTTTTCAATGATCAGTGCAATACCATTCGCCAGATCTTCCACATACGTTGGCGTGCGCAATTGATCGCTTACTACCTGTATGGTCTTTCCCTGTTCAAGGCTTTCCTTTACCCAGGAGATAATATTGCTGCGGGTGCCTTTTAATAAATTACCATACACCAGGCAGGTGCGTATAATCGCAAACGGAATGGTACTGGTTTGCACCATACTTTCTGCCTGTAGTTTGGAGAACCCATACAAGCTGATTGGCTTTGTGTCTTCTTCTTCTGAGTAATTTCCTTTTTCGCCATCAAATACAAAATCAGTAGAAATAAAAATGAAATGACTGCTAAAAGTTTCAGCATCCGTTAATATTTGTGAAGTGCCCTGCACATTGATCTTTTCACATTGTTGCGGGCGCAACTCACAATCATCTACCTGTGTCATAGCAGCTGCATGTACTACCACATCGGGCTTTTCGAGACTCATCACTGAAAATGTTTCCATGGCATTCGCCACATCCATTTCATGATAGGTGTAATTATCTGTTGGCTGAAACGGTAACCGCGATTCGCCCCGGCTTGTTGCTATTACCTGATAATTCTTGTGGAGTAATACTTTTATCAGGTGCTGACCTAATAATCCATTTGCCCCGGTAACTAATACTTTCATATATTTTTATATTATTTCGTTTACTTTCATTCAATAGTGTTATCCCGCTACTGGCACAGGTTGCATAATTTCTTAATCATTTCTTTATACCACATTCACTATCTTGAACCTTATTAATATGTAAGCGGTCAAATTGGCCGGCTAAACCCTTTTCCTAAATAAAAAAGCAATAATGATTAAAAAAAATAGTGTTTCGCAAAAAAAACATCATTTTACAAAACAATTTTAGTGTTTTTTTGAGTCAGCGTGTACTTACTACGTGTATCAAAACAAAACCTTATTTTTGGGCCGCCTTTCCAAAAGATTGTAGACAGCCTTTATCGATTTCCTTTGCAGATTCGAAGATTATATAAATAAAACAGATTTTATTCATGGCAAAAAAGGTGACTAAAATCGGTGTCCTTACCTCGGGAGGAGATTCTCCAGGTATGAACGCCGCCATACGGGCCGTTGTGAGAACCGGAAATTATTATGGATTGGAAGTGTTTGGGATCATGCGCGGTTATAGCGGAATTATTGAAAATGACATTATCCCCATGCATTCGCGCAGCGTAGCCAACATTATCCAACGGGGGGGAACGATCTTGAAAACAGCCCGCTGCAAGGAATTCTTTCAACCCGAAGGCCGTCAGAAAGCCTATCAGAACCTCAAAAAACTGGGCATTGACGGTTTAGTTATTATTGGCGGCGATGGTTCTTTCAGAGGCGCCGATATCTTCAGCCGCGAATTCGACATCCCCTGTATAGGTTTACCCGGTACTATCGATAAAGACATAGCCGGTACCGATTTTACCATTGGTTTCGATACTGCAGTGAATACCGCCGTAGAAGCTATTGACAAAATACGCGATACAGCCGATGCACACGACCGTTTGTTCATTATTGAAGTAATGGGCCGCGATGCCGGTTATATTGCCCTGCACAGTGGTATTGCCACCGGTGCTGAACATATTTTAATACCAGAACGCAAAACAGATATTGAGGAACTGGTAGCTTCGCTTCAGGAAAAAGAACGCCGTAAAAAACTCGTGAACATGGTAGTAGTGGCCGAAGGCGATGAGTTTGGCGGCGCCAATGAAGTAGCCAAAGTGGTTAAAGAACGCCTGCCGTTCATGGATACCAGGGTTTGCATTCTGGGACATATTCAACGGGGCGGCTCTCCCACCTGTCTCGACCGCCTCATCGCCAGCCGCATGGGATATGCCGCTGTTGAATCCCTGCTCGAAGGCCGGCATAATGTAATGGTGGGTATTTTAAATAACCGGATGCATTACACCTTGCTCGAAAGAGCGGTGAAATCAAAACAAAAGATCAGTGACGAATGGATCAAGATCGTGAAGATCCTGGCCAGTTAATCATTTTGATACATACTGTAAACCTTCATCAATAAAACCTGAATTTTAGAAACAAGAAATTAATACAATGGCAAGAGATATTACCAAGTACCTGCATAACGAAATGGACAAGGACGCAGGTATTCAACACAGTACACATAGAACCAAAATTGTAGCTACCGTAGGACCTGCTTGTGATACGTATGACAAATTGCTCGAACTGGTAAAAGCAGGGGTTAATATTTTCCGCCTCAATTTCTCGCACGGTACGCACGAAAACAAAGCCCAGGTCATTGAACACATTCGTGCCATCAATACAAAAGAACCTTACAACATTTCCATACTGGCCGATTTACAGGGCCCCAAATTACGGGTTGGTGAAATAGAGAACGGAGCATTGCTTATTGAACCCGGCGACATTCTCACCTTTACTTCCAAAGAAAAAGTAGTTGGTAATAAAGAAAAGATCTACATCAGCTACCCCAACCTGCACGAAGACGTTGAACCAGGTAACAAGATCATGATCGACGATGGCAAACTGGAAGTAATAGTAACAGAAATTACCAAAGGCGGCGATGTAAAAGTACAGGTAACCTATGGTGGCATGTTGCTGCCGAAAAAAGGCGTTAACCTGCCGGATACCAAAATTTCACTACCCGCATTAACCGAAAAGGACCTCATTGACCTGGAATTTATCATTGACCAGAAAGTGGATTGGGTAGCCCTGTCGTTCGTGCGGAAAGTGGATGATATCATTGATCTGAAGAAGAGATTGGCAGACCGTAAGAGCAAATCGAAAGTTATTGCCAAAATAGAAATGCCTTCTGCCCTCGCCGACCTGCGCAATATTGTTCTTGAATCGGATGCCGTAATGGTGGCCCGGGGCGACCTGGGTGTTGAATTGCCAGTTGAAAAAGTACCTATGGCGCAACGCGATATCATTCGTAAATGTATTCACCGCGCCAAACCGGTGATCGTAGCTACACAGATGATGGAAAGCATGATCGACCGCGTAAAGCCAAACCGCAGTGAGATCACCGATGTGGCCAATGCCGTACTGGAAGGCGCTGATGCTGTGATGCTGAGTGGCGAAACGGCCACTGGTAAACACCCTGCCCTGGTGGTGGAAACCATGCGCAAGATCATCCTGGAAGTGGAGCGTACCGAGTACCGGTATAACCGCGAAGAAGACCTGAAACCCCTGCCGCACTCGCCTTCTTTCCTGAGTGATGCCATTTGCTATAACGCCTGTAAACTGTCAAGAGATACCAAGGCCGATGCATTGATCGGTATGACGCAAAGCGGTTATACGGCTTTTGTGCTCAGCAGCTATCGTCCTTATTCGCCCTTGTACATTTTTACGAAAGAAAAAACATTGGTAAACCAGCTCAGCTTAAGCTGGGGGGTTCGTGCCTTCTTTTATGATGAGGAAGAAAGCCTTGATGAAATCATGTTCGACCAGATCAGGATCCTGAAAGAAAGAGGATTTTTGAAGACCGGCGATGTGGTGATAAATACAGGAAGTACCCCTATTCATCTGCACATACCTACCAATGTGCTGAAGATCACAAAAGTAGATTAACACTTTTAGTTATAATTTATATAGGAAAAGGCATCCGTCAGCTGGCGGATGCCTTTTCTTTTATCTTAGTTCAATTAATTAAACTTCACCACTTCAAAGTCTGATCCTTTAACCTTCCCTAACTTTTGCAGGTCATCATTGTTCCAGCGATCGTCGGGCGACCCGGTGATATAAAAATTGCTGCCAATATCCGCCAGTATCAATCCATACTTCTTCATTGCTTTTAAAATAATCTGGTTGGTAGCGGAATAGCTACTGATATCGAAACTGCTTTTTAAACGGATCCGCGCGCCAAAAGGCAATGAATACTGACCGCCGGTGCTGTTCACCTTATGGCGGGCCGGAGAGATGTAGGCAGGTTTTACATTGGGCTTCTCCAATGTAAACCGGATGGGATGATCGATTTCGCCTTTCAAAATTTCTTCATACCGAACCAGACCCGGAAAAATGGGCAACCCGGCTGCATCGGCCGATGTGAAACCTTCGGTACGCAGGGTATTGGTCTTTAGATCGAAAATAGCACCCGATGAAGCTTCCCAGTGATTGCCATTCACTGTAGCATTATACAGCTCATATAACACCTTGTTCTCTTTATCAACTGCAATCACATGCTTGTCACCCACCCCATTGCCTTCAATAGGTGCATTCAATGGTATGGCATAAGGCCCCGCATCACTTTCACTACCATAATTATCATCCGTAGCATTGCCACGAAAGGTCACTGGATATTTTGTTTGGCTACCGCATACCACAACGTACGGAATGCCGATCGGCGAGCCTTCCCATACACCACTGCCAAAATCAGCTTTTATTGAATAAGTGCTCAATGCGGCAACGATCTGCGCATTGTACGTATCTACCTGCGATTTAGAAATGTCGGTATTCCAGGCATTATTTGTGGGGAAAATGGCAATATTCTCTGCATCTGCTTTTTGGGCTTTACAACCGGATGAATCAACACCTCCGGGGCCATCTGTATTATCGTTGTTTTCATTATTTTCCTTTTTGCAGGACTGTATTAACAGTACCAGGAAAACAAAAGCAATAGCTGCTTTCACCTGAGGGATAAAAGTCTTCATATAAGTAGGATTGTAAATATTGTTTTGACAATAATTAAGCCATACTTCGACTACGCTTAGTATTGTTCGACTCCGCTCAGTACCGGTAAATAAAAATGGTCCCGGCTAATCCGGGACCATCTTGCTAATAAGTTATATAAAAAGCCTTCCTTATTGATATTGAATATAGATCGGTTGTGGTTTTAATTTCAGCACTTCAGCTGGTTGCAGCACATGGCTGTTGGCCTCACGCAAGTCGTTCTTGTAAAAGATCTTGAAGCCAGTGAACTGTACAGGCTCTTTATATACGAACTGCTTGTAAGTGTTGAACTTACGAGCCTGATGTCCCCAGCCATCCATATCCATAACAATTTGAACTTCAGGCTGTAATTTGATCTGTTTGTAGTTGGTTACCATGCCCTGGGTAAAGCGGTGCACCACCAGGATCTTGGGTGGAAGGTTATACGTTTTTACCAGTTTAGCCAGGTAGCTGGTCGTGTAATTGATGTCTGCCGCATCCATAGTTCCGATAACAGAACCAGGCTTTTTGCCGGTCTTCATGGAGAACTCGGGGTCAATGCCAAAATGCACGTTCGGCAACTTCAACCATTTTTCCAGCTTTGGCACCTCTTCTTCCAGCGTACTTAAAGCAACCTGTATATCAAGGAACACCAAAGCGTTCATTTTCTTCGCCATATTGATAGCTCTTTCAATATGAGCAGCAGGCATCCGCAAACGGTATTTGCCATCATCGCCAGGGCTACCCTGTGCAGTAAGCGCTATATAGTGAATGGCCGGAACAACTTCCACGGCGGTATCTGCCGCATGCCATTTCTTTACTTCATTATTCAGTTTTTCAATTACCACATCTTCCGGGTATTCACCCAGTACGCCCATTTTCTTTGAATAGAAGTTGCCATAATATGAAACAACGCGTTTAAAAGGGAGAATAGCCCCTGAGCCTGGATAAGGGCCTTTTACCGGCCATTTACCGCTTGAGTCGCCGTTGGCGTTCCTTTGCAACCTGGAGAGGTATAAAGCGGTATCTATCGGTGGCAGTGAAGGTTTTAGGGCGTCCGTGTCGCTTTTTACCCCGGTCTTTTCATTTACTGCGGCCTGAACCGTTTCCCCTTTAGCACCGCCGGGTTTGCACATGCTGAAAGACAAAGTGGAAACTGAGAGTACGAATAATGTGCCTGTCCAAATTAGGGCAGATTTCTTCATGGTAATTGATTTTTTAACAGAAGGCCACCAGGCCTGATTTTGGTGATTCATTAGTTGCTCTACGGGAGTGGTAAAGATCGGGTTATTTGCTAACAACGCATTATATGTGAATATATTTTAGCAGCTGATTGATTTAGCAGGGTTTTTACAATTTGAATTTTAACGCTGTAATAGACCCCGTTATAACAAACGGGTGTAACTTTATAAAACGTTAACAGGTTATTGGGTTTACCAGTTAATAGTTAACGGGTTTACCCATTAGCATTTTTCAAATCTTTAAAATGTCCTGCCATGGGTACGCTTCAACAAATTCAACGATGGAGCCTTACACATCACCCCCGCTGGCTGGTTGTACTGCGGGTGGTATTAGGGGTTTGTCTCTTCTTTAAAGGCATTTTCTTTCTGGTAAATACGTCTACGCTTGAAGAACTGGTAAAAGGCAGCCTGGTGGCCAACCGCACCGATTGGCTGGTAATTTTTATAACCTGGTCGCACCTGCTGGGTGGCTTTTTGATACTTATCGGATTAATGACCCGTTGGGCGGTTGCAGTGCAGATACCCATATTAATGGGCGCTATAATTTTCATCAATACCCAACGCGATGCCTTTGGCGCATTTGAACTGCCGTTTGCATTATTGGTATTGGTGTTACTGATCTTTTTCCTGGTTGAAGGAGGCGGTCCTATTTCGCTCGACAACTTTTTCAGCAAGCACCAGGCTTGAATACCCCTTACTCTCCTTCATAGATAACCCCCGAAGTGGGCGTCTCATGCAATTCAATACGGTGCATGGCAGGTAATTGTGGCTTCAATTGGTCCCATATCCATACCGCGATCAGTTCGCAGGTAGGGTTTTGCAGACCAGGCAGGTCGTTCATCAGCTTGTGATCCAATTGAGTTACAACCGGTTTAATGATCGTCTTCAGCTCCGCAAAATCAATGATCCAACCCAGTTTGGGGTCGGGTTTACCTTTTAACCACACCCGCAACCGGTATGTATGGCCATGAATGTTTTTACATTTATGACCGTCCGGTACATTGGGTAAAAAATGGGCTGAATCAAATGTAAATTCTTTATAAAGCAGCATAAATAAATTGAGGCTGCGAAGGTAGGAAAGAATCAGGAGATGATACTGACAGGAATCAGGCGAGCAGAGAATAACGCTCAGGGAAAAAGTTCAGGTTACCGGGTATGTAACCGTGCCGCGGTTTCCCCAGGCTATGCAAACGATGCGTGACATCTGCCAGCTGGCGGAACGCTTCACGTCTGCCGCCCAGGAAAAACCCCATCCCGGCCGAGCCGGGACAGAGTTTGTATGGGTTTTTCGGCTTTATATTTATTTATGCAGGGTAATTGTGCCAAGGTCTGCTTCTTTGCCTACCGTTACCGATACATTGGTAATTGTTGTATCCTGGTAACCATTGCTGGCATTTACAAAAACAGAATAAGTTCCTGAATTCAGTCCACGTACTTTGAACTTACCATCGCGCCAGGGAATGGCATATGCAGTATCCGTTGCATTGTATACAGAAACGATAGGAAAGGCATCTCCAGGTTTGATCTCTCCTTTTACGGCGCCGGATTCTTTAATGATAAATGCGCGGATGTAGGGAGCCAGGTAGAATGCACCATCTCGCGTACGAACGATAGAACGACCACAATCAAAATCGAGCCACAAACGATAACGGCCGTTTGAGAAGTTATCCCACTCGTGACCATACAACTTGATGGTAATTGTCGTTTGATTATTGAATAAGTTCAGCGGATACGAAACACTATCCTTTACTATTGAGTTATTGGTACCGAGGGTAATTACAATTTTCCGTATGGTTCCATCAGTTACCATTCCACTGCCCAGTAAGGTATCGATACCGTTACGCAAGGTCAGCAGATCATATACGCCTGGCGCAATGCTCAGCGAATCCCAGATCGTACATTTCTTAGTGCTATCCCAATTATTCTGGCGCCGGCGGGTTTTATCGCAGGTATCAACCAATACTTTCACCGATTTGATATCAATTAATACTTTGTCAAAATAATCGGTGGGCCCATCGGTCAAATAAAGACTCAACTCCTGCTTACCCGAAGGCACAGTTGAATTATCATTTGATTTCTCCTTGGAACAGGCATAAAAGACGATTGCTCCTGCAGCAACAATCATTACATACTTAAACAGGCTTTTCATTGATTTCATTTTTGCGTGTTTGTTTGAATCAAAAACATTTCAGGATAATTTTAACAATTTCCATGCCTGTGTAATTAAAGTTCATAACTATAAATGTTTGAATTTACCCAACGCTATGCCGCCAAAAACGTACACTACTTTCTAACTGATAAACTCACCCCGTTTCACAAACTATTAACAAAAGAGCGATTAAACCTTTCGCAAAAGGCTCAGTCTAATGATCATGGCGACAATATGCATTTTTATATATTTTTAGTCCACCTTTTTTGTAGACTTAATAATTTGCTGTATCATTGTGGTACAATTTACCGCCATGCAACTGTATAATTCAAAAGGCCGATGTTGATCATGTATAACGGAGCAACTATACATTTTTCAACATAAAATAATGTCGCATGAATCGCACACACCGCAATAGCTGGCTGATTGCGTTGCCGGTTTTTATTTTACATACATCAGAAATTTACCCGGAACGCCCACATACGATAGCAGGAACTGTGAAGAACAATAGCACCGGCAAGTATATTGAAAACGCTTACATCTATATTACATCCGGAGAAGAAGAAGCGCTATCCAATAACAAAGGCGCCTTTACCATTTCAACCTGGCAGGATCTGCCGGTTACGTTGGTCATAGAACATCCGGTTTACCAGAAACAAAAGATCCGCATTACAGATGCGTCGCAATATCAGCTCATAAAACTCGATCCTAAACAATAAAGCAATTATCCGCACCAATCATTACCGGTTATGAAACTGAACCTGCTTGCATTGGCAGTACCTTTTTTTGTCATATTCATGGCGTTGGAGTTTTTCATTGCCCGTCAAAAAAAGAAACCCGTTTTTAATCTGCACCACTCTATTGCAAACATCAGCGTAGGTATTGCAGAACGGTTGCTGGATGTTTGGGTAACCGGCCTGTTCTTTTTCATATATGATTATCTGCAGAAAAAATTCGGATTGTTCACTATTCAACCGGGTATCTTATTATGGATTGTCCTGTTGTTGTGCACCGATTTTCTCTGGTACTGGTATCACCGGCTGGCGCATGAGATCAATGTGTTCTGGGCGGCACATGTGGTGCATCATCAAAGTGAAGATTTCAATTATACAGTATCGGCCCGCATAACCGTGTTTCAGGCTTTTGTGCGTACGGGGTTCTGGGCGGTATTGCCGATACTTGGTTTTCCGGCTTCCATGATCACCAGCATATTACTGGTGCACGGATTGTACCCTTTCTTTATACATACGCAACTGATCGGTAAACTGGGCATCCTGGAATACATTCTGGTAACGCCCTCACATCACCGCGTTCACCATGCCAGCAATGAAAAATACCTTGATAAAAACTATGGTGACGTATTTATTATTTGGGATAAGCTGTTCGGTACTTTTCAAAAAGAAGAAGACGGGGTTCCTATTCAGTACGGACTAACACATCCACTGAAAAGCTATAGTTTTTTATGGCAGCATTTTCACTTCCTTACCGAATTGTTATATGCTGCCCGTAAAACAAACGGATTCTTTAATAAGATAAAACTGCTTTTCGGCAAACCTGATCTCATCGACATCCGTCACCGGGAACAAGCGGAAGAAAAATGGCTGGTGCAAAAAAATGACATCATGGTCGACAAACCATTGAACAGATATGTAGTATGGCAAATAGTGCTGAGCATTGTGTTATTGTTTGTATTTATTCTTTTCGAAAAATACCTGCCCATACATCAGCAGGTGCTCATCACGATCGCTTTATTTCTTACACTGATCAATTGTGGGGCTATTATGGAACAAAAGAGATGGATCGTATACCTTGAATTCCTGCGCCTGTTAACCGTTACGATCGGCGTTATGATCGTTTATTCAACCTGGTGGTACTGTATCCTTTTAATTCCGGCTGCTGCGATATTGTTCACCTGGTATTTCGAAAATATCAGAAACTGGTATTTGGGATGGGTCTACTGGAGCGTAGATAATAGTGAGCGAGATGAATGTATTACCTGAGTTACGTGGCCGAGTTGGAAAGGCGAAGGCTAGCAAACCCTTCTACGGTGGTTCGAATCCACCCGTAACTGCAGTTTTTCATATGGCAAGCAATCATTCATTCATTCAGGGCGGTGTTTCTACACTGCCTTCTTTCTTTCATTTCCGGGCATAAAAAAAGCTCCCGGATCGGGAGCATTATGAACAGGCAATCGTTATAATTAATTGATAAACTTAATTGATATACCAAAGTTTCTTTTTTAAATCCATAAAAACAAACGTTAGCATGGGCTGGAATAGCAAAACGGGCCGCAAGTATCCATATTAAATAAAATTACATATTTTATTATCGAGCCTGTTTTTGCTATTTTTCGACACACAATGGATAATTAAGGTGAATAAATTATCCTAATCCTTATTTTATAACCAAACGCGTTTAAAAATTTTAAATATCCGTAATTCTATAAAAAATCTGTTCGTGCCAAAAAAAAGTTAAAACTTTTTTTAAAATAGAACAATTTATGGCGGTTTTTGGGTAGAATCAGGCCCTTTTGCGATTTACACTACGGCATATTGAGTCAATGGTTTTCGTCAATTCAGGCTGACTGAGCCTTCCGTGATACACCTGGTCGTTAATAAACAATGTAGGCACGTTTCGAACGCCCTTATCCAATCCTTCCAGCAGATCCGTTCTAACCGTCCAGCCGTATTTGCTTTCCACCAGTTCAGGTAGAAAATTCTTACTGGTTACGCCTGCTTCCCGGGCATACTCACGCAAGCTGATGGTGCCCAAACGGCGATGATGCGCAAATAATAAATTATGCATCTCCCAAAATTTGCCTTCCTGGGCTGCCGCTACAGCCGCTTCTGCCGCTTTATGCGAGTGCTGGTGAATCTGTGTCAAGGGGAAATGCCGGTAATTGAATCTGATCTTCTTACCATGCGATTCCAGCAGCTTTGTAATCACCCGGTGTACCTTCCCGCATTCTTCACTTTCATAATCGCCAAACAATACGAGGCTCACCGGGGCGCCCGGGTCGCCCGCCCATAACCCTTTGGTTGGAATGATCTCCTTGTTCTTATCATTTTTTATTGGCATAAATACTCCTCTTTGTATAGTTTTTTGCTTTAACACATTGATTTAAAAAGGCCACTCTACTAGTAGCAGAGTGGCCTGGTCATGTCATTATCCTTTAAAATATTACTGGCTTTGTAAAAAACCTGTCAGATCTGCCCCAAAACCCAATCTCGCATTTTCGATCTGACAGGTTCACCACACAGGTATTCACTCACTCACTTATATCTAACAATTTATTGTACATAAAGTTTCCTTCGGGTGGTAGTTTCCAATCTTTTAACGATTCGTTGTACCCTTACTTAACTTTCTCGGGCGCTTCATTCCTGAACACCACTACCCCATCGAATACATCGACCATTACGGGTTTGGTTTTATCGATGTCGGCAGCCAGTATCCGCTTACTCAACGGATTAATGATCTCTTTTTGGATCAACCGCTTCAACGGCCGGGCGCCAAACTGAATATCAAATCCCTGCTCTGCCAGGTATTCGAGCGCATAATTGCTGAATCGCAGGTCAATGCCATTGTCAGCTACCTGCTTTTTCAGGATGTTCAATTGGATCTTCACAATTCCCATGATCTCTGCTTTCAACAATGGTTTGAACATGATCACTTCATCAACCCGGTTTAAAAATTCCGGTCTGATCGTTTGGTGCAACAAATTCATCACTTCTACCCTGGCCCGCTCGGTAGCTGTGTCGGCAGTTTGTTCCGTTACGCCTTCAAAAGCTTCCTGAATTAAATGGCTACCAATGTTGCTGGTCATAATGATGATGGTGTTCTTGAAATTCACAACCCGGCCCTTGGCATCGGTTAAACGCCCATCATCGAGCACCTGCAACAATACGTTCCATACATCAGGATGCGCTTTTTCTATTTCATCGAGCAATACAACGCTGTATGGTTTACGGCGGACGGCCTCTGTCAGTTGCCCGCCTTCTTCATAACCTACATAGCCCGGAGGCGCGCCTACCAACCTGCTAACGGTGTGTTTTTCCTGGTATTCGCTCATATCGATGCGGGTCATCATACTTTCATCATCAAACAGGTAATCGGCCAGGGCTTTTGCCAGCTCTGTTTTACCGACCCCTGTAGTTCCCAGAAAAATAAATGAACCAATCGGCTTTCTGGGATCATGCAATCCCGCCCTGCTTCTGCGAATAGCATCCGCTACGGCTGTTATCCCTTCATCCTGCCCCACCACCCGCTCATGCAGTTTTTCTTCCAGCTGCAACAGTTTCTCTTTGTCACTCTGCAACATGCGGCTCACCGGAATACCGGTCGCTTTTGCTATTGTTTCGGCAATATCTTCCGCATCCACTTCCTCCTTCATCAACCGCTTGTTCTCACTGATGGCATTTAACTGCTTCGAGTACTCATTAATTATCTGTTCCTGTTCTTTTACTTTGCCATAGCGTATCTCGGCAACAGTGCCATAATCACCATTACGTTCGGCCCGTTCTGCCTGTAACTTTAACTCCTCCACCTTTGCCTTGGCATCCTGCACTTTATCAACCAGCTCCTTTTCTTCCTGCCATTTGGCTTTCAGGGTATCCCGCTCAGTGCTCAGGTTGGCAATCTCGGTGTTCAATGCCCTCAGCTTCTCTTCGTCATTCTCCCGTTTTATTGCCTCGCGTTCAATCTCCAGCTGGCGTATTTGTCGTATCAACTGATCCAGCTCTTCGGGCATGGAATTCATTTCGAGCCGCAATTTCGCCGCTGCTTCGTCAATCAGGTCAATGGCCTTATCGGGTAAGAACCGGTCAGTAATGTACCGGGACGATAATTCCACCGCCGCAATAATGGCTTCATCCTTAATGCGCACATGGTGATGTGATTCATATCGATCTTTCAAACCACGCAGAATAGATATTGCATCCTCAACCGATGGTTCATCTATCATTACTTTCTGGAACCTGCGTTCCAATGCTTTATCTTTTTCAAAGAATTTCTGATATTCATTCAGGGTAGTAGCGCCTACAGCCCGCAGTTCACCACGCGCCAGCGCGGGTTTCAAAATATTAGCCGCATCCATGGCGCCTTCACCGCCGCCGGCTCCTACCAGGGTATGAATTTCATCAATGAATAATATGATCTCGCCATTGCTATCGCCCACTTCTTTCACTACGCCTTTCAACCTTTCTTCAAACTCCCCTTTATATTTGGCGCCGGCTATCAATTGTCCCATATCCAGCGCATAAATAACTTTTGACTTCAGGTTCTCGGGCACATCGCCATTTACAATACGATGGGCAATGCCTTCGGCAATGGCTGTTTTACCAACGCCCGGTTCACCTACCAGGATCGGATTGTTTTTTGTACGACGCGACAGGATATGTAAGGTCCGGCGTATTTCTTCATCGCGACCAATAACCGGGTCCAGCTTTCCGCGCCGTGCCAGGTCGTTTAAATTACGGGCATATTTATTCAGTGCATTGAACTGTGTTTCCTGGGTTTGAGATTGTACAGTTTCGCCTTTTCGCAGTTCTTTTATCGCTGCTACCAAACCTTTCTCGTTGAGGCCAGCATCTTTCAGCAACTTTGCAGTAGAATCGTTACCCTGTACAACGGCCAGCAACAAATGCTCGGGGGTAATGAATTCATCACCGAATTGTTTCAACACGGCGCCAGCCCGTAACACCACGTTATTGGCTTCCCGGCTCACCGACTGCGCCGCATCGCCACTGGTCTTTGGCAGTTTTTCAATAGACCCCAGTAATTTACTTTCAAGGAGGTTCACCGTTACGTTGTTCTTCTTTAACAGATATTCAACCGGTGAATCTTCCTGATCGAGTAAAGCTTTCAACAGATGCTCCGTTTCAATATTAGGATTCTGTGAATTAAACGCTAATTGTTGCGCCTGCTGAAATGCTTCCGCTGCCTTTATTGTGAAATTTCCTAAGTTCATATGCTAATGTGATAATTTGATTATGTAATATTTCGATTATTGAAATCCCAACCTTTTCTTATTGCTCAACGTAAAAAGAACAATTCCGGTTTAATCCGGTAACTCAATTTCATTTAGCTGTATATTACTTACAAATCATAATCCAGGCCAAAATCCATGCATTTATGTCATTAAAAATGAGATCCTTCTGCCTCAATTGCAGTATTTTATTCGTATTCCTGTTATTCTTTCAGTATTCCTATTCTCAAACCGACTTTACCCAGGTTGATGCGGTATTACAAAAAAACCAGAAATTATTGGGCAACGGTGTGGTAGCGCTTGTTTACAAAGATGGTAAAATCATTTACACCAAAGAACTTGGTGAGTTCAATGCTAAAACAGTGGCGCCTATTGCCAGTTGCAGCAAATGGTTAACCGCTGCGCTGGTTATGATGTTTGTTGATGAAGGCAAACTGAATCTCGACGAACCGGTTAACAAATACCTGCCCATTTTTGATAAATACATGAAAAGTTATGTAACCCTCCGCCAATGTCTGGCCCATACAACGGGTATTGAAAGTGACAAAAGCCTTTTGAAAATGATACAACGCAGCGGTAAATACATGAATCTGGAAGAAGAAGTGAATGCGTTTGCGGCCAAAGAAATATCGAACAATGCAGGTACTGAATTTCATTATGGCACTATCGGACTTAACATAGCAGGCCGGGTAATTGAAGTGATCACGAAAAAATCATTCGATCGTGTTATTCAGGAAAAGTTGTTACGCCCGCTGAAAATGCGCGCCACTTCGTTTATGAATGAAAGCGGTAATGCGCCCAACCCTTCCGGCGGCGCCCGCAGTACAGCCAATGACTACATGAACTTTTTATCCATGATCCTGAACAAGGGCATGTTTGAAGGTAAAAGGATATTGAGTGAAAAAGCCATTGAAGAAATGCAAAAACCGCAGTATACCAATCTGCCCGTGAAATTCACACCGAAAGTGGCTGAAGGCTTACATTATGGTCTGGGCGAATGGATACAGGAAGAAGATGCGCAGGGGAACAGCACGGTAGTTAGCAGTCCGGGTTTATTTGGCACCTGGCCGTACATTGATAAATGCCGCAATTATGCCGCTATTGTTTTTGTAAAATCGCTTTTGGGTGAACAGAAGAAGGATATCATGATGCAGTTTAAGGGAGCGGTTGATGAGGTTGTCGGTGGAGGCTGTAAATAAAAAAGGGCATCCCGGAATTACCCGAAACGCCCCATGTTCATCGTCAGTCCTAATCGTTATGAGAAAACCCAATACTTATTTATTCAGCAACATAGTGCCAATGAATTTTTATAATGAAGCCGAAAAATAGCAACAATTAAAAGCCGGCAGCAAAAACTGACATTACAAATATTCCAAATACGCAAAACCACCTAAAACAGGTAGTCATTTATCCGGTTTCATAAGTATTTGAGGGGCTACAGACAGCTACTAACAACGCTTTGACCAACCGGCCCGGTTATTGCTTCTATTTTTTCAGCAAACTCTCTACTTATGAAAACACTAACCGTTCTAACAATGCTGTCCATCGCATTTTTGCCTTCCTGTACTACATTAAGCCCCGATCATATTAAAGACCATCAATGGCTCTATGGCGAAGGATACCGCATTGGCGACAAGCTGCAATTCGATAACAAAACCTTTAGTTTCCACGGTGATACCATTCTGAAAAGTAATTTGCCCGTTGCAGTAGTTGTAATGACCTCCGGCGATTTAATTGGCAGCAACAACGATATTACCATTCAATCCCTGGCCACCGGCGAAGAAGGATTGTACCACGAGAAATAAGCGTTCTAATTTATTGAGTTTGCGGCTTTTCCGCCCTTTGCCCGTTTAACATCCGGTATTGTTAAATCCATGTATTCCTTCACACCGGCTATTGCAAAACCGGTCGGATATCCTTATATTTAAGATAACAGACATTTAGAAACCATACCGTACTTCTATGAAAGTGATATCTTACATGGTACCAGCCGTGATGCTATTATTGTCGTTTTTATACAACAACAATCCCTTTATAGTTAAAGAGGAAGCGCAACAGGCTTTTCAATTGTTGAATGCTGTACGTACCAATCCCGAAAAATATTTCAAGGACCTCCATCTCAACGCAAAACTGCGTATCACCAAAACATCTTTACGCTGGAACGATACCCTCGCCAAAGTGGCCGAAGCCAAAGCGCTTGATATGGCCAAACGCAATTACTTTGACCACGTGAATCCCGACGGATTAGGTATCAATTATTTCATTCAACAAAGCGGCTATCAATTAAACGCCGACTGGTTAAAAGATAAAAAAGAGAATTTCTTTGAATCGCTTGCATCAGGACATGAATCCGGTATAGAAGCCGTTAAATCATTGATCATCGATGCCGGTGACGCCACCAAAGGCCACCGCGATCATTTACTGGGTATTGGCGACTGGGATGCCACCCTCGTTGATGTTGGTATCGGCTTTGTAAAATGCGATGGTGGAAAATATCCATCCTACACCGTCATTATTATTGCCAAACACGACTGGTAGATAGTAAAAAAAGTCCCGTCCCGTCTCGGCTGAGCCGAGACGAGACGGGACGCATTCAATATTATAAAATTACGACTTGCTTATTTCGCAATACCGAATGGTGAGAAATACAGAAATGCTACCAGGATAAACACCAGCACAAACACCGATAAGATCACATCAATTTTCCCCCAACTGGCGCGTGAGGCCGCTTTATCTTCAGCCACCGTAGTCGCAAACGTTAATCCACGCAATTGCTCTTCAGACGGTTTCTCACTCAACAGGCTTACGATTACCATCAATATGATAGAGAAAAGGAACAGGGCTATACAGAAGTAAAGGAAATTCACCGTGGCAAAACTATGCAGGAAGCCGGTTAAATGCTCCCGGTTCAATTCCAGGATAATACGCACCATTCCGATAATAAACCCTACCACCATCGCTGAATAAGCGCCTTTCGCATTGATACGTTTCGAGAATACGCCCAACAGGAACACTGCAGCAATAGGCGGCGCCAGGTACGATTGTACGCTTTGCAGGTACTGGTACAGCGTACCCGAAATACCCTTCATGATCGGGATCCAGATCATCCCCAGCACAACGGCAATACCGGTGGCAATACGGCCTACTTTCACCAGTTGGTGGTTGCTTGCTTCGGGCCGGTATTTCTTGTAAATATCCATGGTAAACAAGGTAGAGCAGGCATTGTATACGGCCGCCAGCGAACTCATAAGGGCAGCCAGCAAACCACCCGCCAGTAAACCACGTAAACCTACCGGCATCAATTCTTTTACCAGGGTAGGGAACGCCTGGTCGCCGTCTGGTAATACAATTTTGCCTTGTTTTGCCAGGGTGTAGGCAATAATACCCGGGATCATAAATATGAAGAAGGGGAACAGTTTCAGGAAGGCGGCAAATATAGTTCCGCGGCGGGCCTGGCGTTCGTCGCGGCCGGCCAAACACCGCTGCACAATATGCTGATCGGTACACCAGTACCATAGCCCCACAATGGGCGACGCAAACAGGATACCTGCCCAGGGGAAATCAGGATCAGACAATGGCGGGAACATATTCAGTTTTTCTTTTGGCAGGGATGATACGAGCTCATTCCAGCCCCCTACTCTATCAAGGCCCACGAACATCAACGTCAGTGATCCTACGATCAGGATGATAGCCTGAAGGGTTTCTGTATACATAACGGCGTGCAAACCACCCAATACGGTGTATATGCCCGTTATGATCACCAATACAATGGCGCCCGTCCAGAAATCAACCCCTAAAAACGAGGTTACCACCAGCGCACCGGCATAAATGGTAACCGATACTTTTGCAATGATGTAACTGAGCAACTGGATGATCGAAAGAAGCATCCGCGACTGACTGTTGAACCGCCTTTCGAGAAACTCGGGCATGGTATATACCATACTTCGCATGTAGAACGGTACAAATACCCAGCCCAGGATCAGGATGATCCAGGAATGCAGCTCATAATGCCCCATCACCAGTCCCGTTTTGGCAGCTGTACCGGCCAGGCCTACTACGTGTTCAGAACCCACGTTGGAAGCCAGGATGGATGCGCCGATCACAAACCAGCCCAGGTTGCGATTGGCCAGAAAATAATCTGAGGGGGAATCTTTTGCTTTTCGAATAGACCAGATGGAGATCGCTGCAATCACGGCCATGTACAGGCCAACGAATATCCAGTCAACTACACCAAGAAAATGCATATGGCAAGCGTTTTAGGTTACATTGTTTGTTTACAAGTCGTCGTTCGTGGCCACAAAAGGGCATAAATGCGAAATAGGAAGCACAAAATATGCAGGGTCCTGGATTCAGCAATTCAAAACAATTCCATGATTGCCTGTTGCCTATCGACCTTGCCTATTTCATACTTCCTACCTGCTTCGTATCGCGTACTGAACTAGATGTACTGATTGATCATATTCTCCAGCCACTCCTGCTTACCGCTGGTTTGCTTTGGTTCTCCGTTCGACAACGCGAACTCACGCAGGTCTTCCAGCTTTAATGCACCGCCTTCAAACTCTTTTCCTTTACCGCTGTCGAAAGAAGCATAGCGATCTTTGCGGAATTTTTTATACGGAGATTTCTGCAATATTTTATCAGCAACTACCAGCGCACGGGCAAAATTGTCCATACCACCGATATGCGCCATGAAAATGTCTTCCAGGTCGGTAGAGTTACGACGTGTTTTAGCATCGAAGTTTATACCACCACCGCCAAAACCACCGGCTTCCAGGATGATGAGCATGCTTTCAACCATTTCACTCAGATCGATAGGGAACTGATCGGTATCCCAACCATTCTGATCATCACCGCGGTTGGCATCGATGCTGCCCAGCATTCCGGCATCGGCAGCCACCTGTAATTCGTGCTGCATCGTATGACCAGCCAGCGTTGCATGGTTTACTTCAATGTTTAATTTAAAGTCTTTATCAAGTCCGTAATGACGTAAGAAGCCTATCACGGTAGCGCTGTCATAATCGTATTGGTGTTTGGTAGGCTCGCAAGGCTTGGGCTCAATAAAGAATACACCTTTGAAACCCTGTCTGCGGGCATAGTCACGCGCCATGGTTAAAAAGCGGGCGAGGTGATCCAGCTCACGTTTCATATTGGTGTTCAGCAGGCTCATATAACCTTCGCGGCCACCCCAGAATACATAATTCTCACCACCCAGTGCAATGGTAGCATCCAATGCATTTTTTACCTGCGTACCGGCATAGGCAACAGCGGCAAAATCAGGATTGGTAGAAGCGCCGTTCATATAACGGGGGTTTGAAAATACATTGGCAGTTCCCCAAAGCAACTTCACGCCACTGGCCGCTTGTTTTTGTTTAGCGTAATCGACAATGGATTGTAAGCGGCTTTCATATTCCTTTAAGTTAGCGCCTTCATCAACCAGGTCAATATCATGAAAACAATAGTATGGAACGCCCAGCTTGGTAATAAATTCAAATGCAGCATCCATTTTATCTTTAGCGCGTTGTCCCGCATCGCTGGCTGCATCCCACGCGAAATGTTTTGTACCCGGACCGAAAGGATCGGCGCCGGTGTTGCAGAAGGTGTGCCAGTAGCATACCGCAAACCGCAAATGCTCCTTCATGGTTTTGCCGGCTACTACCTTACCTTCATCATACCATTTAAAGGCCAGTGGATTATCGCTTTCCACGCCTTCATACTTAATGGAACCAATACCTTTAAAGAATTCTTTGTCACCAGTAATTATATTCATACCCTTATGTTTAGTTATTATTTGAGATGTTTATTTAATCACAAGACGGTACTTTCGTGAATCAGCAAACGTGAAACGGTCCGCCAGCTGGCGGATGAAAAACTTCACGCTAAACACATTGTATTTCATTATCGAATTATCACATTATCAAATTATCACATTGTCCAACAGTTCTTTCCATTCTTCGTAAACCGCTTTGTATTCTTTCTTCTTCGTGGGCTCTATGACTGTCAATGGTTTTGCCTGGGTAAATGCTTCTTTGGGTGTTTTGTATACGCCGGCACCAATGCCTGCGCCAATAGCGGCGCCTACGCTGCCATCGCAGTTGTATAATTCAACGGGCACATGCGTGGTGTTTACAAATGCTTCAATAAACAGATCACTTAAAAACAGGTTGGCTTTACCAGCCCTGATCACCTGCGGGTTCATACCGTTCTCCCGCATAATATCCAGTCCGTACCGGAATGCACAGGCAATGCCTTCCTGAGCAGCACGGAACAGATGCGCCTGAGAGTGCAGATTGAGATCGATATGATGAAAATGAACGCCAACGATCTGGTTCTTCAACATGCGCTCGGCGCCATTACCAAATGGTAGCACGCGTAATCCATCTGCGCCGATGGGCACTTTGGCCGCTTCGCTGTTCATTTGCTGATAGCTGACAGCCGGTGCGAAAATATTTTTTACCCAGCGGTTCAAAATGCCGGTACCGTTAATACATAACAGTACGCCCAACCGCTTTTCTGCTGAGGTATAGTTAACGTGTGCAAAAGTATTTACCCGTGATTCCGGATCGCAGGTGAGTTCATCGCTTACACCATAAATGACGCCCGAAGTACCGGCTGTAGCCGCTACTTCACCGGGTTCCAGTACATTCAGCGATAACGCGTTATTGGGTTGATCGCCGGCCTTATAGGTAACCGGTATGCCGCCTTTTAATGATAAAGAAGCGGCAATGGTATCTTTCAACCGGCCATGATCAGAAAAAACATCCTGTACAGCAGGGATCAGGTCGCTATCAAAATCAAAATGTTCCATCACGTCCTTACTGATCCTGTCTTTCTTGAAATCCCAGAAAATGCCTTCTGACAAAGCAGAGATGCTGGTCGTAATTTCGCCTGTCATTTTCATGGCAATGAAATCGCCGGGCAGCATGATCTTAACAGCTTTTTTATAAGTAGCCGGTTCTTCTTCTTTTACCCAGGCCAGTTTGGAAGCGGTAAAATTTCCGGGTGAATTCAACAGGTGAGAGAGACATGTTTTTTTGCCGATCTCTTTAAATGCTTTGTCACCAATTTCAACAGCGCGGCTATCGCACCATATAATGGAGTTGCGCAGTACCTGTTGGTTCTCATCAACCATTACCAGGCCATGCATCTGGTACGAAATACCAATAGCGCCAATATCGGCGGGATCATATGCACCGCTGGCATGGGCTTTCTTAATAGCCTGTTGTACATGTTCCCACCACATGTCGGGCGATTGTTCGGCCCAGCCTGGTTGTGGTGAAATAATGGGAGACTCTGTTTCGGGAAATTGGGCAGATGCTTTGCATTGTTGCGTTTGGGCATCTACCACAGAAATTTTAATAGAAGATGTGCCTACATCAATTCCGAGCAGTAGCATATGGCGGCTTAATTATTACTGATTACCAAGATTGAGGAAAAGGCGGTTTGCAGAACTGAAAAAGGCAGCAAGCTCGAGTTATAGATCTGATTCTAGGCCCTACACCTGCTGCCCTGTTAACCAAAAACCTTTATCGAAGACTCGAAATTATCGGATTTTAGTAAAATAGCCTACCACTTTATTTGCGAAAACCTAAACTATTTTAATATAACTGATATCGGATATGTTTAATTTTGCTTAATATAGTGTCAAACAAGCGCTAACGGGGCGTTCAAAATTCCGGTATTATTTTATAATCCCATGATTATCAGCTGGCATGAAACCATTAGTTGAAAAATTACCGCTTTCGCAGAATACTTCCTTTGTGGCGCGCACTTATCGCACGCCTCATTTTGAAGTACCCTGGCATCAGCACATTGAATATGAGCTGATCCTGTTCGTGGAAGGTGAAGGCACAGCTTTTATCGGGAATTATATCGGCGAGTTCAAAACCGACGATGTCTTCTTTCTGGGCAGCAACCTGCCGCATACTTTTCAAAAAGCGCATAAGGACCTGGTTACTGCTGCCGTGGTGGTACAATTTACCGACGATTTCTGGGGACCCGATTTCATGCAACTGCCCGAAAGCAAAAGCATCATAAGACTGTTTGCCCTGGCCATGCAGGGTTTGAAAATACGGGGCGCCACACGGCAACAATTAAAACCGTTGTTCATTGAGCTGGAGCATTTACAGGGTTTTGCCCGCATTATCAGGTTGTGCGAATGTTTACAGGTAATAGCCACAGCCCATGAATATGAAACCGTATCTACCCAGGAAGTAAAAACCTTTCAGGCTAAAAATAAAGATCGTATTGATAGAATATTTCAGTTCACCATTGATAATTTTCAGGAAACAATTGCCTTGTGCGATGTAGCTGCCACTGCCGGCATGAGCATTCCTGCTTTCTGCAGTTATTTTAAAAAATGTACGAAGAAAACCTATGTTGATTTTTTGAATGAAATACGTATCGGTCATGCCTGCAAGCTGTTGATCGATACCCAAAAGTCTGTGCTGGAGATCAGCTACGAAAGCGGGTTCAATACCCTCGCTAATTTCAACAAACAGTTTTTAAAGTTGAAGCAGCTTACCCCTTCAGGATTTCGCAAACAATTCCGCATACAGGAACAGGAAGAATATGTACCCGATGAATACCGGATATTGAATCAATAGGCAGCATAAAAGGAAATATAAAAACGTATGTACGAGCACAAAAAACAACCATTGGCTCCCAGGAAAATATTTTATCAAAGGGTTTTTAAAAATCTGGTGGTAGCCGTGTTTATCATGGCTCTGTGTTTGCTGATAGGTGTAATAGGATTTCATATTACCTGTGCCAACATTCGCTGGCTCGATGCCTTTCATAACTCCGCCATGCTGCTATCGGGTATGGGTCCTGTATTAACCAATTTATGCGATTCGGGTATTTGGTTCTCTTCGTTCTATGCTTTGTTCAGTGGTGTCATTTTTATTACCAACATGGGCGTGATACTTGCTCCGGCCATTCACCGGTTCTTTCATAAATTGCATCTGGAAGCCAAATAGAAGTCAGCGTACCCTTCGACTACACTGAGGACTACGCCCGTTAAAAAAATATGGACCATACCCAACAAATAAGATCATTTGTGCGCGAACTGGGGTTCGACTTTTGCGGCATTGCCCGGGCGCAGCAACTGGATGAGGATGCGCGGCGGCTGGAGCAATGGCTGAACAAAGGCCTGCATGGCAATATGCAGTATATGGAAAACTATTTCGATCTGCGTATCGATCCTACCAAACTGGTACCGGGCGCCAAATCGGTGATCACGGTGCTGCTGAACTACTTTCCACAACAAACACAACAACCAGGCACGCCCAATATTTCAAAATATGCTTACGGCAAAGATTACCATGAGGTGATCAAAAGCAAACTGCATGCATTGCTGGCTATGATCAATGAACACATCGGTGAAGTACACGGACGGGGTTTCGTTGACTCAGCGCCGGTACTGGAACGCAGCTGGGCGCAGCGCAGCGGCCTGGGCTGGATTGGTAAAAACGGTAACCTGCTCACCAAACAACAGGGTTCGTTCTTCTTTATTGCTACCCTTATTGTTGATCTTGAACTTGAATACGACGATCCTTTTGCCAAAGATTATTGCGGCAGTTGCCGCAAATGCATAGACGCCTGCCCTACCGGCGCTATTACCGACAGCAAGGTGATCAATGGGAGCCAGTGCATATCTTATTATACCATTGAATTAAAAGATATGCTGTTGCCCGATGATAAAAAAGGACAGTTTGCCGACTGGATGTTTGGCTGCGATGTATGCCAGGATGTTTGTCCCTGGAACCGGTTTGCCAAACCTACCCGTGAAACCGGGTTTGCGCCCATACCTGAGATCCTGAACTTCACCACCAAAGAATGGGAATCATTAACCGAAGAAGCGTTCAAACAAATATTCCGTCATTCTCCCATGAAACGCGCGAAATACCAGGGCATACAGCGGAATATAAAATTCCTGA
The DNA here is from genome assembly GCA_966212235.1 of uncultured Niastella sp. Taxonomy (GTDB): domain Bacteria; phylum Bacteroidota; class Bacteroidia; order Chitinophagales; family Chitinophagaceae; genus Niastella. Next base: position 219,060 of record CBIHPP010000014.1, on the reverse strand, counting down.
AAGGGTAAATGCTGTTGGCTAGAATTGTAATCCAAGTTTTACAGACAACCGGTGCAAATAATTTTTATAGGTATAATAATTCTCATAACACCGGGTAGTTGGACAAGTTGATATATATTCAAACCGGCGATTTATATTTTTATAACTATATCCCGCGCTTACCAACAACCGGCCTGCACCATGTAAACCTAATTTATACCCGATACCTGCATCCCCATAAAATCCATTGCTATAGGTGTTTTGATACCATTGCGATACCTCTTCTTTTCTATCACGCACCAGGTGAATACCGGCATCTGCATACAGGAAAGGCGTAGACCGTTTTTCAAAGACATCTTTTCGAACATCTAAAAAAACAGGAAAGCCGCCACGGGTATAAAAATCTATTCCGGCCCCTACCCCGGCAAACCATGTTTTATAACGAATACCATTAATGGTTTGTATCTGGAAATAAGTGCCCTTGCTTCCGTACAAATCGCCTATCTGGTTAATGGAACTGAAAGAACAGGAACAGCCTTTTTTAGCTGGCTGCTCCTGATTTGATTCTTGTGCACTGGTTATAAAAACACATCCTAAAAAAACAACTAAAAAAAGTAATTTTATTTTCATACCGGTTATTACTCTAATCCTATTTTACTGAGTAAGCGGATATTATTCAAATTGGAATAATCGAACTGGTACAAGCCATCTTTCGCCACAACCAATGCTTTGTTATTCCAGGCAATTACATCATAGGTTTCCATGCCGGTTATGTGCTTCAATAATTTTACATTACTGGCATCAGCAGCATCAAATACTTTAACACCGTCTTTGCCATCGCAAATAAACAGTACGTTCCCTTCTTTTGATAAACCAAAAGGATTGGTTAGGTTGTAGGTGTTTATTAAAGAGGGTTTTGTAATATCGGTGATATTCACTGCTTCCAGTCGATTTGTAGTACCGCCACAGGTAGTACCCGAACGCAAAGTAACCCAGGCCGTATTGTCATCTGCGATTACGGGGTCACAACTGCGAACATGTGTGAACTGACTTTGTTTAACCGGGCTGCCAGGCGTTGATACATCATAAATATACATGCCGGCAGTAGAGCCAATGAATAATTTGTTCTTAAATGGATAAATGGTCTCGATCATCTGGTTATCGATGACCGATTTTTTTATGAATTTGGGATCCAGGGGTGTAGAAATATCAAATGAGAACAGCTCGCGCTCAGATACCGTGTACATATAATTATTCATCAGGGTAAACCGGGCCATCGATCCGCCTATACCGCTCTTTCCGGGTGCAGCGCTGGTGGAAAGGTTGGCATATTGCAGCCCATCATAATAACCCCTGTAAGGTACATAGGCAACCGTTGTATCGTGCCTTGTATAGCTAACAACCACTTTAATGGAATCAGTATTGGTTGACGGGGTACCATAGTAACTATAATAAGCATTGCGATGAGGAAATGCGTTATTGTTAAACTTTTTGGCAACCACCGCCAGCGGGTTACTGATATCAAAGGTTACCAGGTCGCTGTACGAATCGGCATACAAGGTATTACCGGTTACGGCCAGGTCTACGTTCCCGGGAATGGGAATAAAGGCAAGGTTCTTCGGCGCAGCAGGCTTGCTGTTATCAATTATATGAATGCCTTCATTCGACTCGTTTAAGAAAATGTAATTTCCATATATGTAAATTTTTCCCGGATTTTTCAATGCCTGGGAAGGGCTACTTTTCATATCAGCCCGTACTTCGGTAAGTGATTTGTAATTCGGTGTATACCAGGTATACGTTTGGGTAGCTTTTTCTTTATCGCAGTTAGATAAAAAGGTTGATAGTATTACAGTCACCATTAACTGTAACACCAGCGTGGTATGCCGTTTCATAAGTTTAGCGTTTGCAATAACTGACAAAAACTAAGAAACAAGCGTTGCCTGACGTTTTAACTTTTAGGTAAACTTTTTACAATCTTCCTAACAACATTTTTACACTAATGCCAGCTGACCACATGTATTGCCCGGCAGATACATCTTTATTAACCAACCCATTGAGTGCATATCGAAGATTAGCGCCAATCCAGAGCGGATGTTTGCTTTTTTGTAATAACCCAACACTAAGACCGGTTATAAAATTAAACTGGGTTTTATTGAATAAGCTCTTGTCCTCGTAGTAAACACCTTTTTTGCCTTCAAAATGTAAAGCATCTACCGACAGTAAGCGCGATATAGAAACACCACCTTCAAGCACCACCGGTGGCAATCGTCTGCCTTTATTTATTTGCCAGTTGACCATTAAAGGTATTTCTATGTATTGAAAACGATAACGGTGCTTATCGCTGACGTATTTTTGCCCCTGCCCCTGGTAACCTGCACTAATGCCATTGATTGCCGGGTCTGCAGTAACTGAAACATAACCTGGCAGTTTATAATAACCCTGCACTATTTTAGACGACGAAGTATCTGTATTTATTTCAAGAGGCGCATCTACTTTTTGCCCTACCTGGGTATTTACACTCATATAAGTATATTTTACTCCAAGCGATACTTTCAACCGTGGTGATAAAGTACGTTGCACAAAAAAGCCTACAGAAAAAGAAACATCAGGTTGAATGGGCGACGCTTTTTTAGTAACAGTAGCAGTAGAAGAAAGATTGAGCAATGCGTTCGAATCGGGTCTTACATTAGGGTATGCAATATCTGCGGCCAGGTATTTATCCTGTCCTATTAACCCCTTTAATTGAAACAGTTTGCTTTCAGAAATGCGCGAGAACCCCGCATCTGTTACAATACCCCAATGCCATAACGCAGGCTGTTTCCGTTTAATAGGCATTGCTGCCACTGTAGCGTTGCTTCCTGAATCGGGCATCATCAGCGTGAACGACTTGCTGTTGAAAGGAACCATTGCCGCTTTGTTGGTGGCAATCGTATTGTCAACATCATTTACCATCACGGGCATGGCAATGTTCAATTCTTTTTGTTCCTGTGGCATTTCATACGCTAAAGTTGGCGTTACCGGCGCTGGATTCAACACATTTTCACTTACGACAATGGCATTGTTCGCCGCCGGCTTCTTTTTTCTATAGCGGGGTTTTTCATGGGTGAACGGATTGGTACCAGTTATGCCTGGTTCCGGTATATTATCATTGGCAACATATGCCAGCGGTTTTTGAACCGGCTTTTTATTGTTAATCCCGATTGTTTCTTTGTTTGCGCTTTTTTGAATTACAGCAATAGCTGGTTGGTTTTCAGTTGGCAAATTGGTTACCGGTGCTGCAGGAGGCGTTGTACCAGGTTGATTGTTTTCAGTTGGCTGTATAGACTGTACGGTTTCATTATTCGGGTTCGACGATGCATTTTCCGGAACTGAGTGTACAGTTGTGGCTTGTTTATTAGTAGAATTAGTATTAGTAGAATTATGCGATACAGAAGCAGGTTCGTTTGATAATTCGGCCGGCTTTGCCTGGGCCATTTCAGTGGTTATTTTTGTATCGGAAGTATAGTGATACAAGACTACACCACTCGTAGTTAATGTTATAAAAAGGGCAGCCGTCCACAACCACAGAAAGCGGCGACGGCGCTTGTGTTGACGGATATTTTTTTCCACCTCCATCCATACAGTATCAGAAGGGCGCAGCTTCAGCTCCTCCAGCTTCTGATTTACCTGTTTCTCAAAATCATGGTCGGACATACGTTTCCTTTTTTAATTCTACGGTCGTTTTTTTTAACCACGTTATTAATAACGCGCGGGCACGGGCATATTGAGACCGGGATGTTCCCTCATTAATACCAAGCATTTTTCCAATTTCAACGTGAGAAAAACCTTCAACGGCATGCAGGTTAAATACAGTCTGGTAACCCGCCGGTAACTGGCGGATCAGTTCAGCCAGGTCCTTTGCCTGCAGTGTCACTTCGGGGTTATCATCTGACACCGGATGCAGGGTTGTATCTGTAAAGGATAGATCGGTTTGATACCGGCTGTTCTTTTTGAGATAATTTAAAGCTGTATTCACCATTATACGGCGAACCCATCCGCCTAGCTCCCCTTCAAATTTAAACTGGTGCAGGTTACGAAAAATTTTAATAAATGCTTCCTGCAGCACATCTTCTGCATCTGCAACAGACTTGGTATAGCGATAACATACCCCCAACATACTCTCAGCAAAATGCTCGTAGAGCTGTCGTTGGGCTTCCGGCAGCCCCTTTAAACAATCTTTTACCAGCCTGTTATAATCCATTTCTTGTAAGTGGTTGACAATAACCGGCGCCTTTCCGTTGCATCGCTAAAGTAAATCAATATTCTATAGAATAATAATTCATTAGAAAACAAGACAATATGATAAAAAATCAAACTAGTCCAGGTAGAAAACCAGGTTTACAAGGCACTCCTTACCTTTGCCCCCCTTATGGCACCATCACTTACCGAAAGAGATCAACAAGTAGTTTGGCACCCGTATACGCCCCAGAAATCGATGCCGGAACCCATTCCCATAGTAAAAGGAGATGGCGTGTACATCATTGATGAAAAGGGGCAGGCATATATCGATGCCATCAGCAGCTGGTGGGTAACTATTCATGGGCATGCCAATGCTTATATCGCAGAAAAAATATACGAGCAGGCCAAAACGCTGGAACAGGTAATTTTCGCCGGGTTCACCCATGAACCAGCCATTCGTCTCGCCGAACGCTTGCTCGACATACTGCCCGGTAACCTGGCAAAGATCTTCTACTCAGATAATGGTTCCACTGCCGTGGAAGTGGGTGTAAAAATGGCCCTGCAATACTGGTGGAACAAGGGTGATAAAAAACGAAATAAGATCCTGGTGCTGCACCATTCGTATCATGGCGATACGTTTGGCACCATGAGCCTCAGCGATCGCAGTGTGTTTACCCTCGCCTTCCAGGACAAGCTGTTTGAAGTTATTTTTACAGATCCTCCCATGGAGGGCCAGCCGCAGTTCAATGGCCCCTGGGATGAGATCGCCTGTTTTATTTATGAACCGCTGCTACAGGGAGCCGGCGGCATGAATATATACGATGCAAACGCCCTGAACCAATTGCTGCAACAATGCCATGCCCATGAGGTGATCTGTATTGCCGATGAAGTGATGACGGGTTTTGGCAGAACCGGTAAGCTGTTTGCCAGCATGTATATGGAAGAAAAACCGGATATCATTTGCCTGTCGAAAGGATTAACCGGCGGTACCATGGCGTTGGGCGTTACTGCCTGCAGCGCAAAAATCCATGGCGCCTTTGTAGATGAAGACCGGCGAAAAACATTTTTTCACGGGCATTCATTCACAGCCAATCCCCTCGCCTGCGCGGCTGCTTTAGCCAGTATGGACCTGTTGTTACAATCCGGTTGTCAATTACGCATTGAAAGAATTGGCAAGCATCATAAACAATTCATGCAGCAATTAGGCGCCGATACGCGGTTTACCGCGCACGTTAAAAACCTAAGGTCAATAGGCACCATTCTGGCGTTTGAAATTGAATCGGGACAGGATGGCTATTTGAACACGATTGGTAAGGACGTGACGCAAAAAGCATTGGAACAGGGAGTATACCTGCGGCCCTTAGGTAATACGGTGTACATGATGCCGCCCTATTGCATTACTAATGAAGAGTTAGAGAAAGTGTATGCGGTGATTGTAGGCATTTTGGGAACTATAGAATAATATTTGCCTTCCGCATATTGATTTCGCAGCCTGCTGAACGTTTTAAACAATCTGCATGGCTGCTTTTACAACCAGCAGTGCGTTTTTATAAAGCTGCTGCACGATTTTGATTGTCTACAAACAGATTTTCATTGCCTGCTGAGCATTTTGGACCACTTGCATGGCAACTTTGATGATCTGTTGCACGGTTTTACTTATTTACCTAATGACTTTTACTGTATACTTTCCAGCTTTGACCGCTTGGCCGTCAACTTAGATCACCAGTTGCACGGTTTTGTTAATTGTCAGTCGGGTTTTCCGTATTTGCTTACCGGTTTTACCCACATGCTTTCCGACTTTGGTCCCATGCTTATCAGTTTAAGCCAGCAACGTTCCAGCTTTCTACCGCCGGCAGGAATGCTTTTTAGGAAAACCTGCATGTTGACAGATAAAACTGCCATGCAAACATCTAAAACTATGCTGCGAGATGCTAACCCTGCATTGCAGGTTGGCATAGTCGTATTATTGATTGCTAAACTCAGCTTGCAGCCTGGTAAAGTCAACGAACAATGGTAAAAAGTTTACTTGCAGAGCAGTTAAAATTATATGTGGACATCCAAAAACTGGTAACCAGCTCATTAAACACCCCAATCATCCGCCGTTAATTCAAATTTCATTTCACCATTCGGCATTAACCCGCTTTCCTTCCAGCCAAATGACCGGTAAAAATCAGCTGCCCGGGTTTTGGGAGCGGTACTTAACCAAATGGTATCCGTTGTTTTGCTATAATACCAATCAAGCAATAAAATAAGCAACTCCCGGCCAACGCCTTGCCCTTCAAATTCCGGCAGCACAAACAAGGCCCACACATTATTTTTCGAGAGGTCGCCAATTGCAAAACCAACAATCTTATTGTCCATTTCACACACCCAGCCTTTGCCACGCTCCGATAAATAATTTTCATAATCCTGGGCCGTAACCAGGTCAGGATTGGATAGTGCATTTTCTTTTACGGCCAGTCTTACCGCCATCATTTGGGGTATATCTGTTAACAGGGCTTCTCTGAAATTCATTGATTAATGTTTTATCTGCGTCTTTTTCTGTTTTTGATTGATCCGATCTTTAAAAAAAATATAATTCCCGATAAAGTGGCAGTGATCCCGTTGGCCAGCATTAAAGGCGTGTCGTGAATATACAACCCATAAATGAACCACAAAATAGTACCTACAAAAAGCATTGTAAAAGTAATAATAGAAAGGTCTTTGGTCGACTTTGTTTTTATGGTTTTGTAGGCCTGTGGAATATATGCCCCGGTGGTAAGTAAAGCGGCAATAATTCCAATTGTAGAAATGTTTGTCATAGGACGGCAAAAATAATTAATCATTTCAACCGAAGAAGATCGAAAACACAATATTTAGGCAAAATTTGTGGCAACAACCAATATACACAGAATAATGGCGCTATTACTCATGTGATTTTTTTCTATTATGTACTATTACTTCAGCAATCAAAGTAACTCCAGCTATAAAAAAGCAGATCATAGTTGTGTATAGGAATAATAACATCAGCCTGGCATAAGTTCGGGCATTATCACTCCAAACTTTTTTTATTTCATAAGTAGCATCTTCTAATAGTGTTTCGTCGGGGGGATAATTTCCAAATTGATCCTTTTTTTGCAGAGAGTCCCGGTAGATTTTTGCGCTCGGAGTATAGCTTAACCCTTTAACGATAACCGTATCACCAATGTCTCCATTTTTAGCTATAAAAGGAATTGTAATTGTGTACTTACTGTAAAGAATAAAAAAAACTGCAACGAAGAGCACGAATCCAATTAACAAATACACTCCTTTTCCAGTCATACTTTTTCTTTTCAAAACAGGCATTCTACCCATTAGCGACAGAGATATGATCAAACTTATCAGAAATGAAACGGCCACTGATATTGTTATCATCCATGTTTTTAATTCAGGGGCAGTTATGACCTCAGTGAATCCCCAACCACACCCAGTCCCAAGAACCAGCGCAATAATTGTCGACAACCTATCTTTAATAAGTGTATTCATTATTTTAATTTAATCAAGTACATAGCAAACTTTTCTTGCATTAGGGTCATCAGGCTCAAATCCCGTTTCGGAATATATGCTTATCTCCTTATAATATTCTATGCTTGTTCCCTGCCTTCTCATGATGACTATCCATTTTCCAAGACCAATATTAAATGGCAGGGTAGATGCCGGGTTTCCCATTTTCAAAAAGCCGTATGACTCAGGCGCATTACCATTTCTTCTTAACGTAAAACTCATTTTATCGCCTACCCACACATCATATGTAAACATTTCCGGGTCGGTTTTCCTGTTTCCTTGTTCATCTTTTCCATAAATGTATAAGTTACATGCAAACGGTCTCGCCTTCAAATCATCAAGGAAAATAAAGCCAGGATCTTTTTTATCTTCTATGCTGTTTCCTCCATTGCGCCTTTCGGTATACAAGCTTCTTCTTATTTGAACGGGATTGGCAATTTCATAGAAATCCGCAATGATATACGAAGCAGTCATATGATCATCCGCGGCTTTTCTTACAATGGCTTTTGTTGGTATTCTTCTTAGTTTGGTTTGAAAAGATTGATTCAATGCTGTCAGTTCCGTATTAAAATAATGCATTTGTAGCCGTGATATTGATTGAGCAGAATTATTTATATAAGGCAGTATCGTCTTATTAAAAAAAGTCAAAGAATCATAAAATTTCTTGCCGGCCTCATCGTCCGGTACAGGTAGCCCTTGAAATATTTGATTGAATATTTCACTGGATTTTTTGAAACGCTGATTCAGATCCTCATCCGGCGTTGCATCCTTTAAATATTCAACTTTGAATTGCATAAGAACATTGTCATTAGGCGGCGGATAATTGGGAAGGATCAAACGAGTATCTCCCTGAATGACCTTTGCCTCGGCACTCATATCAATTTTAGGATTTAATTCCTGTATTAATCTTACAGCATCTTCATTGGGAAATATCCTTTGTTTTACAAAATAATTTGAAGCTATGGCAAAGGGGTGCACCATAGTATCATGTCGTATTATCACTGCTTTATCCGGGCCTTTTTCATTGTTTATTTGATACTCTTTTACAAACTTATCATATGTTTTTGCTACCATTTTTGTTTGAGCAAAACAATTATTTATTCCCCAAAATTGGGAAATGCAGAAAGCCATAAAATAAACAAAGCGTTTCATGATAGTTACTTTTAATCTTTTAATAATAGATTAAACTGAAGGAGATCATTTAGATAACGGATGTTATCAATAGGAGGGAATCGTAAGGCTAATTTAAATAAAAGAAAATATCCTAAAAAGGGTATTAACACCCAGAATAGATGCATGTAGCAAGACTACCTGTTACTACATTAATTGATATTCATCAATATTACAAACATAAAGAAAAACCCTGCCGTAGCGGCTCAGCCGGCACAGCAGGGTTGTTCATCTTAAAACTAAACTGTTGTATTACAAATATTAAAATGCCGGATCGGTTGGTGTATTGGGGTTGTTATTTCGCTCCTGGTTTGGATAAGGCAAATAACTACGCCTACGTTCGCTAACCGGACGGTTAAAACGTCGATTATCCATTAGCCTTAATCCCGACATGTATAACTCAATGGCACGATGGCTATAGATCTGTTCGAGCAACGTGGCCTGTGTATATGGACCGGGATCAGCTGGCAAATCGGCACCTACGCCAAATACATCGTTGGCGGCTTTTTTAGTAATAACCTTATTCAACTCTATCAATCCATTCACCAGGTCAGGTGTTGACTGACGCGCATATGCTTCGGCTTTTATCAAAGTTATTTCGCCAGGAAGGTATATGGGCCAGCCGATGGTAGAGGTGGCGCCAAAACCGCTAATACGGTAACGGGGGTTAGAACCAATGGTTATATAAAACGGTACTCGTTTATCTGCCAGGTTAGGTTCCAGCGCTACCGGCAGTCCCATGGTGGAATCGAGCGGCTGAAAAACGTTGTTGGTTGAAGTAGCCGTTTCAAAGATCGGGTTGAGCGACTGCAGGTCGAAATTCAAAGTTGATTTTTTTGTAAGATCAACCGCATTGGCCGCAGCCAGCGCCTGTGCATAGTTGCCGGTATATAGCGACAGACGTGCTTTCAGTGCCTGCAGCGTATTCACGATATCAATACCCGCCGGAATATTACTCAGGAACGAAGCACTAATAGCATTTGCACTTACCTTAGCCAGCGCATTATTCACCACATCAAGCGCCTTATTTAAACCGGTTGTATTGGGTATAAAACCTGTATTAACGCCAACACCGGTTGTATCGGGCACTTGCTCCCAGTACATGGCCATATTGGTAAGCGCCAGGGCTTTAAAAATACTGGCATATGCAATCAACCCACTCGCATAGTTCTTGTCACTTAAATCGGGCGCATACTTAAGCACATTGTTGGCGTCATATATAACCTTGTTGCTGTTGGCCCAGAACGATAACACAATGCTATTGGTTGTGGGGTCTACTTTATCTGCCCCTTGAAAAAGCTGGTATTCGGCGGTATTCCCCTGATTTAGGATGGTAAGTTGTTTAGTGAGAAACCCATCTGTTGTAGCCAGGTTGTATAACGAACTGGCGCGACCGAGAGTGTATGCCCTGTGCACACCAACTGCTACCCCCGTAAGGCCGGCAGACGATCTAAAAGCATTATTTTCCGGAACGCGGGATGGATCAGTATAATCTTTTTTACAACCTGCGGTTAATAAAAGCACCGCAGCCATGGCAAAACAGGTAGTATATTTTATAATTATTAGCTTCATAATGTCAATTTTGCGTGTTAAAATTTAGCGGCCACATTAAAACTAAAAGTGCGGGGAGCAGGCACCGTTCCAAAATCAACTGCCCGTAAAATAGTGCTTTGTCCACCTGCATTTGTTTCCGGATCATATCCCTTATAGTCGTCCCAGGAGATCAGGTTGCGCCCGCTAACACTTAGGGTGAGGTCATTAAAGAATTTAACTTTACCCAACCGGTAGCTCAGACTGATCTCACGCAGTTTAACAAACGAACCGTCATCCACACGCCATTCTTCGATCTGGTATACACTGTTCACATAACCACGTGGTAACAAACCAAGCTGTTCCTGTTCCGCTACTTTACCGTTACCCACACCCTGTCTTGTTCTGAAATCGGCATTCCATACATCAACGCCTTGAACGGCATCGAACTGAAAGCGTAAACCAAATTTCTTATAACCAACTTCGTTTACCAATGAAGCCGTATAGTCAGGATTCGGGTCACCGATCACTTTTAACAGGTTACTACCTGTTGGCAGCCCGCCCGCATCACGTTGCGTGGTATATACATTGAAGCCACTTTGCACACCTTTTTCATTCAGCGGAAAGCCGGACGCATTTTTAATATCATTACCATTGTTGTCTTTGGCAAAGAAAGTTCCATAAAATACACCAATCGGATAATCTTCTGCTACCCAAATGGGTGAACCAGACACACCCACTAATGATATTGCCTGGCCAACTTTTACCGCCTTGTTGCGGTTCCGGTTAAATATAGCGGTAACATCCCAGCTCCAGTCCTTATCCTTGAAAGGTGTTCCGGATAACACCACTTCCAATCCTTTATTCTCCAGGGAGCCAATATTATCAAGCAAATTAGAAAAGCCGTTGGTTGGTGCAATATCACGGCGAAGCAGCAGATTGTTTACTTTTTTAATATAGTAGTTTAACTGAAGGCTAAGCCGGTTGGAGAAGAAAGCGAGGTCGGTACCGAACTCCAATTCCTTTTGTCTCTCAGGTCCTACTTTGGTATTAGACAATCCGGAGTTTGAAAATATAGCCGTTCTGCCCAAATAAGGATTTGCATAATAGGCATTGAACCGGTCATAGGCGCCAATACCGGTCATGTTACCCGATTCACCATAAGCAATCCGCAGTTTGGCAACATTCCACCATTTCGACAGGGGTAGTTTATTCCAGAAATCCGTTTCTGAAATAACATAGCTGCCGCTTCCTTTTACATATACCTGGTTACGCTCATCTTCACCAAAAACAGAAGAACCATCCATACGAACAGCGCCGGTGATGAATAACTGGTTCCGGAATTTAAAATTCTGCTGCACGTATCCACCGGAAACCGATAATTCGCTGCGGGTGTCTGCCCCGGAAATGATCGTACTGGCGGCATTCACGGTTTCAACAAAAGGGGCAAGTCCACGCCCATGGTTAAGGGTATAACCGTTCTTCTCATATTGAACCGCGTAACCTACCTGCGTGGTAGACGCCCATTGGTCGTTGATGTTTACCTGATAGGTTCCATTTACTTCATGGTTTATCTGGAAGAAATTATTGTTCGCGGCACTTGCATACCCGTTTAGTGAAGGATCAATAGGCGCTGGAGGATTAATACTACCACCACCACCAAAGGAGGCCGGACTTGCAAAATATGCGTAAGGCGGCATTAATGTAGTGCCTCGTTGCGCATAGTTGTCGATACCCATGGTATAATCAAAAGATAATCCTTTGGCCGGTCTTATCTTTAATGAAGTGCTGGCAATTAACCGGTTTGTTTCCTGCCGTTGTTTAAAATCTTCAATCACCGATACGGGGTTCACACGTAAACGTTCTCCCACTGCCTTCAAATTTCCTAAAGCATCCCGTTCCCAGATGTTGTGAAAATTACCTATGATGGTTACCGAATTCATAGGCGAAAAGAACGTATTGCCATCGGGTTTTTCATTAGCGGCGCTGTTAATATAATTTAACCCAACGCTCAGATTCGCCCATTTCGCCAGTTCCTGATCGAGGTTTAACCGGAAACTAAAACGTTTAAAATCGGTATTTTTTATGATGCCCTCATTATAGAAATAAGAGGCTGATGTATAATACTTGGTTTTATCTTTTCCGCCGCTTACCGATACGTTATTATCGGTTCCCAAACCGGTGCGGAAAATATAATCCTGGTAATCGTACCGGGTTACCGGCGTTGTATTGGTGGGCAGTACGCCGCTGATAGCAGAGATAACATCCTGCGTAAAAACATCCGGCGAACCGCCAAACTTCACCGGCGACTGGTTTACATCGAGCTTTTTACGCAATTCGCTCATCATAATACCTGTTGAAAAGTTAACTACCGGCGCGCCGCTGCTCCCACGCTTTGTAAAGATCTGAATAACACCGGTATTGGCTCTTGAACCATAAATGGCCGAAGCAGCCGCACCATTCAGTACTTCAATTCGTTCAATATCTGCCGGGTTAATATCCGCCATCCGGTTCTGCCCGGGACTGCCCACAAAATTATTACTCTGCGAACTACCCGGACCCGCATTAGGACCATCATAACTGGCCTGCGTATTGGTAACCCTGTTAGTTGCATTGTTAATGATAACGCCATCTACAATATATAATGGCTCTGATGAACTGTTTATAGAACTGATACCGCGCAGGCGTACAGAAATGCCGCCAGCCGGGTCACCCGAGTTTTGAGTGATCTGTGCACCGGCCGTTTTTCCCTGTAACGCTGCCAGTACGTTACCAGTGGCGCCCTTGTTCAACTGGTCAGCCTTTATAGTACTGATATAACTTCCGAGTTGTTTACGGGTAGTTCCCTGTGATGTACCAGTAACCACCACTTCATCCAATCCCAGGGCATCTTCTGCCAGGGCAACACTTACGGTATAGTTTTCAGCACTGCCAACTTGCAGGTTCTGCGAAACGGTTTTAAAACCCACACCGGAAAACTCCAATGCATAACTGCCCGGCTTCAACGGGGCATTGATGGTGTAATTGCCCGACGGATCGGTGGCCGTGCCATAGTTTGTATTTTTAACAGTAACTGATATACCGGGCAACGGCTGTTGATTGGTGCCGGTAATCTTTCCGCTAATATGAACCTGGGCCAGGGTCAGGCTTACCAACAGCTGGCAGAACAGCAATAAGCCTCCTGCTTTTACTGGCCGGCTATTCGAAGTTAAAAATTGCGTCATAATCCTTTTTTTCGAATTAATAATTAAGTACCATGTAACAGTTTAAGGACAGGCTGAGATTAATTTTTTCGGATAGTTATTACAGTAGGGCCGGAAATTCAATGCCTTGTTATATAGGTGAGAGTAAGAAATAATGATGCGCTGGATTAATTTGTATATGTGTATTTCCGGTAGAAATAACAGGGTGGTTATAATGAACATACCGGTGATAAAATCCGCTCATATGGATTGCCTGTCTGAAGGTATAAAGCATGGCGTAACAGTTAGTTAACACCAAATTCAGCATTAAAACGCAAATTACCAAAACAAAAAGCACGTAAGTGCGTGTTTATGCAGGTTTAAAATTAAACATATTAGTAATACTTCCACTTCCGGCTAAACCATGCAAAACTAGAAAAGAATAGGGGGAACCGTGAAACGGCAAACGGGTCCGCCGCGGCGGATGAAACGGGAAATCGGGGGATGGGGGGTAAAAAGAAAAGGGCCATCCTTTGCTTTCGCTCAGGACAACCCTTTCTTACTTTACTCTTATATACGTGAACCTTATTGAACGTTGAAAGCAACCTGTTCATTTCCCCATAATAACGCAACCTTACCGCTTTTGTCAACGGTAAACGTCATACGCTCGGTGAACTGTGGTGCTTTAGTGGCCTTTACCTTAATGCGTAACACATCGTCTGCTTCTGCATATTTGTAAGCGCCCCACTGATTCGGGGTCTTATTAAAAATAATCACCCATTCTTCCTTATTGGGAACACTGAATAAGCCATATTTACCGGCAGCCAGGGCTTTGCCTTCTACCTTAACATCCTTGCTTACTTCAAAAGTAGTGGCTTCATTAGCGCCTGTTCTCCACACCTTACCGTAAGGCGCAATTTCCTTTCCGATCTCCCTGCCTTTCACTGATGGCTGGCTATAATCGATGGTGATAACGGCACCGCTACTGGTTGTTTCTGTTACTTTGGCCGGCGGACTGGGTCTTTTCGATTTATCGTCCTGCGCCTTTACACTTATTGTAACCAATGCTATGGCTGATAAAAGCAATAGTTTCTTCATACATTATTGTTTTATAGTGAAATGTAAGCCTTTATGGATTTCCTTCAAGCAACTTTTTCAGATTAGCCAGCGATTTCTCCATGGGCGGCCCCAATTGCTTATCAAAAACTATGCTACCAAATTTTTCCCAGGGGTACCAGTTCAGTTTTACATCAAAATACCATTGCAGCACCAGCTTGTCATTCTCCCCCATCCAGATAAATCCACTGGTAAGCACCCGCGCATTTTTCTGATGCCAGGTTGTGAGCAGGGTATCGCCTACCTCCGCCTCTTTGGTTACTTTTAGTTGTGCGCTTGTAAACAAGTTCTCGCTAAATTGTTTATTGGTTAAATCGGGATTGCTTACCAGCTCATTCCAGCCCTGCCATTGCCGCAGATCGGCTACAGCCTTTACCAGGCTATCCTTAGGTACTGCAATATCCACCGCCCGGGAGATCCGGATCCGCGAGGGTATTATTAAAGAAAAAAGAAAGATGACGATAAATAATATCACCCCACTGATGAGGGCCAGTTTCACAAAACGCATACGCAATTTTTGATTTCTTGATTTTGAGATTTCGGGATTTGAAAGGATTGCCGATTTTGAGATTGGGTCATTGTGGTTTAATAAATTTCTAAATCCCGCAATTCCTAAATCAGCAATATCATTCCCACTTAAATATCCTTATCAATACACTATAGGCCAAAAGAAGCCACACAATCAGGATCGTTATCTCCTTCCCTACCCCTAACAGGTGCATGCCTTCAAACGATACTTTACGCATGGCATCGTTGAGCGCCGTTAATGGCAGGTAATTGATAATAGATTGCATGCCCGCTGGCAATAAGCCTTTCGGGAAAAAGGTACCCGATAAAAAATATTGAGGGAACATGAACAGGTTGGCATATATAGGGATCACATTCTGGTTTTTTGCAATGCTGCTGATGATAAAACCAAAACCCATAAACACCGTTACACCCAGAAAGCTCAGCACCAGCAATTCGAGGAAAGTGACAAAGCCGTGCGCCAGCGTAAAATGATAAAAGAACGTGCCGAATAGTATCAATACGATGGAAGTAGTAAGCTGGAACACCACCCGCGCCAGGCTTTCGCCAAGTACGATAAATGTTTTCTTTACCGGTGTGGCAAACATGCGTTTTAATACCAGGGTTTCGCGTAAGGTGAAGAAAACGAATGCCACCCCAAAAACGGCTGAACCGATCAGGGAGAAACCCAACATACCCGGCAAGTAAAAATCGATCATGCGGTAGCGGCGGCCCGGTATTTCTTCTACTGAAACGGTAGCCACTTTATTCTGGACCGTACTGGCGGTTGTTTCATTAATAATGCTGCGTAAAATGGCTTGTACAGCTGGCAGGTCACGCTGACTGGCCGAAGTTGTTTTTAAATGAATATCATATTGCGTTCCGGAAGTATTTGTGGGAAGCTCTTTGATCCGGATCATGGCGGTAATGCGCCCTTTCTTCAACCGATCAAGCATTTCTTCTTCACTCCCCTGGTTTATATCGAATAGGGGAATGGATTTGATGGCAAAATACACCGGGTTCAGGGTATCGCTTTTGGTATCAAAGGCAATATCGTAGGCTTTACCGCCCCCGCCTGCCAATGCCCCAAATACCATGATGAGCACGATCGGGAAAAAAAGGCTAAAGAAAATGGCCTGGGGGCTTTTAAAGATGGCTCGCAGGGTAGCTTTGCAGATAGCCCACATGGCCGTCCATTGGTTATATTGACCAGACATATTCGTTACGTGAATTAGGCGGCAAAACTATCAATAAAATACCGTTTGTGGTTTATTGTTTGTGGTTTGTAGTTGCTTAATTTCCAGCAGTACTTATTGATTTTAGATTCCCGCACCTCTGGAATTGTATTAGTTTACAGACAAAGAGACTGCCCGAGTTTGAAAACCACAAACTATAAACTACAAACCATAAACAGCCCCTATTCTATGGTGAATTCAAACGGAATTCTCGCCTGGCTCACGCCAATCATTTGCTTAACCCGTTTCATGGTCTGGTAGGTTTTGAAGCCATCCTCGCCCAGTTCCGACTTCAACGCTGATCTTGCAGCATCCTTTTCATAGCCACCGCCAAATATCATATCCAACACATTGTGCGGCTCAGGATATTCGCGCAGGCGGTAATCGCTTACTTTGGCCATCCGTGCGGCACAGGCAATGGCATCATCCAAACCACCCAGGCGGTCAACCAATCCCAGCTCCAGTGCGCGGGAGCCGCTCCATACCCGTCCCTGCCCGATGCTGTCGATATAATTGATGTCTTTTTTACGGCCCTGAGCTACCCTGTCTTTAAAGGTATAATAGGTAGAATCGACACTGTTTTGCAAAAACATCTTTTGAGCAGGCGTCAATGGTTTTGAAGCCGATAACATATCGGCCTGGGGCGCAGTTTTAACTCCGTCAAAAGTGATCCCCAGTTTATTGTTGAAGAACTTTTGCAGGTTCGGCAACATCGTGAAAACCCCAATAGAACCGGTAATGGTATTGGTTTGTGCAAATATGCTGTCGGCATTGCACGATAAATAATATGCGCCGGAAGCGGCCACATCGCCAAAGCTAACCACTACAGGTTTTGCCTTGCGGGCCAGCGTCAGTTCGCGCCAGATATTCTCACTGGCCAGGGCGCTGCCGCCCCCTGAATTAATGCGGATCACTATCGCTTTTATTTTATCATCGAGACGGGCTTTGCGAACGAGATCGCGATAGGTATAACTGCCGATCATATCGCGATCGCCTTTGCCATCAATGATATCGCCCTGCGCATAAATAACAGCGATCTTTTCTTTACCATCCAGTTTATATTCTACAGCTTTGGCATATTTCTGCACCGTGATAAAATTGAGTTTATCCAGCTTTACACCACCCAGCTTTGTTGCAATTTCCATCTTAACCTCATCATCATATTTCAAACCATCAACCAATCCATATTTTACTGCATCTGCCGCATACTGGATCCGGTATTCGTTGGCATATTGATGCAGGGTAGCCGTATCGAGCTTGCGTGCTTCGGCTGTTTGTTGTAACAAGCGGCCATACATATCGTTCATCATAACCGATAATTGCAGGCGGTTGGCATCTGTCATTGACGTTTCCCGAAAAGGTTCGGTAGCGCTTTTGAATTTACCCGCATAAAAGATCTGGGGTTCTATTTCCAGTTTTTGCAAAAGCCCTTTTAAAAAGGCAAGTTGAATGGCAAATCCCCGCCAGTCGACCCCACCCTTGGGGTTACAATATATTTTGTTGGCTATATTGCCCACCGAATAACCGCCCTGGGTAATTACATCGCCATAGGCATATATAAATTTGCCGGACGCTTTAAAGTCGATCAGGGCATTGCGGATCTCCTGGCTGGAGCCCATTCCATTGGCGTTACTGCCACACTTCAGGTAAATACCTTTTACAGCCGTATCGGTTTTAGCATGATGTATTATTCGAACAACGTCATACAAAGAGGGAGCATCGCCATCGTCTTTGCCTGAAAAACGGGCCAACGGATTCTCAGTACCAATTTCAGGGTAATTGTGGGCCAGGTCAACTACCAGTACGGCCTTAGCGCCGGTTCGCACCTTTTCATCAGCGGTTATACTGGCCACAATACCAATAAAAACGAAAACGATAATTACACATAACACGACGAATGCCAGGAGCGAAGCCAGGAATATTTTAAAAAAGCTCTTCATTAACAAATTTATTTTAAACGAAATTCAAAGATATTTGACCCTTCGGGAGTATGCAATATATGAATAAAGTCTTTTTACTGATAGGCGGCAATATTGGGGACCGGTTGCAAAACCTGCACCAGGCCATTACCGGGTTATCGGCTGTTTGTGGACCAATAATACAACAATCGGCCGTGTACGAAACCGCCGCCTGGGGCAAAACCGACCAGGCCGCTTTCCTAAATCAGGCGCTCCTGTTAACGACTTCTTTACCCGCTCAGGAACTTATTACTACTATCTTGTCGGTTGAAGAAGAAATGGGCCGGCGCCGGATGGAAAAGTTCGGACCACGGGTTATTGATATCGATATCCTGTTTTTCAATGATGAAATAATAAATGAGCCGAACCTGATTATTCCCCATCCCCAGTTACAAAACCGTCGTTTTGCCCTGGCGCCGATGCATGAATTAGCGCCCCAACTGACACATCCCGTGTTGAATAAAACGATAGCACAGTTGCTGGCAGAATGTCCGGATGAGTTGGAGGTGAGGAAGTACGAAGTAAGGAACTAAGAAGTAAGAAATTGACGATTGACCATTCACCATTCACGATATGAAGTACCACTTTATAACTATTGAAGGAAATATTGGCGCGGGTAAAACGACATTGGCCCATATGCTGGCCCGGCATTTTGATGCGCGTTTAATACTGGAAGAATTTGCTGATAATCCTTTTCTGCCTAAGTTTTATGAAAACCCGCGGCAATATGCGTTCCCGTTGGAGTTGTTCTTCATGGCAGAACGTTATAAACAGTTAAAAGAGCTGATCCATACCAATGATCTTTTTCAAAGCATAACGATAACCGATTACCTGTTCACCAAGTGTTTGTTATTTGCCAAGATAAACCTGCCCGAAGAGGAATTCAAACTGTACCAGATACTCTTTGATATTATTCATCAGCAACTGGTTCAACCCGACCTGCTCATTTACCTGCATGCGCCGGTAAACAAATTGCAGCAAAACATAAAAAAGCGGAATCGCTCCTACGAACAAAGTATCCCCGACGAATACCTGCTGAACATTCAGCAAACCTATACGCACTATATAAAGCAACACAATGTAAAGACGCTGTTCATCGATGCCGGTAATGCCGATTTTCTGGGTAACCCGAAACATTTACAGGTGATTATCGATGCGCTTGACCAGGATTATGAACAGGGACAGCATTATTTTACGCTACCGTAAGCTGTATTCCATTAACATATTAGCACTACTTGTGCCGACTTCAGTCGGGATTAGCTAATTAGCTCATTTTGTTTTCCCTTCTTCCTTCGCTTTTGCCTGGGGAATGATAGCCGCTTTTGGTGGCTTGATCGTATGATTCGCAGTATTTATACCATTGGTGTGATGGTTAATAACAGGCGCCACATAATTGCGCCCCATTTTAAAGGCAACATACAACAAAGCCAGTGTTACCATAAACTGTATAACGGTGAGTGAATTGGAAACCACGTGAATGGCGGGACTTATCGCCTTTTTCATTTGCGCTTCGCCCATGGCCGATAGCGGTGGAAATACCGAGGAATCGCCAAAATAAACCATTTCAGAAATAATGACCTGTTTATTAATGGTAGCTAACAGCAGAACCAGGATCGATCCTGCTATCAGTATGACGATATTTGGTGATTTCCGGCTGAATTGATAGCGGATCTCTTTTATCAGGTGAATAAAGAAGGCAAAAAATATAAATAATGGTAAAATAATTTTCCAGGAAGAAATGGTAAAGTAGGTTTCGTGCAGGCGAATATCGAAATGATTGCCCAGGAAAGTCCAGCCAAAGACAAATATGGCTATCAATACGGTTGCGTTCAGAATGAGACCCAACCAGATCAATTCAATGAGTAACGGTTTAAATTTTTGCATAGGTAAATCAGGCTTGTGCTAAATGTACAAAAATCGTGCGATAATTGTTCCGGATACACTCGCCTGATTACCAACGACTCCGTTACCCAAACAGGTCACTGCTCAAATACCGGTCGCCCCGGTCGCATACGATAAAAACAATGACACCTGATTGAATTTCCTTGGCCAGCCTGAAGGCGGCAGAAGCGGCTCCCCCACTGCTCATCCCGGCAAATATACCCTCCACTTTAGCCAGTTGGCGGGCCATAATGGTAGATTCCTCCTGCGATACGTCGATGATGCGATCTACCCGGCTGGGATCGAATATTTTGGGCAGGTATTCCTTAGGCCACCGGCGAATACCGGGGATAGAAGATTCTTCTGTCGGCTGACACCCTACAATCTGAATAGCTGGGTTCTTCTCCTTGAAAAACATAGAACAACCCATTATGGTGCCGGTAGTGCCCATAGAGCTTACAAAATGGGTGATCGACTGGTTGGTGTCACGCCATATTTCGGGACCGGTTGTTTTATAATGCGCTCTATAATTATCAGGATTGGAAAACTGGTTCAATATGACAAATTCCCCCGTGGCTGCTTTTTCTTCCGCATAATCGCGGCACTTTTCAATACTATCGAGCAGCGTTACTTTAGCACCATATGCTTCCATCGTAAGCGTTCTTTCGCGGGTTGATGTAGAAGGCATTACCAGCTCGATATCGAGATTAAACAAACGGGCCACCATAGCCAGCGCAATACCGGTATTACCGCTTGTTGCTTCAATCAATTTTGATCCTGCTTTTATCTCACCCCGTTCCAATGCAGATTTGATCATGTTCAGCGCAGGCCGGTCTTTTACACTACCCCCGGGATTATCACCTTCGAGCTTTGCATATATAGTGACATTCGAATTAGGATTGAGTTGTTTGATCTCTACCATCGGGGTATTGCCAACAAGGTCTATAATGGTTGCCATTTTGATTATTTAAACAGAATGTTGAAATTACCACTTTTATAATTTCCATTTGTGCGGCAGAACAGATTTATTCTACCATAGCGATAGATTAATGTTATTCTAATTTCCCTGCTAGTCAATTATATATGCGGAATACTGCCTATACAATTGCAGGAATGGTTTGGTTCATTATGCGGCATAATTAACAATAACCTTTACTTTTGCGTGCAATTATATGTTTGTTGATCATCAAATTGTTATAGCATGTCAGCTGATCCCGGTCCCAATAATCCTTCAAGCCCCTTTGTTTCAGTTCGTATAAAAGAATTCCGCCTCTATATAATTCAACGGTTCTTTTTCATTATGGCTATGCGCATGATTGGCACCGTGGTATGGTGGAAAATGTACCAGATCACCAAAAATCCGCTGGCCCTGGCATTTATCGGATTGTCAGAAGCCATACCGGCTATCACCCTGGCTTTATATTCGGGCCATGTGGTTGACAAAAGCGACAAACGAACCTTGCTGTTTAAAACCATTTTATTATATTTTTTGTGTGCTTCATTGCTGATGTACATTACAATGCAGCACACTGAATTGACCTTAGGTAAAAAATTCGTTCAGTTTGGTATTTACTTCGTTATTTTTTGCACCGGCGTTATCCGCGCCTTTTCCGGCCCTGCATCCAGTTCTATATTAGCGCAACTGGTGCCAAAATCCATTCTGCCCAATGCGGTTACCTGGAGCTCCAGTTCCTGGCTCTCTGCCTCTGTACTGGGTCACGCATCTGCCGGTTTTTTGATTGCATATACGGGTTATACCGGTACTTTTATCCTGATCATAAGCTACATAATAATTGCTGCCGTATCCCTGTACCAGATAGAACGCAAACCCATTGTGCATGCCAATACCGACCAGGCATCCTGGGAAAGTGTAAAGGAAGGATTGCGTTATGTTTTTAGTACGAAGGAACTGTTAGGCGCTCTTACGCTGGATATGTTTGCGGTGTTGTTTGGCGGGGCCGTTGCCATGATCCCGTTTTATGCAGGTGAAATTTTACACGTGGGCGCCATTGGTTTCGGTTGGCTGAATGCAGCGGCTGATATTGGCTCTATCAGTGTTATTATTGCGCTTACTTTTTATCCCCTGCGTAAAAAACAGGGGTTGGTACTTTTATCGGTTGTTGCCGGTTTTGGTTTATGCATCATTACATTCGGGCTATCCAACATCTACTGGTTATCATTTCTGGCCCTGTTAATGAGTGGTACGCTCGATGGCATCAGCGTAGTGATACGAGGCACTATTCTGCAATTAAAAACGCCCGATGCCATGCGTGGCCGCGTTTCTTCGGTAAACTCGATGTTCATCAATTCATCTAATGAGATCGGCAATTTTGAAAGTGGTGTGGCCGCTAAATTAATGGGTATTGTTCCCTCCGTGGTTTTTGGCGGGGCCATGACCTTACTGGTCGTAATCGTTATGTGGTTTAAAGCACCAACGTTACGTAAGTTTGAATACTAATTATCCTCACCTCCTCAGGCTTCCGCCGTTACCGGGTCAATAATAGCCCGTACGCGGTTTATTTTGTCGGCAGGAAATCCGGCTTCTGTGGCGTGTTTTTTGATCGTTGCTTCATCCGGTGCATTGTAAATGCAAAAGATCTTGTTATCCGTTACATAACTATGGACCCACTGAATCTCCGGTCCCATATTTTTCAATACATCACAGGAGGTTTGAGCGGCTTCCTGTAACTGTTTCTGGGTAAGATTGCCTACATCCGGCATTTCTCTTTCAATGACATACTTTGGCATAGCAATTAATTTTACTATAAAGTTAATTGCTTTCATTGCTTGCCGCGCCGGTTTAATTGTTTACTGGCCAAAAGATGACCACGGACAAGTGGGTGGCAAATTCAATGATCACATGATCACATTATTCCTCAGTTCATCTATCTTTTTCCGGTCGCCTACGATCCATACAATATCATCCCATTCAAAAACAGTGGTGGAATCAGGGTTCAGAATGCGCTGGCCATTTCGTTCAATACCAACGACAAGGCCATTGGTTATTTCCCTAATGCCGGAGGTCCGGAGGGTTTTACCCCGCAAAGCAGTATGATTATCAACTATTATTTTGTTCAGCGTTATCTCTTCTTCTCCATTTTTTGATGGCAGAAGGGCCGATTCCAACACAGTGCGGAATTGTTCCAGTTGAACATCCGTACCAATCACCGCCATCTTATCGAAGGGATATAATACATCTGAACGGGCAGGAGCTGTAATCGTTAGTGATCCCCGTTCAATATAGGCGATGTTGATGCCGTATTGCTCGCGCCAGGCCAGGTCCTGCAGCGATTTGCCTACCACGGTCGATTCGGCCGGCATCGTAAAAAAGGCCATGTGCGCATCCCAGGGCGACAGATCATTGCTCGCCGACGATTGCATCTGCTCGCGTTGATTCAGGTTTGATAAAAACCTTTTCTCGAGACGTGCATAGAATGAATTCAACCGCCGTGCAAACACCAGCAGCACAATAACGATCACTGGCAATATAGCCACCAGGGCAATCATGGTATTGAACAACTGGTTCACCATAACGCCAACCAGCACCACCAGCAGTAGGTTCCGTACCACTTCCAGCATTACGAGCGGACCGTGATTATATTTTTTATCGAGCCATAAATTACGATAGGCCAGCGAGTGTAACCTGCGAATGGCCAATCCCCAAAAAAACGGAGCGGTTGCAAATAGGGTGATAGCAAAGGTTAGTATGGCGGGGAAGAAGTGATCGCCGATATTAGCTTTTAAAAACGGTAATAAATAAGTGGCCGATAATAATATCAGGGCCATAATAACAACCGAATTGGTGGCCATCACCAGTAAATAAGATCGTAGCACAATGCGCCAGTCGCTTTCAGCCTGTATCGTTTGCGCGCCGGTGCTATATTGATTAATGGCCGTTCTCCATTTCATGGGTAATTTAGGCGCCAGCCAATTGAAAAAAGGATCGGCCAACCGGATCATATAGGGTGTTGTAAATGTAGTGATCACCGACACACCTACGGCTATGGGATATAAATAATCACTGGTCACATTTAATGTTAGGCCCAACGTAGCAATAATAAAAGAGAACTCTCCTATCTGCGCCAGACTCATGCCTGCCTGCAAGGATTGTTTTAGCGGCTGTCCCGATAACAGGGCGCCCAGGGTAACATTCACCGTTTTCCCAATGATCACAACGAATGAAAGCAGGAGTACCGGCCCTATGTACTTCATCAATAATTCCGGTTGGATCAATAACCCCACCGATACAAAAAATATTGCGCCGAATAAATTCTTTACAGGTTGCACCAGGTGTTCAATTTTTTCAGCCTGCGGTGTTTCGGCCAGTATGGAGCCCATAATAAAAGCGCCTAACGGAGCTGAAAAACCGGCATAGGTAGCCAGTACCACCATCAGCAGGCACAGTCCTAATGAAATGACGAGCATGGTTTCGTCATTCATCATTTTACGGCCCCATTTAAAAAAGCCAGGTATCAGTAAAATACCGGAGATAAACCAAAGGCATAAAAAGAACACCAATTTTAAAACCGAATACAACATTTCGGCTCCGGCGAATTCGCGGCTTACAGCCAGCGTCGATAACAATACCATCAGCAACACAGCCATCAGGTCTTCAACCACCAGGACGCCCAATACCACGCCGGCGAATTTTCTGGTCTTTACACCAAGTTCATCAAATGCGCGAATGATTATAGTCGTTGAAGAAATAGCAATTATACCCCCCAGGAAAATACAATCCATCGTGGGCCATCCCAGCAATTTGCCGGATAAATAGCCTAACGTCACCATACAAATGATCTCGAAAATACCCGTTACGCCGGCTGTACCGCCAATTTTTACCAGCTTCTTAAAACTGAATTCAAGCCCCAGGCTGAATAGCAAAAATATCACCCCGATATCTGCCCAAACTTTCACCCCTTCCAGATCGGAGATGGAAGGCAACAGCGAAAAGTTTGGACCTACCAGCAAACCGGCCAGGATATATCCCAGCACGACTGGTTGTTTTAATTTTTTAAATAACAGGGTGGTAACACCGGCGATGGCCAGTATGAGCGCAAGGTCTTGTATGAGGGTTGGTAAATGCGACATAGTTGGTTGTGAATGGTGAATCGTCAATAGTCAATCGTGAAACGGCAATCGCCAATTTCCTATCTCCTTCTTCTTACTTCCTATTTCCTACTTCGTACCTCCTACTTCTCACTCCCCAACAACTTCTCCATCACATAGTATACCGCGGGGCAAAACGTGGAATTTTTCAACGTAAGTTGCGCCCTTTTCAGGAACACATCTTCATCGGTATACGGGAACCGTTCGCAATCAGACGGACGAACTTCATAAATACTGCAAAAATTATCCGCTCCTAAAAACGCACAGGGCGTTTGTTTTACCACATAATCCCCTTCCTCATCCAAACGCAAATAAGTCTCTATAAATGCACTCTCCTTCATTTTAAGATGTTTACTGATTCGTTTGATATCAGGGGTCTTGAAACGGGGAGAATAGTTTTTACAACAGGCGGCACATTGCAGACAATCGATCTTTGAAAACGCTTCTTCATGCAGATCGGGTAATATTTTCAACACTTTATTGCGATCGGCGCGCTTTAACAGATTCTTATACTGCTTCTGATGCTCAGCACTTTTCTTTTGCCAGTTGGCATCAACTCCTGCAACATGTTCATTATTATCGTTATGTGCTGCCATTAAATCCGAATAATTTTTGATTTTGGGATTAGAGATTTTGAGATTCCATTAGGTTTTGGCCTTCTGACAAATCCCCAAAATCCCGAAATCTATAAATCTAATCTTCTTCCATCTGCAAGTTAACCCATCCATCACAATAGATGGTTTGGTTTTTGAATTTTAATTCGCATGCGCGCATTGTACGATCAGATAATATTGCTTTTGTCAACGCCCCTGTATATTATGGTTATCGGGGCCGAGCTCCTGATCAGTCATCTGGATGGCATTAAATTGTATACATGGAAGGATACCTTTCAAAATTTCTTCCTGAGTATATTAACGGGATTAACCGACCTGGCGATGCGGGGCATCACCTTAATCGTGCTTACCTTCTTTTTCAGTCATGCTGCCATCAGTTGGTCATTATCCATCGCCTATTGGGTAATACTTTTGTTGCTTACAGATCTTATGCATTACTGGCTGCACCGGCTGGGACATAATTGCCGTTTTTTCTGGGCCGTACATGTAAATCATCATACGAGTACTCATTTTAATTTCAGCGTGGGTTTTCGTACCGGCGTACTGGAACCTTTTTACAGTTTTATTTTTTTCATTCCGATAGTGCTGGCAGGATTCCGTCCCGTGGATATCTTCTTTATATATTCTGTATGCCAGGTGTGGGCCATATTAACGCATACGGAAAAAGTAAAAAAACTGGGCTGGCTCGAATATATTTTTGTAACGCCTTCCCATCATCGCGTTCACCATGGTTCCAATACCAAATACCTTGATAAGAACATGGGGACCGTGTTTATTTTCTGGGATAAACTATTCGGTACTTTCCAGGAAGAATTACCGCCTCAACAATATGAACCTATCCGTTATGGCATTACCCATCCGCTGGATAATGATAAGATACCCACCATCATTTTTCACGAATGGAAAGCGATCATGAAAGATATACGCCGGAAGGACCTCAGCTTTAAGCAAAAACTCCTGTATCTCTTTGGCCCACCGGGCTGGAGTCACGACGGCCAAAGGATGACAAGTTCAGCCATGAGACGGCAGGAACATATTAAAAATAGCAACCGGAAATAGGATCCTAAAATTCGACCCCGATACAATAAAATACCTGGCCTATGTCATTATGATATTTCAATGACAAAGTTTACTTTTGTCCCGCTCTACATGGATTCACTGCGTGAACAAATATTAATAATTACAGGTACGCCTGTGTACGCGATCATTATCGGGTTAGAAGTGGTGTTAAGCAATTACCATCAGCGGAATTTATATACCTGGAAAGATACAGCGGTCAATGTGTACCTGATGTTGCTCAATGCGACCCTCGACCTGTTATTTCGCGGCGTATGTTTGGTAGTACTGGATTATTTTTATCGCCATCATATATTCTCTTTTAGCCATGTGGTGGTATATTGGGTGATGCTGTTGCTGCTGGAAGATTTTATGTATTACTGGTTGCACCGGTTCGACCATGAAATTCGTTTATTCTGGGCGGTACATGTTACCCACCATTCATCGGAACATTTCAATTTTACGGTTGGGTTCCGCTCTTCGGTCTTTCAACCTTTGTACCGGTTCCTGTATTTCATTCCCCTGGCATTAATGGGCTTTAAACCGCTCGATATTCTGTTCATCTATGCTGCCACACAGATCTGGGGCGTTTTTGTGCATACCAAACTGATCAATAAAATGGGTTGGCTGGAATATTTCCTGGTAACCCCCTCCCATCACCGGGTACACCATGCTTCCAACCCAAAATACCTGGATAAGAACATGGGTATGTTCCTGATCATCTGGGATAAGATGTTTGGTACTTTTCAACCCGAACTCACTGATAAAGAATATCAGCCTATCAAATTCGGATTAACGAAAGCTATTGAAAAAGAAACGCCGGTCACCATCATCTTTCATGAATGGACCCAAATGTGGAAGGACGTTTCCCGCAAAGACCTGAACTGGAAAGAAAAATGGAACTATTTGTTCGGCCCCCCCGGCTGGAGCCATGACGGCAGCCGCTTAACCAGCGATGAAATGCGGGCAGAAGAAGACGGCCAAACCGGCGCCAACCTGAACGAAGAGGCGGTTATAAGGTTTACCCCCCAGCCCCCTAAAGGGGGAGTTTAACCTCTGCCCCTTTTGATACCTGACTACAAGGCAATCAAAAACCTACACAACCATTAGCAAATCAGCATATTATACTTGTCTTCCATTATCATATTATCACATTATCGAATTATCACATTCTTCTTTTCCCCATCCTTTTCACCCCCGCCACCATACAGGTGTTAGTCTGCCGGTTTAATATTAACTTTGCGGCCTTATTACCAAAATAAGTATAGCAGCTCAGGTTATAAGAAACAATAAACTACAAACATAAACGGGATTATGAATCTTTTTGAACAACAGAATACTGAATTCATCCGTCGCCACATTGGACCTACAGAATCCGAAACCCGCCAAATGCTGAAGGTCATTGGCGAAACCAGCCTGGATTCGCTGATCAATAAAACAGTGCCGGCCGGTATCCGGATGACCGGTTCGCTGAACATTCCACCTTCTATCAGCGAAAACGAATACCTGCAACTGATCAAAGACATTTCTCTTAAAAATAAAGTATACAAAACCTATATCGGACAGGGGTATTATGATACCATTACGCCCAGCGTTATTTTGCGTAACGTTTTTGAAAACCCGGGCTGGTATACCCAATACACCCCTTACCAGGCCGAAATTTCACAAGGCCGGTTAGAAAGCCTGCTCAACTTTCAAACTATGGTAAGCGACCTCACCGCGTTACCACTTACCAATGCTTCGCTGCTCGATGAGGCTACTGCCGCCGCCGAAGCCATGACCATGTTCTTTAACACCCTCAACAAAGACCACGACCATATTACCCGGCCGAAATTCTTTGTTGATAACGATACCTTCCCGCAAACAAAAGATGTGCTGGTAACCCGCGGCCTGCCGGTTGGTATTGAAGTGGTGTTTGGCGATTACCGCACAGCAGAAATTGATCAGCAATATTTCGGCGCCCTGGTGCAATATCCAAACGACAAAGGCGCCATAGAAGACTATCGCAACTTTATCAATAAAGTACACGAGGCCGGCGCTTATGTAGCTATGGCTACCGATCTGCTGGCCCTTACCCTGTTAACCCCGCCGGGTGAACTGGGTGCCGATGTGGCCTTTGGTTCTGCCCAACGTTTTGGCGTTCCATTGGGATTCGGTGGTCCGCACGCAGCATTCTTTTCAGCGAAAGATGAATTCAAACGTAATATTCCCGGCCGTATCATTGGGGTGAGTATCGATGCCCAGGGCAACCGGGCGTTGCGCATGGCCCTGCAAACCCGCGAACAGCATATTAAACGCGAAAAAGCCACCAGCAATATTTGTACGGCGCAAGCCCTGCTGGCCAATATGGCTGCCATGTATGCTGTTTTTCACGGTCCTGATGGTTTGAAAAACATTGCCAAGCGGGTAACCGTTCTTACCAATGCACTGGCCGATGAACTGGAAGCAGATGGCTTTGAACTATTGCACAAGAACTTCTTCGATACTATTGTACTGAAGGTCCCCAACGCCGATGCCATTCGTCAGAAAGCAGAAGAAGCACAGATCAACTTCCGTTATTATGGCGATAACCTGGTAGGCATTTCATTAGATGAAACGGCTACCCTCAGCGATGTGCTGGATATTCTATTGCTGCTCGATCAACCCAATGACCACAATGTGGCCGGTTTTGGCGTAAGCGAGGATGCCGTATTGTATAATATTCCGAATTCACTTACCCGCACCAGCCATTTCTTAACGCACCCGGTATTTAATACCCACCACAGCGAAACAGAAATGATGCGGTATATTAAAAAGCTGGAGAATAAAGACCTGTCGCTAAATACATCCATGATATCACTGGGCAGTTGTACCATGAAGCTGAATGCAGCCAGTGAAATGATCCCGTTAAGCTGGCAGCACTGGAGCAAAATACATCCGTTTGCGCCGGTTGATCAAACGGAAGGGTATAAACAAATTACCGATGAGCTGAGCAGCTACTTATGCGACATTACCGCTTTTGACGCCTGCAGTCTGCAACCCAACAGCGGCGCCCAGGGCGAATATGCCGGCTTGCTGGTTATTCGCGCTTATCATGAAAGCCGCGGCGAATCGCATCGGAACGTCATGCTCATTCCTATTTCGGCACACGGTACCAACCCGGCCAGTGCAGTTATGGCCGGCATGAAGGTGGTTGTAGTAAAAGCTTTGGAAAACGGGTATATCGATGTAGAAGACCTGAAAGCCAAGGCCACACAATACAGCAGCAACCTGTCGGGTATCATGATCACCTACCCCAGCACCTATGGTGTTTACGAAGAAACAGTAAAGGAAATTACGCATATCGTTCATCAGCATGGTGGACAGGTGTATATGGATGGCGCTAACATGAATGCTCAGGTGGGCCTCACCGCCCCGGGTTTAATTGGCGCCGATGTATGCCACCTGAACCTGCACAAAACATTCGCCATTCCGCATGGTGGTGGCGGACCTGGCATGGGGCCCATTTGCGTAAAAGAACACCTGGCTAAGTTTTTACCGGGCCACGTGAACCTGCCTGCCCCCAAAACAGTGGGTGGTACAGATAGAACGAATCATAAGCCACAAACCACCAACGCAGTTTCTGCAGCTCCATACGGCAGCGCTTCCATCCTGCTCATCAGCTATGCATATATCAGAATGCTGGGCGCCGAAGGGGTTCGCAAAGCCAGTGAATATGCTATTCTGAATGCGAATTATATGCGGGCACGCCTCGAAGGACAATACGAGATCCTGTATACCAACCACAATGGCGAATGCGCCCATGAATTTATTGTTGACCTGCGTCCGTTCAAGAAGAGCGCTGAAATAGAAGCTGAAGATATTGCCAAGCGATTAATGGACTATGGCTTCCACGCGCCTACTATGAGCTTCCCGGTGCCAGGTACTATTATGATAGAACCTACCGAAAGCGAAGATAAAAGCGAGTTGGACCGCTTCTGTGACGCTTTGTTAAGCATCCGGGACGAGATCCGCGCCATTGAAGAAGGAAAGGCCGATAAAAAAGACAATGCGCTGAAGCATGCACCCCATACGCAGCATGTTGTTATCAGTTCGCAATGGGCACATGCCTATACCCGCGAGCAAGCCGCTTTCCCATTGGAATATATTCGTGACAATAAATTCTGGCCCAGTGTTGCCAGGGTGAATAACACGCATGGTGACAGGAATTTGATCTGCACCTGCGAGCCGGTAAGCTCATACGTTGAAGTGGAGGCGTAATCCTTCAACTTAACTCAGTAACTATCAATAAAATGTGCCATCCCCACTAACCGGGATGGCACATTTTATTTGAACAAAAGCCTATACCATTTCAATGGTTATCATCAGCCCTGTGGTGTCGTTGTAAAAAGTTCCATTGGCGCCATACCCTACAGCAAAAATGAGCAGGTCGCCCTTTTGTAATAAAATGGTATCCTGAAATATAGCGGCAGGATGTGCGCCAACGATAGCATGAAACGCAGGGTCGCCGCCATAACCGTCAATGACATCATCGAATAAATGTTGCCCGTTCAGCAATACATGCACATCGGTAGTTGATAATCTGATATGCACGCCTTCAAATATTACCTTTATACGATACTTACCTGAATCGGGAACTTTAAATCGCAGCATGCTATATTCACCATTGTTACTGCCCTCCATAGCTATTTCACCCGCACGTAATACCCAGCTATTGCTTTTATCGGTCCTCGTTACCGAGTCCCTGTTTTGCCCTATATAAGGGTAATATCCGGCTTGACCTGCTTCCGGATGCCACATGCCAACGATGTAACTGGTATCGGCAAACCTGCTCAATTTAAATTTTGATGGGTCCAGCGTATTGTCGGTAGTATATCCTACTTCCCAGCAATTGGCCGGATTTTGAGAGAACGATAAGCGATTACTGATCACCGGTTCCGGCAGGCTATCTGCCTTATGGCTGCAGGCGCAACTGATCATGAATGCCGGAAGCAGTAAAAAATGAAAAAATCGTTCGCTTAACATGCTAATAAAGCTAATGATTTTTAACTTCCCCTGCGTGCCCTTCCTAATAAAAAGGCGAATTAAAAACCAGCGTGTTACTCTGGTTTTTAATTCGCCCTGGCGTTAAACCTTTCGGGTAAGCCCAGGTTATAACCTGGTAAAATTCCCTATAGCTGGTTTCACACTAATCATTCTGCGCCTGGTCTAACGCACTGCGCAAATCTTTTATATCATCTATCATCCATTTTCCATCCTGTTTGCTGATCCAGTACTTTAAACGGCCAGCGGTCGGCAACCCGACTGTAATACTTCCTTCATCATTGGCAATTTTTTGATGATCTACCGTCGATTTTTCAATACGTTTCAGGTCTTCTTCAGAATCTTTCGATAACATGACAAAATCGAAATCAAGCCCATTAACAGGCGCTGCTGTTTGTGGTTCTTTTTTCAATTTTTCGTTGATCATATTAAAATACGCGCGCCACCAGGCAATGTATTTATCGGAAACAAATCCGCTCTTCTTTAATTCATTCAGGTATTTTTCAGTGCCCGCAGCATTTACAACATAATAGCTTGCCGAATCGGGATTGGTTGAATGGGTAACCAATTCAATTTTTTTAAGCTGTTGGCTATTTGCACGGTACCATCTTAAGAAGTTGAGGATGTTGGCCGCTGGCTGCTTATTGAATGCGTCATCTGACGGAGGTGTAGCATTAACTGCATAAGTACTGCCGATGCCCGTCAGTTTGTTATTATCGGCTGATGAGCAGGCGGCCAATGCAAACCATATACAAATGGCAAGCTGTTTTTGGAGTTTCATATGGGTATGGGTTTTAGGTGAGGAAAAACTGTAATGTGAATATAATACTCAAAAAAGGTAAATGCAAACACCCGTTCGTTTTATTTTAGTATGTCACGCCCACACTTTTTTGTGACTAAAGTCATAAAACGCTCTATTAAAGCATTTTATGATATAATATTTTTGACCAACTGTGATAATATATGTAATAATATAATTACATTAGCAGCCGCCTCATCTTATTAATCCAAATTCTTCCTCCCTACACAAACAAAGCCGGCCCACCTTTTTTTAACCCATAAAACGATTGATTTATGAGAAACATCCTTTTGGGCACCGTTTGCCTCCTGCTGTTGGCGGCGTGTAAAAACGAAGCCGCAAAAACCACTGAGCCGGTCATTGCCGCGGAATCAACTAAAACCCCACCACCTGTTGAATTTGCCGATCAAAAGTATATTGACATGGGAAAGAAGGGACTTGAACAATTTGCCAGTGGCGATATAGATGGTTGGCTCAGCCGGTTTGCAGATAACGCCATCTACCGGTGGTCATCGGGCGACAGCCTGGTTGGTAAAGCAGCTATTGCCAAATACTGGAAAGACCGTAGAATGAATATTGTTGATTCCCTCCGTTTCAGTAACGATATCTGGCTACCGGTGACCGTTAATCAACCGCAGGGACCGGAAACCAAAGGCACCTGGTTATTAAACTGGCACCAGGTACATGCAACCTATAAAAATAAAGAGAAGCTGTCGTTTTGGGTGCATACCGATATGCATTATAACAGCGATGATATGGTTGATGAATGCATAACCTATATTGACAGAGCGCCGGTGAATGCAGCATTAGCGAAGAAGAAGTAAGTTCACACTTCCCTCTTCATGAACCAACTGCCGAGGCCTTTGAAGGAAACGAGTTCTCCCTGGGCATCGGCCAGTTTGGTAACAATTTCCCATTCGCCCTCAAAACGGTCATTTACAAACTGACCGGAATAACATATTTCCTGGGAAGGCAATTTTGGCAGGAATCGCTTCCCATTTTTTTCGTTCTGCCAGTAATGGGGATACCGCTTTATAAAAGTGATCGTATTGTCCAACACAGAACCTTCAATAGTAGCAGGCTGTTCAAAATGCGCAGTTGCTTCAGCATCTGTGCATTCCCCTTTTAATAACCCATTAACAATTGTGATATCCATTTCAAAAGCAACCGTCTTGCCTTTTACGGGCTCATCATATTCTTCACCATACGTATACTCACCTACCCATTTACCACTAAATAACTGATCGTTCATACTCAAATTATTAATTTGATAGCCTATAAAAATAGCTATAATGCCCTATTTAGAAAAGATAAATTAACGCCAATATACCTGCCCCGCTAATTACCACATTCATAGTTTATTAGACCGTCATTCGTTATTGAAACGTTATTATTAATTTCTCCTTTTATACCTAGCGTACTTTTTGCCGTCTAATAATTGAATTTAAAAAACCAGTAAAATGAAAACAGTATCATTGATAATAATCTGTGCATTGGGTTTAACATTCCATGCATCTGCCCAAAAGGTGATACGCGCTGCGCCACGTTATTACCCCCGATCTCATGTTTCAGTTGGTGTTGGATTTGGTACCTGGGGGCCTTATTCCCCGTATTATTATAATCCGTGGTATGCCTATCCTCCGGGTTTTGGATACGGGTATAGACAGCGGCCAACCAAACTTGACATGGAAATTCAGGATATCCAGCTTGATTACAAGGACAGGATATGGTCGGCACGTCATGATGAAAGCCTTTCCCGGAAAGAAAGACGGCAAAAAGTACATGACCTGAAACATGAGCGTGATAATGAAGTTCTGCAGGCGAAGAAGGATTATTATAAGAGACGCTAGGCTTTCTTATGAGTGAGTTTCTTTAATAGAAGCCTTTGTAGTCACAAGGTTATGAAGTAAGAGGTAAGAGGTAAGAAGTACGAAATTCGCGAACTTCCTACCTCTTATTTATTTCTGATTTCTGATTTTGAGATTTTGAGATCTCAATTGGTTTTAGCCTTTTGATAATCTCAAAATCCCTAAATTCCGAAATCTCTAAATTTCTAAATAGCAGGATCTGGTAGAATTTTTGGCTCCATGATGCTACGTGTATCCACCGGAGTGATATGCAACCGGCTGCACCATTGGGTAAAACTGTCATAGATGCCTTTGAGCACATCTTTTTGCCCCGGCGTTAGTTCCTGCACATAGGCCCGGCTGATAGTACGCACCGGTAACCCGCGCAGTTGTAAGAAATACTTGGCGCTCATGGGATATGCCTGGTG
The DNA here is from genome assembly GCA_966212235.1 of uncultured Niastella sp. Taxonomy (GTDB): domain Bacteria; phylum Bacteroidota; class Bacteroidia; order Chitinophagales; family Chitinophagaceae; genus Niastella. The sequence continues at coordinate 183,890 of CBIHPP010000014.1, read as the reverse complement.
AATGAGCGGATCGACCCGGGTAAGCTCTGACTGTAACCATTGCACATCTTCCTGCTTATTGGGATCATTCGCATTGTTACACATCCATACCAGCACTTCAGGATAAAAATTACCACTTATCGAAGACATACCTCTTGCGCCCATTTGAAGGCTATGCATGGCATTGGGCGTATGCGCATCAAAAAAGTCGAAGCCAGGCACATTGGCAATCTGCAGTTTCTCTTTTATTTTATCCAGCTCAATGCTGGTGTCTTTATGATATTTTAACCGGCCTGATGAAAGCAATGTTTTAAACACATCGGTCGATAAAATACGTTTATAAGGCGCCGGACACTCATAGGTGCCCATGGGAATATCGGGCGTTAATGAAAACATTTTATCGAACCGCTTCAACAATACATCATCGCTATCCTCAACATTGGCAAAGTGACCGGTAATTAATACCACCGCATCGATGCCGGTGTCATAGATCTTTTTACTGAACTCGGCTTTATCTTCAATAGTAAGTCCGAAGGAACCGGTAGCAACCACCGGCACGCGGCCATTTACGTACCTCACAATATGGGCAGTCAGTTCAAGCCGCTCATCTTCACTGATGCTATACATTTCGCTGCTAAGGCAGTTGGCAAAAAAACCACTTACTCCGGCTGCCAGGTAAAAATCGATCAACCGTTCAACCATATCAAAATCAATCTTTGCCTTCAGGTTAAACGGCGTTATCATTACCGGAACAAATCTCTTTTCCATCAGATCTATTTTGATTATTATTTTTAAAAAATGAAGGTCTTTCCGCCCTCTAAAATTAAAAAGTAAATATTGTTTTACAGACAATTACCACATAAAATCCATGATTTAATATTGCCTTGATAGCCCGTTGAAAATGAAGATATAATAATTCCGCCTAAGGATCATCCTGATCACACCTGACACTACGATCCCCACTAAATTCGGGACGCGTCAGTCCTGAGAAGATTTACCCTGAGCGCCCTGAGCGGGGCCGAAGGGCCGGGACCGCAAACCGGCTAAAAACTTGCCTGTCAAAAATATGGTTAAGGTTCCTATGACGATGGTCATATTAGCATGCAGATTGGTGCGTAGCCAGGCATAATTTTCCGGCAACTGGCGCGAAAATGTTATCCAGATGATCACAAGCACCCCAATGATCACAGCTATCACGGCCTCTATATTTTTGGCTTTGCGGGCCAGCAACCCCAGTAAAAACAACCCTAAAATGCCGCCGGAAAATATACCGGCCAGCTTCCACCAGGCATCCAGCAAGCTTTTAACCCCTATCATGCCAATACCAAAACTAATGGCCAGCACGCCCATTACAGCGGTAGACACATACAATACCCGCATTTGCGCCTTTGTTGAGGCTTCTTTATTAAAGTATCGGAGGTAGATGTCTTTTAAAAAAACGGTGGCCGAGCTGTTCATCCCACTGCTCATGGTGCTCATGGCAGCCGATAAAATGGCGGCAATGATCAATCCCAACAGGCCACGGGGCACTTCATTCCTCATAAAAAATGGCAATACCCGGTCACCGTAATCAGCCGGTGTAAGGTTGCCGAGTGCAATATTTTTTTCTGCCGCTACCTGTTGTTGTAAAGGCAGTATAAGGTCAGGATGCTGATGATAATAAGCGAATAAGGAGGTGCCGATAAAAAAGAACAACATGCTCACCGGTACATAAAATAATACGCACATCCAGATACTGCGACTGGCATCGCGGCTGTTGCGGGCGGTATGGTATCGCTGGATATAATTCTGATCGATGCCGAAATTATTGAGGTTGATAAAAAAGCCGTACAAAAAGATCACCCAGAATGTTGACATAGAAAACTTCGATACGTTAAAACTGCCCAGACTGAATTTTTCGTTCGCTTTCCCTGTTTCAATGATATAGTTGAAGCCGCCTTTCAATTGAGAAACGATCAGGTACAGAATTAAAAGCGCCCCCAACGTTTTAATAACGGCCTGCACCACTTCCGTCCATATCACCGCTTTCATACCACCCATCATCGTATATATAATAATGCAAATGCCCGTGGTGATCATGATAGCCGGCATTGAATAACCGGTAAGGGCTTTCAGGGTTAAGGCAATAGAATAAAAAATGGTTCCCATGCGCGCCAGCTGAATCAGTACAAAACAGATCATGGCATAAGTACGCGCCCAGGGGCCGAACCGTTCTTCCAAATGGGTATAAGCGCTGATGGCCTCACTGTTACGATAAAATGGAACAAAATACCGGGAAGCAATAAATGCAGCAAAGGGCATCGACAAACTAAATACAAAAGAATTCCAGTTAGCTCCAAATGATTTGCCGGGATCGCCCAGAAAAGTGATAGCGCTTAAAAAAGTAGCGTAGAACGACATGCCCAGCGCCCATCCTGGTATAGCTCCTGAGGCTACCGAATACTGATCGGATCCTTTATTCTTTCCACTCAACAACACCCCCACGGCGATCATCGCGGCAAAATATACAATTATAATTGTTAAATCTACAGTTGGTAAATGATTCATAGTACAAGCAATCTATCCGTTGAAGTAAATGTATGGATAAATCATTAGGAAACAATAACCAACAGGCTATGAACAATAAGCAACTGACAAAGGGCAATCTTTTACGGCTGGTAGATAAGGAATGTATTAATCCAATCAATCAATTATCTGATCCTTTTTTCTTCGTTCCCGTTGCTACGTTATGTGTCTGGTTTTATTGCGCAAACTAACGCAGTATTCATCTAAAAATTTGCCAATTCGTCGATGCGCTTGCTGTTCCCAAAGAAAAAAACAATTTTTCCCCCAACGGTGTCTGATCACTTTTCGTATGGTGCCCACTCATCAATTAAATAGTTAATCTCTCGTTAACCGGGCGCTTACTCATTGAAACTATCGCAACAATCTGCTTATTTGTCTATTATTTACCGGCGTTGATAGATTATAACTTTTATGATGAATGCCCGGTAAATACTTTTGATATACGCCCCATATAAATCAAATCATATTCATTACATGACAAGCAAGCCTTTTATCAAATTCCGTATTATGATGAAATATTCAATGGTATGTACTGCTTTGCTATTAACTCTTGCGGCAAATGCGCAAACCTGGCATTTCGGGCCTAAACTGGATGCCAACTTTTCAACTATTAAAGGAAACGGTATTCGAAACAAATTCTTAGCCGGCTTTCAGCTGGGAGGTTTTGCCGAATACAACTTTAATAAGCATTGGGCTATACAACCCGAATTGTTATACAGCTGGTCGAATTATAAAAAAGCCAGTGACTTTTTAACGTATTATAATAATTCCGGAAGAAGCGCCGCGGGGGAGAATATTCGCCTGGCTTCAGTAAGTGTACCGCTTCTTTTGCGATATAATCTGAATAAAACGCTCAGCTTTCTGGCAGGACCTCAGGCCAGCTATTTAATTTATGATGATGAAGACCTGTTAAAAAATGACCGGCAGGCATTTAAAAAATATGAGTTGAGCGCTAATGTGGGCGTTCAGGTAAATATTGAAAAGGTTGGCTTTTATGCGCGCTACAATAAGGGTTTGACAGATATCAATGATGTAGACGACCGGTACGATTGGAAATCAAACCATGTTCAGGTAGGGATTGCGGTGAGGATAAAGTGATAATATGCTAATATGCTAATTGGCCAATTGACCATAGTTGCCAGGCAAAGGTGGGTCGTCGTGAAGGTGGCGCCCACCCTTTGCACTGGCGTTGGGTACGAATCACAAGACGGTAATGTGATAATATGCTAATGTGATAATTAGCTAATTGATTTCTAATTCAGGAATGCCGTTATAATTTGTGTAGTTCTTAATTCGAGTCTGTATATGTATTTTCATTAGCACTACTTGTCCCGACTTTGGTCGGGATTAGCTAATTAACCAAACTGCTATTGGTTAGCACCACATCGCTTAAATAGCCCGAACAAACACCTTTGATGGTGATCTTTTCTCCAGGTTTTACCGGCCTGGTCGTTTGTTCCAGCATATTCAATGAACAGGCAATACCAACCATCGGGTCGCCGGTATTTAAAACCACTACACTGCCTGCATAAGGCGTGTTTTTAACCTGTAGTACCTGTCCGCTAACCTGTAGTACTTTATTCAAATAGGCCTGGTTTGCCTGAAGCTGATCGGAAGTGAATTTTGCATATAACTCTGTAGCAGTAACGGGAATACCGGTTTCTGAGACCACATTTCGTGGCGGCTTGTTGTAGGTGTACATTAAAAATGCGGCGAGCGTGGCCACAAGGGCACATCCCAAGGTGAATAAGATCCTCATAAGGCGAATTTTACGGTTACAAATAGGCCCTACGGTTCATAGTTACGGGGGATGGGCAAAGCCAGTAAATGACAGTAAAAACGTTTGTTTATGGCCGGGAAAGCCATGTAGAAGTGGATAAGGTAAGTCCCTTTATTTTCTGTGTATCATTTGAAGCACCTATAAAATTTCAAAAATGATGCCTGAAATGCAGACTGTTCATGTAGCAATAGCTATATCTGTTATAATCAGCCTGTAAAGCATCACTTAATGGGGATAAGTCAGGCAGATGGAGTTATGCACATGATCGTGCGATGTGTATTACCCGTAACAAAAAAAATAACTACAAACCTGTAAGCCGGATTCTGTATTACCCTCCCGTCTCGGCTGAGCCGAGACGGGAAGATAAGGCTATCATTTATCTTGCCCAGCCATTGCTGACTGGATCGTTCTGCCTACCCACCCAACGTACGCCCAATAAATCGGGCGATCGAACGAGCCGCTCTTCAACGCTGGTATACATGGCATTTCAGCATGCAAGGTTTACCCGCCCTGCCGGTCACCCGGCAAAGCCGTGGGCTCTTACCCCACATTTTCACCATCACTCTCCATGCGAATGCATGGACTAGTCCGCCAACTGGCGGATGAAAGCAGTAATTTTCTGTGGCACTGTCTGTTCCCGTTCACCCTACCGGTAAACCAGCAGGGAAAACAAGACCCGGCTATTCACCGGTACATTGCCCTATGCTGTCCGGACTTTCCTCTTCCCGATAAATCGGGAGGCGATAGCCCGGTTTGTAGTTACGTGCAAATGTAGGAATAAGTTGACAGGTTGATGAGTTGACAAGTTGAAAGCGAAAATTCTAATGCCGAACGCAAATCGGGTTGTAAGTAATAAATTATGAGTATTAAGTAAACCCTGAGTTTAAACCTGTAACTGCAATCGGTAACCTCTTCTCCCCCTTTATGGGGGTTGGGGGTACTAATACTGAAAATAGATCTCTGTAGCGCCATATCCATACGCCGGGTGATACCGGTTGGCAAAACTCTTTACCTCTTTGCGTAGCTTGAGTTCTTCATGTATTTCATCACGCAGCTTGCCGCTGCCAACGCCATGGATAACGATGAGCCAGGGAAGATGATGCGCCATGGCGAGATCAAAATACTTTTCAAACGTCTTTAACTGCAGGGCTAATATTTCCAGGCTGCTCATAGACTCCCAGGCAGGTGTAAGGCTTTCTATATGCAGATCGAGTTCCTGTTTTGCTGGCTCCAGGTGCTGACGTGCTTTGGTGGCATCGTATATCTTAAAACCGGCCTTTGCCAGGTTTTGCAGATCAACCACGGGCTTATCGTCATAAGGCTTGCCCGGATAGTCGTCAAACAGTTTATACGAAAAGGTAGCCTCCCCTTTTCGCCGTACCTCTTCAATGCGCGTGAATACCTGTTTGGGTTTTAATTTAACCGACGCTTCATAATATTCAGCTTTATTCTTATCGGGCGTAACCAAAGAAAATTCAAAGCTAAAGATCGGGCTGTCGTTCAGGTTTTCGAACGGCACATCATGCAGGTAAAAGTCCTCAAAAGCATGTATGGAGTTTATCAGCTCAAAATTTTCATTGCCCTGATAAGTCAGCTTGTACGTGAATTTATATCCCTGTTCGGTCCTGTTTACCAGGTGTACCTTTAACTCGGTTACTATATCGTCGCCAAATTCATCATTAACACTTATGGGAATGAATGTGATCCATACCCCGTCAACCACCCGCTGTGTGATCTTTTTCTTTTCACGGGGCAGATCATCGATGAACTTTTTCTCCTTTTTTGGCGGAAATAACTTCTTCTCGGTAAAACGCTTGAAATACGGAAAATCCAGCTGATCAACATAGGCCGGAAACTTCACGCCGCGTACTTCTATCATCACCATTTTTTCGCTAATGATGTCAATTACTTCACCTTCTTCATTCGTTTGATTCACCACAACCTTATCGCCAACCTCAAATTTCATGGGTAATTATTTATATACAATTGATCCGGGGCGTTTTACCGCCGGGTTAATTTTTGTGCAAAGGTACGGGGCGAAGATGGAAGTAGGAAGCAAGAAGTAGGATGTTGGAATTTGGATGCCAGACCCTATACTTTTTGATGCCATTCTATAGAGGATAAAGGAAAAGAGCAATAAGAGGGTATTGAAAGCCAGGGAGATAGGTCTAATTTCCAGCAAGAAACGATTCATTTCCTGCTGGAAATTTTGTTTTTCCAACGGGAAAAATGTTTTTTCCGATGGAAATTATGTTGCAGCCGCAGGAAATGGATAATTGCCTGCGGGAAATATATAATTCCCAACGGGAATTAGATAATTTCTGGGGGAATTGGATAATTGCCAGTGGGAATTTTCCGTTTGCCATGGAAAAAATGATTTTTCCAGTCGGCGAAGAACCTTTTCTTACTGGAAATTATCCATTTCCCATGAGCGAAGATCCTTCGCTCATGGAAATAGGCTTTTTTCTTATAGGAAATGAACATGCGCCTTCAGAAAAAGTATTTGCACCAATAGCGCTGCATCATTTCCAATGGGCAATGAACCTGCGCTCATACGCAAACATGCTTCGCATATATAAACAGGCAATTACCTGTTGCCCGTTTCCCCCAGTTCCCTCGTCATATTCGCCCTTGCCTGAGCTTCGTACCGGTCACGAAAAACAGGGGTTTGAAAAATAAACGCCGCCTGTAAACAATGTTGCAGAAATTGCCGGCGGCCGGGGTAGTATAATTTGTCGGGGTAAATGCGGTATTCGCGGCGAACCTGGCGGGTATATGCTTCATAAGCATCCCAGCCGGCGCCTAAGATCGACATATCGAAATCGAGGAATAATTGCTGGTCTGTCGTATACGTAACATCGCTGCTGACCGTATGTGTTTGGGTGGCCTCTATAAATATTTTAACCTGTTCTACTTTAACGGCAGGCACTCCTAATGCCAGTAATCGTTTTGCGGCAAGACCGGCGCTGCGTGGCTCGTTGTCTTTTCGCAGCACGTTATAAATGATGTCATGATAGAAAACCGAGAACGTAACTACATCCGTGTCCTGTAACTGACCGGCATAGGTTTCACAAAACTGCAGTAGAGCCTGTATATGATGCAGGTTGTGGTAATGACGACGGGAGGATGTGTATTTTCTTTCTATCTCCCTGAATAACCGGTCAATCAATACCTTGTCATTGCTATATTTCCCGGCCAGTTGATCCCACCTCTCGCGAATATTATCCGGCATTGGCTAACCTGCTTTTTCTATAACCGTACAGGAAATAAATAACCAGCCCCAGTGCCAACCAGCCTAAAAACCAGGCCCAGTTGCTTTTGGTCATGCCGGTTAACAGGTATAAACAGGTGGTAACACCCATCAGGGGTATCAGTGAATATTTTTTTACAAAGGCGAGTATACATAAGATGATGCTGGCCCCCCAGAATATGATGAGGGATATTTTTGGCGTGGCCAGGTCCATAAAGCTCACTTTGCCGGCTCCGTAATCCCCATCGCCCGAAAAATCAAATTTGAACATATCGGGGAAATAACCGGGCGCCCATTTGCTCAGGACCAGTATGGAGGCAAGGATCACCACCGGAAAAATAAACTGCCCATTGATATATGGCATATTGAACCGGCCGGCCACTTTCTCTTTCCGGGGTATCAGCAATACACCACCACACACCAGCACAAACGCAAACAGGGTACCTATACTGGTAAAGTCGAGTACAAATGTTTTATCGGTAAACAAGATCGGTAAACCAACCACTAACCCTGTTATTATGGTGGCAAACGAAGGCGTTTTAAATTTCTTATGAATGCGCTGAAATGCGGGTGGTAATAATCCATCACGGCTCATACTCATCCAGATGCGTGGCTGCCCCATTTGAAAAACCAGTAATACGCTTGTCATAGCAATCACCGCGCAAACGGAAACCAGTAATTGCATCCAGCCTACATTTTTCACCTCAAAGATCTTGGCGAGCGGATCGCCTACATTTTCAAATTGTCTGTAGTTCACCACCCCGGTTAACACCAATGCCAGTAGTATATACACAATCGTGCAAATCACCAGGGAGTAGGTCATACCCCGGGGCAGATCGCGCTGTGGATTTTTACTTTCTTCGGCCAGTACACTCACCGCATCAAAACCAATGTACGCAAAGAATACGCCCGATACCGCCGCCATCACGCCGCTGAAACCGTTCGGCATAAATGAGTGCGCGCCCTCATTATTTGCGGGCAGCCAATTGGCAGGATCGATATAATAGGCGCCTACAATTATTACCAATGCTACCACTACCAGCTTCAAAATCACCATCGCATTACTGAAGTTGCGCGATTCTTTAATGCCTATATACACCAGCGTTGTGATCAATACATTGATGACCAGCGCAGGCAGATCGAAAATAATTTTCAGCGAACCCAATACCGGACTGTTATTCCAGGCATTCAGCAATTCTGCATTCGCCTGGTTCTTTACAAATTCAATTTGTTCGGCAGAATTCAGAGAAGCATAATTAAGAACCGTTTTTTTAGCTTCTGCATAACTACAGGTGAGAAAATCGGGTATATGCACATTAATTTTGTGCAGAAAGGAGGTGAAATAATCGCTCCAGGAAAATGACACATAGATATTTCCGACGGAATATTCCATGATCAATGCCCAGCCAATGATCCAGGCAAACAATTCGCCAAATGAGGCGTAAGCATATGTGTAAGCGCTACCGGCTACCGGAATTCGGCTGGCAAATTCTGAATAACAAAAAGCAGTGAAAGCGCAGGCAATGCCGCACATAATAAACAATATCACCACTCCCGGGCCACCTTTAAAACAGGCGTCGCCCAAACTACTGAAGCTTCCCGCCCCAATGATAGCTGCAATACCGAAAAAGGTAAGATCCCGTACATTCAACACCCTCTTCAACCCACCAGATCCATGACCATCATCGCTACCTTCTTTTAAAATAGATTCTATTTTTTTTGTGCGAAACAGAGAGTTCGGCATGTTGGTAGTGGGTTTTTATGGGCGGAAATTACTAAAAATACCGAATGATTGTTAGTATATTGATTGATTCTAATGTTCCCGTTGAACTAAGAAGTGCGCCAGTTCCCGTAGTGGTTCTTTCCGTGGCGCTATCACGGCCATTTCTTCCAGGTGTTCAAACGCTTCGGTAATATATTTCTCCTTGAGATTGGCAGCCCATTTATTAACCCCACAATCATCAAAAACCGATAATACCCTGGCCACTTTGTCGTCTGGGCTTTCCTTCATCAATCGCTTTAATTCTTTTAACTGGGTTGCATTGGCCGACTCCAGTGCCTTGATCATTAAAAAGGTTTTTTTATTGGCCATGATATCGCCGCCGGGTTGTTTACCAAACTTTGCCGGATCGCCATATGCATCGAGGTAATCGTCCTGTATTTGAAACGCAATACCCAGGTTACGGCCAAAGTCATATATATGATCCTGGTTGTTTTGTCCAGCCCCGCCCAAAATAGCCCCCAGTTGCAAACTGGCTGCCAGCAATACCGAGGTTTTCAACTCGATCATTCTTATATATTCATCCATTTTCACCACTTCCTGCTTTTCGAAATCCATATCCAGCTGCTGTCCTTCGCATACTTCTTTTGCAGTGCGGTTAAACAGGGTAATGATCTTGTGCAGGTAATCGGTGCTTATTTTATTCAGATAATCATAGGCCACAATGAGCATTACATCACCTGACAGCAAAGCCGTAGACTCTCCATATTTTGCATGTACGGTAGGCTGGTTCCGGCGCAAAGGCGCCTTATCCATAATGTCATCGTGTATGAGCGTGAAATTGTGAAACAGCTCAATGGCAGTGGCTACCGGCCATGCATCTTTGTTTATTTCATCGAATAATTCATTGCCCATTAAACACATGACCGGGCGCACCCGTTTGCCGCCGAGACTTAAAAAATATTCGTCGGCTTCGTATAGGGTAGCGGGTTCTGTTGGAAAATGGCGAACATTAAAATACTGTGCAAATTGTTTTGACAGTTCTTCGAAACTAAGCATGCAGAATGAATGGTTTAATGGAGATGCTATTTTTTCTTTCTCGGGATCTTATTTTTAGGGATCTCTATTGGCCTGGGGGTGTGCTTTTTCGCCTCGCCCTGCTCCTCTTTCATACTCGTTGTAATCACCCATTCATAATCCAGCTGGCGTTTGGTTAGGTTGGCGGCAACCACTTTAATACGAACTTTATCGCCCATATTAAATTTGCGGCCACTGCGCATACCTACCAGGCTATAATCGCTTTCTACATGGCGAAATTCATCATAGGTAAGCAAACTGTTTACACTCACCAATCCTTCGCATTTGTGGTCAATGGTCTCTACCCAAAAACCAAAAGAAGCAACGCCGCTGATCACCCCTTCAAATTCTTCGCCCAGGAATTCCTTCATGTATTCAACCTGCTTGTATTTATTGGCTGCACGTTCTGCTTCCATAGCCGACCGTTCTTTCTCACTGCAGTGTTTACATTTCTGTTCCAGTTTTTTCTCAGGTTCTATTTTGTTATTCAACACATCGAACAAAATACGGTGCACCAGCACATCGGGATACCGGCGTATAGGCGACGTAAAATGACAATAGTGTTTAAAGCCCAATCCATAGTGCCCTATGTTCTCCGTTGTATAAACAGCTTTGGCCATCGTGCGAATACCCAGTTGCTCCAGCACATGCTGTTCGGGTTTGCCCTGTACGTCCTGTAACATCTGGTTAAAGGATGCCGCAATGCCTTCCGGTGTTTTGGTATCGAACGTATGTCCGTATTTCCTGGCAAATTCAACAAACGGCAACAGCTTCATTTCATCGGGGGTATCGTGCACCCGGTATGGGAATGGAAGATCCTGTTTATTGACTTTTATCTTACCTACATGTTCTGCTACAAAGCGGTTGGCCAGCAACATAAACTCTTCAACCAACTGGTGCGCTTCTTTACTTTCTTTAATGATAATGCCAATAGGCTTACCTGTTTCATCGAGCTTAAAGCGTACTTCCTGCGATGAGAAATTAATGGCGCCTTTACCGAAACGCTGGGCGCGAAATTGCTGGGCGAGTTTATTTAATAAATGAATTTCGCCCTGATACAACCCTTCTCCTTTCTCAATGATCTCCTGCACTTCTTCGTAGGTGAAGCGGTGGTTGGAATGTATCACCGTTTTTCCCAGCCAGTATTGCTGCACTTCCCCGTCAGGGGTTATTTGAAAAATGGCGGAGAAAGTAAGTTTATCTTCCTTTGGCCGTAATGAGCACAGTCCATTGGAGATATGCTCCGGTAACATGGGCGCTACCCGGTCGGGCAGGTATACCGATGTGGCGCGGTCATAGGCTTCCTTGTCAAGGTCTGTTTCGGGTTCTACATAATGACTCACATCGGCAATATGTACGCCTATTTCGTAGATGCCGCCCTTTAGCAGGCGGATGCTTATGGCATCGTCAAAATCCTTTGCATCAACCGGGTCAATGGTAAACGTAAGTATATCGCGGCAATCTTTTCTTTTATTGATCTCATCCTGTGAAATGGTGTCGGGGATCCTTTGGGCTTCTTCGATCACATTCTCGGGGAAAAACAATGGAAATCCGTTTTCCATTAATATTTCCTTCATGGCCATATCGCCTTCGTTGCCGGCTTCCATTACCTGTACAACAGTGCCTACCGGTTTCTTTTGCTTTTCCCATTCAGTTATGCGTACGATCACCCGATCGTTATGCACAGCGCCATTCAATGACTGCTGCGGGATAAAAACATCCGGCATGGGCTTTTCGGTATCTGCGGTAAAAAAGGCGGCAGTTTTGCCTATTTCTATTTTTCCCAGAAATTCCGATTGTTTGCGTTGTAAAACGTCAACGATTTGCCCCTGCTGACGACCGCTCTTTTTTGCGGGGCCGCCAAACACCCGTACCCGTACCGTATCGCCATGCAAGGCGGTATTAAAATCGGCGGGCCGAACGATAATATCACTGGGAAGGTTCTCAACCATTACATACCCGATGCCTGACCGGGTAATATCTAAAACACCTTTCAGGGTGTGTTGTGCAGAAGCTCCTTTTTTCTTAGTCTTCTTAGCTTGTTTCCTGCTCATTCAATCATTTTAATTCGTGATACTGAAATCATTAATGAATTTACTGATAATATCAGTAAACTGACGCCCCTCATTAAAAAGGAATTGGATTTCAATGGGGATTACATACACGGGGTAATCTTGCAAGGTCTGTCCAAATTTTATAAGGCGAACGGCATCCTTTTCAGTTGTAAGTATAATTTTGTTTTGTGTGGGGATGTTTTTAAACCGTGCCACGATATCCTTCCAGTCGTCAATGGAAAAAATATGATGATCGCCATACAATATTTCGTAGTAGGTTTTTGAAGCATCCTGTAAATATTTCTTCAACGGCATGGGGTTGGCGATACCACTTACCAGTAATACTTCGGTAGAAGTATTCAGGGACATTTCTTTTTTGTTAATAATGTGGTATGGCAATCCATAGCGAATCGTTGTAAAGAACAATTGTTGATGTGGCTGTAGTTTTATCTCCTGTTTCAAAGCCAGCCTTTCTTCATCCGCTAATCCGGGCGGGCATTTGGTAACCACAATCACATCGGCCCGTTTATACGATCTACGTTCATCACGCAAATCGCCTGATGGCAATACCCAGTCACGGGTGAACAGGTTATCGTAATTGGTGAGTATGATATTTAACCCCGCTTTTATAGACCGATGTTGAAAAGCATCATCGAGGAGGATCACTTTTGTATCGGGTCTATCGTGTAATAATTGCGGAATGGCTACTATCCTTTCTTCACCCACTGCTATAGTAACGCCTGGAAATTTGTTATGGAATTGCATGGGTTCATCACCAATATCCAGGGCCGTGGTATTTTCGCCAGCCAGCGCGTACCCTTTGGTCCGGCGTTTATAACCCCGGCTTAACACAGCCACCTTCATATCGTTGTGCAAAAATTTGACCAACCATTCAACCATGGGCGATTTACCGGTACCGCCAACCGACAGGTTCCCGATGCAAATAATTGGCAGGTTAAAACCGGTTGACCGAAGGATCCCTTTGTCATACAATCGATTACGTATCCAAATCGCTGCGAAATATAACAGGGAAAAAGGGAACAGTAATACGCGGAAGGGCCGCAACAACGGAGCATTAAAATTCATATATACGATGCGGTGTAATGCAAAAATTTAAAGATACATCAAATTCATCGATGTCCTCAATGTATTCTACCGCGTCGAAAAACGAGAAACCGATCTTTATAGCATCCGGCCGGCACTGTGCCAGGTACCGGTCGTAATACCCTTTGCCATAGCCAACCCTGTATCCGCGTTCATCAAATGCAACCAGGGGAACAAATATGATATCGAGGTTTTGGGGCGGAACAATAGCGCCGCCAATAGGCTCCAGTATATTGAACTTGTTTTTGATAAACAGTCCGTCCTTTTCAACCAGTACGGCTTCCATATCCAGCATATCCACATGAATTTTAGGCCATGCAATGTGCATGATCAAATTCTGCTCCTTTAAAATGTCTTCGCAAATGGAAACATCAAATTCACGACGGCTTGCCAGCGGATTATAAGACATCAGGTAATTTACCGGGGGAAAGATCATTTTGCCGAAGCTGGCGGCCATTAATGCGGTTTGTTGCTGCAGATCTTCTTCCAGGATGTTCATCCTGCGTTGCAGAAACTCTTTTCTAACGGTGTTTTTTATCATAATAATTCTTTCAGTTGCTTTCTAATAGCATCTGCCTGAGAGTTGATAAATGTCCCGTTGATATTTTCAGAATAGGGAATGGACGCTATTCTGGGAAAGTTGCTCCAATGTACAATCTCTTCTTCATAATCGAGGTATTGGTCATTGAAAATCCAACCGATTACCGGTAGTTGCATTTCGCGGCAAACCCGCGCTGTTAATAGTGAATGATTTATGCTCCCCAGGTAATTGCGACTGACCAGTATTACCTTTGCGTCCAATTCTTTGATCAGGTCAGCCACAAATGCAGAATTATTCAATGGCACCAATAAACCCCCTGCGCCTTCTATCAGTAAATTACGATTATTTGCCGGAATCTGGCTACAAATCTTTTTAATATCAATTGTAATTCCCTCCTCGCGGGCAGCAATATGTGGCGATGCGGCTTTTGCCAACCGGTATACTTCGGGATGCACAACCGAACCGGTATCTGTAAGCATATTGGCCACCCATTCGCTATCGGTGCCTTCAGAAAAACCTGCCTGCACCGGCTTCCAGTAATCTGCATCCAATGCTTTGGCGAGAATGGCTGACACGAAGGTTTTGCCAATACCGGTGCCGATGCCTGTTACAAAAATGCGTTCCATTTTTTGCCTACTTATTCACAAAAATACTAAAGATGGTCGTTCCGTAATTGCGGGAAGTTACATACAGCGGGTAGTCTTCATAACGATTCCGGGGTGTATGTTCCAGTACAAACCAGCCGTCGGGTTGCAGCAGTTGTTTTTCGGCTATTAATTTGGGCAGGTCGTCAATGTTGCCCAGGGCATAGGGTGGACCGGCAAAAATAAAATTGAACCGGCTGGTGCATTGGGTAATAAATTTGAATACATCCATCTTCACCACGGTGAAGTTTTCCACCTTCAGCGTCTCCGATGTTTTTTTAATGAACTCATACATCGGCGGATCTTTCTCCACTATGGTACAGGATGCGGCTCCGCGTGAGGCCAGCTCGTAACTGATGCTGCCGGTACCGCCAAACAGATCGAGGGTATGTAAGGCAGTTATATCGAGGTTGTTTTCTATAATATTAAAAAGCCCTTCTTTGGCTACGTCAGTAGTAGGCCTGGTATGCGGCATATTACCTGGCGGGCTTATCTTTCTTCCACCGAATTCCCCTCCTATTATACGCATAATGCCATTTTCAAAAGCGGTGAAAAGTAATGGGCCGGGAAGTCGGCAAAAGCTGCATCCAGTTTTACAGTATCCGGCAACCGGTCCCACTGAACCTGTAAGAAATATTTCAGCAACTCCTGGTAGAGCCGCGATTGTTCATCAAGCAAACCTGCTACGATCAACGTTACTTTTTCCTGGCTTATATTAAAGCGGTTACATATGGCCAACAGGTAGTACGATACA
Source organism: uncultured Niastella sp. (assembly GCA_966212235.1). GTDB lineage: Bacteria > Bacteroidota > Bacteroidia > Chitinophagales > Chitinophagaceae > Niastella. Next base: position 168,422 of record CBIHPP010000014.1, on the reverse strand, counting down.
TCATCGGGCGTTTGATACAGGTAAGATTGCATCAGCTGAATGCTGGTACCCTTAAAAACAGCTACCAGGAACTGGTCGGCCCGCATAACCATTTTTATTACCTGCTCATCTGATTGCGTTTGGCCTTCATTCAGCAACAGCGTATAATAATGCCAATAGTTTCCGGAAGCAAATTTTCGCTGTAACAGGGCATGTATCTCCCGCGGTACGCGGTAAATATTATACATCCTCCAGCCAATCACTTTTTCACTTAACATCAATCCCTTGCGGGCATTTCCATATACGATTTCGGTAACAGGCTGGTTCAGTTCAATATGAAAGACTTTTTCGGGTAAAAAGCTGCTGTCGGTATAATTATAAACAACAAAGGCATCCTTAAACTGAATTTGTAATAACTCGTCGTTGGTTATTATTTCCAGTAGGTTTTCCAACATGGTTTTGCCCGGTGTATAATCGAGGTTGTACTGTCGAAGCCCTATAAAACGGCGTTGTTCTTTATTGTATATGACATAGCTGAACATTTTTTCTCCTACTTCGATCAGTAATTGACTGTTTCGAAGTTCGTCAGCATCCCTCATTTCAGGAACAATATCAAAGTTGGCCTTAAGCATAGTTATCAAAAGCTGCAATGTTACTATAAAATCGGTTTAAATGAGCAGGAATAATATTAATATCCTGCTGACTGTGCATTCCTCCATACCTTTGCCACCCTTTTATGTGCGCCTTATCTAAAAATACAGCATTCCAGGTAGAACTCTCCAACAGGCAGATCCTCAAGATGGCAGCCCCCATCAGCCTAGCCATTTTGATACCACAAATCAATTTTGTAACGAATAATATTTTTTTAGGACATTATAGTAAACAAGCCCTGGCTGTGGCCGGTGTTACCGGGGTGTATTACCTTATATTTTCTGCCATTGGCTATGGTTTAAACAACGGATTGCAGGCATTGATTGCCCGCCGGGCCGGTGAAAACAGACCCGAAGAAATTGGTAAACTGTTTAGCCAGGCTTTGTTTATCGGCATTTCAATTTCATTATTCGGTATTCTGCTTACCTATACCGTTACACCCCGCTTGTTTGGGTATTTTATCACCGATCAGGAGCGCTTACAACAAGCCATCTCCTTTTGCCGCATCCGCATCTGGGGCCTCCCCTTTTTGTACGTTTACCAAATGCGCAATGCCTTGCTGGTTGGCACCAATCAAAGCCGGTACCTGGTGGGCGGCGCCGTGGCGGAAGCAGGCACCAATATTTTGCTGGATTACCTGTTGATTTTCGGACATGCGGGTTTTCCGGAAATGGGGTTGAATGGAGCAGCTGTTGCATCTATTATTGCCGAGGTAGTTGGTCTGCTGGTGGTTTACCTGGTGATATTTAAAAAAGGCATAGGCCGGCAACTCTATTTATTCCAGCATTTCCGTTGGGATGGCTATAATACCCGGCTCATATTTTCTATGTCGGCCCCGCTTGTTTTTCAGCACGGGATCAGCATTGTTAGCTGGGAATATTTTTTCCTGCTGATCGATGCACACGGTGAAATTGCGCTGGCTGTTTCCAATACCATGCGAAATATATTTGGCCTGGCGACTATTATAACCTGGGCTTTCGGTTCAACCACCAATGCCATGGTCAGCAATATCATTGGGCAGGGTAAGCAGGACCGCGTTTGGTTACTGATGGGAAAAATGATCCGGTTGAGCCTGGGTTCAATGGTGGTTATCGTTATCCTGATCAACCTGTTCCCGGAATGGTTGTTTTCGGTGTATGGCCAGTCGGGGGAATTTGTAGCGCAGGCTATTCCGGTTGTACGGATATTATCGGTAGCCCTTTTATTGATGTCCTTTGCTGTTATTTTCCTGAATGCCGTTACGGGATCGGGCAATAGCCGGGTGTCGTTAATGATCGAAATTCTAGCCATTGTTTTCTACAGTGTATACATCTACCTCGTATTAGATAAATTCTTTTTATCTATAACTTATGGCTGGATGAGCGAATGGATCTACTGGACCTGCCTGCTTGTACCATCATTTTTATATATGCGGAGTGGGAAATGGAAGAATAAAGTTATTTAGTTATTCAATTTTTTAGTTCCGACTCAATAACTAACGAACTTACTAACTATTTATACTCTTCTAATAATTTTTTGCCTTTGGCTTTAATACCGGGGTCATCTGCAATTTTGTTGGGCATTTTGAGCATGATCTCCAGTAGTTCCCGGGCTTTTTTATCATTGTCTTTCCGGTGCCAGCATTTGGCCAGTTCGAAATAGTTCAATAAAAAGGAAGGATTGAGCTGTTTGCTTTTTTCAAAATATTTAATGGCATCATCCAGACTGGCTTTTGGCAGGGCTTCGTAAGCCACCTTTACCAGCCACCTTTCAACTGAGTTCAAGTCGCTCACTTCATAATTCCACTTCCCCAGTACATGGTAGCCTTTAAAATTGTTGGGGTCGAGTTGTATGCTTTTCTCTGAATAGTTTTTTACATCTTTTATCGCTTTGATCTTATCATCGCCTGAGGAAATGAGCGCCATCCGGCCCATAGCCAGGGCCATCACCACATTGGCATCGGAACTGCCGGCATTTACCTGCAGGGCTTTTTGAGCATATACCCGGGCGTTACGATAATATTCTTTTTGTTTTTCCTTTGTGCCCTGGTGTTTACCCACCACGCTGTACAATTCGCTTATTTTGATGAGCGCGGTCAGGTTATTAGGCTGGTAGCGATATACATCGAGGTATTTTTGCAGCGCTTCGGGTTCTTTAAATGCACTTTCCAGCTGTTGCGCATCCTTCAACAGCGAATTGATATCCTGTGCATTATTTTTAAATGGCAGGATTAACAAAAAAAGCAAAAGCCCTATTGTACTTCCTAATTTACCCATCAAATTTCTTATGCAATGTAACGCCAATTTTTCCCTGAAAATTTTCTACAGGGGCGTCTAATTTATAGATAGTAAGTATTATTTCTTTGGTGAAAGGATACTGGCGCTTTATCTCACGAATAATCTCATCTGCTACCTTTTCTAAAAGACCTGTCGGTATCTGCATTCGTTGCTTTACGATGTCGAGTATTTGCACATAGTTGATCGTATTTTTTAAACTGTCGAAGGTGGTATCGCCTTCTTCATAAACTACCCGAACATTTATTTCATAAGCGCTGCCCGTTAATTTTTCTCCTTCGTATATGCCATGATAGGCATGCAGCTTAACCTGATTTAATTCAATAACAACCATACGTACATTTTGTTTTGCTAAAACAGTGCCATTTAATTAAAAAAACGCCAAACGCTTAATGCTAAAAGCTTAACGCTTAAGATAATAATCTCGCACGTTCGACTTTTACCATCAGCTTTCGGCGTTTCGCGTTTTGCTTTCGGCTTTTTGGGCCTGCCTGCCGGCAGGCAGGTTCTACACCAATCCTTTGGCCGATAAATAACGTTCGGCGTCCAATGCGGCCATACAACCGCTACCGGCTGCAGTAACTGCCTGGCGGTATATTTTATCCTGCACGTCGCCGGAAGCAAATACACCTTCTATATTGGTTTTGGTAGTGCCCGGGACCGTTTTAAGATAACCGGCCTCATCCATATCGAGCCATCCTTTAAAAATATCGGAATTAGGCTGGTGACCGATCGCTACAAAAAAGCCAGTAATGGGTATTGTTTGCAACTCACCGGTTTTGATATTTTTTATCCGAACTGCCTCTACCTTGTTCTCACCCAGTATTTCATCGGTGCTTGTATTCCAATACACTTTAATATTTGGTGTTCGTTGTACTCTTTCCTGCATTACTTTGGAAGCCCGCATTTCATGACGGCGAATGAACATATGTACCGTAGTACATAATTTAGATAAATACAGGGCTTCTTCGGCGGCTGTATCACCAGCGCCTACAATGGCCACTTCTTTACCTCTGAAAAAGAAACCATCGCAAACGGCACAGGCGCTTACACCAAAGCCATTCAGGCGTTGTTCGCTATCCAGACCAAGCCATTTAGCCGAAGCGCCGGTAGCAATGATCACCGAATCTGCTTCAACCAGTTTCTCTTCGTCTATCCAAACTTTAAATGGGGGGGCAGAAAAATCAACTTTTGTAGCCAGGCCAAATCGAATATCGGCTCCCATGCGGGCAGCCTGCTTTTCAAAATGAACCATCATTTCCGGTCCCTGAACGCCATCGGGGTAACCGGGATAATTTTCTACTTCCGTTGTGATCGTTAACTGGCCACCGGGTTGAATACCCTGGTATAATACCGGTTTCATGTTAGCTCTCGCTGCATAAATAGCTGCGGTATATCCTGCCGGCCCGCTTCCAATAATCAGGCAATGTATTTTTTCGATTTCCATAATGCTGTATTCTAAAGAAAAGTTGACAAATTTACCTGAATTTGAGTTACGAAAATGATAAAGACGCAGGTACCTGAATTAGGTGTTAATAACCGGCCCGGGAAAGCTTTGTTGCCAGGCCTTTATTTTGGAATAACGATGGATCTATACTGGGCAGCGTACCCGCCAAAATAACCCAACCCGCCGCCGTGGATGTTGCTGAGCACTTTATTGGGCGATGCAAACGGGTTGCCGATATTGGCATAACTGTACTCCATGGTTCGCCAGAAGTCGTAGGTGGCTTTATCGATATTACAGTATTTTACTACCACCGAATCGCCGTGATCGAAAAAAGCATATTGCTCCAGGTTAATACTGTTGTTGCGGTCGACTCCTTTTTCAATTTGCAAATTGTAGGTGGCGCCGTCTGTTATCTGGTCGTCAAAAACCGAATTAAATCCGGGATAAAAAGGAAGTCCGTCCACTGAAGTATAATACCGGGTGTAATTTCCCAGACCAGGCGGATCAATAAACCGCCCCATCAGGATCACTTTAACCGGGTCGGGACTGCTGGGCGCATCTTCCCACCACAGAGAATCTATTTTTTTGGAGAGTATTGGAATGGTTGTGGTGGCTGAATAGTCTTTTTCGTTCGATTTTATGGTTAATGAGTAGGTTTTGCCAAATTCACCCACAACAGCGGTTCCCAAACTGGAAGAATCGGTGGAGTAATAATACAGGGAATACCCATTGGCAACAGGAACCTTGATCTCCTTTAACTTATGGGTCCTGGTTCCATTTGAAATAGTTATTTCGGCATTATGAACGAAGGAATTGGCCAGCAGTTCGGTACTGATCTGGTTGAAATAATCAAGGCTTTGGGACAAAATAACTACCGGCGCCCGGTCATTTTCAATAGACGCTTCCACAACCAGTACCGGCTCCGAATCGTTGGGCCTGAACGTAATTGTTTTTTCGCAGGAAGAAAAAATCATCCCCAATATGATGGCTACTAACCCGAAACGCTGTATCATTTTCAATGACCGATAGTATTCAAATAACGAACCAGAGATAAAATTAAGACACAAGAAACAAGAATCAAGGCGCAAGCGTTTAAATTCAAAATACCTGAGTTTTGTCGGCCCCCCGAATTTAATGCTTGTGCCCTGGACTCTGGACCCAGGTCCCTGAGCCCTCCATAAAACAAAAAACCCCGGAAGGTGGTAAGCCAACCGGGGTTCTCGTTTCTTTATAGTACCTGTACTAACCTAAATAAGCTTTTAAAGCATTGCTGTAGCGGGCTTTTTGCAAACGCTTGATGGCTCTTTCCTTGATCTGGCGAATACGCTCTTTGGTCAGATCGTATTTCTGGCCAATTTGCTCAATGGTTACCCCATTTTCGCCATCCAGGCCAAAATAAGCATTTACAATTTCAGCTTCGCGGGGACTCAACGATTTCAATACCCGGCGGATCTCGTTACGTAATGAATCTTTCATTACATCGTCATCCGTGTCGTCGCCGCCTTCCAGCAAATCACCCATGGCCACATCCTCCGCTTCGTGAACCGGAGCGTCGAGTGAGGTATGACGGGTATTACTCTGGAAAATGTTATTGATCTCCGTTTCGCTCATTTCCAGCAACTCGGCCAGTTCTTCGGTACTAGGCTCCCGCTCATGTTCCTGCTCAAAAGCCATGTACGCCTTGTTAGCCTTGTTATAGGTGCCAATTTTGTTTTGAGGCAGGCGGACTAATCTGCCCTGCTCTGCCAACGCTTGTAAAATGGACTGGCGAATCCACCATACAGCGTATGAAATGAATTTAAAACCCTTTGTTTCATCGAAACGCTGGGCCGCTTTTATCAAACCGAGGTTACCCTCGTTGATCAGATCGCTAAGAGAAAGCCCCTGGTGCTGGTACTGCTTAGCCACAGATACCACGAAACGCAAGTTGGCCTGCACTAACTTATCCAATGCCTTCTGATCACCCATCTTGATCCGCTGTGCAAGTACTGTTTCCTCCTCCGGAGTGATCATCGGAATTTTAGAAATTTCCTGAAGATACTTTTCTACTGCCTGCGAATCTCGATTCGTAATCTGGGTCGCAATTTTGAGCTGTCTCATTTATATACTTTATAAAATGAAAATGACTATTATCGTCGATTATTAAATAAATCGCTTTTCTATGATTGTTAAGGGTACAATACTAACATTTGCAAGACTAACAAAGTTCGGGGGAGGTTGCAAATCAGGTGCTAATAACCTGTTAATCCATCCGGTACTGTCTGCAAAAGTAACACTCAATCTCGAAACCTCATAGCTTTTGTGGATAAAATCGAAACCACAAATGACATTAATTGACCAAAAGGTAGTAACGAATACATGCTTATATAAAAAACTGTTATCCGTTGTATCGCACATCCACACTGCTTATTACATGTATTAGTACAGTTTTTAACGCTGGCGTAACCCCTTTAAAAAAAATATTGTAAAAAATCAAGGAAATTATTTTGCAACTAAGTATTTAGTTATACATTTGATCGGCGACTAAAAGATTAGTTATAACGAATTGTCAGATCACCCGACTGACCAATCAGCCGGGCATCTGGCCAAAACACATTAAATAAAGATGAAATCCCTTACAAAGGCTGAAGAACAGGTGATGCAAATACTCTGGCAATTAAGACATGGTTTCCTGAAGGATATCCTGGATAAAATGCCGGACCCCAAACCTCATTCCAATACCGTGGCCACCATTCTTAAAATATTGATCGATAAAGGATTCGTGAATTATGAAGTACAGGGGCGCAACAACCAGTACAAGCCTGCGGTAAGTAAAACCGAGTATGGCAAAAAAAGCATTAACCAGCTGGTAAAAGGCTATTTTGAAGGCTCCCCCGCCAAACTGCTCTCCCATTTTGTGAACGATAACAAACTCAGCCAGGAAGACCTGGAGACTTTGCTTGAACAAATCAAAAACGCCAAAAACAATAACCAATGACCTTTTTGCTGTACCTGGGAAAAGTTATGCTGTGTTCCGGCATCCTGCTGGGCTATTACTGGCTCTTTTTACGCAACAGGCGGTTTCACCATTATAACCGTTTTTACCTGCAGGCTACCTTATTACTCTCGGTAATACTGCCCTTTATCAGGATACCGGTTTGGAACAAACCACAAAATGCTGTAAGTCAGGCGGTTTATCAAACCCTGGAAGTGCTGACCGTAAATTATGGGGAAGCAGAAGGGTTGGATGCGGGACCCGGTGCTCTGGCCCGGCTGCTTACGGTAGAAAACCTTCTTTACGGGGTATATGGAATTGGAATTGTTGCGCTACTATGGGTATTGATAAGGTCGTTGCTGTATATCAGGAAAATTTCAAAACAATATCCATTTGAGCACATCGGCGGGCTAAAATTCTTTACAACCCGGGAGCCTGGGACCCCTTTCTCTTTTTTCCAGTCTATTTTCTGGAACAGGGACCTCCCCTTCAATAGCCGGGATGGTCAACAGATCTTTCGCCATGAACTGTTCCATGTACAGCAAAAACATTCTTCCGATATTATTCTTACGGAACTTATAACCGCATTTTTCTGGTACAACCCGTTCTTTCATTTGCTTAAAAAGGAAATGAAGGCCATTCATGAATTCCTTGCCGACCAGTATGCCGTTTCAGACAGCGACCGCTATGCTTATGCTGAATTACTTGTATTGCAAACACTAAAAGCCAATCATATTCCCATTTCCAATTATTTCTTTCAAAACCATATCAAAAGACGTATAGCCATGATCACAAACAACCAGTCAACCAGGATCACTTATCGCAGCCGCTTAATGGCGCTGCCGGTTCTGGCCTTTCTTTTCTGCACAATCGCATTGTATGCGCAACGATCAACAAATTCCGTTACCACGATCTTTCGCTCCGGTTCTGCCCAAAAACCGATTACAGTGGTTATTGACGCAGGCCATGGTGGCGTAGACGCCGGCGCTGCCAGCACAGACGGTAAAGTGAAGGAGAAAGACCTTGCCTTACAAATAAGCCAGAAAATTCAACAGCTGGCGGCATCCTACAATATCAACGTGGTAATGACCCGCACCAATGATGGTTTGCCGGACAATACAACCGATAAAAATGACGGATTAAAAGCACGTACAGCGCTTACAGAAAAAGCAAAAGCCGACCTTTTTATTTCGATCCATATTTCTGCCACAGATGATAATAAAACAGATCCCCGCTACAGCGGTTTTGAAGTATTTGTGTCAAATAAAGAGGACGACCGCACAAAGCAGTCAAAACAACTGGGTTCAGCCGTTGTACAGGAGTTAAGTAAACTGTATAACACCAACCCGGCACTTTTGCAACGTTCAATGAACATCTGGGTATTGGAAAGAACCCCCTGCCCTGCCCTTTTGATCGAATGCGGATATATAACCAATGAAAAAGACCTTGCCTTTATCAGCAACAGCAGCAACCAGGAAGCCATAGCTAAAAAGATACTGGAAGGAATTGTGAAGTATAAAGACAACCCTGCAGCGGCTGCTAATAGCCCGGCAACCAGCGAACAAACCGTTGCCCGCCCTGCACAGGTTAAAAAACCAACGCCGCCAACTATTCAAATGACAACAACGCATCCCGCCCGGGAGCAAATGGCGGCAACAACCAATGCTACGCAGCCATTTTCAACGGCTGAAACTACAGACCCTGTTATATCAAAAATTGAAGCATATTATTGCCGTAATGCCCGGTATCCCCAACGGGCACTGGCCCAGCAGGCAGAAGGGGTGGTATACTTTTCAATAGCTTTTGACAAGAACGGTGATATCTATTATGTTCAAACATTTGATCAGTTACCGGCTGGGGTAAAACAACTCAACAAAGTTACCACCAGGAGCATTATACCAGCAAATGAGGTAACAACCACTGAACAACTTTCAAAGCAGGAATTGCAACAAGTGTTACATGAAGAAGTGCAAAGGGCTTTTAAGAAGAAACCCAAACTCGCCGACACTATGCCGCAGTCTTCTGAATACTTTTTCCAGGTAATTTTCAGCCTGGAGAAAAAGCAAACACCTACTGTTTAATAAGGAATTTAGCCTATAAGTACAGGGCCATTTTTCATACTGAAAATGGTCCTTTTTTTATTCCATTCCAAAGCTGCTGCTGCCCCGCTGAAAGTTTCAGCTAATTTTTACAAATTTTATACAGGATTTTCTATAGCTTTCCCCTGAAATAAATGCTCCCCTCCAATAACATGTTAAAAAAAGAACGACAAGCCTTCATTTTGCACCAGGTGAATCTTCACAACAAAGTGATGTCATCTAATCTCAGCAGGGATATGAATGTATCGGAAGATACCATCCGGCGCGACCTGCAGGAACTGGCCGATGAGGGGAAGATCATAAAAGTACATGGGGGCGCGTTGTCGCATTCCTTTAGCCAGGTGCATTATTCCACCTCGCATGTATATTCGCAAGACCACAAAAAAACCATAGCGCACAAGGCAGCGTCACTAATACATGACGGCATGTTCGTGCTTACCACCGGTGGTACTACTATTATTGAAATGGCCCGGGCTTTGCCGCCCCGGCTGAAGGCTACCTTTGTTTCGGGCAGCATTCCTGCCATCCTGGAATACATGCAGCACCCTTCCGTAGAAGTAATTGCCATTGGCGATAAAGTATCTAAAAACTCCAAGATAACGACCGGCGGAGAGGCTATCACTCAAATTAAAAGAATACGTGCCGATCTGTGCTTTTTAGGGGTAAACGCTATTAGTTTAAAAGATGGGATCACCGATAGCGACTGGGATGTAGTGCAATTGAAGAAAGCCATGATAGAATCGTCGCAAAAAGTGGTTTGCCTCAGCATTGCCGAAAAGATCAACAGCCTGCAACCGATACATATTTGTGATATCAGTAAAATTCACATGCTCGTTACCGAGCTATCGCCCGATGACCCGGTATTAAAGCCATACAGGGATGCGGGGATAGAAGTTATATAGATAGTTTTATTGATGGATTGATGCCATCAATAAACGATCTCTTCGTTGCCAACTTTCAAGATCAATTCCTTTTTATCAGCGGCTTCCACACGGCCAACCACCTGTGCCCCGATGCCGAGTTTTTTAGCGGCATCGATGAATAAGCCGGCCGAAGCGGCATCGGTAAATAATTCAAGGCGATGGCCCATGTTAAACACCTGGTACATTTCGCGGTTATCGGAACCGGAGGCTTTTTGAATGAGCTGGAAGATGATGGGCGGTTCGAATAAATTATCTTTTATAACCCGGAAGTCTCCAGGCAGGTATTTCATACATTTCGTTTGTCCGCCGCCGCTGCAATGAATGAGGCCGTGAATAGCTTCAAAATAGTTTTCGAGAAATATTTTTAATAAGGGCGCATACGTGCGGGTGGGCGATAACAGCAATTTACCTACCTGGTGCTTTTCGCTGCCTACCGTATCGGTCATGCGATGGGGCCCTATATACACCACTTCATCAGCCAGGCTGTTCTCGTATGATTCTTTGAATGTTTCTGCGTAAAATTTACTTAATACATCGTGGCGGGCGCTGGTAAGGCCATTGCTGCCAATGCCGCTGTTGTATTCGGTTTCGTAAACGGTTTGCCCAAAACTGCTGAATCCGACAATAACGTCACCAGCCTGGATCTTTTCGTTGGTCACCATTTTGTTTTTAGGCCAGCGGGCGGTCATGGTGCCATTAACGGCAATTGTACGCACCACATCGCCAACATCGGCCGTTTCGCCACCCAGGTAATGGATATTTACATCAAACTGTTTTAACGAATCAAATAATTCCTGGGTACCGTTGATCACTGTTTCCAGCACTTCGCCGGTTACCAGTTTTTTATTTCGGTCGATGGTTGATGAAAATAACAGGTTATCGGTTATACCCACACACAACAGGTCATCGAGGTTCATCACCACGGCGTCCTGGGCAATGCCCTTCCAAACCGACAGATCGCCAGTTTCTTTCCAGTATAAATAAGCCAGGATGCTTTTGGTTCCGGCGCCATCGGCGTGCATTACATTCACCCAGTCGTTATTGCCGGTCAGGTAATCGGGATAAACCTTGCAGAATGCAAAGGGGTACAATCCTTTATCCAGCTTTTCCGTAGCCTTGTGAACTTCCTCTTTCTGGGCCGAAACACCCCGTTGTGAATATAAACTCATTTTATTATTTGAAGCGGCAAAGGTAGTAAATGAAGTAGGAAGTAAGAAGTATGAGGTAAGAAGAGTCCTAATTTTCAAAAAAACCGATAAAAAGCGAACCACCTCCCAATTGACCCGGAATTTCGTACTTCCTATCTCCTACTTCTTACTTCTCGTTCCTATTTTCCGATATCCAACTTCTGACTTCGACTTTCTACTCCTGATATCCGACTTCCTACTTCGGACTTCAGATTGTATTTTCGCACCGCATTTATGAAAGTTTACTACTCAATAGATACTATTCCGGCCTTTCAAAAGGCTGTAGTTACCATAGGTACATTCGACGGCGTGCATACCGGGCACAAAAGCATTTTGGAGCAATTGAAACGGGAGGCAGCCCGCATTGGCGGCGAAACGGTTATTATCACTTTTCATCCGCATCCGCGAAAAGTGATCGTTTCCGGCCAGCCTGGGATTCAGCTGATCAATACCATTGACGAAAAAATTGAATTGCTCCACAAAAATGGCATCAATCACCTGGTAGTTGTGCCCTTTACCGATACGTTTGCGCAGCAAAGCCCCGAAGCCTATATTGAACAATTCCTGGTTGAGAAATTTCATCCACACACTGTTATCATTGGGTACGACCATCGCTTTGGCAAGGACCGCAAAGGCGATTTTAAATTGCTGGAAGAATACAGCGCCCGGCTTGGATTTAACCTGATAGAAATACCGGCCCATTTGATCAATGATAATACCGTAAGTTCAACGCGCATCCGTGAAGCCGTGTTGCAAGGCAATATTGAACGGTCCAATACTTTGCTGGGTTATGATTTCTTTTTTGAAGGAACAGTAGTAGATGGTAATAAGCTGGGGCGTACGCTCGGCTATCCAACCGCTAACCTGCATATTGAGCATGAAGAAAAGCTGATACCCGGGAATGGGATCTATGCGGTAGAAGCTGAGATCAGAAGCCTGAAGTCGGAAACAGGAAATACAAAGTCAGAAACCGGGGGAGAATCTTCCTACTTCATACCTCCTGCATCATACCTCCTGCAAGGCATGATGAGCATTGGTATTCGCCCCACGATAGGCGGCACCGACCGGGTTATTGAAGTAAACATTTTTGATTTCAATGAAGATATATATGGCGCAACGCTTCGGGTATACGTCAAAAAATACCTGCGTCCAGAAGTAAAATTCAACGGTCTTGACGCCCTGGTAGAACAACTGGCAAAAGATAAGGAAGACACGTTGCGGGCGCTGGGAGAATAATGTGATAACAACCCTTAGGCACTTATAATGTGCCATGTGAGGCTGTATTTGTATTTATTATCACATTATCGAATTATCACATCAGCACATTAGTTTACCCACCATTTCCTTCAACAAAGAAGCATCGGGTGATCCTATGTCATTTACGCCTATGCTGCGCAGGTTGTAATGATGTAATAGCAACAACGCTTTTTCAACACCGTTATAACCATAGTTACGGGCCACCAGCAAATAGTCTTTTACGAACCAGGCATTCACCCCAATATTGGCTGCAATGGTTTTATCGTCTTTGCTGCTTTGCCCAAAGATCATGTACGTTTTACTAAACAGGTTATATAGTGTTGGTAATACCAGTTGGATAGGTGCAGCCTTGGGATTGGCTTCGAAATACTGAATGATGCGCATGGCTTTAGACAGGTCTTTGGCAGCCATGGCCGACTGTAGTTCAAAAGGATTATACTCCTTGCTTACCCCAACATACTTTTCAATATCGTCTTCGGTAATGTTGGTCCTGGTACCCAGGTTCACCAGCATTTTATCTACTTCATTATCTATACGGCTGAGATCATTGCCAATATGATCAACTAATAACAAGACCGCCTTTTGCGAAATGGTGAATCCTTTTCCCTTAACCATTTCATTAGTCCATTCGGGCAATGCGCTATCGTACATTTTCTTGGTAGTAAACAACTCAGCCTTTGTTTTGAGGAGCTTTGCCAGCTGGGTACGGCCATCCACCTTCTTTTCTTTGTACGCTACCACAAAAATGGTGGAAGATAATGGTTGCGCGATATACGATTCCAGCTTGTCAATATCACGCATATGTTGCGCTTCCTTTAGTAAAACTACCTGCCGTTCGGAAAACATGGGATACCTTTTACAGGCATTGATCACCTGTGTCCAATCTGCATCGCGACCATAAAACACGGTCAAATTAAAACCCGCCTCAGATTCCGTTAAAATGTTATGCTCGGCGTAATGCACCACTTTATCGATAAAATAATCTTCTTCGCCTTCGAGCCAGTAAACGGGTTTAAACAGCTTTTTTTTCCAGTCGGATATAATTTTTTCTGCTGACATGAATTTTGATCGTGGTTTAAACTTTGCAATATTACCACAAAAAAAGCCATGACATATAACGATTTATACAAAACTGTAACACAATACGCTACTACCTTTCAGCGTTTTTTCAGGGCTTTTGGAAAGGTTATTTGCCAAATTCTGGCATGGTTTTGGTCAAACCCATATGCGAAACCCAATGGGAACAACTAACCCAAATAAAACTAAATACTGAACCCGATTTTATAACCTTTCAAAATAAACATACACTTATTATGAGTACAACCAATTATCCATCCGCTAGTCCACAAGGTAATCCACCAAAACGCGATTCAAAGAACCTCATTATCGGCTTACTGGCCGTTGGTATTCTTGGAACATGGGGATACTTTTTATGGGACAAAAACAAGTCTGATCAAAAGATCACACAACTGCAAACACAATACGTGGCAGTAGATTCATCTAAGAATGAATTACAAAAAAGCTTCGATGCTGCTTTAACTCGTTTGGATTCTCTAACTGGTTATAACAACGAACTGGAAGGAAAAGTAAATGACAGAACCAGTGAAATTTCTAAATTAAAAGGTCAGATCGGAAGCATCCTGAAAAAACAACGCCTTTCTGAATCTGAAAAGAAGAAAGCTCAGTCTTTAATTGGCGAACTGAATGACAAGATCGCTAACCTGGAAGCTGAAGTTGCCCGTTTAACTCAGGAAAATCAAACGCTGACTACTGAAAAAACTCAGTTAACAGCCGACAAAGAAAAACTCACTACAGACCTGCAAACTACCACTACTCAAAAAGACGAGTTAGCAGCAAAAGTTGATGTAGCTTCTACCCTGAACGCATCTAACATCTCTGTTACTCCTGTTAATGAGAAAAAAGGTGGCAAAGAATCAGAAACAACCTCTGCAAAGAAAGTTGACAAACTGGTAATTGCAATGGACGTTGCTAACCGCATCGCTCAAACAGGTTCTACTGATGTATATGTTTGTATCACTGGTCCTGATGGCCAACCTGTTGCTGTAGAAGCGCTGGGTTCTGGTAAATTCACTACACGTGAAGAAGGTGAAAAATTATTCACTGCAAAAGTTCCTGTTGATTTCGAACAAGGCAAAAACAAACACGTAGAATTTGCGTGGAAACAAAATAGCCCTTTCAAAACTGGTAACTACAAGATCGAAGTATACCACAATGGTTTCAAGATCGGTGAAGCTACCCGTTCATTGAAGAAAGGTGGCATCTTCGGATAATCTTTCACAATATTATATTTTTGAAAAACGACCCGTTCCGGCTTAGCCGGGACGGGTCGTTTTTTTTGGGGGAAGGCATTATTGCCTGTTAGCTACAACATAGCCCGTATAGATGCCCTTCCAATATGTACTATACGCGAGGCGCCTGGTTTGCGCCCTTCATACTGCATACTGAATTCAAGATTGTTCGAAAGTCTTTTGGTAAGATCAAGCGTCCATAAAAAGTTTTTACCAGGCTGTAGCCCTTCCAGTATAATGTAGGACGATGATGAATTGGCATTTGGTATACTATCCAGTGAAGTAAAAGTAATGTCTGTATAAGTGAATTTTGCCATTATAGAAGTGCTCTGCAAGATGTTATATTTCACATCGGTATTCAGGGAGTTCGACTTCGACCTTTCCTGGGTTCCCTGCACGTTGTTCTTATCACTTATCTTATACCCTACCCCCATTCTGAAGTTGGTGCCCTTTGTAAATGTCACCCGCGGCTCTGCAGAATATTGATTGATCTTATAGTTGCGATTATCAAACTTCGGGTTGGATGTAATGAGTTGATTGATGCCCGTACGGCCTGTCATTTCAATCGCAAACATCCTGGTAATATTCCAGCGGGTGCGCAACGTCCAGTCATTTAATTTACGGCTTTCATACCCATAGGTAAGTAAGGACTTACCGCTATTGCGGGCGCTGGTAACATCAAAACCCCATTTAGGGCTAAAGCGGTTAAACGAAAACGTATTTACAAAGTTGGAAGTAAGGGTAATTAATGAGGTATCGTTTAATGGCGACTTGAATGGATTAAACTGAACAATTTTATCGGCCACCTCTTTTTTAGTGATCTGAAGCGATGATTGCAGGTTGATGCGCGATATAAATTTACCCAGCTTATTGGTCTTTGCTGCATTAATGGAAGCGCGTGGATTTACATTGATACTATAGTTGAACGTATTGTAATTGGCTTTTACATACACATTGGTGGGGGTAAAAATGCGAATGAACTTTGCCTGGTCCTGGAACAGGGCTATTTCAAATTCATTGAGTTGCTGAATGCCGTCACTGTTGTAGTCGATCCAGGTAAATTCGCCCTGCCCGGCCGGTACTTCCAGAAAGGAATAATCTCTTTTTTGCTCCTGCCCTGCTCCTACTTCATACAACAGGTTCCCGTTCAGCAAGCCCTTTAAAAGATTAACCTGGTATTCCGTTCTGCCCAGTAAGCTTTCCTCAGGCAACTGGTTGTTTAAGGTGCTTTCCAAAATTTTCAATTTCCGGTAGGTGCTGGTAAAGCGCACCTGGTGACGGGCATCTTTTAATAATTCACCATTCAGGGTTAGGTTCTGGCTTCTATCGGCTTTTACCAGGCTTGTACCCTGTGGATACGAATTGGTGCGTGTAAACCAGGCTATACCCCAATGATTGGGTTTGGCCTGATCTGATCTAAGAAATGCGGTAGCATTTGTAAACGAAAAGCTTTGTATGGCCATGCTATCGGTATTCTTATTGCGAATGGCATTATGTTCTACCGCATAGGCGCCGCCGATTGTATAGTTCTTCAATTTGGCAAACTGGCGCGAAAGGTTAAAGGTAGGCCGCCAGAAATAGCCTTTGTCATTGATAGCATCAATGTTCGACAGGGTAACCTGGTTATTCAGCAACCATCCTTTAATGGTTTGCATATGCGTGAAGCTATGCCGCAACCCCGTAAATGAAGTACCCCGGTTGTATTCGGTAAACTGGTAACGCAGTGAATTACTTTTTTTGTCTGACAGCTGCAAACCGGCCATTACAATATTTTCATGTTCGGGAGCAGTCAACAACAACGGCAACCCCCAATCGCGGGTAAACTCTATGTTACGCAAACGCTCCAGGGGTTTAAACCGGGCATCCACATATTCATAGCCCAGATCGGTAGCCAGCTTTATTCCTCTCCTGGAGCCTTTAAACGGCATGGTGTTTTTAAAATCCACTTTGGCTGCATACCCTTTATCATTGTCTTTATCAATGGAAGAAAATGTATTCACATCATAATTACTCATGGCCACCTCGGCATTGAGCAAGGTATTTTTGGAAATGTTGTATTCAACGCCCAGGTTGGCTATCTGTTGTTTTTTGGGTGTTACCAGAAAAACAGCTGGTTCATAATAGCCCTGTTTCACGCCGCTTACCGGTTGTACCCAGCGATATACTTTTCCGTTGGCCCCATTGAGATCGGGTATATAACTGCCATTATTGGCGCCTACCTCTATAAACGATAATGTGTACCGGGCGCTATCGGCGTTGGTAGAATATACAAAAACTGAATCGTGGGTTCCGCCGTTATATACGGTATCTATCTTCTTGTAAAGTATAGCCCCGGTTGTAAAAGTATCTATTACCGAATACGGATAATATGCCCGGGATGTGCTATCGCCCAGGTTCCTTAAAAACGCTTTTTGATCAGTATCCAGGCTTTGATTTATGGGC
Source organism: uncultured Niastella sp. (assembly GCA_966212235.1). Lineage (GTDB taxonomy): Bacteria > Bacteroidota > Bacteroidia > Chitinophagales > Chitinophagaceae > Niastella. The sequence goes on along the minus strand of CBIHPP010000014.1, from coordinate 150,881 downwards.
GAACTTTTAGCATCGGAATTACTAAAATACCCCAGCTTCACTTTTACCTTCTCATTAAAATTGGTTTCGTTGGTGAGGTAAATATTCGAGTTCAGGTAATTGCGGTCGGCATATTCAAATTCTACCACTATCCGTTTATCTTTTGTGACCATTTGCTTTGGCGTGAAGGTTACTTCCGCCGTATTGTAATTGATCACATAATCCCTGTCTTCCCCGCGTTGCATCAATACTCCATCAATAAATACACGCTCTGTATTGGCAAGCACGACAAAGTAAAACTCGTTGTTCGCCCCCTGTAACCGGTAAGGTCCCTGGTTGCCTTCCTGCGGCTGCAGTATATTCCTGGTAAATTTTCCCTTGGCGATGGAACCGCTGAGCATGGATCTGTTTGAAATTTTATCAGTAATGGCTGATGTGGTTTCAAAGGCAATGCCCTGCAGGCGTTTGTAAAAGCTGAGGAAATAGCTTTGCTGCTGCCGTATATCAATATCGCCGAGGCTTAGCTGCCAGTTCTTTTTTCTAAACTGTAAAAAGATGCGGTCAAACTCGTTTAATTGCTGGGTGGTGCCATCGGGCTGAACGGGAATGTTGTTATCGGTAATGGCGGCTACAATTTCAATACTGTCAGCCAGGTAGCCGCTTAATTGCAGGTTGAGGTTGCTGGTAAATACAGCGTCCTGGCTGTTACCAAAAGATATTCCACGGCCAAAGCTCCCGTTGTAGTTAATGTTACCGAAGTTGAAAAAGTTATCTGCCCCGCCCACACCCACATAATCGGGGATAAAAGGCTGCCCCATGAAATTGTTCATAATGCTGTCATATTGCATATGGTTCACCACGGCATTCAACCGGGTATGAAAAACCCGGTAACGAACAAGTATACTATCCAGTGGGGGTAATTGTTTCCAGGTGAGGCGGGCATTTACAAAATCAATATTGTATAAGCTATCAGGTATACCGGCTATGGAAACGGTTCCGGGAACGATGCTGAGGCTATCGAGCGGTATGGAAGATTGCTTTACAGCAATTACTTTTTTGCGCAGGTTCGAGCCAGCCGCCACCGGACGGGGAGTCTGGGCAGCAGTCAGCAGCCATCCTATGGAAAAACAAATGCACAGTATCAGGTTTTTCCCGATCAACAACCTTTAATTTGATTATCTGTTGAAAAGACGTTGGTTTTGGCACTCCACTGATTCTCACTTTGTTAAGCAGCCATCAGCCCACCGGTTTAATAGCGCTTAAAGTTAGTATTTATTGCATGAAATGATATTTTATCGACAGGCACCTGTTTTATTCCGGCGGTTGCAACGGGTTTATTGCAATATCTGTCAATATAACATCGTTAATTGGCTCATAACCGTAGCCGGTAGCCCTATCAATCACAACAACCAATGAAAAAATTTACCTGTTCCTGGTGGCTGTCCATTTTTATGTTATTGTTAAGCAGCTGCACTCAATATGCTTATTATCAAAGTCCCTTTCAAAGCAATACAGCCAGTTACAAAACAATGCCGTTGTACAGCGACAGTATTCGCAGCGCCGTTTATGCCAACGCCACCTTTACCACAGGCGGGGCCAATTACAATTATCGCGATGGAATAAACGGTGGTATTGCAAGTATATACCGCACTCATACCTCCCGGAACATACAGGCGTTCTATGGACTTACCGGTACTTTGGGGAATTACCACGTGAAGCCTTATGTTGGAGACGCACACAATAAAAATCTCGACACAACATCTATCAATAACAATGCAGGCAGTAAATTCTTTGGCGGATGGGGCGCTACCGGAGGATTTAATTTGAATATTCCCTTCAAAAAACATGAATGGCGGATCGGCACAGAATTGTCATGGGAGCAGGAATTTGGTAAGCTGCTCGACTTTCGCCGTCAGTTACCCGGGACGGCCGCCAACCTTATTGGCACCTCAAAAAATTATATGACCGCTGCGTTAACGAGCGACCTGGTATTTCATTTGCCGAGAGGAGCGGCTGGCTATAAAATAGCAGTGGTAAAATCATTAAGCCGATTGCATGGATTCGACAGAGAACAGAAGCCGTATTCCTTGTCACCGGCCTATGTTTCCAACACCTTTCATGTTACCGTTAACCAGTTAACCGGCTTTTCGCAGTTCAACTTCGGCACCTACTCAATGAGCATTCAATTGGGTATCAACTACAGGTTACATAAACGATAGCCTGGTTACTGTTTTGGACTCAAAATATAATTTGAGCGGGAGACCTGAAGGGTGAGCCCTTTTACCATTTCGCATTGCAGTTCGTTCCGTTTGGCCATGTCGCGGATCGCCTGCTCCGGCACCTGGAGCAGTTTATTTTGTTTTGAAATGGTGCGGTAGTCTGAGAATACCAGGTAAGCTATAAATCCAATGAAGGCGCCTATTCTACCCTTTTTAATGCAATGGATAAACAGCGCGAAGGCATCTTTCATGGAAGAGGTATTTTCATCCAATACGTCGGCAATGATCAATTTACCGCTCTCTTTCATATAGCTGCGAAGCAGCCTGATCAGCGCTTCGAGTTCGCTTGCATTTTTCAGGTACTGCGCTACACTTAAAAGTATAATAAAATCAAACTTCCTTTCCTTCAACTGTTCGTCCAGTATCTTTTTATTGGCAGCTATATCGGTTGTAACCAGCATAAATAAAGAAGCGGGATGATTTTTCCGGCACTCTTCTATAAAGAACTCATTGATATCTGCACCGGTTATCCGGATGTTTTTGTCAGCCAGGGAATCGGCCACAAAACCTGGTCCGCACCCATAATCGAAAAAATCGTCGGTTGGTTTTAAATGATACACCTTCTCGATCTGCGATACAAAAAAGCCGGTGGCAATCTTCATGACTGCATAAAACGACTGCCTTTGATCTTTCCAGAAGTTATCCCAGCTGGTTGAACTCATAATGGCGTATTAAAAAAATAAAGGATGTCTGATCCACTGGCAAGATAATTATATTTATTACTTGCTGGTATCAAAATCCTTCGACACTTTACCGCACAAGCGGGACCCAGTGCAAGCCCGTTCAGGACTTAAAACAAACATGGCCCCGGTTTAACCGGAGCCACGTTTAAAAATATTACCATTATTTGTTATGCCATTTGTAATTTATTAGCCTGCTTTCTTTCGATATATTCATCGAAGCTCATCAGTTTGTCGATAGCGCCAGTAGGCGTAAGCTCAATAATACGGTTGGCAACGGTTTGCATAAATGTATGGTCATGCGATGAAAGTAGAACAATACCAGTAAAGTTGGTCATGCTTTCGTTGAATGACTGAATTGATTCCAGGTCAAGGTGATTGGTAGGCTCGTCGAGGATAACCACATTGGGGTCCTGCAACATCATACGGCTGACCATGCAACGTACTTTCTCTCCTCCGCTCAACACCGATGTTTTTTTCAGGATCTCATCGCCGCTGAATAACATTTTTCCTAAAAAGCCACGCAGGAAAGGCTCATCAACATCTGTAACGTGTGGCGGTACATATTGACGCAACCAATCCATCAGGTTATAAGAGGTGGTGAAATATTTTGAATTATCGTTGGGCAAATAGGCTTTTGTTACGGTTCCGCCCCATTCGTATTTACCGCTATCGGCGGGCGCTTCGCCATTGATAATTTCATAAAAGGCGGTAATGGCCATTTGATCATCGGCTACTACGGCAATTTTATCGCCTTTGTTTACCGTAAAGCTGATGTTGGAAAACAGCGGTTTGCCTTCTACCGATTTCGATAATTTTTCAATGTTCAGGATCTGGTTACCTACTTCACGTTGCTGTTTAAATATGATACCTGGATATTTCCGGTTTGAAGCCGTAATGTCTTCGATAACCAGTTTTTCCAGCGCTTTTTTACGGGAGGTGGCCTGCTTTGATTTGGAGGCATTGGCGCTGAAGCGGGCAATGAATTCCATCAGGTCTTTGCGTTTCTCTTCCGTCTTTTTATTCTTATCGCCCGCCTGACGAGCAGCCAGCTGGCTACTTTCGTACCAGAAGGTATAGTTACCGGTGTAGATCTTGATCTTCTGACGGTCAACATCGGCCACGTGCGTACACACAGCGTCGAGGAAGTGACGATCGTGCGATACGACAATAACGATGTTCTCATATTCGGCCAGGAAATTCTCTAACCAGGAGATGGTTACCACATCGAGGTTGTTGGTAGGCTCATCGAGGATCAGCACATCGGGATTACCAAATAAGGCCTGAACCAGCAACACGCGCACTTTCATGGCGCCGCTGATATCTTTCATCAACAAGGAGTGCATTTCATCTTTAACACCCAGTTCGCTGAGCATACTGGCGGCATCGCTTTCGCAGGTATAGCCACCCATTTCGCCAAACTCCCCTTCCAGCTCACCGGCTCTAATACCGTCTTCTTCGGTAAAGTCGGCTTTGGCATAAATGGCATCCCGCTCATGCATTACCTTCCACAACTTTTTATGCCCCATCAACACGGTGTTCAAAACCGTGCATTCGTCAAATTCAAAATGGTTCTGGCTTAACACAGCCATACGTTCGCCCGGGGTAATATCAACGGTCCCCTTGTTAGGCTCAATTTCACCCGATAAAATTTTCAGAAAAGTAGACTTTCCGGCACCATTGGCGCCAATTACACCGTAGCAATTGCCCTTGCTGAAGGAAAGGTTTACCTCATCGAATAATACCCGTTTTCCGAACGATAGGGTCACATTATTCACTGTTATCATACTTGCGCAAAAATTTTGAAGCGGCAAAGGTACGATAAACAAAGCTGAATAAGTAATTATGAATTTGCAATGTTCCTTTAAAAAATTACGGTTTTACGGAATTCATAATTGCCGGAACGTCAACGAGTAAGGTTGAATTGGTTATTACTTCTCCGGAGCGGAGATACGCATCTTTGCCGGCCCAGTGCTTTACCACCAGCTGTGCGGCCTGCTTTCTGTCGCCTGTAACTTCATAAACCAGTTGTTTGGTCAGCGATACAGGTACCCATTCCCAGCAACTGGAGCCCACCCCTAATTCATCCATTGACCGGTTTACCTGGTACTTTTCAGCCATGAAATCTTCCGACGGACGAATGAAATGGATGGTAGTAATGCCGTTGTGGTAATGTTGCTTCATATAATTTTTAAGGGCAGCTGTTTCCTGTTGTACCGGGTGCAGAAATACCTGCTGAAAATTATACCGGGCGCAGAAAACGAAAAACAACAAAACGCCAACGCCTGCTATTTGAAGGAACCGCTTACTTTTAATAAAATAAATGGCCATTTCCAGGCAAACGATGAACACACACATGTTCAGGGCCATGAGCGTTCTGTTTGAGGCAAAACTTTCCTGAATCAACAAAGGCGGTATATAAGAAACCAGCCAAATACACCCAATACCGGCCAGGTATTTCACGGCATTCCGCCACTTCACGATACCAAATCGTTTAAAGGCCAATACAGCCAGACTCACCAGCATCAGCGTGTAATACACCTTTGAAATAATACTGTCCTCATTGGTTAACAAAGTAAACCGGAAGCTTCTTTCCAATGGACGCGCCAGGAAGAACTTTATTTTTTCCCAGGGATGAATATATAATGCGTTGCGGGAAGCGGGCGATATATCATTGAAAAGACTGAAACTTAATTTATATAGTATGAAGTAAAAAAAGTAAGTGAAGAAATAAACAGCCAGTCCCGCGATCAATACCTTATCGTGCTTATACTTAAACGGGTTAATAAAATTGATTAGAAATGGGATCAGAAAACAGGCATAAGCACCCTGGTACAAAAAGAGAGATGCCACGCCTAATAATAAAGCCGGGATTATAACCATGGCCGGGATGCGTATCTTATTTTCATTGAAACGAATGCCATGTAAAATAACAGCACCTGATAACAAGGCTGCGGTATCAGCGATAAAAAACTGCATACAGGTGGCCCATTGCACCGATACAATAAAGGGCAGACTGGTAACGAGGTACAGGCAGATAAAAAAGGGCAGATATTCGTAAGCCGGGACTTGAGCAACTATTTTTTTAATAACAACATACCATATCGGCAAACACAGGAGCCAGCCAAACAGGGAGATCAACCGCACATATGTAACATCATGGATGGTATCACCCAGCTTAAACAACCAGCTCTGCAGTATTTCCGTTAACCAACGGCCATCATCGATAAACATATGTAAACCTGGAATTGAATTGTATCCCCAGATCTGTAATGCTTCATCCATGAAGATGTAATCGCTGTAAAATAGAGGTAGGAAAATAAATAGCACGCACAGCCATAGAATCCCTAATAAGTAGAAGTCTTTACGTAGCATATATAGCAAGCCTTATGACAATACACGCTGCTGTTGGTTAATAAATAAATTAACCGACGCCTTTCTGGTTAGAAAATTAGTTGCATATATAAAACCAGTAAAGGACTGTAACCCCTATTCAGGATAAGAATTTCTTTTAATTAGTAGAAGAATCTAATGTTGCTTTAAAGGGACTCTAATTTGTTTCTAATGTGGGACATGTTGTGGATTGATAATGGCTGGAAGATCAATCAGTAAAACACTATCTGTGATGGATTCACCGGAACGGGAAAAGCTTTCTTTATCGGGCCAGTGTTTTATGATAAGCCGCTCACCGGTTTGGCGATCTCCGGTTATTTCATAAACCAATTGCCTGGGTAGGTAATCTACTGTCCAGTCAAAAACAGTAGCCGGCACACCAAACTCATCCATGCTTGTGTTTACATGAAACGGTTTCTTAAATCCATCCACTGGAAGCATTATAAAATATACCGTCTTTATTCCTGCATGATAATGGCTTTGCATGTACTGCTTTACCGTTGCGTATTCCGCGCTCATTGGTTTTAAGAAATGATGCCTGAAATTATACCAGCCGCTGATTATTAAGACGCAGGCAACGGTAACACCGGTTATTTTTCGCACCTGAGCATTCCGTATAAAGTATAACGCTGTTTCAAGGCACACCAACCACACACAAATATTCAACGCCAGCTGGCTCCGGTTTGAAGCGAAGTTCTCTTCTATGATGAGCGATGGAAAATAAGAAAGCAGGAACAGCAACATCACGGCAACAATGTACTTTATGGCTTTGAAGTAATTGCTTTTCCCAAACCTGACAAAAGACAATACCATCCAACCCACGAAAATTATTTTGTAGATAGCTTTGGCCAGCTTATTATCTTCATCGACCAGGATATTAAACCAGAAACTTCTTTCGAAAGAATGTGAAAAAAAGTACTCCAGCTTATGTAAGGGGTCAAAATGTATGTTGGTGCGGTCAAAATTGGTTGTGTGGGTAAGCTCCATGCTGAGCTTGAACAGTGGATAATACACAACACAGATCAGCGGAAATAAAAGAATACCAGCAAAAAATACCTGGTCCTTTTTATTGAATTGCGTTATCAGCAGATGTATTAGAAATGGAATTACAAAACAACAAAACCCGCTTTGATAAGTAAATAAGGATAATACGCCTGTGATTACCGCCATGCAGGCAGCTACTGGTTTTATTTTTATTCTTTTATCTGTAAACGACACGCACTGGTAAGCCAGAAAACCCGATACCAACCCCATGGTATTGGCAAAGAACAACTCCAGACAAACTGACCAATGTATTGAAACACTAAATGGCAAACTGGTTACCAGGTATAAGCCCGTAAAAAAAGGCAGGTAATCATAAGCCGGTCTTTCTTTAACCAGCCGTTTTAAAATAATATACCATACAGGCAAACAAACCATCCAGCCCAGCAAAGCAAACAATCGAAGATATGTTAACTGATGAACGGTATCTGCGGCTCCAAATGCCCATTTATAAATACATTCTGTAATCCATCGGCCCTGCCTGATAGCTATTGTAAAATCCGTTGGGCCGGTAGGTTTATATTGCCACAATTGAATGGCTTCATCGGCAAACAGGTAATCAGCATATGAAACCGGATAAAATATAGCTATTGCCACCGCCCATAAAATACCAAGCAAATAAAGGTCTTTCCGTTGAAGCGCGTTCCTGTAAAGAATGGGTGTCATTAATAAGGTTTATACCAGTTAGTATTTAGGGCTTTACCAAATTGAGTATTTCAGGCACATTCACCACCATGGTGTTTTCATTCACCGGTTCTCCCGACTTTGAAAAACTGTCCGCATTTTCCCAATATTTTACGGTCAGTTGATCGGCTGTTTTCCGGTTGGTTGTTTTTTCAAATACCATCTGCCGGGTAAAATTATCAGGCATCCAATCTACAAACGTTGAAGGCATGCCAAATTCATCCATAGAGGATTGAATATGATACTTTGTCCGAAATGCATCTTCAGGCGCCTTTATAAAGTAAACGGTCGTTATTTTTTCATTATAATGTTGCTGTATGTAGTCTTTTACGGCTACGTATTCTTCATGTACAGGCTGTAGAAATTGTTTGTTGAAATTATACCAGCCCGAGATCATCAATACGGCGGCCAGACTGAATGCTATTATTCTGCGCAGCTGTATATTTTTTACAATCACCAAAACCATTTCAGTACAAACAATCCATACACACATATTTATTGCTGTAAGTGTTCGGTTCGAGGAATAATTTTCTTTTACTACCAGGGAAGGTAAATAGGATATCATAAACACGACCAGCACGATCGCAATGTACTTTACAGCCGACAGCCAGTTCTTTTTTCCAAAGCGGATAAATGCCAGTACCATCCACCCTACCAGCAGCACCTTGTACATGGCACGGGCCAACTTGTTTTCATCATTCACCAACAGATTGAACCAGAATGCCCGCTTCAATGGCTGCGAAAAGAAGAACTGCAATTTATCGGGCAGATCGATATGTATACCTGTGCGGGCATCACTGCCAAGATGGGCTATTACAAGAATGAGTTTAAACAAAACAAAATAAACGGCATACATTAAAATATACAAACCCAGTCCTTTTATTAGAACCAGATCTTTACGGAATGAATAGGCGCTGATATAATGAAACAAAAAAGGAATTAAAAAACAGCCAAAACTGCTTTGGTAAGTGAACAACGATAGTAAGCCTGCTGCGGTTGCGCCCAACGCTGCGATTACAGGTATCGCCCATAATTTTTCTTTATCTCTGATGGCCAGGTACCAGATGGCGCCGGATAATAAGCCTGCGGTATTGGAGATCGACAATTCCATACAGGTGGCCCATTGTACCGTTACCGCAAAGGGCAAACTGGTAACCAGATACAGACAGGTAAAAAAAGGCAGGTATTCATAACCGGGCCCTTTGGCTATTATGCGTTTGATAATAACATACCAAACCGGTATACAAATCAACCATATGAGCAAGGCAAATACCCGCATATAAGTTATTTCATGCACGGTATGTATGGCAGCAAAGAACTTTGATAGTATGAGCTCAGGTATCCATCGGCCCTGAATGCCATACATATTAAATCCGTTGCCGGGCCTGTAGTTCCAGAGTTGAATAACTTCGTCGGTATATATATAATCTGTAAAAGAAACTGGATAAAATATCAGGAGCGCTATAAGAAATAGAAAAGCCAGTAAGTAAAAATCTTTTCGTTGCATACCAGTCATAAGGGAATGTATTGTATAGTATAATGAAACAGTATGCAGTATTAAATAAGACCTAACAACTCATCCACATTAAGTGGTTCGGTTATCATTTGCAGGTTCCCTTCGGCATCCAATGGCCATGCTTCGCGGGGCCGGTCGTAATACAATTCCACGCCATTGCCATCCGGATCGTCTAAGTAGATAGCTTCAGACACACCATGATCGGCCGTACCGGTTAACGGATAGCCCGCATCGAGTAATCGTTTTAAAACGATCGCCAGGTCCTTTCTCGTTGGATACAAGATAGCCGTATGAAACAACCCGGCGGCCCGTTGTGGCGCGGGTGGTGCATTTTTACTGTACCAGGTATTTAGTCCGATATGATGATGGTATCCACCAGCTGATATAAATACGGCCTGTGCACCATACCGCTGCATAATTTCAAAACCCAATAATCCCTGGTAAAATGCCAACGACTTATCGAGGTCACTTACTTTCAGATGCACATGACCGATACGTGTTCCGGATGGTACTTTATATTCAATGGGATCTGTAGAAGCCATAGTAAGGGTTAAAATTCAGATTAAATTACTGAATAAAGTTGAAAAGGTGATAAGGTTGATAAAGGTAAAACGCCTTCGGCGAAGCAGAAAGACAATAAAAATAGGGTTGATAAGTTCACCCTATCAACCCTATTAACCTTTTAACTAATACAAACTATTTGTCTTCGGTTAAACCGGCAACAATATATTCTTTATTGAGGCGGGAGATATTCGTAACAGAGATCTCTTTCGGGCAAACGGCTTCACAGGCTTCGGTAAAGGTGCAGGAACCAAATCCTTCCTTATCCATGGTCTCTACCATTTTCAATACCCGTGATTTGCGTTCGGGTTCGCCCTGTGGCAACAATGCCAGGTGCGATACCTTGGCCGAAAGGAACAACATGGCCGAGCTGTTCTTACAAGCGGCCACGCAGGCGCCGCAACCAATACAGGCAGCAGCAGCGAAAGCCGCATCGGCTTTATCTTTTTCAATAGGCATGGCGTTGGCATCAACCGCGTTACCGGTATTTACCGAAATATAACCACCAGCCTGTATAATGCGATCGAATGCTGTACGATCAACGACCAGGTCTTTTAATACCGGGAAGCTATTGGCGCGCCAGGGTTCTACTACAATGGTATCGCCATCTTTGTAGGCACGCATGTGTAACTGGCAGGTAGTATTGGCATGCCAGGGACCATGCGGACGGCCATTTATGTACATGGAGCACGCACCGCAAATACCTTCGCGGCAATCGTGGTCGAATGCAATAGGGTCTTTTCCCTCTTTTATCAATCGCTCATTCAGCACATCAAACATTTCCAAAAAAGACATTTCTGAGGAAATATCGCTTACCTGGTAAGTCTCAAATCTGCCGCTCTTGTCATTGCTGCTCTTTTGTCTCCAGACTTTCAGCGTAAGATTCATTGTATAGTGCTCCATACCTTATAGATGGTTTGATTGTTAAAATTGTTTAATTGAAATCCTCCGTTTACTTGTAACTTCTCTGAGTTGGTTTCGCTACTTCAAAATTCAACTCTTCTTTGTGTAATTGCCAGTCGCTTTCGCCTTTGAATTCCCAAGCGGCAACATAGCTATACTTCGAATCGTCGCGTTTTGCTTCACCATCTTCCTGCGATTCTTCGCGGAAGTGACCGCCGCAGCTTTCATTGCGGTTCAATGCGTCTTTACACATCAACTCACCCAGCTCAATAAAATCGGCTACCCGGTTGGCTTTGTCCAGTTCAGGATTCATTTCATTGATACTGCCGGGGATGCGCACATCGCTCCAGAATTCTTTTTTCAATTGTTGAATCTCTGTAATGGCCTCTTGCAAGCCTTTTTCATTACGGGCCATACCGCATTTATCCCACATGATCTTGCCCAGGCGTTTATGAAAACTTTCAACGGATTGTGTTCCTTTAATGCCCATCAGCTTTTCAATACGGTCACGTACTGCTTTCTCTGTTTCTACGAATGCAGGATGGTCTAACGGAATTGCTTTTGTGGCAATTTCATCGGCCAGGTAATTACCCATGGTGTAAGGAATTACAAAGTAGCCATCGGCCAGGCCCTGCATCAAAGCAGAGGCGCCGAGGCGGTTGGCGCCGTGATCGCTGAAGTTGGCTTCACCCAGTGCATACAGACCGGGTACAGTGGTCATCAATTCATAGTCAACCCACAAACCACCCATGGTATAGTGCACCGCGGGATAGATGCGCATAGGTATTTCGTATGGGTTTTCACCGGTAATCTTTTCATACATATCGAACAGGTTACCGTATTTCTCTTTTACTACATCAACACCGTGTTTGCGGATCACCTCGCTCGTTGGGTTGTTAATACCCAATTTACCGCATTCTATTTTACCATAACGATCGATCGCATTAGCGTAATCGAGGTAAACGGCCTGTTTGGATGAACCTACACCATAGCCTGCATCGCAACGCTCTTTAGCTGCCCGGCTGGCCACATCGCGTGGAACCAGGTTACCGAAGGCGGGGTATCTTCTTTCGAGATAATAATCTCTTTCTTCTTCAGGGATTTCGTTGGGTTTGCGGTTATCGCCCTGTTTTTTTGGAACCCAGATGCGACCGTCGTTACGCAGCGACTCTGACATCAATGTCAATTTCGATTGATGGTCGCCGCTCACCGGTATACAGGTGGGGTGAATTTGTGTATAGCAGGGGTTGCCAAAATAAGCACCTTTGCGGTGTGCTTTCCAGGCAGCGGTAACGTTGCTACCCATGGCATTTGTACTTAAATAGAATACGTTGCCATAACCACCTGAACATAACAATACAGAATGTCCGAAATGTCTTTCCAGTTCACCGGTGATCAGGTCACGGCAAATGATACCACGGCACTTAGCTTCACCGATCTCATTACCATTTTTGTCTTTGTCCCTGATCATCACCAGGTCCAGCATCTCGTGACGGGTAAACGTTTCCACATTACCGAGTGCAACCTGTCTTTCCAGGGCCTGGTAAGCGCCGATCAGTAATTGCTGACCGGTTTGACCGGCAGCATAGAAAGTACGTTGTACCTGTGTACCACCAAATGAACGGTTGCTGAGCAAACCACCATATTCGCGGGCAAAAGGAACACCTTGTGCCACGCACTGGTCAATAATATTAGCACTTACTTCAGCCAGGCGGTGCACATTGGCCTCACGGGCACGGTAATCACCACCTTTAATAGTATCGTAGAACAAACGGAAAACAGAGTCGCCGTCGTTTTGATAATTCTTTGCAGCATTAATACCACCCTGTGCGGCAATGGAGTGCGCACGACGGGGTGAATCCTGAAAACAAAATGCTTTTACTTTATATCCCAGCTCGCCTAATGCAGCAGCTGCTGAAGCGCCGGCCAAACCGGTTCCCACGATGATCACTTCCAGCTTGCGTTTATTAGCGGGGTTTACCAGTTTGCAATGTCCCTTATAATCGGTCCACTTCAGATCTAACTGCCCTGCGGGAATTTTTGAATTAAGCATATCTTAAATTTCTTATTTTTTGTTATCGTTTATTGTTGCCGGCTATTGCCGTGAAGTGTCAATGGTGTATCTCTACTTTTTAGTTATTGATTTACCCAACCAAAATAGATACTAACCGGCATCAATGCAAACACCAGGGGAACAATGATTGAAAAACCTATACCCACGCTATTTACCAGTGTCACCCATTTTTTATTGTGCACGCCAACGGTTCTGAAAGAACTCTGGAAACCATGAAGCAGGTGCCAGGCCAGCGAAAAACAACCCAGCAGGTATAATAATACAATAAGAGGCTGGTCGTAAAATACTTCAACCATCTTGGCAAATACATTATGTATGGGAAGTCCGTTGTTATAGGTTATTTCAGTTAAAGTTTCCGTTGTAATGCGCGAAGGGACCCAGAAATGTGAAATGTGGATGATGAGGAAAAGCAAGATCAATGTACCGAGTAAACCCATTGATTTTTTATACCAGGCGCTTCCTTGGCTGCCCATGCTTACCTGGTAGCCCTTTTTTCGGCGCGACCGGTTTTGCGCTTCCAACATAAACCCCTGTACAATGTGAAGGATAAAACCAAGGAAAAGGCCTATTTCCATGGCACGTATTACCCAATGGGAGCCCATAAAATGAGCGGCTTCATTAAACATTTCACCGTTGTCGCTGTCATCGAACAGATCGGCAAAAATACAGGCATTGATCCCTACGTGTACTATCAGAAAGGAGATCAGGAACAATCCGGTAAATGCCATTACTAACTTTTTACCTACCGAAGAAGTGAAGAACTCAGACCATTTCATGCGAAAATGAATTAATTGCTAAAAAAAGCCACACTGCAAGCCTGCCAGCGAACAGTGATCTGTCCTCAACAAAATTTCATTGCCCTTACTGTTATAATGAAATTTGCCATGAACGATTCGTCAGAAATAAATTTTAGGGCACAGGCATTATCATACTTTTTTAATGGAGTATAAACGTACACCTGCATCATAAGATAGGTTAAACGAACAAAGAACTTTTGAAATTGATCGCGGCCATCGGCCGTTAAATTTGCCGCAAATTTAGCGCAGCAAGGTTAAAAATCAACATCCTGTTAAAATTTTCCTGAAAAGATTGAAAGTTTAATGTGTTATTTGCCCTGAATAATGATTTTTATTTCACGTAAAATACTTAGCGTGTTTGTACGTTCTGGGGATGTAAACAATTGAGTTTCGGCCTCATTTTGTTAAAATCCCTATCTTAGCCGCTTTAAAACTACTTAATGAAACAGGAAGAGGATTTTGAAGCCAACTTAGCTGGTGAAGATGGTCAGGGTGAAGAAGCCAAAAGAAGCTGGTTCAAACGCATTAAGAAAGGCATCCTTACCAGTACCGCTGAAAAAAAAGAAACTCCGGAAGGATTATGGAGCAAATGCCCCGAGTGTGGTTATATATGCACCATGACCGAACTTCGGGAGAGTTTATTTGTTTGTCCCAAATGTACTCACCACCACCGCATCGGCAGCGCCGAATATTTTGAAATTCTTTTTGACGATAATAAATACGAGGTGTTGTTTGAGAACATCCGTTCTAAAGACTTTCTGCATTTTACCGATCTGAAGTCGTACGGAAAACGCCTCGATGAAATTTGGGCAAAAACAGATATCACCGATTCTATCCGTATTGGCAAAGGAACCTTAAAAGGCCAGGACCTGATGGTGGGGTGTATGGATTTTGAGTTTATCGGCGGCTCCCTGGGTAGTGTGATGGGCGAACGGATAGCCCGCGCCATCGATGTATGCCTGGCGGAAAAGATTCCCATGATGATCATTTGCAAATCAGGTGGCGCCCGCATGATGGAAAGCGCCTTCTCCCTGATGCAACTGGCCAAGGTTTCGGGAAAATTATCGCAATTAACAGATGCAAAAATTCCTTATATCTCTTTACAAACCGATCCATCGTTTGGTGGTATTTCGGCTTCGTTTGGCATGTTGGGCGATTTGAATATTGCCGAACCAGGCGCCCTGATCGGTTTTGCCGGTCCGCGGGTAATCAAGGAAACCATCAAAAAAGATCTACCCGAAGGTTTTCAGCGAAGCGAATTCTTACTGGAACACGGGTTCCTCGATTTCATTGTTCCGCGGAAGGAGTTGAAAGAAAAACTGGCTACCGTGCTTTCATTGTTTAAAAACTAATAAAGGAAACAATTTCTGATTTAGAGATTTTTAGATCTTTGGATTTCATTAGGTTTGAACTTTCCGAAAAATCTCAAAATCTCTAAATCGCCAAATCCCGCAATCTCTTCATGGCAGATATTCGTAACCGCTCGGCATTTCACGATTTTTTCATCGAAGACAAATACGATGCGGGTATGGTATTGACCGGAACCGAAGTAAAATCATTGCGTGACGGGCGCGCCAGCTTTAACGACAGCTATTGCTATTTTGATAAAGGCGAATTATGGATCAAAAGCCTTCATATTGCAGAATATTCCCATGGCACGGTCAATAACCACGACACAATAAGGATAAGAAAATTACTGCTGCGAAAAAAAGAGCTGCTGAAGATGGAAGCCAAGATAAAAGAGAAAGGATTTACGATAGTTCCCCTGCGTATTTTCTTTAGCGAAAAAGGATTGGTGAAAATGGAGATCGGTCTGGGCAAAGGTAAGAAGCTGTATGATAAACGGGATACCATCAAGCAGCGGGATACGGACAGGGAAATGAAACGATACATCAAATAATTAGCTAATCTGCTAATGTGCTAATTAGCTAATGAAATACAGGAAATACAGATCACACTTGTCAGCTGTACCTATTTTCATGTTTTCCCCAAAGAAATGCTCGTAAAAACACGCTGCAGGTCCTGATTTCTACCAGTTTACCAACGCACTTACCCATTATAAAAATTTATTTTCCACAGACCCCTCCAATTACTATAAGAATTGAAAACTGCGATATACTTTTGTGGATAATCCATTTGTACGCCTGTTATTTAGAATACCCTTAATCTGTATCCAGCCTTACAATATCCGTTTGAAAAGCACCCCACCCAGCAACAAGCCATAGGCCGTTCAGAAAATTGTTAAGTATAAATACGCATGTATAAGCTTAACAAAATCAACTCGTATTAGGAAATTGCAATTTGCATGGCTTGATTTTTCTACTTAAATTAACATATGCTACGCATTATTTTAATTCTTTCCATTTTAATAACCGGAAGGTTTGTGCATGCTCAATCATTATCGGGGTCCTGGTATGGTAAGGCCGATGTTGTGGTGCAGGGGGTTTACAATAATTATTTGACCGAGTTAGTCTTAAAACAAAGAGGCGGCGAAGTTGAAGGTGTTTTTGGATATTACTTTAAAGATACTTACCAAAGCTTTTTTGTTCGCGGTACCTATAACAAAGACACCAGGGCTGTAAGTATTAAAAATTTACCCATGCTGTTCTATCGGTCCAGAACAACACAGAACGGGGCAGAATGTCTTATGGATTTTGAAGGCACGCTGCGGGTAAGCCAGGTTAAAAGCTCCATGGCCGGATCGTTTTTAACCATTGATAAATACAAATATACCTGCCCTGAAATGCGGGTGAACTTTACCATGGATGTGGCCACTAAAAACCTCGACAGTATGATGGGTAACACCATCGTAGGCAAACGGTTCTGGATGCCGCAACGGGAAGATGTTGTTGTGAAAGCCAGTTCGCCTGTCGTGAATGGTAGCCCCACCACAGGTGTTTTTGCGCCTGCCAAGATCACCGACAGCGCAATGGCTTATAACGAGCGCAACCTTCTAGCCCAATTCACCCGCAGAAAGATCATTTATACAAAAGACCTGGAGATTGGCAGCGATTCTATCCGGGTTAGCCTGTACGACAATGGCGAGATCGATGGCGATACCGTCACCGTTTTCCTAAACGGCAAACCGGTGATCGTACACCAGGAGCTCACAGCACGCGCCACGAATATTTACCTTACGCTCGATAACAGTAAAGATGTAAACGAGGTAAGTCTGTTTGCTGAAAACATGGGTAAGATTCCGCCAAACACCGCTTTAATGGTGGTTACAGATGGCATTTCCCGGTTTGAAGTATTCCTGTCGAGCACCTACACGCAGAATGCTACTGTGCGGATCCGAAAACGAATATCACGACACTAGAAATACACAATTAGCTAATGTGATAATTGAATACAAATACAAAAGCCCCGATGGTTACCATCGGGGCTTTTGTATTATTTTAAACTGTTAGAACAGTTCCGGCTGCTCCGGATCTTCTTTCTGCTCTTTCATAACCCATTCAAATTCGGTGCTCTTGCTGAAGTCGGTCAGTTTATTACCCACAGCTTTCCAACCCATCACCTCTACAAAGTCAGCGATCTTGATCTTCTGGGTACGCGCCTGGGCGCCGCGGCCTGCCTTTATTTGAATAATAGGCTCCGGATGCGTGGTCACTGCCTCCAGGTAATTGCCATCACCCTCTTTTATGAGCATGAACTTATTACGCAACGTGGTGGTTTCTATCTTAAACCGTTTTACGTTGAATTGTTGCTTGTCGTTATCCAGGTAAATAGCGGTCAGCGTTTTCTCTGGATTGAATTTTTCGATCTCAATCACATTCTGCACATCGAATTTCTGCGTCGATTCCTGGTCGGTAATTTCGTAATTGCCGTCTTTGTATACAACCAGGATCTTTTCCTCGGGTTGAAAACTTCCCAGGTACTCCCCTTTCGACTCGGAGTTCAAACGGCCGAACTGATCATCGAACCACAGCTTTCTACCACCGAGGGTTGATTTACCGGCCTCTTTAAACTTAACCGATTTAACCCTGAACTTGGTTACCTGGTTCCCCAGGCTGTTACGGCTCTTGATCTCCAGCTCTTCAAAATAAAAATCAAATTCTTTTTTACGGGCCGTACTGTTGGGGTCCAGTGAAACCTTTATTACTTCTGCCTCGCCATTCGGATTGGCACTGAAGTAATGTACTTTGGTTTTCTCTGCACCCTTGTTCGTGAGGTCGTATTCTTTATCGCGCGTAATACCACTTACATTAAAGCGTTTGGCGTAGGTTATGCCGGTTTTGCCATCCACATAGATCATATTATACGTGGTGCGCTCATCGTTCTTCTGAAAAACGGCTACGTGTATGATATCCTTGCCAATAAATGCTTTTTCAGACACCTTCACTATTTTCATTTTTCCCGAACGGGTGAAGGCAATGACATCATCGAGCGAAGAACAATCGATCACAAATTCATCTTTCTTCAAACCGCTGCCAATAAAGCCATCGGCCCGGTTTACATACAATTTGGTATTGGCAATGGCCACCTGTTTGGCCTGGATGGCTTCAAACAGTTTGATCTCGGTTTTGCGTTCCCGGCCTTTTCCAAATTTCTGTAACAGCCCTTCGTAATAGGCAACTGCAAAATCAACCAGGTTATTCAGATCGTGTTTTACCTGCTTAATATCTTTATCCAGCCCTTTTATCTGATCGTTCAGTTCATCTATATCCAGCTTGTAAATACGGCGTACCGGCTTTTCAGTAAGCTTAACAATATCTTCGCGGGTAATGTCGCGCCGAAGCTGTTTGCGATATGGCTTAAATGCTTCGGTAATACCTTCCAGTACTTTTTCCCAGGTGGCATACCGCTTTTCCAGTTCCTTATATATCTTTTCTTCGAAGAAGATCTTTTCCAGCGAGGTGTAATGCCATTTTTCCTGCAGTTCGGCCAGCTTTATTTCCAGCTCGCGTTTCAGCAGGTCCTTGGTATTTTCGGTTGAAATGCGCAGCAATTCATGGATGCTGATGAACGTAGGCTTTTGTTCCACGATCACGCACGCATTGGGCGAAATACTTACTTCACAATCGGTAAAGGCATACAGGGCATCGATCGTAATATCGGGTGAAATGCCCGGCGCCAGATCGATCAGCACTTCTACTTCCGCTGCCGTGTTATCGGTTACTTTTTTGATCTTGATCTTGCCCTGGTCATTGGCTTTAACAATGGAATCCATGAGCTGGGTGGTAGTAACCGCATAAGGTACGTCGCGGATGGCCAGTGTTTTCTTATCTACTTCTTCAATACGCGCGCGTACCCGAACTTTTCCGCCGCGTTTCCCTTCATTGTAATTGGTAACGTCAATCATTCCGGCGGTCTGGAAATCGGGAAAGAGTTCGAATTTCTTACCCCGCAGGTGTTTGATAGCAGCTTCTATCAGTTCACAGAAATTGTGTGGTAATATTTTTGTGGCCAAACCTACCGCAATTCCTTCTGCGCCATGTGCCAGCAGTAAGGGGAATTTCATGGGCAGCGTCACCGGTTCGTTCTTACGACCATCATAGCTCACCGCCCAATCGGTGGTTTTGGCATTGAAAGCAACTTCCAGGGCAAAGCGGCTCAGCCTTGCTTCAATATAACGCGGGGCAGCGGCATCATCACCTGTACGTACATCACCCCAGTTTCCCTGCGTTTCGATCAACAGGTCTTTTTGTCCCATGTTAACCAGGGCATCACCAATACTGGCGTCACCATGTGGGTGGTATTGCATGCTCTGTCCGATGATATTGGCCACTTTGTTAAAACGGCCATCATCCATTTCTTTCATCGCGTATAGGATACGGCGTTGTACGGGTTTCAATCCGTCTTCAACAGCCGGAACGGCTCTTTCCAGGATAACATACGAGGCATAGTCCAGGAACCAGGTTTTATACTGGCCGGTAACGCCTGTATCGTTGTGTTGCTGTAAAAAACTATTGTCTTTGCTTTTTGCCATTATCAGTTTATAGTTTCTGGTTTGTAGTTTGCGTTACTCCGCCACCGTTGCCGTCTGTGCCGATTTGCCTTTTACTTCAAAATCTTTCATCCCCTTCGGCTCACCCTGCACATCATAGTTACCCCCGGCTAATAGCTGCTTCAACCGCCATAAGATATAAGCGTCGCCGGTAGTTTGTTTATTCTTATGCAGGAAATTATGAATGATCTTGCTCGCTTTTTGCCAATCGGTCGTGATGAATTTCTTCAGGTCCTCATCATAATAATCATAATCGCGCTGTCCCAGTTTTTTACCACCTTCCAGCAGTCGAACCCCTTTTTCTTCATTTTGCAGGCGTGTCCATTCATCAGGATCTACCTCAAATTCACTCAAGGTAATAGTACGGGCCAGCTTTTTGGCCTTTAAAAATTCTTTGGGTGGAATATGGCTCAACCATTCGGGATAAAAGATCAATCCCTTTTCATTGATGAAGGGCAGATTGTTCAAATAGAGGATATACAATCTTCCCTGAAAATCTTTCAACTGGCTCATCAGCCAGTAGTAACCGCTTACATCGTGTTTGTTCTGCGCGGCCCATATCCAAACAATTTCATCGGGATTATGTGCCAGACTTACTATCAAATCAACGACGGTGCTCATATCATCCACTTCACCGGCATCTACCTTTCCTTCATAATCGCCACCGGCCAGCACATCGCGCCACCATTGTTTGCGGGCTTCCAGGCCTTCGGTGGTATAAATATCTTTTATTGGACCAACCGCATAATCGTCTTTTATCTGGATCACTTCGCCCTGTAATGTTTCATCCAGCTCAATGGCTTTTTTCAAAACATCCACATCAGGCGCATTAAAAACAATATGGATCATTTAATTCGATAATTTGATAATACGATAATTTGATAATGCTATTACGAAGCTGCCTTCTCGGTAGTTTCCGGTTCATCAACCAGATCCATTTCTACCCGCAGGTTTTCAATAATAAACTCCTGCCGCTCCTGGGTGTTCTTACCCATATAGTATTCCAGCAATTGCTGAACGTGTTCACCCTGCTCAATAATGACCGGTTGCTTGCGCATTTCCGGACCGATAAACCGGGCAAATTCTTCAGGAGAAATTTCACCCAACCCTTTAAAGCGGGTGATCTCTGGTTTGCCGCCCAGTTTCTTAATGGCCTTTTGCTTTTCCATTTCGTCGTAGCAATAAAAGGTCTGCTTTTTATCCCGTACACGAAACAACGGTGTTTCCAGAATATATACGTGACCATTTTTTACCAGGTCGGGGAAGAACTGCAAGAAGAAGGTCATCATCAACAGGCGAATGTGCATACCATCCACATCGGCATCGGTTGCAATCACAATGTTATTATAGCGCAATCCTTCATATCCTTCTTCAATATTCAGTGCGTGTTGCAGCAGGTTGAACTCTTCATTTTCATACACCACCTTCTTGGTGAGCGAAAAACAGTTCAACGGTTTACCCCGCAAACTGAATACCGCCTGCGTTTCAACGTTTCTCGATTTGGTAATAGAACCACTGGCCGAATCACCTTCGGTAATAAATACAGTACTTTCTTTCGCTTTCTCTATGATCGATTCTTTATCACGGCCTGTAGGCTCATCGTTCAGGTGGAAACGGCAATCGCGCAATTTGCGGTTGTGCAGGTTCGCTTTTTTGGCGCGTTCGTTGGCCAGCTTTTTAATACCAGCCAGTTCTTTCCGTTCGCGTTCGCTTTGCTCGATCCGCTTTTTTAATGAATCTGCAACTGTCGGGTTCCGGTGCAGGTAATTATCCAGCTCCTTCGACATGAAATCGCTCACAAAGTTGCGCATGGATGGTCCGTTCTCATACACCACCTGTGAACCCAGCTTGGTTTTGGTTTGCGATTCAAACACCGGTTCCTGTACACGCACCGAAACGGCCGCGCAAATACTGGCCCGGATGTCGGACGCATCATAATCCTTTTTATAATATTCACGTATGGTCTTAACCACTGCCTCGCGAAAAGCCGCGAGGTGGGTTCCACCTTGTGTGGTGTACTGACCGTTTACGAATGAGTAATATTCTTCACCGTACTGGTTCTCGTGGGTGAGGGCTACTTCAATGTCTTCGCCTTTGAGGTGAATGATGGGGTAGCGCAGTTCGTCTTCATTTGTTTTACGTTGCAGCAGATCGAGCAACCCGTTCTTGCTCACATACTTCTTGCCGTTGAAATTCAGGACCAGTCCGGCATTGAGGTAACAGTAATTCCATAACTGGCTGTCGAGGTATTCATGAATGTAATGGAAGTTTTTGAATACCGTTTCGTCAGGAATGAAAGTAACCAGCGTACCGTTACTTTCAGAAGTTTTATTCTCTTTATGTTCTTTTGTAAGTATGCCGCGTTCAAACTCGGCCGTTTTTTCTTTGCCTTCGCGAAAGGCAGTTACTTTAAAATAAGTACTCAGGGCATTCACCGCCTTGGTACCCACCCCGTTCAAACCCACACTTTTCTGGAATACCTTGCTGTCGTATTTGGCGCCGGTATTTATTTTGCTCACCACCTCTACCACCTTACCCAACGGAATACCGCGGCCGAAATCGCGGATGGTAACCGATTTTTCGTTTATAGATATATCTACCTGCTTTCCATACCCCATGGTATACTCGTCGATACAGTTGTCGATCACTTCCTTGATCAAAACGTAAATACCGTCATCGGGGCTGGAACCATCACCGAGCTTACCGATATACATACCCGGGCGCAGGCGAATGTGTTCGCGCCAATCGAGCGATTTAATCGAGTCTTCGGTATAATCAAACAAGTCGTTTTTTTCTGTCTTTGCCATGTTTATACGGATATGTCTTTTCTAAGTTCTGGGCCTGCCTGTAGGCAGTTTTGCGTATCGTTGAGTTTTTACAACTCAAATATCATTATTTTATTATGTCACCAAACCGGTCAGCCTCCTATATATAATTCATTTACATATTATTAGCTGGTTTTGCGGTCGCTAAAATATACAATTGCACCCTTTGAGCAAAACGTACACCAAAAACTCCTGAACGGGCAAATATAGCCAAATGACGGCAACCGTTTTTTTAGAGAGTTATTAACGGGTGTGGAAAAGAACTTGAAAACAGCTGAATATTGATTGTAGCATATTGAATTTTAAAGGGAAAGACAAAGTTTGCCACATAGGGCAAGCATCTCAACTTTTCATGGCTCCCGGTTAACCCCAATTTGTTGTACCGAATGGCCGGTAAAATGAGTCTTTCCGGCGCCAGAACGTCATTTTCAATGCTTTAAATGGGTATATTTTCAAATTTACCACCTAAGTTGCAGTCCCAATCAACGTATATATTCATTTTTATATGAGCGCAGCACTGGCCCACTTGACCGATGTTTCGGTCGTCATAAACGGCATTGATATATTGAAAAATATCAATCTGTCCATTCAATCCCATGAACAGTGGGCGGTGGTAGGCAAATCGGGCAGCGGAAAAACCACCCTGGCCCATGCCCTTACCGGCAAAGTTTTTCATAGCGGTACCATAACCTTCCACCTGCCCAATCATACACATTCGAACAAAATCATGCTTATTGACCAGCAGCATCATTTTAAGAACCGATCCAATACCAGCGATTTTTATTACCAGCAACGCTACAATTCGTCAGATGCCGGGGATGCCATTACCGTGCAGGAAGCGCTGCAACCGTTTATTACCGCATCGCCGGCCAATAACTGGATAGAACAATTACACCTTACCCACGTACTGCAGGAGCCGCTGATACAACTTTCGAACGGCGAAAACAAAAGACTGCAACTGGCCAGGGCCCTGTTCCTGGACCCGGCGGTGTTGATCATGGATAATCCGTTTGTTGGGCTGGATGCAGAAGGCCGCCAAACCCTGCACCGCATCATCGATTCCATAGTCGCCAGCGGCATATCCATCATCCTGATCACACCGCCGCAGGAATTACCCGCCTGCATTACCCATGTGGCCGTGCTGGAGAACGGGCGTTTGGTGAAAGCCGGAAAGAAAGAAGCAGTTGAAGTGCCGGCGCGGGTGGTTACCGCTACCCTGCCCGCCGAAACCATCAAAAAACTAAAAGCTTCCGGAGACAATGATCATTTTACCACCGCTGTAAAAATGGTGAACGTAACCATTCAATACGGCGAAAGAATAATTCTGCAACACATAAACTGGGAAGTAAAAAAGGGAGAATGCTGGAGTATATCCGGACCCAATGGTGCCGGCAAAAGCACCTTGCTGAGCCTTGTAACGGCCGATAATCCGCAGGCCTATGCCAACGAATTGTATTTATTCGACCAGCGGCGCGGCAGTGGTGAAAGCATCTGGGATATTAAGCGGCGCATTGGTTTTGTTTCTCCTGAACTGCACCTGTATTTTGACCGGGGCACTTCCTGTTTTGAGGTTATTGCCTCCGGATTGTTCGATACCATCGGGTTGTTTAAACGAATTACCGCCGAACAGCAGGAGCAGGTACAGAACTGGATACAATTATTGCAGCTACAACCGGTACAGCACCGGCCACTTTTTCAGTTGCCGCTGGGACAGCAGCGTATGGTATTACTGGCCCGGGCACTGGTAAAAAACCCGCCGTTGCTGATATTGGATGAGCCTACCCAGGGCCTCGATGATGAGCAGATCAGCTATTTTAAAATGCTCATTAACCATCTTTGCGAAACATTCAATACCACTTTGCTATACGTAAGTCATTACCCTAAAGACCTGCCGGAATGTATAACGAATGCCGTTTATCTGGAAAATGGAAAAATTCACAGTTCATAGTTCATAGTTTAATGCCAGAAGGAACTCAACTGAATAACCCCGGAACTGTGAACTGTAAACTGTGAACTGTAAATTATCGTTTTAAAACCTTCTGCGTAATCACCTTATCACCCAGCACTACCTGTATATAATACACGCCGCTGTCAAACGCACTGAGGTTGAAATAATAAGCACTCTTACCAGCTGCATTAATGCTTTGTGAAATGACCCTTATGCCCATGCTGTTGAAGATGTTTATTCCCTTTACAAATACGGGGTTAGGATAAAATTGAACAGCTATACTGCCGGTTGTTGGATTGGGCGTGACCATAAATCCCTTTGTTTTAAGATTGGCATTTACCGTGTAGCTGTATACGTTTATATCGTCGAGATAAATATTGTTCTCGTGTTCGTTGGTGTTTACCAATGCCAGCAAAATGGGCCCATTATTAATGAACGACGTAAGGTTTACCGAATCCTTGCGCCATTCGCCGGATGCAGGTTTGAATGATTCAGTGGCAGGTGTACTGCGCGTTATCAGCGCTTTACCAAATTTCTTATATAAACTGGTATATGTAGCACCGCAATCCTTGCTTACCAATACTTCCAGGGTATCAGTCGCATTACCGGTACTGGTGGTATCTCTTACAGCCGCCGCTACCTGAAAGGTCATGAATGCCGAATCAGCACTGGCAATATTCATCACGGGCAGCCGTATGTAGTCTTTCTGATCATTGACGGTATAATCGAAATTACGGATCACCGCAGCCGCGCTACCGGTTTTGGCAGCAGCCACCGTTCTTTCCCAGGTAATACTCTGATCGTTGTTTATGATATCCCAGCCAACCGGCGGGAAGGTGGCATTTTCAAAACCTTGCGTTAAAGGCGGTGAAAGCGGCAGGTAATACTGGAACGTTAAGGTAATGGTATCGTTTGCCGTATTCTCATCTGTTTTGTCGTTGGGCGACGACACTACGATCGTTAAAACATAGGCGCCTTCGGCAGGAACAGTAAGCCCCTTCAATGCAACCGTGGTCTCCGTTAAAGAAGCCAACGACCCGGTCCAGTTGGTAGTAGATGAAATGGCGCCGTTATTTATACTTGCATAAATGGTCACCTTCGTCAATGTTTCAGCACCCTTGTTCCGCAAGGTAATTACCGGCGAAATGGTAGGGCTGCAAATACGCTGTAACGGCGTATTGATGCTTTTGGCCGATGCATCCAGGTTAAACGCAACAACAGGATCGGCGCCATTCGATGTAAGCAGCGCTGCCCGGTACAGGTTTAAAGAGGTTTCCATCTGGTCCTTTTGATCAAGGGTATACATAACCATGCAGGCATCATCGGTATAATCCATGAAATTTTGGTACATGATGCCGGGCGCACTGGTCGTACAACCATCGGTTACTACAGTATTGCTGGGACAGCCGGAAGTAAACGTACCCTGGTTAGGCGTATCATCTATAAAGTCGGTACCGGAACAACCATTTTCATCGCCCCATATATGGTACAGGTAAAAGAAATGGCCGGTTTCATGTACCAGGGTACGGCCTTTATTATAAGGAGCGCTACCGCCCGGTAAACTGGTGTATTTAATTACAATACCATCTTCACCTGCGGGACCGCTGCCAGGGAAAGTAGCATAGCCCAGGTAACCCTGCGAAAGATCGGTTATCCATACGTTAAAGAACCGGTCATGGTCCCAGGCATTGGCGCCGCCTGAAGCTGTATATTTTACGCTGGGGTCTGTTATGCTGAATTGAGCGGTGGAAGTGGTGACACGTTCGATTCCGGTTGACACCTCATTATTGGGCGTTCGCTGGGCAAGCCTGAACTGGATGCCTGTTTTCGCAAATAATGGTTTAAAGGCCGCGGGAATGAGGGTGGAATCAGGATTCAAACCACCAAAATCCCTGTTCAACTGATCAACCTGGTTTAGGATCATTGCATCGGTTACCAGCGATGGATTTGTAAGCACGACATGAAATACAATTGGTATATATGCAGTGGTACCTTCGGTACGAAGCAACTGTAACCGGGCTTTTCTTTCATTGACCGCCTTCCGAACATTTTGGGTTTGTGCTTCAAAACGGGCTTGCAGGCCGGGATTTTTTTTGAAGGTATTTTCAAGCACCTGCATCGATCCGCATCTATCTTGCGCATTAATGGCAACTATGCCACTCAACATACACACAAAACAGGCTACCAGGCATTGTAAATTTTTTCTCATCATATTGTTAGTTCGTACATAATACCTACGTAATATCCTTAAAAAATGTTGGTTTTCATGCTTAAAAATAGACATACCGCCCGGTTTTATCGGTAAAAGGCTAAATAGCTGCGACCATTGGCCATAAACATAGGTCTAACGTAAGAATTTTCTTATTTATGATCATCTGTTGAATAAATTCTACAGGGTTTTGAAAAATTTTTATGCCACCGCCAGCACCAAAAATGTTAAAATAATTTCTTATACCTATGCGTCTGTTCTGGCATAGTACTTGTCTCCCCATTAATACTCTGTGATAAATTTTATTCACTTCCCTGATTATAGCCAACGTGTTTGTAGTTGATCAAGTGTAGTAATCATTTTTTGTTTAACCTATAATTTTGATGAGTATGAAAAATGCCAAGATGAGCATGGCAGCAATCGCATTTGCTGCCGCCGGATTATTTGCTTTTAATGCTGTTAGAACGGGTTCCGTGAAAGGAACAGTGAATCCGGCTGATGCTGCAGTTAGAGCGTGGGCCTTATCGTCTACTGACACCTTAAAAGCCGAAATCAATAAAGGAACATTCGAAATTACCGATGCCAAGCCAGGTACCTATCGAATAATTATTGAAGCGAAGCCGCCTTATAAGAACGCTGCTAAAGATGGCGTTACCGTTACAGATGGCCAGCCAACTGATGTAGGCGAAATTAAACTGGAGCAATAGAGCCCTCCTCATTTAGTTGTAGATATTAGCATTCAAAAAATGTGGGTCGTTTCGCCAACTGGCGGACGGCCCACATTTTTATTAAGGTGAGCCCCTCTTTCAAGAGGGACCCACCTTTTGCATTTTAGTGTTTGAAATAACTATCAGGGATGGCTATGGCCGGGCCGCTGCCTTTACTGTATTTAAGTTGTAAGGTAAAGCCGCCACCGCCTTCAATAAAGTTCAGGGCAAAAGGATGCAGCCCTTTTTTCAAAGCTATTTGTCCGGATCTCTCCAAAGGTGCATGTTGACCGTCGTTATCAACTACCAATTTATCATCAATGGTTACCGTACCGCCATCATCACACAACAAATAAAAACTGTAAATACCTGTTTCGGGAATATCAATATAGCCGCTGTACTGCAAACCGAAAGAAGGCGCCGAAACCGCCGGCGGTACTACAATACCGGTAGTAATAAACTGGCTATCGGGTTGAACGGTTTTCATACCGTTGGTATTCAGAAAATATTTTTTAAAGTATTTGCATTGTAAGCCGGCTTCTGTACCAGAAACAGTTACCGGTTCGCGGAATGTTTCTTTCTTATAATTCAGCGTATAGATCTCCCCGCGCAAACCACTACTTGTAAACGCTGCCAGTTTAATGGTAACCGGTTGTTGAATGACCAGTGGTTTACTCAATGCCGGGGATGTTGAAACCGGAATACTGACATCGGTCGTATAACGCAGTACCAGGTTGGGCAGCGGCTTTTTGATATCGAGGATGGCCTGATTGGTAAATACGTTGTGTTCGGCAAATCCGCTCAAATCGGGCAGGCGGTAATGCACCCGTAACGCCTCCAACCTGTTATAATGCGCCGGCAGTCGTTGCTGAAAAGACAAAAAATCAGGTTGTTTGCTCCACACTCTTTCCGCCAAAGCGAGCAGGCGCGGAAAGTACAGGTAATCGGCGCGGTTTTCAGAAGGTACGTGTTCCGTCCATAAGTTAGCCTGCGCACCTATGATAAACTTCGCTTCTTCGGCCGTTAGTTTTTCGGGCACCACTTTAAAATGATAGATGTTGGAAAGTGAATGGGCATCGGGCAGGTTATCGAAATACAATGGATTACCCGGGCTCATAATAACCCTGTTTCCATTACGGGCAGCCGAAACCGGCGCATCAGGTACCCAGGCACGCCAGTACATCACATTGGCCGTAGGGCTGATGCCGCCTTCCAGGATCTCGTCCCAGCCGATCAGTTTTCTGCCTTTGCTCTGAAAGAAACGCTCCATTCTTTTAACAAAATAGCTTTGCAGTTCTGCCGTATTCTTCAACCCTTCTTTTTCCATCAGCGTTTTGCAAAGGGGACTTTGCGCCCAGCTTTTACGGTCCACCTCATCGGCGCCAAGGTGAATGAATTCGGAAGGAAAAATATCCATGATCTCGGTAAACACATTCTGTGCAAATTCAAAAGTGCTTTCCTTACAGGGACAAACAGGGGTAGAAAACAATTCACCCCAATGACTGCCGCCTTCGCACGACAGATCGGGAAAGGCATGAATAGCTGCCATCATATGACCGGGCATATCTACTTCGGGAATAATGTCGATATAACGGGCAGCCGCATACCGTACCAGCTCTTTCATTTGCTGCTGGGTATAAAAGCCGCCGTATAAAGTTTTGCCATTACGTTTCACAATGTGTTTGGGCTCTATGGCCATATCCGGATTATCTTTCTGCTGGCGCATACAGGCAGAATCATTTTTATCGAAAGGGCGCCAGGCGCCCTGTTCGGTGAGGGCAGGATATTTTTTGATCTCGATCCGCCAGCCCTGGTCATCGGTGAGGTGCAGGTGCAGTTTATTAAGTTTGTACAGCGCCATGCCGTCGATGAGCTTTTGCAGGTAGGAAATGCTGAAAAAGTGACGGGAAACATCGAGGTGAATGCCGCGCCAGGCGTAAGCAGGTTCATCGGTTATGGAAAGCGCGGGCAAATGCATGCTTTTCAAGTCCGATGATTTCTTTTCAACGGACAGTGGCAATAACTGCCGGATGGTTTGCACGGCGCGAAACATGCCAGCGAATTCACGAGCCGACAGGACGACCTGCTTATCTGAGATAGAGATCTGATACCCTTCCCCGGAAGTAGTGGCGGCATCTTTGCGCAACACGATTTGATTATTCCCTTTTGCCTGTGTTGTTTTCAGTGGTTTTCCAAAAGCCTGCGTCATGAGCCGTTGTAATTCGGCAACGGCATTTTCAAACCCGGTCTCCGCATTAATTACTGTATTGGGTGTTATAACGAATTCACTTTTTCCAGTTTCTACCACAGCAGGGTATGGGATCAGGGGATAGTTTACGTTCTTTTGCGCCCATCCGGTTAATACCATTAGCATGATGGCACCCGATAAGATCAACCGGGAAATAACGCTCATACAATTCATCCGCATATGTTTACAGGTTTCGCTGATAAAAGTGTTGAAAAAGGGGTGGCTGTAACCACCTGGTTTTATATGCGGCGAAATTAGTTAATGGGTGGAAAGGAGCAACTAAGAATAACCGATCATAACCAGAAGCCACAAACTGCTATTTAACGGATCGGCCCGGTACATTTTCAGTTAAAATCGTACTATTTCAAATTTGAAATGGGTCATTTCAAATTCCAAATGGGGTGTTTCAAATTTGAAATGGGTCGTTTCAAATTCCAAACGGGGTGTTTCAAATTTGAAATATATGATCTTAAATTTAATAAAAAGCTGGTAATCATTTATTATTGCGGAATACTAAGTCACAAACTGGATTATTTGAATTATTCCTGCCTACACGTTGAAGGTTTAACAACGTTTCGGAAGCGAGTAGGAAAGCATGGTTTTAACGGGCTGTATTAGACCTTCATTAAACTTGCATTAGAATTCGCCAGCCCCTTGCAACTATCAAAAAAACATATTAGTTTAGAGGTATTCCGCTTTCCTGTTCCTACTTTACCTTCTACCTACCATTACTTCAATAGCTGACAGACATTCCCTGTAAAGCACCGATCCATTACATCGCTGGAAGACCCATTCGTATGCTTCGATTTTGTAATCAATTTAAATTGATATTATGAAAACGCATGGAACCCAAACTATCGTTGTTGCTATTGCTGTATTTGTATTGCTATTACTCCTGTTTCTTCAAGTTTCTGCAAACGTACTGCCTAAGTGAATTATGTGATTGCCCACCAATCGGTCATTTCAATACCTGCATCCGCTTTTTAATATCTAATTGCATACTTATCAATGTATTAATAAACTTAGCATTAGATACATATTATCATTAATGGCACAATGATTGTTCCTTATGGAGCCAATCATATACCCTATTAAACGTTTTAAGATTAAAGAAAAAATCCGGTACGCTACAAGAAGAACATTCTAACTAATAGTCCGGCTTATTTCTTTTCCCGATCATTTACTGGTAACCTGTTCCTTCCATTAACACTTGTAAAGGTGCTGTTTATGTTTTACAACAGTTCCATTACAAACTGCTGATGCAATTACTGTTCTGTGTTTAATTACACAGACGCCAAAGTATTTATGAAAACCAACAATAAACTTTGAAAAACTATGTCAGTACAACTATGGAAGGTGCTTTTACCGGCACTCGGGCTATCCTTAATATGGACAGCCTGTCAAAAAGAACAATCCGCTACCGTTGAAAATAACAATGATACCGAACCCAATGCAAAATACTCGGGTGTTGCACCAGATGATCCGGCCAAACTGGCTAAGCTGCCTGTTGTTATGTCTTCGCAGTTTTATCAGCAGATGCAAAGTGCAAGAAAAAGAACACCCAGCCCCACCAACCCACCTACAGATACAACAATCACTACAACACCTCCTCCTATAACAGTAATACCTCCCACTACCCTGCCGGCCAGTTATATATTAACAACTCCAACTCCCGGCAACCAGGGCAGCGAAGGTTCCTGTGTTTCATGGGCTGCAGCTTCGGTAAGAACTATTGAACAATATTACCGCACCAATGCAACCAGCTACAGCTATGCTACCAATATTTTCAGTCCCGAATTTATATTTAACCAGATACAAATGGGGGGGTGCGGTTCGTCCGCGATATATGATGCTTTTGGATTAATGGTAAATAAAGGGGTTTGCACCTGGCAAACCATGCCCTACAGCAGTATAAATGGTTGCAGCCTGATGCCCAGCACAAACCAGTATGCAGAAGCATCGAATTATAAAATAGCTTCCTATTCGATAGTGTACGGTACAGATACCACGGCAATAAAAAGCTCCATTGCAGCAAAACATCCTTTGGCTTCTATATTGAGTATCGATGCAAATTTTTACAATGCTGGCCCGGGTTATATTTGGAATACAAAAGGAACAACTGTAATGGGGCATGGCCTGACTATTGTTGGTTATGACGATTCAAAACATGCTTTCAAAGCAATGAATTCATGGGGCACCAACTGGTGTGATGGCGGATTCATCTGGATCGACTATACCATATTTAGTACTGTTGCTTATGAACTTTTTGTAATTAATTAAAGGTTTAAGGCTCACAAGGGGGTGCCTCGTCCCTTGTGCCTTTTAAAAACCAGGGCTGCCTCTTACGAAGCAGCCCTGGTTTGATTATCAAAATTCTGGAGAACGTTTACTTTTTCAATTCCAATATTGTACCTCTTACTGTTTTATCTCCTACTTTAAGTTTGTAAATAAGTGCCTGATTACTTAATCGTGTACTGAATTGTACGTTTTTAATAGCACCGGCATCTATCTTTCCATCAAAAGCAATTCCTACGCGTTGCCCCTGGGTATTGAACACTTCCAGAACAGCCCGGCCGCTCACTGGTGAAGTAAAGCGGAAATTGACTGTATTACTGAAAGGATTAGGGAAGGCCTGTACCTGCAACTCTTTGGTTATCGATGCAGAAGAAGTCGTCCTTGGATCAATTACGGGCATGTCTTTGATTTTCCTTATTTCCGGCTTGGCCGAAGTAGCAGGACTTACAAGAACCGGCCCTGATGTAATTGATTCGTTGGTGCTCTGTCTTGCAGGAAGCGAGTTTGACACAACGCAAGTGTCGATCCTGATGATCTGCCTGCATGTTTTCTTAGTTCCACAGGCATCAATAGCAACCCACGTTCTGTAAACGGTATCAATGTACATCAGCTTAACACCACAACCATTATCAGGAGCAGAAGCCGTTCCGGTATTCGATGGAGCAGTAGATGCACCACATGCCAAATTCTTATCAGCCGGACAGGTGAGTGTAAGATCTGAATTCACTTTTACATCTACTTTCAACGTGCAGGTTGAATTTCCAAAACCAGAGACGGAAGACAGTGCAAGTTTTACGGTGTATGCTGTATTACATGCTGTAGCTGCTGTTACGTTGAACGAATTCGTATTGTCTACGGCACCCGGGGTTGCATTGTTGGTATTGTTTTCCAGGGTCCATTTGGCAGTGAAACCAGTAGGAAGCGGATCGGCGCCATTGACTCCATCCGGATTATAAATATATGTATTGACGCTCTTCGGACAAACAGGGTTTGGACCTGTTATTGTGCATGGAGAAGGAGAACCCGTTACATTAATGCAAATCGTATCCTTGTCGTCGCAGTTCAGTCCATTTGAAGCCGTTGCTATGATCCTGTATGTTTTGCCGAAAGCATCTGCACTTTTAACTTCGAATGTACCATTTTTACCATTTGGTGTAAAAGTTGCCTCGGCAGCAGGAACAGCACCTCCACCTGAATAAGTAAGCGATGCATAAGTAACGGTTTGTGCTGTTGTTGTTGCTGTTACATCGGCAGTCGTTGTTTTAAGCGCATCAAGAATATAAAGCTCCGGACATGCCGCTGTAGAAGTATTACTTTTTGTTACCCCGGTTTTAAGGGTTACATTAAGGTCAACCGATGGAAGTACGTCGAAATCGCCAGCTGCCATATCCTGTTGCGAAGCGCTTAATTCGGCAGAGTTCCGGGTTTCCATTAAGAATTGTTGGAAACATAAATTACCCAGCTTGCTCAGGTCAACGCTTCCTTCAAAAAAAGAACCGATAACATAAATACCCGCAGCACCGCCTTTTGATTGGTACGACCAATTGGTAACATTTGTAGGTACATTTTCCTGGCTGGCGTTTACCATCGCTTTTGCCGGAGCAGTGGCTGCGCCTAGCAATTGAAACGTTGCCTTGCCCCCACTGTACCCCAGAAACGTATATATTTTAATGTCCACAGTACCACCACCATTAACGAAATTACTCAGTATCAGCAGGTCACCATATTGCGGCGGGTTAGCACTCAGGTTAGCCGCCTTGTGGTCAGCATTGAATGTGCCGTCTGGTTTCGGAAAAACATCATTCAAAAAAAACCAGAAACCGATCTGAGCGGTTCCGTTTATGGCAGTGCGGTCGCCACAGAAATACAGCGTTGAGCCAATAAGCACCGTGGAGGCGTTTTGAATGTCGCCCTTGTCATTGGTACTACCAAAATTCCAATGCCATTTCGTTGGAAGTACGTTATCATCCTGGCTACCTTGTGTAAACTGGTCATCATTCGAATTGGTAGCGTCATGTATAAATGTTTTGGCTGCAGCGTTGCTGCCATTTAATACCGCAGGCCAGTCGCCTGGTTTACCATCAACAGTAATCGTTTGGGCAAAAAGAGCCGTCATGGAAAAGCTGAGTACAAAAAGCAACAGCATATTTCTGACAATGCGTGTTAGTATTTGACCACTCATAAGTAGCATTTTTTGATATTATAAAAAAATATTGCGTAGATGCAGGATATTGTTTTATAACGGTCGTAGGTGCACGCGCCCGGTGAACATGAAGCGCAAACAATTTTAAACTTTCCCAGGACCCATTTAGAGATTTAAAAAAATAAGGTGTATATAAATTGAATAGAAAATTGGATGAGAGGTTCTGCTCTAATTCAGTGCTACACAAATTCAGGCTTATATTATCATATAAGGAGACATGAGTTCTCCTTAAAGAATCATTTGTCATATACAGGTGTTTAACATAAAGACAAATAGAATTCCAGATAGCATGTCATAGCTAATGCATATGAAATGCTATTACCATAAAACCAATAAAGGATCAATCGAATGTGAAGCAGAAAATGCTGATAAGAAGCAGATCTGAATAAAGCTTTGCTTTGTTTTTGAAATCCCCGCTAAAATATAAAGACAAACCCAGGTTGGGTATTGGAGAAATTAACCATTGCGTTTTAACCGAAATAGCCCTAATGGTGCTTCATTACCTGTTCTGCTCATCAATTCTAAAATGAGGAGATTGGAGTAATTAGTGTCATTCACTTATATAAAAAGACCCATCTTTAAAACAAATACGGATAAAATTATGGTTGCAGAAAGCATGAAACTAAGGATTAACGAGGGAGCGAATTGTAGAGCTGATTACTGACTTTATGAAGAAATACAAATCAGACCCTAAGGTATATACAATATTATCAATAAAATGTATTTGTTAAAAAAATAATGCATTATTTTTTGTTTTTTGACAGATGTCAAATTCCGGGGGCATTGCTAAAAGTATAGCTCCAGGAACAAGATCCTATGTAACAAAAAAAGGACAATGCGTACTATTTCGACTTTGCATTACAAATGATAATATATTCGTCTAACTGGTAAGGTGTAATAACCCGGGTAATACCGGGTCCCGGTAATCCTGGCAGGTTAAGGCCAGGATTTTTTTATGTAATGCCAGAACCGAGAAGAGCCGGATACTCCACCATCTTACGCTATATATGCAAACATAAAAATGGTTGTAAGATAAGCCCAGAATATGGAGAAGATAATATGTACAGCAGTTTCAAATACTTTGCCCTTCCAGATCTTTGAAGAATAACCAAAGAACTGGATCACTAATCTTGCTCCCCAGAATATGCCAATACCCAAAGAAATTCGCTTGCCCAACGTTGTGTTTAACAATTCGTTTGAAGAGGTGAGGCACAGCAGTCCTACCAAAAAAACCACGAATGCAATAAAAAAAGAATGAACATACATGATCTGACGATTCATGATGCTCAATGGCTGTAGGTCCTGCTTCCAGTTAAAATACTTTGGAAAATAAAAATGAAGCAGGGCTAATACAATCAATAAACTGCCGATAATTTTAAAATGAATATCCATTTTACAAAGGGTAAATATTGAAATGGGGTTAAGGGCTACAATTGAAAACCGACATAAACGGCGTAAACTTGGTTTCCCGGAAAGCAGAAAAACCTGCCCGTTCAAAAGCGTTTTTCCAGGTAGAACGGGAAAAAAAATGCGTGAAGCCAACAGAGAAAGCCAAAAAGTTCGGAAAGTCGCGCAGGTGTTCTACCATAATCACGCTCCCACCGGGTTTACAAATGCGATAGCATTCTTTTAAAAACTGTACCTTCTCCTCATTTGATCTTATTTCATGCACAGCAGACAACAGAAAAATTATATCAATCGTTTTATCGGCTACCGGTATTGAATGGGATGCTATCTGTTGCGTATTGGGATATACCAGACTCACTTTGCGCGCTCTTACAATAGCAGGTTCCGTGTGTTGTTTGGAATTATAAAAATCAAACACCTGTAAATCAGAACCGGGAAAGTTGTTTTTTATTATAAAGCTCGTTTCATCAAACCCGGCATTAATATTAACGATCTGTTTTACGGTCGAACGATTACTGATTTGGCTTTCTAACCAATGAAATTTATAATAACCCGAAAAATCGTATACCCAGGCCGATACAATCAATGGCATTATTAAGCCATACAAAAAAGCGATCATGATGAGCCCAAAAACCAATTGCGACCAGTCAAAAAATAAATAACTGCCATATAGTAAGGCCAACACACCCAGGCCAAAAACATAGAAGTGGCGATTAAAACTTAAAATATTTAAGACGCCCTGAAATTTTCTTCTTGTTACTTCCATTGTTCAATTTTTCCTTTTTTCCAGTAATAGGGAATGTTACGAATGACAAAAGCATTCGCCAGTGTAACATCATGTAATTTCAAATTGTGAATGAAAGAAAAATTACAATCAATAACTTTCACGGGCATCGGTTTCCAGTCTTCTCTAACCCCTTCAATGATTAAAACTTCCCGGGTAGCTGTATTGTATGTAAAAGTAAATGGTAAGGGACCGGCAAAGCGGCGGGCTTCTTTCCAGTCCACAAATGGAGAGCCGGCGGGCAAAGCGATGTTTTCGTTTTCTGAAATCTCAACGCGAGCTTTAAATCCGGATTTGTTGGAATATATTTCTGTTATACCTTGCTGCCTGCTTTGATGAATATCTGTGGTTGTATAATTGTAATGCGTAAACAAATTCCCAAAGAATTCCATTTTCTTTTTATCAGTCTCTGATTTGAGAATATACAGTCCGCGCAATCTTTTGCCGGCTGCATTCGTGTATCGCACAAACACCCGGTAACCGATCAAAAAAAAGTTATTGCCCAACATTTTTGGAAACCCCTTTGGCCGAAGCGCTTTTGTTTGAACCATGGCCACAGCAATGAAAGCATATTTGTCGTGGAGCGTGTCCAGCTCCAGACATTCGGGAATCAACGCTTGAATTTGTTCTTTTGGAATAGCATATGTGAAAACAAGGGAGCTTTCGAAAAATGCCTCAACAGCAAACGGATGATTTTTCAGGAATGAGAGCATGTTATTACTGTTGGGTTGGTTTAGATCTTAGGAAATATTCGTTGCTGCCAATTAAAAGCATGAACAGGAAAGCAAACAAAATATTAAATCGGCCCCATAAAAGCAAGTCAGGCACCAGGATAAATTCCAGTATGTTCATTGTTGCTATGACCATCATTTGTATGATGGCATTCAGCTTTGGCTTGAAGCCACTTACGATCCATACGGCCATCGTTATTTCAGCCAACCCAATCAGCCTGGTCAGCAGGGCGGCATGATCGTTGCCCAGGATCCTGGCAACAATTTCCTGGTGACGCGGCACCCCATTCAACACTTTGCAAAAAAGCCCGTTGACAAGCCAAACGGCGGCGATTAAGTAGTTTAATAGTTTGTTTATGGTCATGAATTCAGCTTTTTTCCATATTAGGTTCCAAAAACAATTGATTTACCCGCTTTTTCAATCGCAGAAACCAGACTTCAAAAAGGTGGTAACTTAAAACGCTGGTAACTATGATAACCAGAAAAAGACCGGAATAAACAATCAGCCGTTGATTGCCGGTTAACCGTTCGGCGCCGGCCCAATTGCTGAAATGAAAGAAGATACTGTTAAAGACATACATCCCATAAGAATATTTACCAAAGAATACCAACACCTTATTCGTAAGAATATTTTTAGCCATGGGTGATCTTAAAGAGGTGATCAATATGGCGCCGAAAAACAAAGAAACAATTGTAATTGTCATTGGCGCCCGATGATCATATTCGAGACTACGGTTAAAGAACAGGCAGCCCAAAAAGAGTAAACAACAAACACCTAAAACAAATTTGCTATACCTGAATAATGCTTCCTGATTCAATCTGTACAGTACAGCTATGATAGCGCCAATCGATAAACCATCCAGATGCGCGAATGGAAGACCGTAAGTCACAATTGGAGTATCGACTGTCATTCGTACTCCAATACTCACCATCACAAACAAAATAGCTATCCCGATTATCTGTTTACAGTTAGCAAAGAGGACAATAAAAGGCCAAACCAAATAGAATTGCTCTTCAATGGCCAGGCTCCAGAAATGCCCCAGGGGTCTGAAAAACCCTTTGTAGAAAAAAAGAAAGTTGCTGGTGTGTGTCCAAAAGAAAATCTGGTATTGACTAAACCAGGCAGTAGGCCCAAATTGAGGAGCAATAAATGCAAAGATTATCAGAACACCATAATATAACGGAAGTGTTCGCAATGCCCTGCGTAGCAGGAAAGATTTAATAAAACCTTTTTTATGCTTTGTGTCAATCAGAATGCCGGTAATTAAAAACCCCGACAAAACAAAGAACAGATCAACACCCATCCAGCCCCAGGAGAACCAATTATGTAAAACGCCATAGTTAAATAGATGTAAAAGCAGGACAAACAATATGGCCACTCCACGTAGTCCGTCCAATGCTGGAATATGTTCCCGTTCTTTTGTCAAACTTCTTTTTGAGTTAGATTTTATGCTGAAAGATAAGATACTGGTTTATATTATTCAGGTTGCACCTAAAAAACTGCCCCGTCTCGACTTAACCGAAACGGGGCAGCAATGAACTATATTAATTACCCAGCCCTATGGTTGAGCCAGCGTATTATAGTCAGTTTCTCTTTGCGGAACTTTCCAGGTCCATTTGTTATTAGCTCCAGGTGCAATGGTTAAAGCTGTTCCTGTAGGAAAATTACCACCAGCTGCATTTTCTTTACGAACGATGGGATCACCCCATCTTTTCATATCAAACCAATCGAACCCTTCACCCCATAATTCAATGGCCCGGTACAATTTGATCTCATTCAGCAGATCAACGCCTGTTTTGGTACAGGTATAGCTTAGATCACGCTCTGTGGTTTTGGTAAGCGTAACCAACAGGTTCTGAATATCTGTTTCCGGTTTGTTCTGGAAGTATTTTGCTTCCGCTTCTATCAGATACATTTCAGAAGACCTGAAGTGGTTTAAATTACCTACACCCGGCACATCGGTAGCAGAAATTTTAAACTGCATATACGCACTTACATTGGCATTGCTTTGCAAGGTGGGCCGGGCCGCAAATCCAGCCTTATACAAAGGAGAGTTAGCAGCTGCCTGTCCGCTTAACGGATCATACACCATAGCTCCAGGATTCAGGAAGAGGTTACGGCGAATATCGGTAGCAGGTATTTTATTATACAGTTCCCGGCTGATCATTTTGGGTACTGTTCTCACATTATTGGCTGTTGAGTTGTACGCTATATAAGCAAAATAAGAATAGAAGAACAGATTTTCGGTAGAGCCACCGTAGCTGCTCCAGATCCATTCTTTGTTAGGCGTATTGAAGCCCGAGTTATACTCGGTTGTGCTCATTAAAGGATAGCCGGTCCTCGCTTTAACTGCATTGGTTTCAGCAGTAGCATAATCCTGGCGGGCCAATGCAGCCCTGGCATAAATAGCATAAGCTGTATTGATATTCATTTCATAGTTTACAGCTGATGATCTCGTATAACCAGAAGTTGTGAATAAACTGATCGCCTGGTCCAGGTCGGCATAGATCTGCTTGTAGGTTTCCAGCATAGTAGATCTAGGCATATCGCCGTTTGATTCATCCAATCGCAGGATAATTCCAAGCGTTGTACCGTTCTGGGTATCGCTCCAACGGTTTCCATACATTTGAGCCAGCATCATAAAGCTATATGCCCGGTAGGCTAAAGCCTGGGCTTTATACAGCGCTTTTTCATTCTCAGGGCCGGTGGCTGCGTCTACCCCGTTAATAATGGCGTTGGCATTAGCTATTATTTTGTAATAATAATACCATGGATAATAATTGTAAACGTGGGAAACGTTTTCGTTATAGCCACCATTAGCCAGGGTCGTGGGTGTACCAGTGAGATAAAAAGAGAAATGATTGCCACCGTAGTTACCATACCACATTTTAATAGTTCCCTCACCATTACAACCTTGTGTGCTCACCAATTGCATGGTCATCATTTTGGCCAGGCCGTTAACAGCCAGCTTTACATATTGCGTAGTTGAAAACACGGTTGCAGTAGGTACCGAATCGGTTGGCTGTGTTTTCAGATAGTCCTTTTTACAGGCGCTTAATGACGCTATAGCGGAAACGATCAATATATTTTTGAATATTTTCTTCATTGTGTCAAATTTTATAAGCCTACATTTAATGAGAACGAAACAACCCTTGGTGTTACAAAGATGTTATCATTAATACCATTGAAGTTCTG
Organism: uncultured Niastella sp.; assembly: GCA_966212235.1. Classification (GTDB taxonomy): domain Bacteria; phylum Bacteroidota; class Bacteroidia; order Chitinophagales; family Chitinophagaceae; genus Niastella. The sequence goes on along the minus strand of CBIHPP010000014.1, from coordinate 110,471 downwards.
CTGCGGGTTCATACCCTTTCTTTTGGTTACAGTGAACAGGTTTTCACCACTAACACCAACCGTTACATTTTTCAATGAAACTTTATTCAACAGGTCAGCAGGCAGTTTGTAATTGAGCGTAACATTTTTCAATACCAGGTAGGATGCACTTGTCAACCACCGGTTCGATTGAGCATTGGTATTAGTGCTTCTTGCAAAGTCTACTACCGGTGTACCCTTAGGATCGATCCTGTTCTCAGAGGTTAGCGTCATATCCTTTGGAGCACCATCCCATGCCTTTAAAATATCCTTATGCAAAGCACTGGCATTACCGCTCATTGTCATCAACCCGATATATGCGTTGTCATATATTTTGCCACCCAGGGCATAGGTAAACAAGCCACTCAGGGTTATGTTCTTATACCGGAAAGTAGAAGTAAAGCTTCCGAATACGTCAGGAATAGCACTGCCACTCCAGTTCCGCTCTGCGTAAGAAAAATTCGTAGTGTAGTTTGTACCATTGATGGTAACCAGGCTTGCAGCGGGAACAGGGTTCGAAGCATTATATACTACCGTATCTATCTTGTACAACGAGTTACCGGTCATTTGGTCAACCCCAACAAATTGCGGCAACCAGTAGTCATAAACACTATGTCCTTCCATCAGCTTCTTTGTACCATTCACAATACCATTTTTTCTGTTTGGCTCGGGTATTTTTTTTATCTCGTTCTTCAGGAATGTAGCATTGGCGCCAAAATTAAACGTAAAGTCTTTGGTCCTTACCACATCTACATCAAAAGAAACTTCCCAGCCACGGTTAGAGACAGATCCTATGTTCTGTATCATTACCGCTTCACCTTGCGTTGAGGAAGTGGCGCCGGCCGATAAAGGCAGGTTAAAATTAAAGAGCAGGTTATCTGATTTTTTGTCGAAATATTCAACGGTAAAGTTTGCCCGGTTGAAAATGCGACCTTCCAAAGCAACGCCTATAGAAGCTGCTTTTTCCCAAACCAGTTCCGGGTTTGCAAACTGGAGTCTATATACAGCGCCCAGGTTGGCGTTTTGATTCAATGCATATAATGCCTGGCTGGCGTAATAGGGAATATATCCTGCGCCCAGGCCGGTACCGCCATCATTACCCACTTCACCATAAGAGGCACGCAGTTTCAAAAAGTTGATCTTGTCGGCCAGTGGATCAAAGAAACGTTCTTTTGAGATCGTCCAGCTACCACCTACAGAAAAGTAGTTACCCCAATGCTTAGTGAATTTAGAAGTACCATCTCTTCTGAAAGAGGCATCAAAGAAGTACTTATCCTGGAAATTATACCTGGCTCTTGTAAAGTAGCCTTCTGTACGGTACACATCTTTTGTTTCCTGAAGATCGGCGGGCGTGGTAAAGTTGGTCAAATTAACACCACCGGGAACAATTTCGCCTGTTTTAAAACCATACAGATAAGTGACTTCATTGTTAAAATTCTCATGACCAGCCAACACTTCTACGTTATGATCCTTGAAGGACTGGTTCCATACCAATGTTTGACGGGTTGTATAATTCAGATAATTGTAATTGTTCCTGAACGCCCGACCGGTAGGAGCGCCATCGCCGATCAGTCCATTATCATAATCCTGCTCATCATCTTCACGAACGTTCATATCACCGGTAAAATTAAAAGAGAAATGCTTCAGGAAACTTATGGTGGCATAAGCCTGTCCCATGGCGGTGTTCCTATTGAAGTAGTCTTTATTCAACTCATTTTCCCAGATAGCATGACGGCCAGCCTGTCCGGAAGGTCTGCTGGTATTGCCATTATCATATATTTTATTACCCGATACATCCAACACGTAGTCGCCAGTTCCTACCGTATGCAGGTGAACAGGATAAATAGGCGCCATAGTCCTGGAGAAAGCGATGGGATTAACAATGCTGCCCGCGGTGCTGGCACCGGCCGGGGTATTATTGGAGATCTGGTGTGTTCCGGCGATATTAAAACCATACTTCAACCAAGTGGTAGGATTCAATTCGGCATTGATACGACCAGCTATACGCTTGAAGTCAGAATATTTAATATATCCTTTCTCATTCAGATAACCGAGAGAGAAATAGAGCGAATTTTTTTCGTTACCGGTTCTGCCACTCAGGTTATAATCCTGGCGATGGCCAGTGCGCTCGTAAGGCTTGAACCAGTTCAGGTCTTCTGCATATCCCGGCAAGATCTCTGCATCAGCCACCAGGTTACCGTTTGCATCAAACAAGGCATTATCAGGTTTATTGTAAATGTTCAGCTTCAAAACACTACCAATAAGGGTATTGGTAGCTCTGGTACCTGCTGCAGCATCAGTGGGATAAGTGACAGGACTGTTAGTCCGTAACTGGTTCCTGTACCCTTTCCACATAACTTCCATAAACTGATTGGGACCTATCTTCTCATATTCATTGATACCCCTGTCATAAATACCCTGGTTCATGGTAAAGTTTATACTTGAGGTATTCTTCGACCCTTTTTTGGTGGTCATAATGATAACCCCATTAGAAGCCCGGCTACCATATAACGCAGAAGAGGCCGCATCTTTCAGTACAGAAATGCTTTCAATATCGGCGGGGTTAATATCCGCTACATTACCGCCGAAGGGAACCCCGTCGATCACATACATCGGTTCATTATTATAATTCGCTGATGAAAAACCACGAATGCGGATGCTGGGCGCTGAGCCAGGTTGACCAATCGTATTGTTCACCTGTATACCAGCAGCAGAACCTTCCAGTGCAGCTACCGCATTCGATAAAGGTCTTTTTTCAATCGCTGCTGCAGATATGGAAGTCACCGCGCCAGTAATCGATTCTTTTTTGGCAGTACCATAAGCTACTACAACCACTTCATCCATGCTCTTGCGGGCGTGGTCAAGTGAAATATTGAATTCGGTTGTTTTGCTTACGGTAATTTGTCTTTCGCCATACCCGACCGCAGAAACCAGCAAAATTTTGGAATTAGGAGGAAGCGTAAACGAAAAGCTTCCTTTTTCATCGGTAGTGGTACCAACTGAAGTACCCTTAATTACGATAGAAGCCCCGGGGATGGGTACTCCATTATCGTCAGTTATTTTCCCTTTCACAGTTTGTTGCGCCTGGGCGACGGCAACTACAGCAAAAAATAGTAATGCCGATAGTAGCAATTTTCTCATTGTGCCTTGTTTGGTTTTAAAATCGAAGTTAAAATATATGTTATTGGTTATCAGACAATATACTTTACCTGCCAGCTGCCTGCAGGAAAATATAATAGCTTATCTTAATATTCGATTATGGTGCTTAAAAAACAAAAAACATTCGTACGGCATGTGCAATCTGGAAAGCAGGATATCGCCTGGCAAATAACAAGACTCATTAGCAAAGAAACTTGCTGCTTTTTTAAGTTATCAAGAAGATAGATTGCTTATTGGTCTGTTATAGGATAATTAAAAAAAAGATGACATTCGGATACGAGGTTTGGGATAAGAGGTTTAGGATAAGAGCTTTGGGTTTGGCAGGGCAAATATATTGAATAGCTAATAATTTTATAACTTTCTTTTAACTTACCCATATAAGTGATGTATTCCTTATTGAATAGATAATTAAAAAACCTTATTACTAAATAGCTTTACGTATCAAATACATGTACCGAAGAAACACGCAAATGGAGATGAAAGTATTGTGAAAGTTACAGGCATTAAAAAAGGCATTAAGTCTTTCAACCTAACGCCTTCTGTGTCCCCGCACGGGCTCGAACCGTGGACCCATTGATTAAGAGTCAATTGCTCTACCAACTGAGCTACGGAGACTAAAATTTCCCGTACTGGCCTAACCAGCTGGAAAAGATTGCAAAAATAAGGGGATAATTTATTCCCGCCAACATTCATTGAAGTAAAAATGTAATAAATCCTATTTTAAGAGGCTGATTTGCAAGGCAAACGGCACCCGGAGCCTTGTATAACAACATATCCGCGACCGGTTTAGCCGGAAAAGGGTCTCTTTTTCGGTCACACCCCTACTTTACCCTGATCACTCCTTCTGTAAGAACCGGGAATTTTGAAAAAGTGGCGGCATCATAACCGGGCATAATGAGCTTCTCATCGGTTACCAGTATTTGCATTTTTTGCATAGCCTTTATATACCCATTTGCATCGAATGTGCTGAATGAGGGCGCCGGGGTTACAAAATTCGAGTTGTAATAGATCCAAACATTATCCGAAGCAAGGGCCATATTGCCAACCACCGTTTTTACCAACGCATACTGCGGCAGCGATGGCTTCCTGGAGCCCGGGAATATTTTGAGACCGGGAATTATTTCTTTATTATACCCTTCTACAAGCGTTACCCGGCCTTTGGTATGAATGTCTATCATCTTGCGCACCTCTTTCCTATTGAATTCGCTGTTTACACCACCTTTCTGCCACGCTGCCGTTGTATAATAATTGTAATCTTCTTTTTGAACCCATACCTGTGCGTTGGGAAACAGATCAACACTATTCACATGATCAAAATGCGGGTAGGTCAAAATAATATCAGTAATATCTTCGGGGCGAACAGCCAGTTTTTGCAGGGTAGAATCCGGCCGCAGATCATCTATCATATCAAAATCCTTTGCAGATTCAACACTGTACAAATAGCCGGCATCCATCAGGATGTTCTTTCCATTGCCCTTAATGAGCCAGAGCATGAAGTCAATACTCACACTATCTTTTGTTGTTGAGGACGATGCATCAAGTGAATCATGCACCATGGAAGAATATTTTAATGCATATACTTCATAGTGTGAAGTTTGAGAAATACTTTGAGAAATAGCGAGGCCATAAGTGAATAAACCTATCAGAATAAGATAAAAATTTTTCATAGTACTGATAAATTCTATTTAAGGGTTGTGCACATTTGCACTGGTATGAATAGTGAAACAAATGTACAAATAACACGCAAAAACCAAAAAAAGAGCCCCGACAAAGTCCGATAAAATCGAAGCAACGTCGGGACTAATGTTATAACCTGGACCGTCTTAATTTTATAACAACGGTGAAATATTTATTGTGTCAATGAACCCTATTTTTTCCCCATTATTTATTTCTTACGTTTCCTTTGCCTGCCGATTTTGATTGTATCCTGATGATGCTTAATGAATTTGCAGGGGCCTGATAAGTAAACGATTTGCTGACAGTAATATTTGATGTTTGTGGTACCAGATTCTGCGCACCGTCACAACTGTTCTCTGTCGTTGGATCTCCACTTAATACAGTAACAGCTGCTTTTGCAATTAGCGTGCCTAAACTGGCCAGGTTTATTTTTGCCGGCACTACAGCCGCATCCGTATTTACAATTTTAAGTATGATATCACCGGTTTTACTATCCTTTACACAGGAAACAGCAAACGTTTTTGCGGTATCTGCAACATTGGCAGAAATAATATTCGAATAATATATATCGCCTTCGTTATTGGCAAACATCTTTTGCACGTAATAATTTATGGTAACACATACCTGCGTTCCTGTAAAATAGATCAGGTTTGGATTCCATTGGGTGTGCCCTTTTCGTCCCAGCAAGGGTGCATAGGAAGAGAACAGCACCACATCACCATTGCGTTCCAACGAAGTCATATACAACGCTTCTGCCAGGGCACTTCGAAGGGTATTCCTGCGTTTTACATCGTGCGCCGCATACTCGCCCACATATACTTTTGATGCTGTGCGGGCATACGTATCATAACGTTTCAGGTTACTTACAAACCATTCCGGTTTTTCATAATAATGCTCGTCAACCATGTCAACCTTTACCTCATTGGCAAAACGCCAGCCCAGGTCATAATCTTCGCCGGAATGAAACGGCCCTGTTGTACCAATGACAGTGATCTCCGGATGTTTTGCATGCACTACATCATAAATCATTTTAAACCGCTCTTTGAACTCCGGCGTTATCTTGTCTTCATTACCTATACCTATATACTCCAGGTGAAAGGGTTCGGGGTGACCGGCTGCCGCGCGTTTAGCCCCCCACGTGGTGGTGGCTGCACCGTTGGCATACTCGATCAGGTCCAGCACATCCTGGATATATGTTTTCATTTCTTCCATGGAGTACCCTTTTTGCCCGGTACCGCCAATACGCCAGGTGCCGCCTGAATTCTGACAGCTTACACCGGCTGCTACCACAGGCAGGGGTTTGGCGCCTGCATCTTCACAAAACTGGAAGTACTCAAAATAACCCAATCCAACCGACTGGTGATAATTCCAGATATTTCTTTGCCCAACGCGTTGTTCAACCGGACCGATCGTGTTCTTCCATTGATACAGATTGCCCAATCCATCACCATGCACCAGGCAGCCGCCGGGAAAACGCATGAACTTTGGTTGCAGATCGGCAATCGTCTGCGCCAGATCGGCCCGTAAACCATTGGGCCGGTTCTTAAATGTCTTTTGCGGAAACAGGGAGATCATATCCAGCGCTATTTTACCTTTTTCTTTAGCTACGATCACCAGCGAGGCGCTGTCATCGTTCTGCGTAGCAGTTAAGGTAACGGTATATTTTTTCCAGTCGCCTGACTGGGTATTGAAGGTAGCTTCGTTTGAAAGTTTTTCTTTTTTACCTTTCAATTGAACAGTTATTGGAATGGCATTGCCGGAAAGTTGTTTTACAAATACCGAAAGATCATATTGCTCACCGGCTTTCAGTACAATGCCATCAAAACCGGTGTTGATCAAACCCACTCCTTCCCTACCGGCTTCTTCTATGTTCAGCACTACGTAGTGTGGATTATTTGCATGTACTGGTGCACTGGTCTCTACGGAGATGGTGCCATAACCAAAACCTTCTTTGGTAAATTGCCAGGCAGTTAACGGATGCCAGTCGTGCCGGTCGCTGGCGCTGTACTCAAAAGAACGGTTCTGAATTAATTCGGCATACAAACCGCCATCAGCAGCATAGTTAATGTCTTCAAAGAAAATACCAAAGAGGTTGGGGCTGATGGCCCTGGGGGATGCTTTTTCTTTTACGGGTTTTTGATCCATCTGGGCCTGTAAAACCGCTCCCATACAAACAAAAACACATACAAAAAAGCAGGCAATTTTTTTCATACAAAGCAATTGTTATAATTAATCGTAAAAATGACATTAAATGTACGAAATTAGTTCACAGTTCTCAGTTCACAGTTCAAATTCCTTAGTTCATAGTTCCTTTATGCGCTGTTGCTTTTCATAAAAAAACCTGGAAACTGAAGCTTTCTGCAAACTTCAATTTACCAGGCCTTACGTTTTTTAACTTAACAACTAGTATCCAAACAACTCTTCCAGGCTCAACTGCTTCACTTCGCCGATCGTTTTCAGATCATCGAGTTTAATTTTTTTATCAGAGGCTACTACGCAATACGTATACGGCTTGCCACTGATCTGGCTTTTGTGCATGTCCTGCACATCCTGCAATTTGAGACCAGCCAGGGAAGCATATTCATCTTTGCGGAAATCGCCTTTCCAGCCTTTTTGCTGGGCCGACAAATAAGATGCAATAATACCTTCTTTGGTAATACGCTGTGTTTCCAGGTCTTTTTTAAATCCGGTTCTTGCCAGCTCAAACCGTTGTTCCGATGCAGGCAGTTCATTCAATAATTCATTCATGCCTTTGATGGCTTCGTTCATTTTATCGGCCTGGCAACCTACGTACGCCACCATATAGAACGGGTATTCTTTTTTAGCAGGTGTATTGTAATAAGCATAGGTTGAATATGCCAACGCTTTTGATTCGCGAATGGTTTGAAATACAACCGAACCCATACCACCGCCAAAATAATTGTTAAACACATTCACTACGGCTTCTTTACCGGCATCGTACCCTACATCATTTCTTACCCAGCATATTTCGCTTTGCACCATATCGTAATTGGCAAATAACAACTGGGTAGCAGATTGAACCGCAGGTGCAAAATTCGCTTTTTCAGGATATGCAGTAAATGAAGCCGGCAACGGATGCAATTTTGCCATGGTGGTTTTAAAAGCGCCATCGGCCAGCGGGCCATAATACATGATCCGGTGTTTATACTGCATCAGCGTGTGCAATACATTCACCAGGTCATCGGCTTTCAACTGGTTTATCTCCGCATCGGTAAGCCCGGCATTGAACGGATTTTTTGCGCCATACCGTGCATACGATACCAACGATTGCATAATGCTTTGCTTGTCGGTTTTGGCATTAGCCCGGGCTTTCATAACGCGCGTTTTTAACGCCGCTAACGCTGCTTCATCGGGTTTGCAATTGGCGAGTATCTCTTCAAACAAACCAACTGCTTTATCAAAATTCTCCTGCAGGCCATTCATACTCACCGTAGTTACTTCACTGGTAGCATTGATGCTGAAGTTACAAGCCAGATTGTAAAATGCTTTACTGATCTGTTCTGCAGAATATTTATCTGTACTTAAAAATTGCAGGTACTGGGCGGCCAGCGGTAACAATTTATTATTCCAGGTGCCCATATCAAACTGGTAGTACAAACTAAACAGTTCGTTCGATTTATTCTGCACATATAATACATCTGCAATACCGGATTTTGCAAGCACGATATCTTTATCGTAATCCAGCCACAGCGGTTGAATATCGGCGACCGGCATGGCTTCCATCTTCTTCAAAAAGTCGGATGATTTACCGGTATTGGTCTCAATGGGTGTAATGGGTGGTTTTTCTACCTTTACAATATTTTTATCCTCGCCTTTTCTTTTATAGATCAGTACATAGCTATTATTGCCGAGGTATTTATTAACGGTGGCAACCAGTTCGGCCTTTGTGATCTTGGCCATATCATCCAGGTACGCCACGTCTTTATTCCAGAGCGTACCACGGTTCTTGATAAACGCATCCATCAATTGCAAGGCGCTGCTGGTGCTGTTATCAAGCTTTTGCAACATGGCTAATTTGGAATTGGCAACAATGGCTTTGATCATGGCTTCATCAAAATCACCTTTTTTCAACAACTCCAACTGGCCCATCAGCAGGTCTTTAACATCTTCCAGTTTTTGTCCCTGTTTGGGTGTACCGAGCATCAGGAACATGCCATAATCTTTATACTGCTGTAAACCAGCTTGCGTGCCCTGCGCTTTTTGCTGTTTATTCAGGTTCAGGTCGAACAAACCAGCTTTACCATTAGATAACACAGAAGAAGCCAGATCAAGCACCATAGCATCGTGTGAGCTGGCAGCCGGTGTGCGGAAGCAGATGCGCATATTTTCAGCAGAAGGCCCAAAGATCTCTTTTACGATGGGCGCGGTAATGGGCTTCTCCGGCGCGCATTGATATTCCTGAACCGGTTTGCTTTGCATGTATGAAAATGCCTGTTCCACTTTTTTGATCATTACATCGGGATCAAAATCACCGGCCAGGATAATACCCATGTTATTGGGCACATAATACTTGTTATAATAGTTCCTGATAGCTATCAGGGAAGGATTCTTTAAATGTTCAATAGTACCTATGGTTGTTTGCTGACCGTAATTATGTGTGGGGAACAAACCAGCCATCATTCCTTCCTGTACTTTGGCGGCATCATTATCGAGCCAGCGGTTTTTCTCTTCATACACTGCTTCCAGTTCGGTATGAAACAGGCGGAGGACCGGTTTGCGAAAACGTTCAGCCTGAATGGCCAGGAACTTATCAACCGCATTGGAAGGCACGTCTTCTTCATAAACCGTTTCTTCTACCCAGGTATGGGCATTGGTCTTTTGCGAACCGATATTGCTCATTAATTTATCATATTCATTGGCAATGGCAAAACGGGAAGCAACACCGGAAATACTGTCAATGGTTTTGTAGATGGCTTTACGGGCATCTGCATCTTTGGTAGCGCCGTATTGTTCGTACAAGGCATCTATCTTATCTAAATAAGGTTTTTCTTTTGTCCAGTCCAATGTACCATACTTGTCGGTACCCTTAAACAGCAGGTGTTCGAGGTAATGGGCCAGGCCGGTATGATCTTTAGGATCACTGTTGCTACCGGAACGAACGGCCATGCGATACGTAATGCGAGGTTCCTTATGATTAACGGTTAAAATAACAGACAATCCGTTTTTCAGGGTATAGAACCTTGCCTGTATGGGGTCATTGGTTACATATTTATACGTGTAACCGCCAGCAGCTGCCTGTTTCCACTGGTATTTGTTTTGTGCGTTGCTTTCGTAGGCTACCGAAAGGAGCAGTAATAGCGCGAAAACCTTGTTTAATTGCATAATGATACTTTGGTTTACTTCAATTGATTAAGCCGCTATTGAGGTGCAACCATGTAGTAAGAAGCAGACCTCAACTGGCAGCCGGTTGAACAAAAAATTACAGACTATCTATAAAGACGCTTCACGGGGTGCAATGTATTAGCTGGCAGCAAAACTTTTTTCCATTAAACTGTATAAGGGGTTTATTTCACAGACGAACGGTTGAGTCAGGATGACACAATAAAAAAGCGCCCCGATGCATCGGGACGCTTCTATCTAAACGTATGTAAGTACTGTACTTATACCAGCAAGGTCAGATTGCGATGGTAAATGGAATGGCCGATATAACCATAGCCATTGGTTGTGCGGGCATATGCCTGCACAATAAAGCTAAAGGCGCATTGTATGGGCGGCCTCCAGGCTGCAGGTGTTGTAGGTATCACAAAATTTTGAACACCGGCCCACACGTTTCCGGGGGGAACAGCCGTTTCGTATGCCTGGCTGTAAATACCAACCGACTGGTTTTCGCCATACGTTGCACTAAAGCTCCATGAGTGCAAATTGCCCTCAGGATCGTTTGCGGTAACATTAAAGGTCAATCCATCGGCGCCGGGGCCTATGTTTTCAATGGCGCAGGCCGCCACTTCCACAGCACCATGTTTTATGCTGTTTATATTTACGGTAGGAACATTATTATCAACATACAATGTGAGCACCTGGGGCGCAGAAGCAACCGGGGTTACACCATCGGCTTTAAAGAATTCCACTTTAAACCTGTGCAAACCGGTATCCATGCCCAGGGTGGAGAACTGTATCAACAGATCATCAATGGAATATTCCTCTGCCGGATTGGTGAGGGTATATTGCTTGTTGGCATTGGCAGAAAATGCGATTGGCACATAGTTGGCGCCATTCCAACGGTAATTCGTCCACGCCGAAACCAATGGCAGAAACGAGGCGCTGCCTGGGACAGCATGTAAGATGCGGTATTTATTAGCCCCGATACCAATGAGTGCCGTAACATTTACCCGGTTAGCGATAAAATTCAACACACCACCGAAGGCAGCGTTATGCGCTTCAACAAAATAACCCGCCGTTGTGGTGGCCCTGCCGGTTACCGCATTCAATACAGATGCAGAAGTAGGAATAAGTCCAACGGTGCCAATGATGGCACCCAGTAATGCCGGACTGGGCTTTGGTTTACGGGCGAAATACAATTTGGTGAGATTGGTAAAATTCTGGTAAAAGTTCACCGGAAAATCAACCGTAAAGGCCGGGTTGGAAGAATTTACGCGGAAGCCAAAATACGTGTAGGGCAATCCTAACAATGAAAACAGGCTTGCATTTATTTCAGTTAAGGCAATTTTGAATTTCCAAATGCGGTGCGGAACCGCAGATTTGGGTGAAGGGCCAAACTCAACGCGGCTCTTTGATTCAGGCGGCTCTGAAATGCCCGTCCAGGTACCAGGTCCCAGGTATTTTTGAATACCCATTTTGTTGGGGAAGCCTGGAAAGAGACCATAGTTAACATCTTTGTTAGCGGAGATCCCTTTGTTCTCATCAACATCAAAGCTGAGCCAGTAATAATCACCGGTGCCAAAGTCGTTACCGGTATCGCCCACCACGTCGAGGGCCATGTACAGGAATTTAGAATCGTTTTTGGCATACACCCAGCCTTTAGGGAATTGAAATTCACCGGCATCGTTCCAGGCCGGGTCCATAATGGAAGTAGTGGGATCAATAGGTGATTCGGACCACTTACTTGATAACGCTGTAATAGCGGTAAAAATCGGAGGAATGGAGACACTCTCTTCTGTAAGCATAATTAGTGAGATTTAATAATGGTTATTGACAATAGTGATACAACATGACATAGTAAGCCGCCATGCAACTGTTTTAATAAGTGGTTGGATCATTTCCCCGGGAAGCGGGTAAAACGAATTTGCTACTACTAATAAATGCCATTAACCAGAGAGAGATTACTTACGTGGGTGATACAAAGGTTCATGATCTTAATGAAACATGAACCCGTACTAACACGGAAAAACGAGGCGTAATACTACGGAAATAAATGTAATAACATGTATGTTATCAACTTTCATGATCATGGTCATTTTTTTGGGGTGAGAAGCCACAATCTTTACGTTTTTTGTAAACTCTTGTATCTTTATTACCTAAGTTACTAAAAGAATATTCTTATGAGTTATAAGAAGCTTTTGAAGAAATATACCCCCGAGGAACTTGCAGATGCATTTGTCTTTCCGGTTAAGCTTACTGCAAAACAGAAGAAAGAAGCGGCAATACAATTAGCTGCTGCACGTAAAAGAACGCAGGCCGAGATGACCGATGAAACTAAATTTAGCCTGAATGCGTTCGGTGTAAGATTTCGAATTGAAAGCTATTTGAAACAAGAAACGTTTGATCCGGAAATCACATTTGGTTCTTTCCTGAAGATGTATGTTGAGTTAATGGGAAAGAAAAGAAAAGAGTTTGCTGAAGAAATCAGCATAGACGAAACATTGCTAAGCCAGTTGATCAATGGCCACCGTCTACCACCAGATTATATTGCCATCAGGCTTGAACTACATTCAGATAATATTATTCCGGCTGCTTATTGGATCAGATTGGTTGATAAACAAAGATTACATGAAATAACAACTGATAAAGAATTAAGAAAAAAGGAGATGAAATATGTACATGGAAAATTAACGATAAAACTTTCTGCGTAATCCAGATCAAAATAACTCATACATCGAACATACCGCATCCTGACCGCTATAATTGGGACCAGCTTTATCATTGGCCCCTTTATAACTTATTTTAAAATCAAGCTGGCGAGGACCTTTGCATATCAGTATTCTGGTGCGCCGGCTGTATTGAATTGCGTATTCATTAAAAATGTCCATCAGATAGTTTTCTGTATCGCTATTCGCTATCGAAATATTATTCAAATCCAGGTTAGCTACAAAAAGTCCTTCCGCACTCAATCTTTCCAATACGGTTTTAAGCACTTTTAATTTGTCGCCAATATAATGAAGGCCATGGATACAGGTGATCAGGTCATATTGATCTTCAACTGACCAATCAACTATAGACCTTACTTCAAAATCAATACAGGTAATGGAAGGCGGTACAGGCTGAAATGAATTTACCAGGTCAACGCCTTTTAATGTTGCCTTATCCTGCAAGTTCTTCTTTGAAAGATAATCTGCTACCTGAATCAATGCTTTGCCTTGTCCGCAACAAAGATCCAGCCATTTAACAGAACCGGATTTATGAATATGACATTCGAGAAAAGTCTCCGGTTTAAATTTCAACTCCTTTTCGTAACTATTTACTCCACTGGCATTACGTTCGCGATTCATTTTTGAATTCGCTACCACCCAGGACCAGATCAGTTCGTTTTCGGAGAGTAGTTTCATGGAAGTAAAATTAGGCCTATTAAGAGGCTTCGCTTAAAGAATTACAAGTGCGTTATTTTATACTTGTAAGTACTTGTCAATTTATCCGTAACTATAGACCGGTGACATGCTTCGGCATGTTCTTCTACACAAAAAAAAGTGATCCGCTTTGCACCCAAACTTTCAAGTTCTTCAAAAAACTGCTTAAAATCAAAATTAGCCAGAATATCTTTTTTATACTCAGTCACAAATGCATTTCCTAATTGTGTTCTTTCACTTTTACGTTCTCCTTTTTCATCATCTACCTGATATTGCAACTCTCTGATTTCAGTGGTGGGCGCCAACTCTGGAACATATACGTACTTAATTCCTAATGAATGTAACTTTTTCTGTAATCGATTACTATTGGCAAAGGCATATTTTGCTCCTCGCACACCTCTGCGTTGCCTGATGTCGCAAAATGTATCGATCTTATTTTTTATTAATCTATCAAAAAAATCCTTCTCCGTGGAATGATAAACCCCGATAGTAAAGAATTCCATAGTAGAGTTAATTTTCTGAATTAAAATTACAGCTTTTTAACGCTATCACGATGACATAAAAAAACGCGACCAGTTCCCCGGCCACGTTTTTTTCACTATTCCTATATTATGCTAGAGCTTGCTTTTTCACATGCTCTTTCGCTTCCTCCAACGTAACCGTTTTACCCAACGCCCCAAATTCATGCAGGTCGCCAAACACTTCAATTCGGATAGATTGATCAATACCGCCGACACGCAACGGTGCAAAACCACTGTCCTGGATCAGTTGCTCTATGGAAGCATTGATGCTTGTATCATCTGTTGCATAAAAAAGTACCTGTGCTGGTTGTTGATGTGCTGCACTGGCTAAAGAAGCTACGCCCAATGTACCTAACCCTTTGGCCAGCTTCGCACCTTTTGGTAACAAGGCAGCATGTATCTGTCCGGCAGACTCCTTCTCACCTATGGCCTTTACAAAGCCACCCTTGCCATCCGGCGCGATAGGATTAGATGGGTCAATGATGATCTTTCCTTGCAGTTCTGTAGCATATTGAACGAATAACTCTTTTATAACGTTGAACCATACCGACAAAACAATAATATCGGCATCTTTAATAGCGGCCCCAATCTCCGATGGTTGCGCCAATTTACCCAACTTGCCGGCAAACTCCCGGGCCTTTGACAATGTTCTGTCGGCTACTATTACCGGGCGGTTGCCTTTTACCAGGTTGGCGGCTACTACCTGGCCAATATTGCCTAATCCTATAACTGCAATTTTCAAATTTGATGATGTTTGTGTCATAACTCTATTTTTTTGATTTAATAGTTGAATTTGATGACACAAATTTCGCATCAGATGAGGGCACCTTCCAATGACCTGCATTAAGAAATAGTATTGATCTGGTTTAAGGTTTTGAGCTGGGCGGCTTGCTCATCCGGTTCCGTAACCGGCTCAGGAACTCGGGCGTTATACCCAAAAAAGCAGCGATCTGCACCTGTGCCAATCGATTGGCCAGGTGTGGATAAACTTCCAGGAAGAACTTGTAGCGGTCTTCAGCAGTTGAGCTGATATTATGCAATAACCGTTGCTGTAATCGCACAAAAGTATTTTCTATCAGCACCCGAAAGATCCGGTCAAACTTGGGCGCCTGTGTATAGAGCGTTATCAGGTCATCGCGATTTATCTGTAAGGCCACCGTATCTTCCAATGCATCAATATTTAACCCGGAAGGTTTCATACTATGAAAACTGCCGAGGTCATTGACCCAGTAATTTTCAGCAGCAAATTGAAGAATATGCGTATTGCCCTGTTCATCTATTTTATACATCCGCAAACAGCCCCGAACCACAAAATTCATATACCCGCATACATCCCCTTCCTGCAATACATATTGCCGTTTGCGATACAGGCGGTGGTGAAACTTTTCCCTCACTAACTCCTTTTCTTCATTGGTTAATGGTATCATGCGGTCAAAGTAGCTGATCAATACATCAATGGAATCCTGTGCGGACATAAAATGCTTTTGATGGATTCAAATATAGCACTTCGCGCACGCATTAAAAAAACGTGACCGGCGAACCGATCACGTTTGAGCAAGGATATTGTTATCCTTTGTTGTAATAAGGAGCTCCTTCGATTATCACAATTCCACTCAGTAGTTGGTTACTGAATAAATCGTGAAACAATGGGCGAGTAAACCGACTGCTCACCCGGCCCGATGGCTATTACCCGGAACCCATATTTTACGCCGGGTTGTAAACCCGTAAACGTACACCACGGTTCTGTAATAGTTCTGGATACCCATTGGCTTCCGTTTGTAATTGCGCCAGTCGTATACTGATGAATGTATGCCTTGGCACCATTTACTTTTTTAATACGGATCACAGCCTGTTCGGGCGTTTCTGTATCAACCATCAGTTTGTCGATCGGCTTCAGCGTTGCCACTTCGCCTTTCGCCCTTGCCAGGGTAAAACCGCTGCTTAACAGCTTCGTTCTGTCGCCATTAGCAACCGAACTTACATATTCGGCCAGCTGGGATAATAGGGCGCGTAAAGCAGCCCGTTTGTCATTTTTAATTGATACCAGTCTCTGATCCCGGCCGGCGGCATCATACAACGCTGCCTGGTATTCCTGCGCGGCCTTTTTTACATCTGCCAACACAGGATTGGGATTCGGAAAATGGGTATTATCTGTCATACTTTCTATTACCAGAAAGCTTGTATTTACCAGGTCGCCATCCCGGCCCCTGTTAAATGAAGTGGTTATGTTGTCCATAACATATTTTTTAAAAAGTGAATGAATTGATTTAGAACGCGCTACTTGTCAGAGCTTACCAACCTGTCCCGACTTAGTCGGGATTCATTGGCCAATAAAAGCTGAATGCTCTGCGATGCCTTACCAATCGCTGCCGCGGAGAAGGTTCGCGGGTTCGCTCTTCCCGTTAGCCCTGAGCGAAACTCCTTTGGCAGTGACCGATGACACAAATGTATATCAGCTTCCTACCTGTTTTTTCAAAAATGTGACGGTCTTCGGTTATTGATGTGACGGTCTTCGGAAATGGGTGTGACGAACAGCACTTTCCCCTAGGAAGGACTTGTTCCAGGTGTGACGGTGTTCGAAAAACGGTGTGACGAACAGTCGAAAACGGTGTGACGAACAGCACTGCTACCTCGGATTCTCTTCCTTTTATACAGTAGCCAAAAGCAGAAACAATCAAGTCGCTTCTAACTCACCGCGCCAGGGTTAACGTAAAAGATAACATTCCCAGTCATTAATGGAAGCTGGAAAGCAAAAACAACACGCGATCCCTCTTCGAAAATACGCTACACTTATTTGGCTGATATTATAACCCCTTTATCATTTAACATTACCTCTTCATCAATTAACATATCCTCTTCGCTGAATTGTGATGACCATCATCTGAATTGCGATGAGGCTTGCTCGAACGCTTTTTTGTTTAGCCATTTGATATCGGGAATTCTTAAATTAATATGTAGTGACTGTAATCGATATTATGGTCATCTTAATTTATATTTTCCACACTGCCAGTAAAACTACCGCTATAGCAATTCAAGCTTTGTCCATCGTTGCTAAAACTAAACCCGTAGCAATTAAAACAAGCTGGATCGCATTCGATCATACGTAGCCAATAATTGATGGTGAACTTAAAGCACGCTGCTTAAAGGCTGCGCAACCAAACTATCGTCATCGCAATCGTGCTTTTATCTTTAGCCAATTGATATTCTATTTCAACAATCGATCGGTCATGGGCAGCAATCAATATGGCATGCCTTGCAACTGAAATTTCCTATTACATTATTAATATCGCAGGCTAGTCAATCGATTCTATCCGGATCTCTATCGATGTTTCCCAAACAGCAAATAATTTCAACCAGATAGTAATCGACACTTATGTTACAGCAATCGATCGCTACCCTTTCGCAAGCCATCATCAGCCAATTGCACCCAACAATCTCCTCGCCCTCATACATCTGCCGTTTTCTGCAACCGAAATAACGCCTATAATCATTCATAAAATCCTTCCGTCAACCTTTTAAAATGCCGCTCTTCCCTACAAACAAATTTTTACTTTTTAACAAAGCGATTTGCCACTTTTTGTATGGATTTTGCGTCATACATACGACCAGGCCCCCGAATATTTATGACATTTTTCACTGGCATGTAAAAAACTATTGGGACATTCGCCAACATCTTTAACTCAACCTTTCAGTTATGAAAATCTACTGCGTACTGGCTTTACTCATAGCGCCCCTTATCTTCAATTTCTCCACCGCTCCAGACCCCATGCAGGATGCGGGAATTCGCCATGCTAATACGCAGCATGATCAACGCATTATCACCGGCGCCGATCAAACTGAAAAATATCTTCCCCTGCTCAAAAATAAACGGGTAGCCATTCTGGCCAACCCCACTACCGTCATCGGCAAAAAACACCTCGTCGATAGCCTTATGACGCGTGGTATCCGTTTTGTAAAAGCATTTGGTCCCGAACATGGTTTCAGAGGCAAGGCCAGTGCTGGCGTTAAAGTAACAGATGAAACAGATTCCGCTACCGGCATTCCCATTATCTCGTTATACGGCAGTAAAAGAAAACCAACGGAAACCGACCTGGCTGATGTTGATATCATGATCTTCGACATACAGGATGTTGGTTGCCGTTTCTATACCTACATCAATATCCTGCGCGACGTAATGGAAGCCTGTGCAGAAAATAATAAAGAATTACTGATCCTTGACCGGCCCAATCCCAATGGTTACCTCGTTGACGGGCCTATCCTCGATATGAAGTATAAATCGGGCATCGGGCAATTCCCTATTCCCATCGCACACGGTATGACCATCGGTGAGTTTGCCAAAATGATCAACGGTGAAGGCTGGCTGCCCGGTAAAAAAACCTGTAAGATCACCATCATTCCGGTAAAAAATTACCGCCATGATATGGAATACGTTCTGCCGGTAAAACCCTCGCCCAATTTAAATACCCAGCTAAGCATCATGCTCTACCCTTCTACCTGTTTGTTTGAAGGGGTGGCCCTTAATCACGGCCGCGGTACTCAATTTCCCTTTACCGTGCTGGGTGCGCCTTCCTTAAAAGATAAATACCCGTTCTCCTATACCCCGGTAAGCATCCCCGGCATGAGCGAATCGCCGCTGTACATGGACCAGGTTTGTTATGGGTTGGATCTGAGGAATACCGATGTGTCGAAATTGCGCAAAAGCAAAAGGATCAATATTGAATGGATGATCGAATTGTATAACGCATACCCCGAGAAGGAACGCTTTTTCGACCGTACCCAAAGCAAACAGATGGGTAATATCGATGGTCTTGCCGGCACTGCTGAATTCAAAAAACAGATCATGGAAGGGAAAACTGTAAAACAGATCCAGGACTCCTGGGAACCCGGTCTGTCGCAATACAAAAAGATGCGTAAGAAATACCTGATATATCCATAAGTGGGTCATCCGCCAACTGGCGGACGGCTCACTTTAATAACTAAGGTGAGCCACCCTGTAGCATAACGATTAGCAAGTTTTCCCTAAAGGGTGACCCACCTTTCCCACCTTTTTTATTTTCTTCCCAACATATTTATTTGGCCTGCATTTTTTTCCTTAACTTAATAGAGCAATAACGATTGCATTCCGAATAGCAATATTCCATTGCTGGCTCTTTATCCTTATTTATTCCGTTCCCTGCCGCCTTTAATAAAATGCCATATGCAACTTGCAGGGAAATATCTGTTACATGCTGCGCCACCCAAAGTCTGGGCGACCCTGATGAACAAGGATTCCCTCGCCAATATAGTGCCTGGCATTTCCCGCCTCGAACAAACAGGCGATTTTACCTTTAAAACAATTCTTGATATTAAACTGGGTCCGGTGAGCGGCTCCTTTACCGGCAACCTGCAACTCGACGACCTGCAGGAACCGAATGCATTTACCTTAAAAGCACAACAGAACAGTAAAATCGGCAATGCCAATGCCGTCGTTAAAATCACACTGGCAGCAGTAGGCGATAATGATACAGAAATCGCCTTTGATGGCGATGTAAAAATGACCGGCATGCTGGCTTCGCTGGGTCAACGGGTCATGGGTGGGGTTTCGAACACGCTCACCAAACAATTTTTTTTGAACCTGGAAAAAGAACTGGAAAAAATACCTGCTTCGTAGAAAATACTATTGTTCATATATATTAAACCACACTTCATGAGCACCAAAATAAATGTTAGGGTTAATGGTGTCCAATACAGTCATTTTGTTGAACCCCGATTATTGCTGGTAAACTTCCTGCGCGATGTACTGCATCTAACAGGGACCCATGTTGGCTGCGATACCAGCAGTTGCGGGGCCTGCACCATACTTGTTAACGGCAAAGCCACCAAATGCTGTACGTTGTTGGCTGTTCAGGCCGATGGTTCTGAAATAACAACGATCGAAGGGCTCAGCCACAACGGTGAACTGCATCCGCTGCAGCAAGCCTTTAATGAATGCCATGGCCTGCAATGCGGTTTTTGTACACCGGGCATGATCATGACGGCTGCCGACCTGCTGCAACATAATCCGCAGCCAAATGAAGAAGCCATTCGCCATGCACTGGAAGGAAACTTCTGTCGATGTACGGGGTATCATAACATTGTTAAGTCCGTTCAATATGCAGCAGAGAAGATGAGGATGAATGAAGTCGTTCATAGTTCTTAGTTATAATAACAATTCAACATCATTATATGAGCACAAATGGATTGATCGGCAGAGCCGTTAAACGGGTTGAAGATAAACGGTTCACCACCGGCCATGGTAATTATACCGACGATATTGTACTACCCAAACAAACATATGCTTCCTTTGTAAGAAGCCAGTACGCCCACGCCAGGCTCCTGAACGTTGACACCAGCGCTGCGAAGGATATGCCCGGCGTGGTTGCTATTTTCACCGGCGCCGACCTGGTTGACGTAAATGGCGTTCCCTGCGGCTGGCAGGTGAACTTCAAAAATGGCGATACCATGAAGGAGCCCAAACATCCCCTGCTGGTGGCCGATAAAGTGAGGCATGTGGGCGATGCCATTGCCATCGTCATTGCTGAAACCAAAGAGCAGGCTACCGATGCCGCCGAAGCCATAAATGTGGAATATGAAGAACTGCCCTGCGTGGTTGATGCTGCCAAAGCGGTTCAATCGGGCGCTCCTCTGGTGCATGATGATGTACCTAACAATAAAAGCTTCGATTGGGCACTCGGTAATCCTATTGAAGAAGTGAACGAGGCCATGAACCAGGCAGCGCATATTACCACGCTGGAATTTGTAAACCAGCGGCTGGTGCCCAATGCTATTGAACCGCGCAGTTACAACAGTTCGTACGATGCCATCAATGAGAAATATACTTTATATACCAGCTCGCAAAACCCGCATCTGATTCGTCTGCTGATGTGTGCATTTGTATTGGGAATCCCCGAACATAAAGTGCGTGTGGTGAGCCCGGATGTGGGTGGTGGTTTCGGCAGCAAGATCTTTCACTATACCGAAGAAGCGCTGTTGACCTGGTGCAGCAAAAAGACCGGCCGCCCGGTAAAATGGACTTCTGAAAGAAGCGAAAGCTTTTTACTGGATGCGCATGGCCGTGACCATATTACCAAGGCCGAAATGGGTTTTGATGCCAATGGAAAGATCCTTGCCCTGCGGGTAAAAACATTTGCCAACCTGGGCGCTTATCTGTCAACCTTCGGCAGTTGTGTGCCTACCTATTTGCATGGTACGCTGATGCAGGGCCTATATACGACGCCCAAAATAAATGTTGATGTAACAGCCGTATTCACCAATACCACACCGGTAGATGCGTATCGCGGCGCCGGTCGTCCCGAAGCCACCTACTTACTCGAACGGTTGATCGACCTGGCTGCATTGGAAATGAATGTAGACCCAGCCGACCTGCGTTTCAAAAATTTCATTCCACCGTTCGATGGCGTTCAACAACCGGGCTATCAAACACAGGTGGCTTTACAATACGACAGCGGTAACTATGAAGGCGTTTTAAAGAAAGGGCTGGAAATGGTGAATTATGCCGAAGTACGCCGCGCCCAGCAGGAAGCCAAACAGAACGGCAAATTAGTGGGCATTGGTTTTTCAACGTATATAGAAGCCTGTGGCATTGCACCTTCTGCCCTTGTTGGTGCATTGGGTTGCCGGGCCGGATTGTTTGAAGTGGGTCAGGTACGGGTGCAGCCAACTGGTAAAGTAAGCGTATACACCGGTGCGCATTCGCATGGTCAGGGTCATGAAACCACCTTCGCCCAGGTAGTAGCCGATAAATTAGGCATCAACCTCGATGATGTGGAAATAATTCATGGCGATAGTGACAGTGTCGCATTCGGTATGGGAACCTACGGCTCGCGCAGCCTGGCCGTTGGTGGCAGCGCCATTGTAAAAAGTATTGAAAAAATAATTGAAAAGGGAAAGAAAATAGCCGCTCATAAACTCGAAGCCAGTGCAGATGATATAGAATTTGCATCGGGCCAATTTACTGTAAAAGGAACCGACAAATCGATCGGTTTTGGAGAAGTAGCGCTCACCGCCTATGTACCACATGTGTATCCGAAAGATCTGGAGCCGGGTCTTGATTTCAGCAGCTTTTATGATCCGACAAACTTCACCTATCCATTTGGGTGTCATATTGCCGTTGTGGAAGTAGATAAGGAAACCGGCAAGGTATCATTGAAACGTTTTATTGCCGTGGATGATGTGGGCAATGTGATCAACCCCATGATCGTGGAAGGACAGATCCATGGCGGACTGGTACAGGGTATTGGTCAGGCCCTGTTTGAAGGCGCCGAATACGACGAAAACGGGCAGCTTACCAATGCTTCGTATATGGATTACTGCATGCCGCGGGCCGATGACCTGCCGATGTTTGAAACCGCCAGCCAGGTAACGCCTTGTCCGCACAACCCATTGGGTGTAAAAGGCGCGGGCGAAGCCGGAACTATTGGCGCCGCCCCCGCGATTGTAAACGCCGTGATTGATGCATTGTGGAGTGGTGGCCATAAGGTGAAAGACATTCGCATGCCATTAACCTCAGAAAGGGTTTGGCATGCCATGGTAGATGCGTAAATATATAAAGGTGGGTTCTCCGCCAGTTGGCGGAGAGCTCACCTTGCTTAAGCACAAGAAATTAAGGTGAGCCCCACGCCTGCCGGCGAGTGAGCCACCTGATTATCACATTATCGAATTATCAAATTACTCTTATGATCCCAGCAGCATTCGATTACGAACGGGTAAAAACAGTGGATGAGGCCATTGCGGCCTTATCAGACAGCGATACTAAAATACTAGCCGGTGGCCATAGCCTGATACCTGCCATGAAACTGCGCCTGAGCCGACCGGGAAAGCTGGTAGATATTGGCGGCATTGCCGCATTAAAAGATATAAAAGAGCAGGATGGCGAAATAGTGATCGGCGCTGCCGCCACGCATGCCGACATCATGTATCATAACCTCATCAGGCAGCACCTGCCCTTGTTTACAGAAGGCGCTGCGATGATCGGCGATATGCAGGTGCGTAATTATGGAACCATTGGCGGCAGCCTGGCGCATGCTGATCCGGCTGCAGACTGGCCGGCCATGGTACTGGCCGCCGATGCCACCATGGAAGTACAGGGCCCCAACGGCAGCAGGCGAATTCCAGCTACCGAATTCTTTACCGGACTGTTTTCGACCAACCTGCAGTCCAATGAGATCATCACCGCTATTCGCATTCCGGTTCCGGCCAATGGTGCAAAAAGCACGTATCAAAAGTTTGCACAACCTGCGTCGCGCTTTGCACTGGCCGGTTGCGCCGTGATGCGTTTTGCCGATGGCAGAACCAACATCGCCTTTACTGGCGTTGGCGAGTATGCATTCCGCGATACCGGGGCAGAACAGGCAATGAACGGGAAACCCATCGATGAGGCGACCATTACGGCAGCTGTAAACGCAGCCTTACAGAATGTATCTATTCTGGGTGATCATTATGCATCGGTACCCTATCGTACGCATTTGGCGAAGGTTTACTTAAAGAAGGCCCTGGTTACTGTGAAGTGATAAATTCTATGAACAGTTTGTAGTTTGTCGTTTATGGTTTGTGGTTCTTTTATTGGAGATGGCCTACTATTTTTGAGTCTCAAGGCGCGGTAGCAACAACAAACGACAAACCATAAACAACAAACATTTTTTTTGGATCTCCAGTTACACGATATACAGTTGATGCTCCAGCAACAGGGATACATTACCGACAAAGCCGTTGCCATGTCTGTATTCCTGTCGTTGCAATTGAATAAACCATTGCTGATCGAAGGTCCGGCCGGTGTAGGCAAAACAGAGATTGCTAAAGTAATGGCCAATGCCATGCAGACCGATCTCATTCGTCTGCAATGCTATGAAGGACTTGACGCCACCCATGCGTTGTACGAATGGAATTACCAGCGGCAACTGCTTCATCTTAAAATGACGGAGCACGATACGCACACCATTGATGAAAAAGAAAAAACGATCTTCAGCGAGCCCTTCCTGATGAAGCGTCCCTTGTTACAGGCCATTACCCATACACAAAAACCAGTGTTGCTGATAGATGAGGTTGATAGAAGCGATGAAGAGTTTGAAAGTTTTTTGCTGGAAGTACTCAGTGACTGGCAGATCACCATTCCTGAGATCGGCACCATCAAAGCCACACATATACCCCAGGTTATACTCACCGGCAATCGCACCCGCGAATTAAGCGAAGCACTGCGCCGGCGTTGCCTGTACCTGTATATCGATTACCCCGATTTTGAAAAAGAATGGCAGATCGTAAAAAATAAAGTCCCGGCAATAGATATAAAGCTCAGCGAACAGATAACCCGGTTTATGCAGGAACTGCGCAAAATGAAGCTGGAGAAAATACCCGGTCTCGCTGAAACACTCGATTGGGCCATGGCGTTATCGGCCCTGCATATCGATCACCTCGATAAAACCATCATTGAACAAACCCTGGGCGTGGTACTCAAAGAATGGCAGGATACCCGCCAGGTGCAAATGTCGTTGAGTGAGTTGTTGGAGAGAACGGGGATACACACAAAGATTGAACAATCATGACCACCCGCCTCACCTCCCTCTCCCAAAACATCGTTCAGTTCTGCCGCTATCTGCGGCAGCACGGGTTTACGGTGGGTATAGATGAAGAAACAATGATCCTGCAATCGTTGCAGCATTTTGATTATACCAGTCATGAATCATTCTTCCTGTTATTAAAAACCATCATTTGCCGCAGCAAGGAAAACCTCGATGATTTTGATCATTTATTCCGCCAATACTGGAAACAGCTTGATAAAGCCATTGATACCAAACGTAAAGAAGATACGAAAAAGAAAAAACCGCCCACGCCCGAGGCGCAATTTGCGTCACTCAACACATGGCTGAAAGGCAATCGTAAAAAAGAAACGGAAGAAACTGCGGGCTACAGTGTTAAAGAATCACTATCGCAAAAAGACTTTTCTGCCGTGCCCGGCAATGAAGTGGCGGAACTCATGAAATGCATCAGAAGTTTATCGCGCCGGCTGGCAGCCCGGGCCAATCGCCGGTATGAACTATCGAACAAAGTCGACCTGCCCGATCTGCGGCAGACCTTGCGAAAGAACCTGCGTCGCGGTGGTGAACTGATAGATATTATACACCGGCGGCCCAAACGCAATCGCGTAAAGCTGCTCATGCTCTGCGATGTAAGCAAATCCATGGAATTGTATTCCGCCTTCCTGCTGCAATTCATGTATGCCTTTCAACAGGTATACGGGCGCATGGAAACATTTATCTTCAGTACCACATTACAAAGAATTACCCCCATGCTGAAGCAAAAACATTTTGGAGAAGCCCTGGAATTACTGAGTTCTGAAAACGAAAGCTGGAACAGCGGTACGCGCATCGGCGAATCGCTCCATACTTTTGTAAGTGATTATGGTAATAAACTGATCGACTCCAAAACCATCGTCATTATATTAAGCGATGGCTGGGATACCGGCAATATTGATCTGCTGCAACAAAGCATGCATATCATACACCACAAAGCCAAAAAAGTGATCTGGTTAAACCCGCTGGCCGGTTATTCAGCCTATCGGCCCGAAGTGGCCGGCATGAAAGCCGCTATGCCATTTATCGATGTGTTCGCGCCGGTGTATAATATAGAGAGTTTACGACGGCTGGCGAGGTGGATTTAATGCAAGCTGTAAGCTTTAAGCCAAAAGCTATAAGCAAAATACAGCTTCACGCTGCACATAAATATATTGCCTTCGGCTTTCAGCTTATGGCTTATAGCTTAAGGCTTTTAGCTTTTCTGATACTGCAAACACACCACTCCTGATTCAAACGTTGCAGTAGTCACCAATTTCAATTCGGTCGTTTGTTGTATATTTTTAAATAAAGGAATGCCCTGGCCTAAAAGAATGGGATTCACAAACAACCAGAATTCATCTATCAATCCATATTGCATGAGCGTGTGTGACGCAGATGGGCTTCCGAATATGACGATCTCTTTTCCTGCCTGCTGTTTCAATGCTTTTACCCGGTGCTCGATATCATCACTGATGATGATGGTATTGGGCAATTGCTGCCCTTCCATGGTTTTTGACAAAACTACCTTATCAACCTTGTTATACCAGGTCGAATGTTCAATATCGTGTTTGGAGGCATTGGGTTGATCGCCAGCAGTAGGCCAATAGCCTTCCATCATCTGGTAAGTTACCCGCCCGTATAAAGCGGTATCACTTTCATTGGTGCGCTGGCCGGCATATTCAAACATCTGGTCATCTACTTTTATCCAGTCCATTTCACCATTGGGCCCGGCTACAAAACCATCTAATGATACATGCATAAATGAAACAAGGCGTCGCATATGAATAATTTTAAGTGTTTACTGTTTGATACAGCAAACCTACAGCCTTGAAGCGAAAATCATAAGGGTGTAATGCGACAATCTCAAGGGTCGTTTCCGTCAATCAGAAATAAGTTGAAAAACCAAACTGGAACCCCGCCATAGTAACCGGTGGATTTCCTAAAAGGTCCTGTTGCCGGTTGCGACGATAATTCAGCCGGATAACGGTTTGTGCCGTTGGCCGCCAGCTGATGGCCGGAACTATAGCAAACACGTCATCGGAAATATTACCGCCAGTCGATTTAAAAACGCCTTTGTTCCAGTCCACATATTCTACGCGCAGGGCCAGGTTCAATACGGCTTTCTCAAAACCCATCATCGGTTTTTTAATAACGGGCTGCACCACATCAACAAATCCACCCTGTTGTTTTCTGCCAAACTGTTCGGTATAGGTATCTGGTACATCTACATGTACCCAGGCCCATTCGCCATTGATGTAGGTATTTGTTTTTGGCAGCGTGGTATTAAAATCAACGGCATACACATTGAGTCGCCTTTTTTTATCAAGTACCAGACCATCTTCCTGATATTTATTGTAAATACCGCCCATATAGGAAAGCCCCACCTCCCCTATTTTCCGGTTCTTCACCGCTACTTTACCTGTGAAGAGCGGGCTGCCATTGAAGCTTTCTTCAAACCGTTCGGAGTTTGTTTTAGAAGCCGGCAAAAAAGTTCTGCCTTCTGAATTGTTGATGATCTGGTCGTCGAATCCATTGGTGAAATAGGCTTCATAAGCATATACCCAGTCCTTCGCATACTTCTTTCCAAATACGCCAAAACCAACATTGCTCCAGGTAGCTGGCAGCATTTGCGTAGCCGATATAGGCCGGTCGATAAACTCCCACTTGGGTCCATCATGGTTTTGATTGAATGCCCCGATGGGATTCATAATAACACCACCACGAAAGTTCAACAACGGCGCCAGCTCAAAATCAACTGAAGCAAATTCAATATTGATCTCCTTGGTGCCGTCTTCAAATTCTATCTCACTTAGGAATTTTATGCGTTTGGAAATAGACGATGAAACAAACAACGTCAACCGCCGCATCTGGAACTGGTGGCCTTCGCTGATACCATTTTCTTTCAGGTATTGATAGTTGGCCTCTACATAACCACCGAGGGCAACCGGCAATTTGCCCAATTGCAAAAACGGCCGGTTATATACCGCATCCATGTTCATCTTTATGGCGCCGGTATCTATAGGCGTACGCCGTAACAGCGAGGGATCTATCTGCGCAAACAAGGCAGGTGCAAAACCAAGGACTATAAAAAGAAAGTAATATTTTTTCATCAGAATGGATGTTTCACGCTTTTCTCAGGTCAATAAATAATTCATTATTGTTTACCGTAACAGGAAAGGTGCGCAGGTCTTTATCGGCCGGACCATTAGTAACTTTTCCTTTATTACTGAACTCACTGCCATGCGCCGAACACTGCAGCTGATCGCCGGAAGCCTGTAATTCCGCACCCTGGTGCGAACAGCGCATCCATAAAGCCGTATATTCGGTTTCGCCAAAGCGATATACGTAAATAGGATATTGCAGGCTTTCGTTGCGTACAATGATAAAAGGCCTGTAATCCGTCTTGCCCTGTTTTTTTATTTTGAACTCATCGGCGCTTACGGTCAATCCATCTTTGCCAATGGTGCCATTTGTGTAGCGGGTGGATGCGCAGGAAGACAACAAACCCGATACAGCCGTGACGCCGAGGCAGGCTGCACAACTATTTACAATGAAATCTCTTCGGTTCATCTATAATATTAGTTAGTTGGTTATAACGATTCAAGGAATTTGATCAGCAGCGACTTGTCGGTCGCCGACAATTGTTGAAAGCGGGTATTGCTGCCTTGCCCTTCGCCACCATGTTGGGAAATCGCAGCCTCAATAGAGGTAGCGCGTCCATCATGCAGTAAAAAGTATTGACCGCCCTGTGAATTTTTCGAAAGCCCCAGTCCCCACAACGGCGGCGTGCGCCATTCTTCTGGTAACGCCGAACCTTCGGTATAACCATCGTTCAGGCCACTGCCCATGTCGTGCAGCAACAGATCGGTATAAGGCTGAAATGTTTTATTGGCCAGCGCCGCTATGGGATAACTACCCGTTTTTAATTCCGGCGTATGACATTTAGCACAACCTATATTAGTAAAGAGTTGTTTCCCATTGATCACATCCGCATCATTCTGACTGCGTTGTACAGGCGCTTTCAGCGTTCTTAAATAAAATACCAGGTCGAGCACTTTTTGATTCGTTACTTCCGGATCAATTTCCTCATGGGTATACGAATCGTATGGTTCATAAGTAGAAACAACGCCCATATCCTGGTTGTAGGCATTGGCGGTTTGTTGCATCAGGTCGTATACGGCTGCTTTTTTTCCAAACCGGCCAATGTATCTATGATTTATTTCCACGGTGCCGGGGCGCTGGGTGATATACACAGGCAGCGTTATCCAATTTACACGCCCGGATATTCCATCGCCATCGGCATCGCGATCGTCGGCCATTGATAATATGGTATTGTCAGGTACTGCATCCAAAAAACCAAGCCCGGTATTGGCCGGTGGCGTGAATTTGGAAAAAGCAGCGCCAACCGGAATTTGTTCCGGCATAAAGGCAGGAATTGCGCGGTTCTGCAGTTGCGGACCGCCCAGATGTAAGAAATGATTGCCGGTACTATCGGTTTGTCCAAACCTCGTCAGCGTAGTGAACGGATGTCCTTTACCGTCACCGGCATGGCAACTGCCGCAGGATGTGGAAACAAATAAAGGGCCGAGTCCGTTTGCCGTGGTAAACACATCGTCGTTAAACGCTACATCACCCCGGATGAATAGTTGGTGCTGTTCGCCGGTCAACCCCTCAATGGGGCCGTCGAGGATCGAATCATCGGCAGGCGCCTTCGGAAGCATCTTCTCACAAGCCAGCGCCGCAAGTACAATAGCGATGAGCGTACCCATCACCATTCCTTTCTTTGTCATACAAATGTATTATAGTTGCCCAAAAATATATAATTAGATTTATAAAACAATAAAAATTAGGCGAGCCTAATATATCAGGTTTTGTCCATCTTTCCCTAATTTGCCCGAAAATTGAGCGCACGTGCATTCATCAGCAGAAGAAAACTATCTGAAAGCCATATATAAATTGCAGGAAGCCAACGGTGAAATGGTCGCCACCTCGGCCCTGGCACAGGTTTTAGGCATCCACATGGCATCTGTTACCGACATGCTTAAAAAGATGAGTAACAAGAAGCTGGTTGCTTATCAAAAGTCAAAAGGATTCAAACTAACCGAAAAAGGAAAACAAGCGGCCATTGGCATCATCCGCAAACACCGGTTGTGGGAAGTGTTTTTGGTTGACAAACTGGGATTCCGGTGGGATGAAGTGCATGAGATCGCTGAACAGCTGGAACATATTCACAGCCAGGACCTCATCGACAAGTTGGATGCCTATCTTGACTTTCCCAAGGCCGATCCGCACGGTGATCCTATTCCCGATGCAAAAGGCGTATTTACGGTCAGCAAATCGGTACAGCTGGCGTCTTTGTCGCCCGGCAGCCAGGGTAAGTTCACCGGTGTTACCGATCACTCATCTGCTTTTTTGAATTACCTCGACAAGATCGGTCTCTCCCTCGGCGATGCCGTAAAAGTGAAAGAGGTAGAGGAATTCGACAAGAATTACACCCTGCTATTGAAAGGGAAAAAATCAGTGGTCGTAAGCTATAAGGTGGCTAATAGTATATTGATCAGCGAATAAGCGATATGCCACAAAAAATAATTATTATTGGTGCTTGTTAAGTAATACCATGTCCGTTATCAATCCTTTACTGGAGCTGCGCCAATCGGCGGTCAATGTACCTTTCGAGATACATACCATGGAGTGGATAGCCCAGAACCGGTTCCAGCAGAACAACATACCGCACCGGCATAATTATTTCGTGATCATTTGGGTGAAAAAAGGCACCGGTACGCACCTGATCGACCTGGAAAAATATGATTTGGAGGATAACACTGTTTATTGCATCACTCCCGGGCAGGTACATCAGATGAATACCAGCGGCGACGTTGATGGTTACGTGATCTCATTCATGGCGGAATTCCTGGGCGTGGCCGAAGAAAACTATGATCTGTTGTTCAATACGGGGTTGTTCTATACCTTTTCCAACTCACCGGTGATCAAAGTGAATGAGGAGATGAGCATCGAAATGGAAGACGCCGTAGCGAAGATGCTGAAGGAATTCAATAACTTTTTTATCTTAAGAGCAGAAATACTCCGCGGTTTTCTAAAAATATTTCTCATTTACCTTACCCGCCAGTTCGAACGACCCAAAGAAAGCGAAGCACAATCAAAAAGCATTGACCTGGTGAAGCAGTTCTATGCATCGGTAGAAAAGAATTATACCACCCAAAAAATGGTCACTGATTACGCATCAGCGCTGGCCGTAACGCCCAACCACCTGAATGAAGTAGTAAAGAAAATAACCGGTTCCCCTGCCAGTCATCATATACAACAACGTATTATTCTGGAAGCAAAACGCCAGGCCGTCTATTCACGGGTTACCATGAAAGAGATCGCCTATCATTTGGGATTTGATGATACGGCGCATTTCAGCAAGTTCTTCAAAAATGCTTCGGGTGAAAGTTTTTCGGATTTTAGGGCGAGAAACCAGAATACATAGTTTATGGTTTATAGTTTTTGGTTTGTAGTTGCTGGCGCGCTTTAAGATTGCTCACCAAATCGTGGCTTCTTAAAATATATAGTGTTCAAAATCAATAATCCATTTCGAATAAAAGAACCACAAACTATAAACAACAAACCAGAAACTTTATCCTATAAAACAAATACCAATATGAAGATCCGATTGTCAATAATATTCATGAATTTTTTATTCTATAGCAGTCTTTCCGCCCAGTTAGTACAACAACCGCTGGTCAACTGGTCGCCCGATTCGGCCGGTTATAAACCCGGATTCTTTGATGCCTTTACAAAAGAACTGGAAGACAGCAGCAAGGCATTGGGTGCATTTATCATATGGCGTAAACAGGGTGTTGTATATGAACATTATTTCAACGGCGGAAGCTCTGAATCAGTGTTCAATATTAAATCTATTACCAAAAGCATGGTATCGGCCATGACAGGTATTGCGCTTGAAAAAAAATTAATCTCTGGCATCAATATCCCGGTGATAAAATATTTTCCGGAATATGGCAAGCTTCGTAGTGTTTCAAGCAAAGGGCCTGTAATGTATGCCGAGGGTATGGCTTACAACGATTCAGTGAGAAAAACGCTTACTTTCAGGCACCTGCTCACCATGCAACCCGGGTTTGACTGGAATGATTATGGACAGCTTGTATCTGCCTGGATCTTTTCATCTGACCAGGTGAAATTTGCACTTGATCTGCCTTTTTCAGATACACCCGGCACGAAGTTCGTGTATTGCAGCCCCGCCACTTCTCTAGTAGCAGCGGCACTGGCCAAAGCAGCGCATACTGATCTGCGGTCATTTGCCCAAACCAACCTCTTTGATCCGGCAGGCATTACTATACAACGTTGGGACGTGGACGCAATTGGACGGCAGGTGGGCTGTTCTGAAATGTTCATGACAGCCAGGGACCTGATGCGTTTTGGTTTATTATACCTACATAAAGGCCGGGTAGGTAATAAGCAGATCGTTCCACAAGCATGGGTGGAAGCATCGACAGCAGAACAGGCCCGGCTCGATTACTGGGACATACTCCCAAATGCCAATGGATATGGCTATTTTTGGTGGCGAAGAAAAACCAACGGCCACCAGACCTTTTTCGCCAGCGGCGCCTGCGGCCAGTTGATCGTTGTAGTGCCCGACCTGGAGATGGTGATCGTAGCCGGCACCAGATTAGATAAGCCCCACCGTAACCGGGAAGAGCTTAGAATGTTGCATTTGATGATAGATAAACTGACCAAATTTCCATAGACCATGAGCGGCATCTGCCAGCCAACCATTCCATTCCCGTTTTATCCATGATTTATACAACATTATCCTGTGTTCATCAATTGCCCTATCCTTCGCTTTTTCGTTATTTTGATAATTTAATACGTTATGAGCACAACCGTAAAACAGGCAACCTGGGCTATTGACCCCATTCATTCAACCATCCGGTTCGATGCCAAATACTTATTGATCACGTCTGTTTCAGGCTGGTTCAGGGAGTTTGAAGGAACCGTAGTGAGTTCATCCGATGGTTTTAGCAGCAGCGAAATTCAACTTACTATATATGTGCAGTCGTTGACCACTGCCAATGAAGAGCGGGACAATCATTTACGCTCACCCGATTTTTTTGATGCGAAACAATATCCGGTCATACAATTCCGGTCAAACGCTGTTACCATGCAGGAAAATAAAATCACTGTCCATGGGATACTGTCGGTAAAGAATATAGAACACCCCTTTCAATTCACAGCCACTTTTTTAGGCATGTGTACCGACCCCCTGGGTAATGCCAAAGCCGCATTTGAAATGGATACGGTGCTGAACCGTAAAGATTTTAATATCACCTGGAACCAGCTGTTCGATAAGAACGGATTGCTACTGAGCGATGAAGTAAAGGTTCACTGCGACCTGCAATTGTTAAAGCTTTCCTAACATACATTATATTTAATATCAATGTAGCCCTGGTCTCGACTAAGCCGAGACCAGGGCTTTTATTGTCATATTAACAACTATGAACTAAGCACTTAGAGCTAAAAACGCTGAACTCCATAAAATGTACAACAGATTCCAGTATATCACTATTCTCCAGCACCTGTTTACGAACGAAATTTGTGGAGTCAATAATTAATAACAAAACAAAAAATAATAACAATGTCACAAGTTAAATGGACACTCGACCCAATGCACAGCGAAATTACTTTTAAAGTAAAACACCTGATGATCAGTACCGTTACCGGACAATTCAGGACCTTTAATGTAGCAGCAGAAACAGCAAGCGATGATTTCAGCAAACCCGGCGCCATTGATGTAACCATAGATGTATCATCGCTCGATACAAATAACGAACAAAGAGACGGCCACCTGAAAAGTGAGGATTTCTTCAGTGCCGCCAACCACAACCAGATCACCTTCAAAGGCACCAAACTGGAAGTAAAAGGCGATGAAGGCAAATTACATGGCGATCTTACGATCAAAGGCATTACCAAACCTGTTGTATTGAATGTTGAGAATGGTGGTGTGGTAGTTGACCCGTATGGACAAACAAAAGCTGGTTTTACCGTGACCGGTAAATTGAGCAGAAAAGAATTTGGTTTAACCTGGAGCGCCGTGACTGAAGCTGGTAATGTAGTAGTTGGCGACGACATCAAATTCACTGCTGAAATACAGTTGGTAAAACAAGCTGCTTAAGTTATTCAGATCCGGTACCGGTGAAACACCGGCTTTGATGAAAAAAGGTGGGTGTTTCACCCGGTTATACAGCATATTAAACCTTATCGTAGCTTCACATTAGAATTTACAATTATGGAAGACAGAATATTGGGCATACATCACATTACGGCGATAGCCGGCGAAGCCCAGCGCAATTATGACTTTTATACCAAAGTGCTCGGTTTAAGACTGGTAAAGAAAACAGTGAACTTCGATGACCCGGGCACCTATCACTTCTATTATGGTAATGAAAACGGTACCCCTGGTACTATTCTTACCTTCTTTCCCTGGACACATGTAAAACCGGGAAAACTTGGAACCGGCATGGCTACCGATATCGGCTATGCGGTCCCTGCAGGCAGTCTCGATTTCTGGGGCAATCATTTTGAAAAGCACCAGGTACGTTTCGGTCAGATTGACGAACAGTTCGGCGAACAAATACTTCGCTTCGAAGATCCGGACGGATTACGTGTTCAACTGGTGGAGGCCAAAGAAGATAAACGCGCACCCTGGGAAACCAACGAAATAAAAAAAGAGGCAGCCATAAAAGGCTTTCACAGCATCGTATTAACGTTGCGGAATATAAAACCTACGGCCAGTATCCTCACCGATATATTCGGTTATAAATTATTGAAACAGGAAGGCAACCGGTACCGTTTTGTAACGGATGCTATAGAAAATGCCGCGATTGTTGACCTGGTAGAAGAACCGGAAGTTACCCACGGACTGGTAGCAGGTGGTAACAATCACCACGTTGCATTTCGTGTTAAAAATGAAGAACAGCTTATGCGCTTCCGGGAAATCATTGCCGGTAAGGGATATAATATAACACCCAAGATAGACCGGAATTATTTCTTCTCCCTGTATTTCCGCGAACCGGGCGGTGTGTTGTTTGAACTGGCGACTGATAATCCGGGTTTTGACGTAGATGAAAATGTGAATGAACTGGGCACGCATTTAAAACTGCCTGCACAGTATGAAGCGGAAAGGGCTACTATTGAAAAAGTGTTACCCAAACTGATACAATAAGATCATGCATATAAAACAAGTCATACAGTCTGGAAAGCAAACAGGTGAAGCGACAAAAGCGTTGGTCATGTTACATGGACGAGGCGGCAGTGCGGAAGATATCCTGAGCTTAGCGAATTATTTGCCGGTAAACGACTTCGCCCTGTTTGCGCCCCAGGCTACAAATAATACCTGGTACCCATATTCTTTCCTGGTTGATCCCAAAGAAAATGAGCCCTGGTTATCCGGTGCGCTGGCTGTGGTAAAAGAGGTTGTTGCAGATGTGCAGGCCACCGGTATTACAACAGACAATATTTATTTTCTCGGCTTTTCACAGGGCGCCTGTTTAACCCTGGAATTTGTTGCCCGCAATGCCACCAAATATGGCGGCGTGGTAGCTTTTACCGGCGGGTTAATTGGTGACAAAATTTATGAACAAAATTATACCGGTGATTTCGCCGGAACGCCCGTATTCATTGGCACCAGCGATCCCGATCCGCACGTACCGGTTGAAAGAGTGCACGCCAGCGCAGAGATCCTGAACGGCATGCATGCGCAGGTTACAAAAAAGATCTATAAGAATATGGGCCATACCATCAGCCAGGAAGAGATAAATGAGGTGAAGGCACTCATCTTCAAAGAATCGTAACTTTGAATAAAACCTTACATTATGTACGCATACGATACCGTCACCGAAGCAGTCGCCGATCTTAAAAAACGTGGTTATACATACGATTTTAATATTCGCGACAATCGTTTAAACTGCGATCACCTGTCAGCCAATTACGGACATGATGATTTTGAAATTATAGAGGTATACCGGTTTGAAGGTCCTTCCGATCCGGCAGATGAAGCAGTGATATATGCCATTGAAGCACCATCGGGTGCAAAAGGCATTTTAGTGAATGGGTATGGTACGTATGCCGATGATCAGAACACAGCATTTATGCAACAGTTACATGAGAGAATAGTTAATAAGTTGAAAAGTTGATAGAGTTGATAAGGGTTTTCGCATCCTGAGCATTCTTCACTATTTGCGAAGTACCTTAATTTCAAAAGCCGCACTTTAACAGCGCGGCTTTTTTTGTGCTTTTTGTGAAACTGACTGTTAACTTGTACCAAGGTGAGCCACATTCTTAAAGTATAACCCACCTTGTCAACTTGTTAACCCTATCAACTGATCAACTTACTTCCTCACCGTCACCCCACCCCCATTCCTCACCTCTTCATTCGCCTGCTTAACGATCAGGTCACCAGCAGACAGATCGCCAAACACTTCCACCTTACCATCGTTCTCCCGGCCTTTCTTTACATCAACCCACTCCGCTTTATTATTGATCACTTTAATGACAAATATCCTTTCCTGTGAACTAACGATGGCCGATTTGGGAAGAATGAACGTACTGTCTTTGGTTGACAGGGGAATGACGACGTTGGCCACCATGCCTGGCAACAACCTCTTTTTATCATTGATCACATCCATTTCAATCCGTTGCGAACGCAGGCGGGCATCCAACGCACCAGCCAGTCTTTTTACCTGCGCCGAAAATTTTTCATTGGGAAAAGCATTCACATTGAAGTTCACTTTATCCTGCTGATCCAGATAACCGCTATAAGCCTCAGGAACATAGATCACTAACCGCAGTTTCTTTTGCTCCTGCAAAGTAAACAACGGAAACTCCGATCCTTTGCCTGATGGACCCACATAAGCGCCAAGGTTGACGTTACGGGTGGTGATAACACCATTGAAGGGCGCTCTTATTTCCAGGTAACCCCTTCTGTTGCCAACTTCCCGGTATTGCGCTTTGGCCGCATCCCATTGTGCAAAGTCGGAATTCTTTTTAGCCAGCGCCTGGTCCAGGTCATTTTGTGAAATGGTACCGGGCGTTTTACTGGTTTCCAGCAACCGGTCGTAATTTGATTTGCTGGCGATGTACAACGCCTCCTGTGATTTCAATCTCGACTGGGCCGCCGCTTCCAGCGAATTCAGTTCGGGCGCTTCCATGGTAGCCAGCAATTGTCCGGCTTTTACTTCAGAACCAACATCCACATATAACTTCTGAACGAAACTGTTCTCTTTTGCATACAGGTCAACCTGTTGAAAAGCGATCAACTCGCCGGGAATTTGCAAAGAAGAAGAAAGCATGCCTTTTTGCAGAGAAAGCACTTCTGTAGAAATTACTGCCGGCGGTGCGGCAATCTTATTTTCAGCGGTTTCCCCGTTAGATGACTTACAGCTTTGTAAAAAACCGGCCAGTAAAATCAAACCGGTGCTTCCTTTAAGCAACCAGGTTGTACCCCGTTGTTGTATGGTAGAATAAGGCGAATTGACTATTGCAGTCAGTCCCTTTGCTTTATGTATTAAATTTCTCACTTGCATATGCGCTGTTTTCTATGATGATCTTACAAAATTAGTACTTACTAAAACCGTTTATATTATTTATTGTTCTGCATTTTACGGTCACGGCTGTATTCGCTTGCGGCGTGTAGCTTGTAGCTTGCAGCTCTTCTTCTTACGTCCCCTGATAAAACTTGCTTTCCTTATCCTCCGGATCCAGTGACACAGACTGGGTAGATGCTTTGCTCATCACCCACGCAAATACCATAGGTACAATGAATAAAGCCGCAAAGGTAGAAGCGATCAAACCGCCAATTACGGCACGACCTAGTGGAGACGCCTGATCGCCGCCTTCACCCAAACCCGATGCCATCGGTATCATGCCCGCCACCATGGCAATGGTCGTCATCAATATCGGGCGTAACCGCAACGCAGCCGCTTCTTTGGCCGATTCCCACGCATTGCCGTTATGCATGCGCAAATGTTCCGCATTGGTAATGAGCAACACCGAGTTGGCAATGGACACCCCCACCGACATAATGATACCCATGTACGATTGCAAGTTGAGGGTAGAACCCGTTATCATCAACATCACGAGCGATCCCAGGATTACCGCCGGAATGGTTGCCAGGATCACCGCCGATACTTTGAAAGATTGGAAATTCGCTGACAGCATCAGGAAGATCACCACAATGGCCACGATCAAACCGCCTTGCAAACTATCCAACGTTTCAGTCAGCACTTCGCTTAACCCTTTCGATTCAACGCTTAAGCCGCGCGGCAGTTCACCCAGCGATTGCACCGCTTTTTGTATATCCTTCGTAGCCGTACCCAGATCCATTTTGTTTAAGTTCGCAGTCACACTCAGCATGGGCATGGCGCCAATGTTATCATTCTCGCCATAAGTGGTATCGGGTTGAATGGTTGCCACATCACTTAAAACCGGTCGTGGTGAATTGCTTAAGATGGGTATTTCACCAATGTTAGCTACACTCGTCATTTTATTTTCAGGCACCAGCACCTGCACGCTATACGCCAGGTTCGACTTTT
The DNA here is from genome assembly GCA_966212235.1 of uncultured Niastella sp. Taxonomy (GTDB): domain Bacteria; phylum Bacteroidota; class Bacteroidia; order Chitinophagales; family Chitinophagaceae; genus Niastella. Next base: position 72,141 of record CBIHPP010000014.1, on the reverse strand, counting down.
CATCGACCCAAATATTTTTATCGGTATAGCGCGATGAAGAGGTGGAAGTGATCAATGAACGCGAAATATCAGTGATATCCACGCCCAGTTGAGCCGCCCTCGTTCTATCGATATTAATATTAATAGCAGGATACCTGGTCGACTGCCCCAACTGCACATCGCGCAGGTAAGGGATCTGATTCAGCTTGTCGATCACCTTGCGCGCGTATTCTTCATTCAGCTTTTTGTTCCTGCCCGAAATACGGATCTCAACCGGCGTAGGCGAACCCTGACTTAAAATTTTATCGGTTAGCTGAATAGGTTCAAAAGACATTTTTACGTCCGGCATAATGGTATGCAAACGCTGCCTGATCTTTTCCTTTAGCTCATCGATATCTTCTTTATATTCCTCACTTAACTGTACTTGTAAAATAGCTTCGTGCGGACCGCTCATGAACAGGTAAATAGGACTGGTACTAAACAAACCGGGGTGCTGACCAATATAGGCCGATGTAATGGAAATATTCTTTTTACCAACCAGTTCATCCAACGCATTGAGCGTTTTGAGCATCACCATTTCTGTACGTTCAATACGCATACCCTCCGGCGCCCGCAACCGCATCATGAATTGCCCGGAACTGGTCCTCGGCAATACATCGCGACCGATATTCGCCAGCAACAGCACCGCCGCGCCGCTTATCAGAACAATGTATGCGATCACTACCGGTTTGCGATAAGGTAAAATTCTTTCCAGGAACCGCAGGAACCTTGCCCGTAACTTTTCAAAACGAGTTGCATTCTTTTCATCTTTTTGCAACAGCATTTTCTTTTGGTCCCAGGTATCCCCATCCGCTGCTGCCATCGCTGGTGTATTGATCGTGTTATGGTTGTTCGGATGCACTTTCATGATCCAGTTGGCCAACACCGGTACAAAGGTTTGCGCCAGAAAATAAGAGGTGACCATGGAGAAAGCGATCGCCAGCGCCAGGGGTAGGAATAACGAGCCGGGTATCCCTTTCATCGTGAATGCAGGCGCAAAAACCGCCAGGATACACAACAGGATGAGTAATTTGGGAAAGGCAATTTCTTTACACGCATCCCAGATGGCCAGGGCCTTCGGCTTCCCCATCGCAAAATGCTGGTGTATGTTCTCGATCGTCACCGTGGATTCATCGACCAATATGCCAATGGCCAGCGACAGACCGCTTAACGTCATGATGTTGATCGTTTGCCCGAACAGCGACAGGAACAACACCCCCGAAATAATAGAAGCCGGGATCGTAAGGATCACAATGAACGCGCCCCGTGCATCACCCAAAAACAACAACACCATCAAGCCTGTGAGAATAGCGCCAATGATCCCTTCGGAGACCAGGCTTTTCACCGCATTGATCACATAAACCGACTGGTCGAATTCATACGACAGCTTTACGTCATCCGGCAATTGCGCCTGGAAACGGGGTAATGCTTTCTTAAGATTCTGCACCACTTCCCAGGTACTGGCATCAGCCGATTTGGTGATGGGCATGTATACCGACCGTTTCCCATTCACCAATGCATAGCTGGTTGTAATATCGGCGCCGTCTTCGACCGTTGCCACATCGCGCAGATACAGGTTTTGCACCCCGCCTTTAAATAAGGGAATGTTCTCAAAATCCTTTACAGTCTTAATAATCGTATTGGTAGGCGTTATATAATTATTATCATTGATACGCACGTTACCCGATGGCGTTGTCTGATTGTTGATGCGTATCGCCTGCACCAGTTGATCGGGCGTCAGATTGTGCGCCCGCATTAACTCCGGATCGGCTTTTATAACAACGGTACGTACGTTACCACCAAAAGGCGCCGGTGACACCAACCCGGGAATAGAAGTAAAGGAGGAACGCACATATACATTTGCCAGGTCGAGCAATTCGTTATTGGACCGGGAAGGGCTGCTCACCACCAGCTGGCCTACCGGCAAAGTAGACGCATCGAACCGAAGAATGAACGGCGGCTGCGAGCCTAGCGGGAATATCGCCTGCGCCCGGTTAGAATAAGCGCTTACTTCAGCAGCTGCCTGCGCCATATTGGTGCCGGGATAAAAAGACAGCTTCATTAACGTTAGTCCCTGTATATTTTTTGTCTCGATGCTCTTTACGCCGGATACATATAATAACAGGTTCACGTAGTTCTTACCAAAGAACGCTTCCATCTGCGTAGGCGTATAACCACCGAACGGATGGGAAATATAAATAACCGGCAGATCGAGCGAAGGGAAAATGTCTATCTTGATATTGCGCACCGCGCTAACACCAAAAAAACACAACCCCGCCACCAACACCAGTATTGTAATAGGTTTCCGTAATGCTAATCTAATCAGATTCATAAATTATTTTTAAACGCCAAACGCGCAACGCAAAACGCCGAACGCTATATTTTCAAATTGTCTTTCACCATTGACCATTGACTATTTCACCTGCTTCACAAACAGATCAAAATCCCCCGAAGCAGCTGCCTTCAGTAATAAGGACTGCCATACATTGATATATGCCACGCTGCGATCGGTCTCGGCCCGGTTCAATGCATACAACGCCTGTTGCAGGTCCACCACGTTGGTTAGGCCATTCTTATATAATACACTTTTTTGCAACCAGGCATCGGCAGCAGCCTGGTATTGTTGCGGTACTATCTGCACGCTTTGTAAACTGTTATCAATACGTTGGTCGGCCAGTATCAGTTGATCCTGCAACTGGGTGGCCACCTGGTCGTATTCGTTTTTATAAGCAGCGGTTATAGATTGTTGCGCTTTTACCTGTTGTTTGATCTTAGCCAGGCTGGTAATATTCCAGGCAATGGACAGGCCAGCCACATAGTTGCTGCGGGTTGGTTTAATACCTTCCAAATAATCATGCGAATACTTGGCATTGGTAGCAGGCGAATACGCGTAGTCGAAACCGGACCCACGGGTTTGAACGATGCCAAACAAATTCACCCCCGGCAGCACACTTCTTTTAAGATATACCGTTGCTACATCACTTTGGTTAATGCGTGTTTGGTAAAACTTTACCTGCGGATTTTGCGTAATGGAGATCGTTGTTTTTATCTCGGCAGGTACCGTACTGAAAAAGCTGGTATCCAACTTAAATGCAGCAGGTGCCACATTCAGTAACTGGGCCAGTTGATTGCGCACCTGCAGCTCTCCATTCCGGGCATCGATCAATACCAGCCGCGCCCGTGATACTTCGGCATTGGCAATGGAAGAATCAACACCGGCATTTAAACCCGTACGGGTACGCGCAATAACCACCTGTTGCAGGGAAATGGCCCGGTCCAAATTTGCCTGTGCATTTTGCACCAGCTTTTGGGTAGTTAGCAAATTCAGGTAAGCCCCGGCGATCTTTACACTATGAATAAACTGCTCCTGTACCAGGTCGGCAGAATCTTTTTGCACCTGCGCACTGGCCAAACTGATCTTTGATCTCAATCTGCCGAACGTAAAAAACTCCCAGTTGGTATTTATAAAATACAACGCACCAAACGATGCATTCCAGTTTTGAGAACTGCTTACCGGACCACTGGAGGCTACCCCCGGTATACCGGCAGCTGCCAACGGACCATACTGTCCATTGATAGTGCCATAATCCTGTTGCACAGAAGCAATAACATTTGGTAAATATTCATTGCGGGTGTTTTGCACCAACGCAGTGGAGGCATCCAGGTAATTGCGTTTTGCCTGAATGCTTTGATAATTTTTTATTCCGGTATTAATAGCATCTGATAATAATAACGGTGGTGATGTTTGCGCTGTTGCCGGTTTTTGCGATACCAACAAGAGCAACACCATGCTGGCAATAACCGGGGCAGTTATCCGAACTGTACTTTTTTGGGTTGTAGATCTCGTACCGGATCTTGCCCTTTTTCTACTTTTGCGTAAGACCATGGTTGGTTGTTAATTGATCGTTAACGATGAAACGATTCTTCTCCCGAAGAAGATAGTACGTTTCTCTTTTTTAATCCGATTTTAATGGCAGCATCGTTGCAGAGACTTTATGTTTGCCCTGTGTTCATTAAGCAGAATTTCAATGGATCGGGCGTTACCAGGATGCACACGTTTATAATAGGAATGTAAAGTTGCGAATACGGTATCGATTTTCTGTTGTACAATTTTGGGTTAATTCTGTACTTTTACAGGTATGAACACGGAGAACCTCCACCAACCTTTTGAAATCGTTTATAAAGAAACAGACGAATGTCTTAAACCAGCGCATAAACATAATTTCTTTGAACTGGTTTATATTATCGAAGGAGCCGGCACCCATTGCATTAATAAAAATAAATTCGAGTACAGGAACGGTAATTTATTTTTACTCACTCCGCAAGACTCGCACAAACTGACGGTCAGGACAACTACTAAATTTTTCCTGATCCGCTTTAATGATATTTATTTCAAGTCACAGAATCAACTGGCCACCAGTCAGCAGAACGAATGGATAAAAAAGCTGGAGTTCATCTTTCATAATACCACACATTCTCCCGGCTGTATTTTGAAAGGAATGAACGACCGGGTGCTGGTGAAAGCATTGATCGACGGGCTCATTAAAGAACACATCAATAAAGACCCGTATCACCAGGAGATCATTCACCAGATGGTGAACACGGTGCTCTCCATTGTAGCCCGCAATTTATACATCAAGGTGCCTAACAAAATGAAGTATGACGCCAACAACGATGAAACCACGCTGAAGATCATACATTATGTGCAGGCCCATATTTATAAACCTGAATTATTGAAGGCCGAACAAATTGCCAACGCCTTTCAGATCTCTGTCAACTACCTCAGTGAATATTTCAAGAAGCATACCGGCGAAACCTTACAAAATTATATTACCAACTACAAACTGAAACTGGTAGAAACAAGATTGCTGCACAGCGATATGCGTATTAACGAGATTGCCTTTGAATTACATTTTACCGATGAAAGCCATTTGAACCGCATCTTTAAAAAATACAAAGGCGTAAGCCCTACCGGCTACCGCAAACAAGTGATGTTTGACAGGAAGATGGTTGTAGCCGCTACCGCCTAGTATTTGAAAAGATCCAACAGGCAACTATTAATTACATTGAAAAATTAATCTCGTTCTATTATTACTATGGTTAGTGCTTCAGTCAGCGATTCTCCCCGGAAGGCCCGCATAGCTACGGCTATTTTCTTTTTTGTATCGGGTTTTGGCTTTTCATCATGGGCTTCGCGTATACCCACCATTCAGCAGAATTTACAATTAAGTGAAGGAAAGCTGGGCGCTGTATTATTTGCCCTGCCCGCAGGCCTCATGTGTACGCTACCTGTTACCGGTTATTTATTACGGCGGTTCAGCAGCCGGTATATCATGTTTACAGGTGCGGTAATGTTTAACCTCATGTTGTGCCTGGTAGGTTTTACCCATGAAACCTGGCAACTGGTGGTAGTCTTGTTTTTCTTTGGTTCTTCGCGCAACCTGTTTAACATCTCGGCCAACGCACAATCAATAGGCGTACAGGCTATGTACGACCGTTCCATCATAGCTACTTTTCATGGCATCTGGAGCGTTGCCGGTTTTGCCGCAGCGGCCGTGGGTTCGCTGGTGGTCTCATTCAGCATCCCACCCTCCTGGCATTTTTTAGGCGTTTGTATTTTCTTAACCAGTCTTTGTTTCTATTTCTTTAAGGATAGCGTACATCAGCAACCGCAACCCCATGAGCGGTTACAAAAAACAAAATTCAGGTTTCCCGATAAAGCATTACTGAAACTGGGTTTTATTTGTTTCGCTTCCATGGCCTGCGAGGGAACCATGTATGACTGGAGCGGCATCTATCTCAAAAAAGCCGTGCATGCTTCCAAAGAAATGGCCACTGTTGGTTATGCAGTATATATGGTTGCCATGACACTCGGTCGTTTTACCGGTGATAAAATGGCGAACCGCCTCGGCGTTAAAGCCATGTTGAAATACAGCGGTCTGTTCATTCTGGCGGGTTTATTACTGGCTGCCATATTCCCCTATACTATTACAACCGCTTTGGGTTTTATGATGACGGGCTTTGGGGTATCGTGCGTGGTACCCATGGTATTTAGCATGGCGGGCAAAGTAAAACATATGAGCGGCGGCCCTGCTATTGCAGGCGTTTCTACCATAGGATATTTTGGCTTTCTGATCGTTCCTCCCACCGTTGGATTTATTGCAGAAGCATTCAACCTGCGCTGGTCACTCGCCCTGATCGCTTTATTCGGCGCCCTGATCACGTGGCTGGTGAGCGAAATGAATGAGGACAAATAATAAAGGTCCGGGACACAAGAAAACAAGTAACAAGAAAGGCATAAGAAAAAGAAAGGCACAAGCATTAAGCTTGTGCCCTGAATTCCTGACCCCTGACTCTTATAATAAGTCCTGGATCTTCTACCTTGGATATTGGATCTTGTACCTTGGCTCTAGTACCTTGTACCTTGTGCCTTGGCTCTTGTGCCTTGTACCTTGGCTTATAGTTTCACCAACCTGGTTGTGCTCACATTGCCTGTTTTCTTATTGGTGATGCGAACGATCCAGAGTCCTTTTGCCAAACTACCGGTTTGAATGGTGATGGTATTTACACCTGTAACACCAGCGGTAAATGAACGGCTGCTCACAGCATATCCACGCACACTTTCTACTGAAACGATCAGTTGATCGCCAGCTTCTGCATACTTTAACACCTGTGCCTGGTTACCCGTGATCGGGTTGGGCACTATGGAAGCGCCGCCAACAGTAGTCGCCATATTAGTAGCTGCAGAAGCCATAGAGGCTGCGCTGCATGCTCCTAATGGTTTCCACCACCAGTCAGCAGTACCCGGTGTTACGTTGTATAAAGAATTAGACAGGCTTTCATACAGATTACCATTGTAGGTAACCTTATCGCCCAGGTTGTAAATTTTCGGATAAGGCTGGTAGGCTGCAACACCTGCGCAATTACCGGTATTACCGCCACCGCCAACTGTAATGGTTACAGAAGATGAGGTGGTTGAAGCGCCGCTATTATCTGTAGCTTTTGCAGTTATAGCATATGTACCTGCGGCCACATTGCTCCAGGTATAGCTATAAGGAGCTGCCGTTACTTCAGTCAACAACGTACTGCCATTATAGAAACCTACTTTACTCACTGTACCATCTGCATCACTGGCCGTTGCCGAAATGGTCACTGTAGCCGGTGCGCTATATGTTGCATTCGCAGCCGGTGCTGTCAGCGTTACAACAGGAGGGGTATTTGTGCCACTACCGCTGCAATCACTGATATACTTCCATACTTTCCCATCGCCGAGATTAATATCAGGCTGCTCATTTTGTGTCCACCATTTTGCTTCATACACTTTGTTATTATATACAACCTGGTTGCCTGATACATACACACCTGTTGCAGTCCACGCAGCAATACCATTGCAACCGGTTCCAGTACCTGTGCCTACTACGACTGTAACGCCGCCAGAAGTAGTAACAGCGCCGCCATTATCTGTAGCCTTTGCAGTAAGTACATACGTACCTGCCGCTACATTGCTCCAGGTATAACTGTATGGTGATGCAGTTGCTTCACCCAGTTTGGTAGCGCCATTGTAGAACTCCACTTTGCTGATGGTACCATCTGCATCGCTGGCTGATGCTGTTATTGAAACAGAAGCCGGCGGTGTATAGGTAGCATTGTTGGCCGGAGATGTTATGCTCACCGTCGGTGGTTTGTTGCCGCCTGTATTGCCAAAGAAATACTCGTAATAGTTATTAGCGAACTCATCGCCATTTGCCTTATCCCAGTTTACGCTCCAGGTCATGATACCTCTGAGGCCAGGATAACCGCCACTTGTTTTTCTCATTACATAACCGCCACCGAATGATGTTCCTTTGGTGAGGTAATCCAACGCTTTCTTCACATTCACTGGTGTTGTGTAACCTGATCCTGCAGCTGAAGGTTGTGCTGGTAAACCAAAGGCTACCTGGTCTTCACGTAATGCAGGGAAGGTTTGGCTGGTGCCCGCTACAGGGAAACCACTCAACAACATTTCTGTCATAGCCACTATGAAATCTGCAGTGCTTGAAGTGTAGTTTTTGTTATCCATACCCGTCATTGGACCGGTATTGTATAACTGCGGATGTATGAATGTAAGTTCATTACGTAAACCATAGATCAATGGCAGGTAAGCGCCCACCAATGGTGAATAGGTTGATGCATAGGCCGCCTGAACATAATACGTTTCAGGAGCCATGGTCAGCCAGCAATCTTTACCCAGTCCTTTGCGATAACTGATGATCTCTTTTATACCGGCGATCAGGTTCACTACTTTAGGTGTAGTGGGACTCATAAAATTATTATCACCGGTGTTGAGTACCAGGTTTGAACCACCTTCGAGGTCAATATCAAACCCATCGAAGTTATATTGGTCCATCAACGACTTCATTGAATTTACGAACGCTGTTTTTGCGGCGGCAGTACCTAACACCAGGATGCCGTTTTCACCACCCAATGATAACAGTACTTTTCTGCCCTGTGATTGCAGCGTGGCAATATCAGCTTTGAAGTCAGCTACCGTGGTGCCTTCTGGCGTGAAGGTAACAGTAGCCTGATCGCCTGAGGTAACCCCGAAGGCTATTTGAATGACATTGAATTTAGGATTCACATCGCGCAAGCGGATGTATGGCGGTGTGCCGGTAGTAGAACCCCAGTTATGCCAGTACCCTACAATCACTTTTCCGGTGTTACCACCTGTGTTTCCGTTAACGGTCAATGCGACTGCTGATGAAGTAGTAGTTGCGCCTCCATTATCAGTAGCTACTGCCGTTACTGAATAGCTGCCGGCAGATACATTGTTCCAGGCAACAGTATATGGTGCTGATGTAGCTGTACCAATAGATGTACCGCCATTAAAGAACTCCACTTTTGAAATGGTGCCATCGGCGTCTGATGCGGTGGCGGTCAACGTAATGCTGGCCGGTGCCGTGAAGCTGCTGTTATTAGCAGGTGAAGTGATTGACACCGTTGGCGCCACGTTACCGGTGCTGCCATTGGCAAACACCTGGTTGATCTTGTTTACCAGTTTTGATTTGGTGTTCGGACAAAAGATCAGTTTTCCTTTTGCCACGGTGCTGCTGGTCATATCCGTCATATCGGCGTACACTTGCCATACAATAACACCAGCCAGTCCCTGGTCTTTTATGAATTGCGCTTTCGCTTCAATAGATCTTTCGTTATCATAACTCAGGAAATAATTTCCTTTCGTTTTATAAGGCACCTTGGCATTATCATCCCAGTATTCCGTCCAGCCCGAACCACTGCCGGTCGTTTGCAGAATGTAGCTGTAAGAAGGCGTACCATCCCACAGGTCCTTAGCCCAGTTGGTATAATCTGCACAGGTTTGAATGGGTCCGTCGGGTTGAACAGTTTCCGCCCTTTTTACAGTAGCGCCGTTCACCGCAGCAGCTCCGCTGGTCACCACACCTCTTCCATAAAAAGGAGCGCCCAGGGTAACCTTGCTCATATTAATACCGAGGTTACGAATACCCTGCACGGTACCATTGAGCGAAAAACCGGGATACTCCATACCGGGATAATCGTACAATGGTGCATTGTGTCCCGCCTTGTTGCTCCAACCACCGTTATAGTCATACGTCATCATGTTCATGTAGTTGAGCACGGCGTTCATGCGGGTCCAGTTGAAACCCTGTAATTTGGCAGGCACTGCAGAAAAGCAGGAAGTCATCAGTTTGCTGCTGCCGATCGCTGCACGTACTTCTTCGAGCAGCGTAGCAAAGTTGTTAAAGTCAACCGCGCCGTAATGCTCGATGTTCATACCAGGATCGTTGGGATATTCCCAGTCGAAATCGATGCCATCGAAACCCATCGCGATCAGATCTTTACAATTGGCCACAAACTTCGCTCTCTTGGCGGCATCAGCTGCTACTTCGGGATAATGTTTACACATGCTCCATCCGCCTACAGAGGCCATTACTTTCACGCCTTTTGAATGAGCGAGTTCAATAAGGCCGGGAGCGCCGCCCTGTTTATGAACCGCCAAAGGAAATGATCCGGTCTTGCCGGTGTTTACATTTTTCCAGCCACCGCCTTCGTTGCGATAACCCAGGCTATAGGCATAACTGCCATCGGAGATATAATACAGGGTTTCCAGTTCACCATATAACAGGTACAGATCCCAGCTGCTGTAAATATCTTCATTCAACAGAGCAGCCGGTTCCTGTACCGCGCCTACCTGGTAAATGCTTTTATTACGAAAATCACCACTATGTAAGGAACCGTCCTTGGCAACGCCAAAGAAAGAAAAGTTCAAAATGGTGTATTGGGAATAATCGACATTCAAATGATTAAAGCCGCCCTTGGGAACCACATTCGCTACTTCTTTCCAGGCATCCCATTGGGTAATGTACCCGATCACCTGCTTGGTGTGTTGCGCAGTGGTAGCCGGAACACTGGGGCTCACCTGCGCATGCGTAGCGGAAAATAAACAAAACAAAATAGCTAAATGAACATACTGCAAAAACCGCCAACGGCGCTTTTTGACCAGGGTAGACAACGCTTTCATACTGTAAGGCATTTTTAGATTAACAATACATACAATTAAAATACTGAACGCCCAACGCATAACGCCGAACGCTCAAAACACAAAATGAAACGCATAAAGCTGAATGCAAAACAATGATTGCCGAACGCTTAACGCCGAAGAAGTGAATAACGGTTCGCGTTTGGCATTAACGTAAAACAAGCATTTTGCATTTCACGTTAAGCATTTGGATAGCAAAGGATAAAACAATACCGACTGCGCCCCTGTTTCATGCTTCGCATAACAGAAGGCACATTAAACTAAACGCATTAAGCGTAAAAAAACAATGAAGAAGGTAATAGTAATTGCAGTAATATAGTTGAAGAAGCAGGTGCAAAGTAAATACTGTTTAAAATATTTTGTTTACGAAAGCAGTTTTATTTTTTTCCACATTATTGATTGCCGTTATATTTAAGCTGATAATGAGAACAGAACACATATATATAAACAAAGCTTTCCCGGTGAACAGGCATTCTTAAGGTTTTGCATCAGTCCAGTGTTATATAGATGAATTGATAGCATTGCAAGGCTATCAATTTAGCAGGGCGAAATTATCGAGTAATTTTACTCTTTTTCATCATGATAATCATTTATAGCTTTGAAATTCCAAAACGATTTAGCGAAATGAGTTAATTGGAGTGATTTTTGTTTTTACCTTCTTCATAGAAATCACTTGCTTAAATGCAGTAATGTAAGTTGTAGCAGCATCCCTTAGTATTTAAGTGGGTAATACCCGCTTCCCTGGCATTATTTAGGAATTCCAATTTTTTTCCCCTTTGATTATCTCAGTCACCGGTTACCCGTTGCAGGTTACCAGTGATACGTTACCGTTGTAAGGTACAGGTTACAGGTTGCATGTAACCAGTTACCCAATTCCGTTATTTGACACCGGTTGCGGGATACATCCCGTTTACTGGTTACAGCGCTTTTTCCGACAGGTCGGGGCAATGTGTTATGCGCTATGCATAATGCTGATTGCAGGTTCACGATCCATTAAACAAGAAAGTATAAAATTCTATGAAAAAACTTATACCCACATTTTTATTATTGGGTGCACTAAATACACTACAAAAAAATGCACAGGCACAAAGCTGGCAGCTCGTATGGCAGGATGAATTTGAAAACGGAATAAGTTCCGATTGGGTTTTTGAAACCGGCAACGCCAACGGCTGGGGCAACAACGAACTGCAATATTACCGGAAAGAAAATGCCAGTATTGAAAACGGACAATTGGTGATCACTGCCAAACGGGAATCATTCGGTGGCTACAATTATACGTCCACCCGCATGAAAACCCTGGGTAAGAAATCCTGGAAATATGGGAAGATCGAAGCTCGTATCAAGATGCCCGCTTTCTCAGGCATCTGGCCTGCGTTCTGGATGATGGGCGATAACATTACTACCGTAAACTGGCCGAACTGCGGAGAAATAGACGTGATGGAGCATATCAATTCGGAGAACATAACCTATGGTACCGCACACTGGACAGATAACAATAATAAGCTTACCTCCAATGGTGGCCAAACCGCGGCTACCGTTACTGATTATCATGTCTATGGCATTGAATGGGATGCCAATTATATTCGCTGGTATCTCGATGGCGTTAAATTCCACGAAGTATACATCGGTGGCGGCATCAACGGCAGCAGCGAATTCCACAACAAATTTTTTATCCTGTTGAACATGGCCGTTGGCGGTGACTGGCCCGGCTTTAATATCGATCCCAATGGTTTTCCGGCAAAAATGTATGTTGATTATGTACGTGTTTACCAGGATACCGGCAACACTACTACCGGTCCGGTAGTAGTGTATAAAGATTGCAACTACGGCGGCACTGCCGTGGCATTGACCGAAGGAAGCTATACCCTGGCACAATTGCAGGCTAAAGGAATAGCCAACGAAGACATTTCTTCTTTAAAAGTGAAAAGCGGTTATAAGGCAACATTATACCAGAATGATAATTTCACCGGCAGCAAGCTGGATAAAACAGCCGATGACGCATGCCTGGTGGATGACGGCTGGAATGACCAGCTAACTTCATTAGTGATCGGCACCAATACTGCCGCAGGTACGCTGATACAGGCAGAAAGCTACAGTGCCATGCAGGGTGTGCAAACAGAAGCTACCACAGACGAAGGGGGCGGATTGAACGTTAAGTCGATCGATGCCACGGATTGGATGGCGTATAGCCCTCTTGTATTCCCCACATCCGGTACCTACAAAATTGAATACCGCGTGGCCAGCTTAAATGCCGGCGGCCAGTTGTCTCTCGATCTGAACGGCGGTGATATTGTCCTGGGAACCATGGATATTCCTTCAACCGGCGGTTTGCAAAACTGGACCACTATTTCTCACTATGTATTTGTCAATGCCGGCACTTATGAACCGGGTATTTATGCCGTATCAGGTGGCTGGAACCTGAACTGGATCCGTATAACACCGCTCGCTTCAACTACAGCGCAAGCTGCCAGAGGCGACATGATGAATACGCTGATCAATAATTCAGTGCAAACAGGTAAAGCATTTACCATTTATCCCAACCCGGTTAAGCAACAATTGAACATCACCAGTGGTGAATCCCTGGCAGGTGGCATGATCCGCATATTTGATCTTAGCGGTAAACTGGTTATAACGGCAATGCCTTCCAGCAACAACATCGATGTATCGGCATTGTCGCCAGGGGTGTATACACTCGTATTCACCAAAAACAAAACAAGAATTACTAAAGAGTTTGTGAAATAAAAACAATTGACTATTAAACAATTTTAAAAACATTAAACTTTCTTTCTATGAAAAAGTTTATACCCACTTGTTTATTACTGGGTGCATTGACCACGCTACAAAAAAATGCCGGGGCGCAGAACTGGCAGCTTGTGTGGCAGGATGAATTTACCAACAGCATCAGCGCCGATTGGGTTTTTGAAACCGGCAACGGCGGCAGCGGCTGGGGTAACAATGAACTGCAATACTACCGTCGCGAGAACGCCACTATCGAAAACCAGCAATTGGTTATTACAGCTAAACGTGAATCGTTTGGCGGCTTTAATTATACTTCTACCCGCATGAAGACCCAGGGTAAAAAATCCTGGAAATACGGTAAGATCGAAGCACGCATCAAGATGCCTGCGTTCTCGGGTATCTGGCCCGCATTCTGGATGCTGGGTGATAATATTTCAACAGTAAGCTGGCCGGCCTGTGGTGAAATTGATGTGATGGAACACATTAATGCCGAAAACAGAACATATGGTACTCCACACTGGTTGGATAATAATAATCAGCATGCCTCTTATGGTGGTAGTACCGCTTGTACAGTGACTGATTATCACGTGTACAGTATTGAATGGGACGCGAATTACATTAAATGGTTCCTCGATGGAGCCAAATTCCATGAAATGTACATTGGCGGCGGCATCAACGGCACCAGCGAATTCCATAACAATCAATTCATTTTATTGAATATGGCCGTTGGTGGTAACTGGCCCGGCTTTAACATCGACCTCAATGGTTTCCCTGCAAAAATGTATGTTGATTACGTACGTGTTTACCAGGACGCAGGTGGTAATCCTCCCCCGCCAACAGGCACATTGATTCAGGCAGAAAGCTATAGCAATATGTCGGGCGTGCAAACAGAAGCTACTACAGACACAGACGGTGGCACCAATGTAGGATGGATAGATGCCGGTGATTGGTTGGCTTACGGTTCTGTTGTATTCCCTACTTCCGGTACGTATAAAATTGAGTATCGCGTAGCCAGCTTAAGCGGCAGCGGTCGTTTGTCGCTTGACCTGAACGCCGGCTCCATCGTATTGGGACAACTGGATGTTCCTTCTACCGGTGGTTGGCAAAACTGGACCACTATCTCGCACAACGTAAATGTTACAGCCGGCACCTATAATCCGGGCATCTTTGCGGTAGCAGGTGGCTGGAATTTAAACTGGATCCGCATTACTCCGCTATCCACAGCAAGAGCGACTGCAAACTCCGACATGGTAAACAGCCTGATCGACAATTCTGTACAAACCGGTAAAGCATTTACCATTTATCCCAACCCGGTTAAACAACAATTGAACATCTTAAGTGGAGAATCATTATCGGGTGGCCTCATCCGCATCTTTGATATTTCGGGCAAACAGGTTATGACCGCACGGCCTGCCAGCACCAATATCAATGTATCCGCATTAGCTCCGGGCATCTACACATTGATATTCACCAAAGGCAAAACAAGAATTACAAAAGAGTTCGTAAAATAATCCGAAACCTGTAAAAACTAATAATCATGACTAAAATTTTAGCAGCAGGAAAACTATTCCTTCTCTTGCTCGTATTGGGATCAGCGCAACGCGCCGCAGCGCAATTCAGAGTGGTTGGCTACATGCCCTCCTGGACCGGCGATGTGAATGCCATACAATACAGCAAGCTGACCCATATTAATTATGCATTTGCGTTACCTACTTCTACAGGGGGTATCCAGGCAGTTGAAAATCCTTCAAAACTGCAAAGCCTTGTTTCACTCGCCCATGCGCGGGGTGTAAAAGTGTTGATAGCTATAGGAGGTTGGAATAACGGAGATGATAGTGGCTTTGAATCCCTGGCCGGTAACAGTACCTATCGTACCAATTTCGTAAACGCGGTGATCAGCTTCGTAAATCAGTATGGTTTGGATGGTGTTGATATCGATTGGGAATATCCCGATGCCGGCGCATCAGCCAATAACTACGCAACGCTTATGTCGTCGTTGGCTACTGAAATGCACAACCGTGGTAAATTACTGACCGCTGCGGTAGTTGGCGAAAATGGCGGTAGCATTCTCAACAGTGTATTCAATGTAGTAGACTTTTTAAACCTGATGGCGTATGATTATAATAACTTCGACCATTCTACCTATAATTATGCCGTAGCGTCTTTCAACTACTGGAAAGGCCGTGGATTACCAGCTTCCAAGGCGGTAATAGGCGTACCTTTTTATGGCAGACCCAGCTGGGAAACTTTTGCACAGCTGGTTAACCGTGGTGCTGATCCTTATGCTGATGTATTTAGTGGTGTAGGTTACAACGGTATCAATACTATAAAAAGTAAAACCAATTTGGGATTTGATCAGGGTAGTGGTGTTATGATCTGGGAACTGTCAGGAGATGCAACCGGCGCCAATTCATTATTATCTGCTATTCATGAGGTAGTGCTGAACAGAGGTGGCGGCACAACAGGCAACGCTACCTTCTATAAAGACTGCAGCTATGGCGGCACAGCCGTTTCATTACCTGCAGGTAGCTATACCCGGGCACAAATGATAGCCAAAGGCATCAACGACGACGATATCTCTTCTTTAAAAGTACAAAGCGGTTACAAAGTAACGTTGTACTGGGATGACAACTTCACCGGCACTACCCTGGTTAAAACCGGCGACGATGATTGCCTGGTAGATGATGGCTGGAATGATAAAGTAACATCGCTTGTGGTCAGCACCAATACGTCATCATCCGGCACCCTGATACAGGCAGAAAACTACAGCAACATGGCCGGTATTCAAACAGAAGCCTGCACGGATGAAGGCGGCGGATCGAATGTTGGTTATATAGATGCAACCGATTGGATGGCCTATTACAATATCAATTTCCCTGTTACCGGAACGTATAAAGTAGAATACCGTGTGGCCAGCTTAAGCGGCGGCGGTAGTGTATCGTGCGATCTGAATGCAGGTACTATTCAATTGGGTGGTGTTGCTATTCCTTCTACAGGTGGCTGGCAAAACTGGACAACTGTTTCGCATAATGTTACCGTCACTGCAGGTACGTACAACTTTGGTGTGTATGCACAGGCCGGTGGCTGGAATTTGAACTGGGTGCGAATTACTCCGCTATCCTCAGCAAGAGTAGCCGCAAACGCTGAAATGGTAAACAGCCTGATCGACAATTCTGTACAAAGCGGTAAAGCATTCACCATTTACCCCAATCCAGTGAAACAGCAATTGAACATTATGAGCGGCGAATCATTGTCCGGTGGCATGATCAGAATTTATGATATGCTGGGCAAACAGGTTGTAACGGCCCGTGCGGCTGCGAACCAGATCAACGTATCGTCTTTGGCGCCGGGTGTATATACACTGGAGTATAGCAAAGAAGGTAAGAAGATCACACGCCAGTTCATTAAGTAGTTGTAACAAGCATTTCAATAGATAATTAACCCTGTCAGGCCTAAACCGTGTGTACATATTTAAATAATATGTATGCAACATGGAGAGGTTTTTGCCTGACAGGGTTTTCTTTTATTTCATACCACATCTTAACCAAGCACCATGCAAAAATTAAATCTGTACCTGCTGGCAGGCCTCTGCGCCATAGCCTCCGTAACCTACGGTCAGGATAAACGCTATCCAATTGGAAACAGCACCAACGTCTTAAACAGTTTTCGACAACAAGTTACTGCAACACAAAAGCCAAACGGCATCAGCCGCCTGCAGTTAAAAATTTCACCATCCCTTACTTTACCGGCTGCCATCAGTCATCGCCGTTCGTTGGGTGCAGGCACAGAACAACTCGCAGGTAGCATTGAAAAAGTACCCAATTCTTCTTTCTACCTGATGATCGAAGGCAAAACAGTGTATGGACACATTTTGTTACGTGACAATAAAAAAGCATATAAATACTACTCCGATAATAACGGAGCCGTGTTTGTAGAAGAAACAGATATAAATCAGGTGGTTTGCGTGGAATATCAACAGGCCACCACCACTATCCCCGTCACCAGCACAACCGATGCTCCCACGGCCAATGCAGTTGCAGCAGTTACCGACCTGCAAAGCTATCCCGGTGGCAACGGTTGTGTATTGCTTGATTTCGACGGGCAATATGTTTCAGGTACTGGCTGGAACAACGGTAATCCGATCACTGCAGCCCCGGCTAATTTATCGGATGCAGACAAGGAAAACGTATGGAAACTGATCAGCGAAGATTACCGTCCGTTTCATTTGAATGTTACAACCAGTGAGGCCGTTTTTAATACGTACCCAAAAACGAAAAGAATGCGTTGCATTTTTACGCCTACCAATACAGCTGCCCCGGGAGCCGGCGGGGTAGCCTATTTAGGTTCGTTTAAATGGAATGATGATACCCCTTGCTGGGTTTTTAACAGTGGCGCTAAAGGTGCCGGCGAAGCTGGTTCGCATGAAGTGGGTCACACGTTCGGTCTTTCTCACGATGGAAGAACTTCTCCTGCCGAAGAATATTATGCAGGCCAGGGCAACTGGGCGCCTATCATGGGTGTAGGCTATTATGAAGCGCTTGTACAATGGAGCAAAGGTGAATATGCCAATCCCAGTACCACACAGGACGACCTCGCTATGATCTCCAGCACCTCCTATGGTGTAGGCTACCGGGCCGACGATTATGGTAACTCGATATCAGCAGCCGGTTCACTGACCGTTGATGCATCGGGCAACGTAAGCAATGCCGGTGTTGTTGAACGCACCGGTGACGTGGACATGTTCGCCTTTACTACAAACGGCGGTAATGCCAACCTCACCTTCAGTCCCAATGCATATTCTCCCAACCTGGATATTGTAGCTACGCTATATAACAATACCGGAACAGTTATTACTTCTGCCAACCCCACTACTTTAAACGCTACCATCAGTAGCACACTGGCGGCTGGCACATACTATGTTTCGGTTACAGGTACGGGTTCAGGGTCCCCTTCCACCACCGGTTATTCCAATTACGGATCATTAGGTACTTATACCATTACAGGAACTGTAGCAGGCGGTACTACCCCAACAGGTGTTGCCATCTTCTATAAAGATTGTAACTACACCGGTACCTATGCTATCGGATTAAACGAAGGCAGCTACACGATCGCACAACTGACAGCTAAAGGCATCACCAATAAAGATGTATCGTCTATTAAAATAACATCAGGTTATGAAGTGGTGTTGTATAAAAACGACAATTTCACCGGAAGCTTCGCAGGTTATACCGGCGATGTTGCGTGCCTGGTTAGCAGCGGCTGGAATGATTCTGCATCTTCTATCCGTGTACGTTCTATCACCAACAAATTACCGGCAGTAAGCATTACCTCACCCGCAAGCGGCAGTACGTTTACTTCACCGGCCAGCATTACCATTAATGCCAATGCTTCGGATGCCGATGGCACCATCAGCAAAGTGGAATTCTTTAATGGCACCACCAAACTGGGTGAAGACCTTACCAGTCCGTATTCATTTACCTGGTCAGGCGCAGGCGGTGGTACATATGCGGTTAAAGCTGTAGCTACCGATGACCGCGGTGGACAGGCGACGGCACAGATCAGTGTTGTTGTGAACAACCCGGCCGGTGCTATCGTTTACAAAGATTGTAACTATGGCGGATATGCTATCAGCCTGCCGGTTGGTACATATACATTGAACCAGTTAATGTCGCGGGGCGCTGTGAACGATGATATCTCTTCTTTAAAAGTAAGCAGCGGATTTGAAGTGATCCTGTACCGCGATGATAATTTCACTGGCGCGGCTTATTTGTTCAGAAGCAATTTCGCTTGCCTGGTGTCGGTAGGTTTATCAGGTGGTACTACGGTGAACTTAAACGACTGGAGCAGCTCTGTGGTGGTTCGTCAGGCTACTACGGCACGGGCCGCAGCAGCTGGTGATGATGGCGGTGTAGTGCCGTTTATCGATTATACGGCTACCATGAAGATCTTACCTAACCCGGTTACCAGTGAAATGGTCATACAGTATGGTAATATGGGTGATGTTTTTGATGTAAAAATTGTTAACATAAACGGCGCTGTGGTATTTACGGCACCTCGCATCTTAAGCGGACAACATATTAATATTTCAAACCTGAAAACAGGCATGTATTTCCTTAAAATAAATACCGGTAAAGAAACGATCACAAAGAAATTAATAAAACGCTGATAAAGGTTCATGTCCCTTTGAAAGCAAAAGAGTATGGCATGAAGAGAATAGTCCATTAGTAAAAGTCCGTCATCACGGAGCGGGAACATGCCACCCGCTCCGTTTTTTTTACCCCCCTCCCTCTCATTAACCAATAACTTGCAACCGGTTAACAATATTCCGGCAGGTTAACCGTCTAACCCTATATATAAAACGGCATTATGCATTCAATAGCTTTTCCCATCATCACCGGCATTGTTCTGATAGGCTTGATATTATCCTTTTATTTAAACAATAAAGGCAATAAAAACGACAGCGACCTCAATATTTACTCTTAGGTCAACCTGTTAACCTGCCTTCACAAGGCTTCGGTCGCTTGCGCTATAGTTTCGTCCGACGCCAAATCCGCCAACCGGCGGAGACGGCTGTCAACGCCGGAGCACGAAGCAAGGCCGGCAGCCTGTCAACTTTCCAGCCTGCCTGGTTCCTCAGCAAGCCTGCCCACTTTTCTGTTGTCACTTTCTATATTTTTTTGTAACTTAGGAATTACGCCTCATTTCCTGGAAAAGCACAACGCTTACGTTAAGAACCACTATCGAAAGATCAATACTTTTTTATTCTTACAGGTTGCCATTTCATTGTATTAGTTGCCAAGCAACTGATGGAGAAAATCCGTGCCTACCCAGGGCTATCTACCATTTCTTCATTCAATAAATTAAGTCCATATGAATTTATCAATAACGCACAAGCAACGCTGGCTCGTTTTAACTATAGTGGCCCTTGGCCTAACAGGGGTGGCATTTGGCGTATTATCTTCAGGCAATGGCATTTGGATCTCCCTGGTAGCACCGCTATCGTTGATCGCATTTGCCGTGTTCTTCAAAAACCGGGCTAACCAACAGCAAAATGCAATCACTACAGATCCCACAACAACAATAAACAAGTTGGAAGAGATGGGAAAACTGATAGAACTAAAAGAGGAGGGTAAGATATCTGATGCAGAATACCAGGAAAGAAGAGCGAACCTGGTCTATTATAATTAATTATTTAAAAATGCCCTCCGCATTCCGTCTCGTCTCGTGCTTAGCCGAGACGAGACAGGCACGGAGGGCATTCATAGATTTATTTTCCTTCCGGAACCAATAACACCGCATCAGCTACTACGGCGCCATCGGCATTCGCAGCAGAAATAGTTACATGCGTATTGGAACCAGCCGGTAATTTATATTTTCCTACCAACACCCATTCGCCGGAAGTTTGTCCCTGCATTTGAATATCGGCTTTCTTCAGCGTCACTTTTGTTTCTTTACTGCCATCAAACACCGTGATCTGGGTTTGTGATGCCAGCTTATCGTAACCGGGCAGTATATAAGTATAGATCTGGTAATTACCTTCTTTCGTAATAACCGGGTTGTATTGTACAGAACGGTCTTCAGCAGACGGCGCATCGGCCGCTAATACAGAAGGTCCATACCCTATCTTTTCTTTGGTTGCCCAGTTGCCTTTTATTTGTACCTGTGCCGTATTGGCATTATCCACAATAATTTCAGGTAAACTGCCATCTGCCAGTGGGTTTGTTTTGAGCGCCTGTTGCAGTTGCTGCACATTTACCTGCTGTACATCTGCTTTTGTTTGCAGGGCCATGGAAGCAGCTGTTGCAGCAGCTTGTGCCAAAACCATGAACACCGGTTCCATACGTATTGAACCATAAGCGATATGACTGGCAGATAAACATACCGGCACCAGCAGGTTCTTACATTCTTTTGCGCGCGGGATAATAGACCGGTAAGAAATGGGGTAAGGTCCGAAGCCGCCTTCCTGTACATCGCCTTCATTCTTTACCATCTTGTTCGTCACAATACGTTGTGCGTTATGTGAATCCATGGTATAGGCAGCCATGCCAATGCCATCGTTCACCACTTCCTTTCCTATGCAGTTGGCCTGTGTCATTACATAGTCGCTGATCATTCTGCGCGCCTCTCTTACATACAATTGCGGCGTAAAGTTATTGTTATCAATATATTCGTCTTTAGGATAGCCCCAGGTCAACATTTCCTTGCGCAGGTTTTCAGGCATGCGGGCGTCGTGACCAATAAAATACAACAACCCTTTTGTATAAACTTCCTGTTGTTGTTTGATAACCCAGCGTTTCTCATAATTACCTTCGGGGTAACCATAGTTCATGCCGATCATATCGGTTGAAAATGGACCATTGTTGTTGATATCGGTTTTATGATTGGGCATGTGGTCGATCTTCAAAATAGCGCCCAGGTTAGCAGCAGGTTTCTTTTCCAACAAACGCAACAACAACTCGTACATGGTTGAATCATAGCCGGTAGGCCGCTCAATGTCAATACGGTTGGCAGCATCATTGGTTAAACAGATTCTGTAATTATAAGCCTGTACTTTTGTATCTGCTGAACCGTTTGGCAACAACATGCCGTCTGAAATACCCCATAACAAACCGCTTTCGGGTTTACCGGGAATTTTATAAGGATCGATGCCATCGGGGAACTGGTGTTTGTCGCGCAGCTGTACGCCATTAATGGGTTCATTATACCAGCTGGCCGATTCACGGCCCACCGTAAACGAAACGCCGGACTTGGCCATCAGGTCGCCTTCGTAGGAGCAGTCAATGAACATTTTAGCTTCTACTCTTTTTGTAGTGATCTGGCTTTCTTCGTTCACATAGTTCAGCTCTAATTCTTTTATGTACCCGAATTCATTTCTTACGCTAAGCAGGGTATGTCCAAGTGCCAATTCAATTTTAGCCGATTTGATGTATTGCAAAAACACCTCTTTAGCCACATGAGGTTCAAAGATCCAGGATTCAAACTTACCATACTTCTTCCCTACTTTCCGGTAGAAATCAAGGCCCAGTCCGGATACAGCATATTTATTGCCGATGTCGGTAAAACCCAGGCCACCGGCAGTTAATCCGCCAATATGTTTGCCAGGGTCAACCAGCAAAACAGTTTGATGCAGTTTTTTAGCCGTATACGCAGCTATTATACCAGCGGAGGTAGCGCCGTAAATGCATACATCAACCTGAACTACTTTGGGACTTTGACTGTGAGCGGAAAATGAAAAAACGAGGACACTAAAAGCGAGCACACGCAGGTTTAACATAAGCAAGCGTTCAAATATTTAATTAAAATCAAATCCCTACAACGCTAATTTGCAACTATTATTTTTTACTTAGCGAAGAATCAGTGATTCCCAGTAGTGCTATCAACTCTTTGGGCGGCGTGTTTTGAACAAACTCGTGGTGGTTAAATAATTGCTCGTATCTTTTTTGGGCAGATAAGGTTTGCACAGATAAAACGATCTGCGCCAGCCTGATAAAAGCCTGCTCCCAGGTTTTACGAACCAGCTCACCCCAGGCGG
Organism: uncultured Niastella sp.; assembly: GCA_966212235.1. Lineage (GTDB taxonomy): Bacteria > Bacteroidota > Bacteroidia > Chitinophagales > Chitinophagaceae > Niastella. The sequence continues at coordinate 49,300 of CBIHPP010000014.1, read as the reverse complement.
GGTATTTCTCCAGCAGGATACTCATATTTTTCCTGGATATATATAATATGGTACAGTTCTCAATGGCTTGTACATTGAATTTTGCCTGGCATTGATAGGTATAACTTTCGAGGTCGGTAAAAAAATTTCCTTCAAAAGCAAACCAGTTGGTGACAACCAGGTTGTCGACCATCGTATAAATACGAAGCGATCCCTTTTCAACAAAGTAATAATTGTCGCAGTATTGCCCGGCTTTAATGAGGTGGGCTTCTTTTTCAACACTCATTGATTGAAATGAATTGACCATATGCTCCAACTCATTTTCCGTAACGGAAATGGTACGAATTATATGGTCTTTCAGCGTTTTCATTTAATCATTTATACAAACGGGATGGCGCATCAGGCGGGATTTGCACATTTCAACAGGACCATAACCGGTATCCAAAGGTATGATTTATAATATCTGTTGCACATAAGTGGAAATACTATTTCGGAATTAATAATTTGTTTTCCTTCATTCGTAAGTTCCTTATGGTTTTTACGCATAAGTTTGCACCTACGCAAACATTACAAGTCCAGCGGAACCCCAGGTTGATCCCGGGGATTCCGCCTGGCACAAGTTCCCGGCTTCGCCGGGAAAAGTTAAAAAGTTGATACGTTTAAAAGTTGATAAAGGAACCCTATACCTGGCCAACTAAGTAATTTCTCAACTCATCAATTTTCTGGTTTCCCACTATCAACTTTATCACCTCCATCAACTCTATCAACCTTTTAACCCCCTCTATCACTTTATCAACTTCCTTGTCAACCTGTTAACTTGTTAACCTGTCAACTTCATCACCTCTATCAACTATATCAACCCTATCACCTTTTCATTCCCACCACTTGCTATACAACGTTAGCAATCGCTGCCAATATTAATACCGCAATTAATTAATACACGGTTCACATTTTAGTAACACCGAAAGTTTCCCTTTGCAGCTCCTTCAAAAATCATATGAACCATCCCTTTCCTATCTCTAACGGAGCTATGCCTGCATTATTAAATTTAAATTTATAGAGGGATTCCCAGTTCTCAATTGCGTAACACCAAACATTTATTTATGAGAAAAAAAATCATGCGTTTTTTTTGTTTCCCGCTTGCCAAAAAAACAACCTTATCGCTGCTGACAGCCCTGTTGCTGTTTTTTGCGGCCCCGCTTTTTGCCTTCCAACAACAGGACCAAACAATTAAAGGAAAAGTTACAGATGAAAATAATGCACCGCTGGCCAACGTGAGCGTTACCGTAAAAGGTAGCCGCACATCGGTAATGACTGATGAAGGTGGAAATTTTGAAATAAAAGTTACCGGAGCTAAAGCTGTTTTGCAGTTTACATCTATAAGTTATGTTGCCCAGGAAGTATCCATTGGAAATAAAACTTCCATCAATGTAGCGCTCACCCACCAATCGAAACAATTGAGCGATGTGGTGGTAACCGGTTATGGAAAGTCGAGCAAAAAAAATATCACCGGTTCTATTACCAGCATCAACAGCGACAATTTTAACCAGGTAGTAACCGGTTCACCTACGCAATTGTTACAAGGTAAGGTACCCGGTTTGAACATTGCCCGCAGTGGTGACCCCAACGTTAAACCCAGCGTGATCCTGCGTGGACCTTCAGCCCTGCGTGATGGCGCCAATGAACCTTTTTATGTGATCGATGGCGTACCCGGTGCTTCATTAGACCTGGTAGCGCCTACTGATATTGTATCGATCGATGTATTAAAAGATGCTTCTTCAACCGCTATTTATGGTTCCAGGGCTGCCAATGGGGTGATCATCATCACTACCCGCAGAGCGAAACAGGGTCAAACTCAATTATCATATAATCCTTATGTGGCCATCGAAACCGTTTCCAATAAAATTGATATGCTGAGCGGCGATGAGTTACGGGAGTATCTTACTAAAAACGGACAAACCTTATTATCTCAATACAACGACAGTGGTGTTAACACGAACTGGCAGGATGAAGTGATGCGTACCGGCATTTCGCACAACCATAATCTGGGCTTCACTGGCTCACAGGGCAATTCCCTGTATGGCGCCAGCATCAACTACTTCGATAACCAGGGGATAGTTAAAAATTCATCGCTGAAACGGGTAACCGCCAGAGGTAACCTGGAAACCAAATTTTTTAACGATCGCCTGAGACTGGGCGTATCGTTGACCAACAGCACTACCAAACACGTTGATATTGCGCAGAGTTCTTTGTTTAATAACATGCTCAATTATATGCCAACAGTAAGCATTCGCAGGCCCGATGGTACTTTCACTGAAGATTTGAGCCGCGGCGGCTATTTAAATCCGGTAGGTATCCTGGCCAACAATGTGCTGAAAAGCAAAGAAGAAAAAACCTTGCTGACCGGTTTGGCCGAAGTAAAGATCCTGAAAGGATTGGTATACACCCTGAGCATATCCGGGCAAAAAGAGCAAACCACCCGGGATATTTATTATAATGCTGCCTCCGGAAATGCAGTAGGCGCCAATGGCCGGGCTTATCGCGGAAACTATGAGAACACCAAGCAGGTGATAGAATCATACTTTAATTATGACAGATCATTCGGACAACATAACATCAAATTACTGGGCGGTTATTCCTGGCAACAGGACCGCATTGGTGACGGTTTTGGCGTTTCAACGCAGGGCTATACCAACGACCTGCTCACGTTCTACAATATGTATGTAAGTAACCCGTTCATCGTTGGTAATATCAAATTCGATACTGCAGTCATCTCTACCCTGCGGTTGATCTCCTTCTACGGCCGTATCAATTACCAGTATGACGATAAATACTTATTGCAGGTATCATTACGTAATGACGGGTCTTCCGCTTTTGGTAAGAACAATCGCTGGGGTTACTTCCCCGCCGTTTCAGCCGGCTGGCGCATTTCACAGGAATCGTTCATGGCCGATCAGAAGATCTTTGATGAATTGAAACTCAGAGCCGGTTATGGCGTGTCTGGTAATTCGCTGGGCTTTGATGCGTTTACCTCTATTGTACGTTACAGCTCTGGCGGGCGGTTTTATCTGAATGGTAATTATCCCACCGGTTTATTACCTGTTCAAAATGAGAACCGCGATCTCAAATGGGAAAGCACTGCTATGACCAATATCGGTCTCGACTTCGCTGTATTGAATAACAGGATCAGCGGTTCTATTGACTATTATATTAAAAATACATCAGACCTTATCTTTAACTATCCCGTATCTCCTACCCAATATTTTGCAAACGTGCTCACCGCCAACGTGGGTAAAGTAAAAAATACCGGTTTCGAAGTAACTTTAACGGCCACTCCGGTTTCAACCAAAGGCTTTACGTGGACGACTTCGGCCAACCTGGCGCACAACAAGAACGAAGTGGTTTCTTTAAAGAATGATAAATTTCCGACCCTGACATCTATACCAACAGCCTACCTGGGCGGAAAAGGTCAAACCAGTAACTGGAGTCAGGTGATCATGGAAGGCCAGCCCCTGGGAACATTCAGCCTATGGCATTATATGGGAAAGAACGCTAACGGCAACAGCACCTTTCAAAAGGCCGACGGAACCATCACTACCAGCCAGCCTTCTACCAATGATCTCTATGTGGCGGGCAACGCACAACCTAAATTGCTGTTCGGCTGGAACAACACCTTTACCTATAAAAACTTTGATCTGAATTTCTTCCTGAGAGGAGTGACTGGTAATAAGATCCTGAATAATACGCTGGCACAATTGAACAACCCGGTGGATTCAAAAAATAATAATATCCCCAAATTCACCGTGGATGAAGCATTCACTGACAATTTTGCCTACCTCACTTCTGACCGCTTCCTCGAAGATGGCACTTATTTCCGTTTGGACAATGCTACGCTGGGCTATACCTGGGATACAAAAGTTAAGGCTATCAGCAAACTGCGATTCTTTGTTTCCGGCAACAACCTGTTTACGATCACTGATTACCGCGGTATTGATCCGGAGATCAACATCGGTGGACTGACACCGGGTATAGATCTCAAAAACTTCTATCCTAAAACAAGATCGTTCATCATTGGAGCCAACATAGTGTTCTAGTTCTTTGTCGGTCTTTAATTGTTATTTAATAAAAAATACAAGTAAACGCTACAATAAAAAATTACCAGTATGAAAAAGCTTTTGATCGCATTATCGACTATTACAGTTATAGCGGGTGCGTGTACCAAACTGGATGTTACACCAGAATCACAATATATTGATACCAACTTTCCCAGAACGGCTGCCGACTATCAGGCGTTGCTGGGCCCCGTTTATACGCAGCTGGCCAGCAAGTATGCCATTGATTATTTCAGGATGCAGGAATTGACCACCGACGAAGCCATTATACCTGTTCGCGACGGTAACTATAATGATAATGGCCAGTACTACCAACATCACCACCATACGTATACACCCGATCACGTAAATGTAATTGATGTATGGACATGGGGTTTTGGCGCCATCAACACCTGCAACCGGGTAATAAGCAGTATCACCAATTCAACGCTTGGCGAAACTGATCCCATCCGTATAAACGCTATCGCAGAATCTAAAGCCATGCGGGCCTTGTTCTATTTCTATATGATGGATCTATATGGTAACGTACCCATTGTTGATACTTTTCCGGTGCTGGACCTGCCTGCAACCAGAAAAAGGGCTGAAGTATTTCAGTTCATTGAAAAAGACCTGAAAGCTGTGGTGAAGACCCTGCCGGTAAAAACCGCCACTAATGCCACCTTAACATATGGCCATCCTACCCGAGCCATGGTATATGCACTGCTGGCAAAAATGTATCTCAATTCCAAGGTATATACCGGGATTGAGAGAAATCAGGAAACAGTAGCCATGTGCGACAGTGTAATTGCCAATAAAGAATATAAGCTCGACCTCAGCTATGCCGCTGTATTTGCACCGGATAATGGGCCGAATATTACAGAGATCATTTTTGCAATCCCATATGATCCTTTGCTGCTGGATGGAAATCAGTTTACCCGCCATGGATTTATGCAATACCTGTGGCCAAAATATAACGTGCCCAATAACCTGAGTACTTCCATGAGCACTACGCCCGAATTTTACGATCGCTTTAATTTGTCAGGCGATGAACGGAACAATACCTGGTTGATAGGCAGGCAAAATAACTGGGATGGTACACCATTTACCATTAAAATAAAAAAGAAGGACCTGGATGCCTCCTTTAGTGGTACCAATAACGATACAGTATGGCAACTGGAGATCACCAAAAACTTCAAAATGCTCGGCGGTAAAAAGATCTTTGATATAGGCAATGATTACCTGGCCAGATGTATGGGCGTTCGTTCTATCAAGTATTATCCCGACAGAGCCACTACCGCAGCTACCCGTATGAGTGGTAACGACATGCCAATATTCCGCCTGGCAGATATTTATTTAATGAAGGCCGAAGCTATTGTACGCGGAGCTGCGCCTACCGCTGTAAATGGAGAAATACAAAACGAGCAGGTATTATTTAATAAAGTACGTGCCCGTGTAAAGGCCCCATTAGCTGCCTCAGTTTCGCTGGATGACATACTGGATGAGCGCGCCCGCGAATTATACTGGGAAAACTGGCGCCGCAACGACCTGATTCGTTTTGATAAATATGAAACCTTTTATCCAATCCCCGGCGATGCGCCTGTGGACGATTACACGGCCAAAATGAACACGGATACCCGCAGAAGGATCTTCCCTATACCAGCCCCGGAAAGAAAGCTGAATAACAAGCTGGATCAGAACCCAGGCTATTAATAATTTAGACCCTTATAAAACCTCTACAGGCCGCATCCATCAGGGTGCGGCTTTTTTGTTTTAGGAGGCGGTGCCTTTCGAGCTTTGCGCTTGCAGCTTTCTTCCTTATCTTCAACCCTTAACCCATCACTGCATGTTTTCAGCCGAACTGACCAAAAATAAAAGCACGGTTTCCACCGAGATCATTGCCGGCGTATCATCGTTCCTGGCCACTGCTTATATTATTGTAGTCAATCCATCGATACTCAGCCAGGCCGGCATGCCCTTTAGCGGGGTATTGACAGCCACGGTACTGGTTTCATTCTTCAGCAGCCTGATGATGGGCTGGTATGCGAAGAACCCGGTACTGGTAGCGCCGGGCATGGGCCTCAATGCCTTTTTTACTTTTTCGGCAGTGATCGGCATGAAAGTTCCCTGGCCAGTGGCATTAGGCGCCGTCTTCTGGAGTGGCGTTCTTTTTTTGATCCTGTCTGCATTCAACATTCGAACCTATATCGTACACGCTATACCGCGACCATTGCGATATGCCATTGCCGCCGGCATTGGTTTATTTATAACACTCATTGGTTTTGTAAATGCCGGCTTTATCGTGCATAACCCGGCCACCATTGTGGGCATTGGAAAGTTGAGCCCGGTGTTGCTTACATTTTTAGCCGGGTTATTATTTACTGCGGTGCTGGTAACACGCGAGGTCAAAGGCGCCATACTCATCGGCATTGTTTTCACTACGTTGGCCGCTTTGCCTTTAGGCCGATGGTGGGCCATGGGCCCGCCACCCTTAATTTCCTGGAAAGGAATTTTTGCTGCGCCCGATTTTAGTTTATTGTTCAAGCTGGACCTGGTTCACTCCCTGCAATGGTCGGTAGTACCGGTGATCTTTGCTTTTGTGTTTACAGATATGTTCGACAGTCTTTCTACATTGGTAGGTTTATCGGAAGCAGCCAACCTGCTGGATGAAAAAGGCGAACCACGCAATATTAAACGGGCACTCATAACCGATGCCGTGGCCACTACCCTGGCCGGCCTGGTAGGTTCCAGTCCGGGTACTGCTTATATTGAATCGGCCGTTGGTATTAAAGAAGGGGGAAGAACCGGATTGACTGCCATTACCGGGGCCTTGTTGTTTTTGCCTTTTTTATTCCTGGCGCCCTTGTTATCTGTTGTGCCAGCGATTGCTACAGCGCCGGCTCTGGTGCTGGTTGGCGTGTTCATGGTACAACCGGTTACAAAGATCAACTGGTCGAAACTCGATGAAGCGATACCTGCTTTTCTGGCCATGGTGATCATTCCATTTTCGTATAGCATTACACAAGGCATCATCTGGGGTTTCCTTAGCTGGACAGCCATTAAACTGATCACAGGAAAAAAGAAGGACATTCCTGTTGCACTTTGGATAATAGATCTATTTGCGATACTGGCGTTGGTGCTTGAATAACCCCCGGCTCCGCCAGCTGGCGGAGAGTAAATACAACAATACACCGCTACACGGGAAATTGCTATTTCACGATTGCCGTTTGCCGTCTCACGTTTCACGATTGCCTGCCGCAACTAAAAAACCATCATGCGTACAACCATCTTATTGATCCTTTGCATCGGTTTCACTTTTACCTCCCCCGCTCAATCAAAAAAACAGGTTGCCATTACCGGTATACTGGGTGCTTTCGGGGATGAAATAAAATACCTGTTAACGCAGGTACAGCAAAAGAAAGAAACTGTTATACAGCAGGTTCATTTTACCGAAGGCATATTACAGGGAAAAAAAGTTGTGATCGCGCAAACAGGTATCGGCAAAGTGAACGCAGCCATGACCACTACGCTGATGCTGGAACATTATCAGCCACACATCCTCATATTTACCGGTATTGCAGGTGGATTGAACCCCGCTTTACAACCCGGTGACCTGGTGATAGGAACTCGTGTCGCTTACCACGATTATGGCGCAATTGTACCCGACAGCATCGTAAGAAAACCAACCCGCAATCCCTTCACCTTAAAAGAAAATCCGTTGTACTTTATCTGCGACACAGCCCTGGTTACCCATGCCCGGTTGGTCAGTAATAAAATATCGCTGGAAAAGATCCGTCGCGCCAATGGAGAACAGGCGCCGCAGATTATTACCGGCACCATTGTTACCGGCGATGTGTTTGTTTCATCGGACCGTGCTGCGCAAAACCTGGCGCAGCAATTACAGGCAGATGCAACCGAAATGGAAGGCGCTGCCGTAGCCCAGATATGCTGGCAACAAAAAACGCCGTTCATTGTGATCCGCAGCATGAGCGACAATGCCAATAACAACGCCCATTCCGATGTTGCCGCCTTCTATCAAATAGCCGCCCGCAACTCTGCGAAGTTTGTGATGGCGATACTTAAATAGTTTGTGGTTTGTTGTTTATGGTTTGTGGTTCCCTTGTTCTCCGTCAGCATGTCGCAGAAGCTATAGCCGAGGCACAAGCTTTAGCGAAGGGCTTTGCACTTGCGATTTCTGTATTTGAACTTTTTTATTTCTCATTTTTAATTCCTCATTCTTCATTTCCCTGCCTTTCAAAATAATCAGTCCATTATTTTGGTGGACTTATAAAAAGATAGTAATCTTGTACTATCAAATAATAACTATTGGTTAACCAGGCCATGGCCTGGAAAGATTGCTTTTATAAGCACAAAACAAATTGTAATGTACATAGCGAAGCATACCATACACGTCTGTTGTTGCATCATCTTCTGCTGCTAAACCCCCGCGGTTGCATTGCCTTTATAATGCTATTATACCTGTTTCAATAAATAGCAACTTTTCACTTCAAATAATTAATACAATGTTTCGAAATACATCGTGATGATACCGGACTATCGACCATGCACCGCATAAAAAGCGGCATGACAAGACGGAAAAAAAATGGCCGGAAACTGTTCCAGCAGTCCCGGCCTGGTAAATAAAAGGCTTAGCGATTACACCACGCCGGCTATTAAATAGCCGGATGATGACCTCATTTTTCATTCACCAAAACAAAGATAATGAAGAAGGCGCTCTACTTCCCAATCTTCGTTCTTCAAACTGCTTTTTTTAATACTGTTAAAGCACAGACTGCCCCTGATACTGTCAGGGCCAGCACACAAAAAGGACCTGTTCAGAATATCTCATTCAGCGGAAAAGTACTGGACGAAAAGAACCGGTCGCCATTAACCGGCGCTACCGTACATATTACAGGCACCACCCACCAGGTGTTAACCGGCAATAAAGGCGAATTTGCTTTTTTAACCGGACAACGATTACCGGTAACGCTTGAGATCAGTTATGTGGGTTATGTTACCCGCGTCATTACGGTTTCCGATACATACAGCGAGATCACTTTGCCCGAAAAAAATAGCCACCTCGATGAAGTAGTAGTGACCGCCGTGGGCATCAAACGGGCCGCCAAGGCACTTAGCTACAGTCTTTCCGAAGTAAAAGGCAAAGAATTGATACAATCGCGGGAAGCCAATGTAGTAGCAGCCCTAAGCGGTAAAATAGCCGGGGTGCAAATCAACAATACAGGCGGATCGCCCGGTGGCTCTTCATCGGTTAAGATCCGCGGCAACAGCTCCCTGCTCGGCAATAATGCACCGCTGTTTATTCTTGATGGCATCCCGGTCGATAATTCGGTGCAGGACATTCTACCCTCTATCACCAACAACGTTTCACTGGCTACGCCTTCGAACCGCGCCATTGATATCAACAGCGCCGATATTGCCAGCATTACCGTATTAAAAGGACCGGCCGCTGCTGCACTATATGGTATCCGGGCATCAAATGGCGCCGTGGTGATCAATACCAAAAGAGGAAGTACGCTTACCAATAAAAAATTATCGGTCACCTATAGTGGCTCTTTCACCGTTGACAAACTGAACCGCCGTGTTCAACCCAGGCAAAATAGCTTCTCCAACGGTCTTGGCGGCAGTTATATTCAACCTGGTATAACCGGCTCCGACGAGAACTGGGGTGCATTGCTCGATACGCTCACGTACAGCAACCAGCAAAGCAATTTTGATAAGAATGGCGTGATCGTTGGCAAAAGCAGCCCGCTCTCAAATGGCGTACCTGTAAACCGGTACAATAATATTGACAACTTTTTTGTGAACGCGTATACAACCGATCACAACATCAGCATGTATGGCAATACCGGCAACGCAGGTTATTATTTCTCGTATGGCAACCTGAAACAAACCGGTATTATCCCAACGACTGATTTCTACCGGTATACATTTCGCTTTAACGGCGACTACACCGTCAATGATAAATTAAAGCTATCCGGTGGATTGAATTATATACAGGATGGCGCCCACAACCGCGCGTTGATGGGTGGTTTTAATACCAACGTAATGCGCGCCCTCATTAATTCGCCGGCCAATTTTGATATTACCAACGGCTATTCAGATGCGTGGAAACATCCCGAGGCTTACAAACTGCCGGCTACTGCTGCCAAACCCTGGGGCGATAGCCGTTCATATGCCAATGGGATCGGTTGGGATAATCCATACTGGTCGTTAAACATGAACCCGCAAACGGATCAACTGAACCGCTATATCACGTTTGCCGAAGCCAATTACGATGTTACCAGTTGGCTGAAAGCAACCGCACGTTATGGCATAGATAATTATACCGATGTAAGAAAAGGCGCCTGGAGCCGTGGCACTTCCGGTGTGGCTACAGGAACCATCAACGATGTGAATTATTCGCGCCGCGATAATAACCTGGACGTATTGTTAACCTCGCAACACCGGCTCACCAACGATCTTGATCTGAATGTACTGGCCGGGTACAACTATTACAGTTCTTACAAAAACCAGGTCAATACACGGGGAGATGGTTTAACCATTCCGGGCAATTTCAATATAGGCAATGCGGCGTCTACACAAACCGTCAATCAAACCATTAAAAAGAAACTGGTAGCGGGTTATGCCGATATAAAACTGGATTATCAGAAATGGCTTTACCTCGAATTGACCGGCCGCAATGAATGGACCAGTACCCTGGCAAAAGGAAAAAATTCTTTCTTTTATCCTTCCATTGGAACAAGCTTCATCTTCACCGATGCCTTACACCTGAATGGCAGCACGCTGAATTTTGGCAAGATCCGCGCCACCTACGCACAGGTAGGTAATGATGCCGATCCGTATTCACTGAACACCTATTATACCACTACCGCTACAGGCGGCTGGATACAAAGCAGTATCAACTTTCCATTCAATGGCCAAACAGGTTTAAGCTATAGCACCACCATTGGTAACGCCAACCTGAAACCGGAAAAAATAAATACATGGGAACTGGGTACAGAACTGCATTTTCTCAACAGTCGTACCCTACTGGATGCCGTGTATTACAACAACACCAGTAAAGACCAGATCATCCCGGTTTCACTGCCTGGCTCTACTGGCGCTCAATACACGCTGATCAATGCCGGCAGTATTACCAACCAGGGAATAGAAGCTACGCTGCAACAATATTTCATCAAAAAGAAAAAACTGGTGTGGAGCGCTACCGCCATCTTTAGCAAGAACATCAGTAAAGTAAACTACATCACGGATAATATCACCAATGTAAGCTTAGGCGGTATATGGATGGAAGCCCGCGGACAGGCCGGCGATCCTTACGGTGTATTTTATGGGATCGATGTAAAAAGAAATGAGAACGGCAAGGTGGTGATCGATGATGACATTACCAGCAGTAACTATGGCTACCCGGTAGTAAATACCAGCTTTACTAAAATTGGCGATCCCAATCCCGATTTCAACCTTGGATTGAGAAATGAAATTAAATCAGGCCCCTTTACCCTTTCCTTCTTACTGGACAGCCGCTATGGGTTTGATATTTTCAATGCGCCCCATTTACAGATGGTGTTCAACGGTGTTGATGCTACCACGGCTGAAAGAGGTTCCACAACCGTGTTTGAGGGCGTTACCGCCAGCAAAGGCGAACCCAATGCCATACCGGCGGTTTTGTCGCAGGCCTGGTATCGCAAAACATTCAGTGTACAGGGACTGTACGTTGAACATGACCTGTACTGGATAAAACTGAAAGACGTTAACCTCACTTACGAGTTACCCAGTAAGTTTTTAAAGCCGGCAAAAATTTCAGCGGCCAGTGTTACCCTCACAGCACGCAACTTTTTATTGGCAACCAATTACAGCGGCAGCGATCCAGATCTCGGCACCCGCAACGGGTTGGCCAATTTCTCAGGCATCGACTTCTGGACAACGCCCAATACGCACAGTGTGGGTGTAGCGCTAAACATTACATTCTAATCTGAAAACAGATAACCATGATCAAAGTACGTTTCAATCATATTGTACGAATCGGTTTTATTGGCGGTTATATCACTGCATTGACATCCTGCAACCTGGAAAAGACAAACGTCAATCCCAATGCATCGTCAGACGTCTCCTTAAGCGCCGTATTAACCGGCGCAGAAGTATCGCTGGGCTTCACCACCGGTATCAATGCCGGGTTAATTGCTAACATATATACCCAGCAGGCAGCAGGCGCCAATGGCGATGCTGCGCCTTTTGATAATTACACCACCTCACCGGGTTATTTCAATACTACCTGGGTGAGTTATTATACCAATGTGCTCACGAACCTGAAGATCATTCAACAAACAGCTAACACACAACAACTACCTTACTACAGTGGCATTGCGCGGGTGTTGACGGCATTTTCTTACGGTACGCTGACCGATCTCTTTGGCGACATTCCCTATACAGAATCATTGTTTGGCAATGGCATCACCAATCCGGTGTATGATAAACAGTCAGCTATTTATAATGGGATACAACTACAACTTGATTCCGCCATTACAGAACTATCACAACCTGTCTCCGCCAATCTTGGTGCTGTACCATCAACAGATGATGTAATATTCAAAGGCGTTATTGCAAACTGGATAGCAACGGCGTATACGTTAAAAGCACGGTATGAGATACATGGGAGTAAGTTCAATGCAACCGACGCCGCACAAAAAGTATTATCGTATCTGTACAATGGTACTACCTGGCGTGGCATTCAAAATATCAATACTGATGCGCAAGTCGTATTTGGCTCTGCAACTACCAATGCCAATCCTTTTTACCAGCAAAATACCAACCGTCCGGGTTGGGTTGGACTGGGCGCCTCTTTTGTAAACCTGTTAAACGGTAATAAGGTCACTGACGCCAACACCACTGCTGAAGGTGCTTATGTTGATCCACGCCGGGCTTATTTTGCCACCAATTATCCGGCAGGCAGCAGTACCTATCAGGGTAGCGTAGCCGGTATACCGGGCGCTTATTCCCGCATCGGTTCTTATTACGGGACCGCTACTTCTCCGGTTATATTAATAAGTTATTCAGAAGCAAAATTCCTGGAAGCTGAAGCCCGCATTATTTTGAATGCGTCAGATGCCAAAGCACAAAGTGCGTTGGAATCTGCCGTACGGGCTTCTTTTGTAAAGGTGATCAGCAACAGCAGCGATCCTTATGCCACAGCGCAAAAACAAACCGATTATATCACGGCCAGGGCTACATTGACCGGATCATTTGCCAAAGACCTGGAGACCATCATTACCCAAAAATATATTGCCCTGTTTCTGCAACCCGAAGTTTGGTCAGACTACCGGCGTACCGGTTACCCAGCCATTCCGTTGGCGCAAAATGCAACGCACAGCGCCAATCCCAACGGACTTATACCGCGTCGCATTCCGTATCCGCAAAATGAAACATCATTGAACAAGAACACACCGGCTGAATCCAATTATCAATCGCCGCGGTTGTGGTGGGATAAATGACCAATGTGATAATATGATAATGGAATACAGAAAAGTAGAATGTGATAATGAAGTACAGAAGCAGGAAGTATGAGTTAAGATGTAAGAAATTTCCGAATCACGTTTCACGTTTGCCGTTTCACGTTTCACGAACTATAAACAATAAAAACAAATGCAAAAACTAACCATACTGGGATTATTAACAATACAAGTAACTACCGCATTTTCTCAACACAGTCCGGCACAGCCATTCGCGGGTAAGGCAGGAAAAACGCTGGCAGAAACGACCGCAGGCAACAAACCGTTTAACCCGGTGGCGCAAAAAAATGCACCCAACATTGTTTACATTATGCTGGATGATGTGGGCTTTGGCGCCAGCAGTACATTCGGCGGTTTGATAGAAACCCCAACTTTCGATAGCCTGGCCAACAACGGAATCAGGTATACGAATTTTCATACCACGGCTATCTGCTCTCCTACCCGTGCCTCGCTGCTAACCGGCCGCAATCACCATTCGGTAAACGTAAACACCGTTATCCATCTGGCAGTAGATGCACCCGGCCACAATGGCTATATGCCCTTTGAAAAAGCAACCATTGCAGAAATAGCACGGGAGAACGGTTACAATACCTTCGCCATTGGTAAATGGCATATAACCCCTACACCCGACCTCACCGGAGCCGGTCCGTTTAACCGCTGGCCAACCGGTCGCGGATTCGATAAATTCTATGGCTTTATGGCCGGTGAAACAGATCAGTATACGCCCATGCTCTGGGAAAATACTTCCAAAATTGAACCCGATCTGCAAGGCAAACACCTGACCACCGTGTTGGTAGATAAAGCCATTGAATATATTGCCAGTCAAAAATCAGCCGCACCTGATAAACCTTTCTTTTTGTACCTGACACCCGGCGCCACGCATGGTCCACACCAGGTTGATAAACAATGGATCGATAAATACAAAGGCCGTTTTGATGGAGGTTGGGATAAATACCGCGAAGATGTATTGGCCCGCCAAAAACAATTAGGCATCGTTCCGGCCAATACCACATTGCCGGTACACAATACCGGCGTGAAAGCCTGGGATTCGCTGTCGCCTATTGAAAAGAAAGTGTTCGCCCGCTTTTTTGAAGCGTATGCCGGTTTCCTGTCGCACACCGATTATGAAATAGGCAGGTTGATCAATTTTCTAAAACAAATCAACCAGCTCAACAACACGTTGGTGGTACTGATCATCGGCGACAATGGCGCCAGTAAAGAAAGTGGACTGACCGGTCATGCCTTTGGAATAAATGAATACATCGATGGCAGCCTGTTTTCCGAAAAGTATGAAGACCGTATTCAGGAGATCGCTAAAGTGTATGACGATATTGGTACGGCTAAATCAGGCCCTAACTATCCCGTGGGCTGGGCACAAGCAGCCAATACCCCTTTCCGTTATTTAAAACAGGAAGCCAACAGCGAAGGCGGGACCCGTAACCCCTTGATCCTTTTTTATCCCAATGGTATTAAAGAAAAAGGGATCCGTACCCAATACTCCCATATCAACAGCGTTACGCCTACCGCCATTGATATTGCACACCTGACAGTGCCTGCCGTGATCAATGGATATAAACAGGAACCACTCGAAGGTGTTAGCCTGGCCTATACCATTCCGAATGCACAAGCGGCCGGTCAACATCATGTACAGTATTATGAAATAAGCGGCAGCAGGGCCATTTACAAAGATGGCTGGAAAGCCGAAGTATACCATCGCAATAACACTTCTTTCAGTACCGATAAATGGGAACTGTACAACCTAAATGAAGACTTCAACGAACAGAAAGATCTGGCGACAGCCAATCCGGCCAAATTAAAAGAGCTGCAGGCGTTGTTTGATGCAGAAGCGCAGAAATATAATATCTATCCTTTACTGGGCGATACAACAGCGCGCAGCATTGAAAAACTTACCAAAGGTCCGTTCGATGTTCGCCGCCAGGCCATTCTGTATCCTGGTATTACACAATTACCAACGCGGTCGGCCCCGGTGTTATACCAGCACTCCTTCAGCATCAAAGCCGATGTAGAGATCACAGCTGAAAATACCGAAGGCGTATTACTCGCCGTTGGCGGACGTTTTACCGGTTTCAGCTTTTTCGTTCAACAGGGCAAATTAAAAATTGCGCACAACAACAATGGCAAACTGGTATACCTGGAATCAACCCAGGCATTGCCAAAAGGCAAAGCCATTTTACGCTATGACCTTACTTACGTACCCGCCAAAAACGCCATAGATAACGCCGGTACGGAAACCCTGTACATCAATGAGGTGAAAGTGGCAGAACGCCCCATCACCAAAGCTGATGCTACCATCATGCCATATGATGAAGGGCTGGATGTAGGCAAAGACAATGGATCGCCGGTGGCGCCATTATACAAATCACCATTTGTATTTACGGGCCAGTTGAATAAAGTAATTATTGAACACAATTCAAAACCATAAAACCATTTATTGATGACAACAGGAGATTTTGTTATTCTTTCAAAAAAGATCGCCGTTGGCATTTTGATCTTCCTGATACCGCTGGTAATTATTGCCGGCGGTATCTGGCTCGCCAACACCTTTTTCATTCATCATTAATCAAAATATTTTAGTATGAAACCAGCACCAACACTTTCACAGAAGATAACCCGAGATGGGTTGATCAGTGTTTTAATTTACGCACTACCTGTCGTACTTATGTTCTTTACATTTTACCTGAGTGGCGCCCGCCCCTGGGAACAGCATGGTACGGCTACTTTACCTTTCAAAATGCCTCATTTCCTGGAAGCAACTTTCAAGAACCTGAGCACCTGGGGTTTACCTGCTATTATGGTCGTTCTGGGCGTTATTGAATTTGCAGTAGGACTATATGAAAACAAATGGACAAAAAATGAGCGTATACTGGATATTGTAAGCTTTATTGCACCTAAACTTATCATTCGCCCGCTCATTGCCTATTTCGGGTTATTGGTATTACCTATCTTATTACCCGGCGGCAAAGGCGCGTTTTCGTGGATCCCTTTCTGGTGGGGCTTTATTATCATTGCCGTTGCGGATGATCTCACGCAGTACTGGTATCACCGCCTGCACCACCAGTTACCTTTCTTATGGCGTTTTCATCGTACCCACCATTCTGCACCCTATATGGGCATGGCTATGGCAAGTCGCCAGAATGTGATCTATACTATTTTCTTTTCGCAGATCTATTTAACAACTTCACTTACGTATCTGGGCCTCGGGTATTCCGCTTTGTTTGTAACGGGTATCAAATCGCTCATTACTACTGGTGCACATTCAAGTATTCCCTGGGACAAACCCTTTTACACCATCAAATGGTTAAAACCCATTGGCTGGGTGTTGGAGCGACTTATTTCTACGCCGGCTACCCATCATGCGCATCATGCCGATACCAATGATGATGGTGTTGGTCATTACAAAGGGAATTTCGGTAACATGTTCTTTTTATGGGATGTCATTTTCAAAACAGGGATTATCACCCGCAAATACCCGAAATCATTTGGACTGAAACATTATCAGCAGGAAGAATGGTATGCGCAATTCCTGTGGCCCATTTTCAAATCAAAAAAAGAAGGGAGTGAACTGGCAGCGAATGGCCCTGAAGTGGGTG
This sequence comes from uncultured Niastella sp., assembly GCA_966212235.1. Taxonomy (GTDB): domain Bacteria; phylum Bacteroidota; class Bacteroidia; order Chitinophagales; family Chitinophagaceae; genus Niastella. Next base: position 32,098 of record CBIHPP010000014.1, on the reverse strand, counting down.
ATGAAGTGCAAGAAGGCTTAACGCTGAACGCTGAAAGCTTAACGCTAAAAACTCAAAGCTGAAATCTAAAAGCTAAAAATTGAAAGCTTAATAATTAATACCTGTTGAACGCTGAACGCTTAATGCCAATCACAGAACACCAATGGTTTGGCAATTCGCGTTCAGCGTTTTGCGTTGCGCATTAAGCATTATTCCAACTGATACACCCTGAATCCGCTGATCTCCTGGTGCGATTTGGTACTGCGAAAACCAAAATAGCCTTGTTGTAATGGGAAAGTATCTTTAAAAGAGAAATGGCATTGGCCATCTACCCAAAAGCTGGTGACGCCGTTCTTTATAATTGTAGTGATGTGATATACTTTATTCGCCTGTAATAAATGAGCCGTATCTGTATACTCCTGCAATAATTTTCTTTCGCCATTCCCTTCATATTTTCTAAAGCGATTCGTTTTATTGCTGTTACCACCCATACCAACATAATAGAGTTGTAATGAATCATACGATTCCAAAACGCCATGGCGCGTGAATAGGTTTTTATTACGGGGATCGCGCGCCATCCAGAACTGGTTGCAATCAGATAACCGGTCATTCACGCCGCCTGCTACAATTACTTTGCGATCGTACTCAATGCGAATATTTTTTGACAATAACTGATTCCACCAAACCGTAACACCGCCTTTGGTATCCAACACCAGTTTACCATGTTGTGTGTATACAGAAGAGGCTGGGGCCGGCGCCATTTCAACCATCCAACGGGTGGTATCTAAAGCAGTGGTAAAATCGGTTGAATAAATTAATCTGCCTCCTGAAAGCGAAGCCGTATCGAATTGTTGTTGCTGAGGTATTGACTTTTGCTGACCCATGCCGGCGCCCAGATAAAAGCCGGGATGCGGCGGCTGGTTATAACTTACGTTCTGCCAGGCAATAGCTACCCGGTATTGCGGATCGTGCATCAGGGTATTGAAACGATATTGGGTGGGGATAGTCGTGGTATAGATCCGCAGTTCTTTATTATCAGCGGTTCGCCACATCACTTCTTCCCGCCAATCACCAAACAGATCTGCACTCAGGCAAGGAGTGGCTTTAGAACCATTGTTCGAGGCACAACCTTCCGCCGTAAGCAGGTTGATCGTGGTATCGTTTTTCCAATCCCATTTATCGATGCGGTTTTTATCCAGCAGTTCACGGGTTAAGTCGCCATCCCACCACACCACGAAATTGGCAGAAGAAGGCGTTTTCTCCGTAATGGTTTTTCCATGCACATCACGTAGACCGCCTGGTCCGCCCCAGTTCTCAAAACCGGCATGCGTTGGATCGATATCCGCCGCTACACCGCGACCCACATCTACACCTGGCGCCAGGCTGAACAATACATTACCCGTTTTTGCATCAAAGAGAGCAACACCCGGTGTTTGCAAGGCCAGTGTTTTTTCTTCACTTTCATGAATACCAAATACCTCCATACCCGGATGGTGTGGATCCATATCGGTCATATGCAAAGCATCACCATGACGAAGTCCGGTTGTGTACAGGCCTTGGCCATCATCATCCACTGTCATGGCGCCAATACAGATCTCATCTTTGCCATCGCCATCCACATCGCCCACCGTCAGGCTGTGATTCCCCATACCGGAATATGGATTGCTGGCATCTTTTGAATCAAACACCCAGCGGCTGGTTAGTTTTCCATTCCGCCAATCCCAGGCTGCCAATACAGAACGGCCGTACCAGCCTCTTACAAAAACAACGCTGGGGTGAACGCCGTCCAGGTAAGCGATAGCAGCGGTGAAGCGATCTGCCCGTCCGCCATTATTATCATTGCCGCCATTACCGCCTATCCCGCCCCACCCGTTCAACGGGTATCGGTCTGGAATAAACGTACTGGTTGCCAGGGCGGCTCCGGTACGGCCATCAAATACGGTCAGGTATTCCGGACCATTCACTATTTTTCCATAAGTAGGATCATTCGCGGTATAGGTTCGCCAGTCTTTGGTACTATCGCCAAGGATAATACCCTTGCCATCAATAGTACCATCGGCCGTTTTACAAACCACTTCTGCCCGGCCATCTCCATCCAGGTCATACACCATGAACTGGGTATAGGCTGCCCCGGAACGAATATTCTTTCCCAGGTCGATGCGCCAAAGTAGTTTTCCCTGTAAGGTATAGGCATCCAATAGTTGTGGACCAGTAAATCCTGGTTGGGGAGGATTCCTGGCATTGGAAGGTTCCCATTTCAGGATGATCTCATATTCACCGTCGCCATCCAGGTCGCCTGCACTGGCATCATTGGCACTGTACGTATAGGCTTGTTGCATCACGGTGGAAGCCGGAGGCGGTTGCAATGGGATGGAGAGATATTGACGCACGGGTGCATTGGCAGATAAGGTGTATTCTCCTGCACCGGTTCCTGCTTCTTTTCCATCCAAAACCGGTTTTATCTGCCAGCTATTAACAACAGATAAGTCTGCCAGTGAATCAATAAACCAGGTAACTGTAGCGAGTGGAGATGTATTCAACTTTACAAGCGCCCGGGAGCCCGTTTTCCGATATATATTAAAACACGTTTTTGAAGATTCTGTACCTAACAACCGCCAACTGATGAAGACCTGCTTTTCATTGGTACGCACCCCTGTTACACCACGTGCCAATGTTTCCATCTTACGTTGTGCATGGGAGATCCCTGCACAAAAAAGAAACCAGGTAATGAATGTAATAGTGAGGGATATATTTCGTTTTTGCATATCTATTCAACAAGCCTGCCTGCCGGCAGGCAGGCAATTTACCGTTTAATTATAACACGAAAATTATACAGCCCTATGGAATTACCATCCTGCACCAGCCTGAATATCAATTTCCAATCTTTACAATGGTTTAACAAAATAACCCGCTAATTCTTTGATGGCACCAAATAACCCACTAACTTTATAGACTAATTAAATAATCTATGAAACCTTGTATGTACCTTCATTACAGCCTTCGATGTATGCCCCGGCATACAAATAAAACAAAAGCAGTATACCGGCATTAACCATTGTAAAGGCAACGTTATTATATCCCCATTTTACATATTGGCACGCTTTTTTAATAGTAGTGTCGGTTAAACAAAATGGAATTATTCGATCAATATTTGTTAGCTTTTCATACAGATAAATAATAATATCATAAACAGTTTTTAACGCTATTGTCCATAAGGATCCATCTATCTCAAACCATTAAATAATTTATATGAACACTTTCACTGCCCGGGTTGAATTACAGAACGCAAACCCGGATGATTATACAAGATTATACGCTGAAATGCAAAAGGAGTCATTTGTTGCAGCTGGTGCAAAAGCACAGACGGGTAATGTTGAGTTTAAGATCAAGAATAGAATATCGATCAATGATGTTATTGATGCAGTAGTTCGGTGCGCTTCCAAAACAGGCAGGAAGTTTTCATTTACTGTAATGAAAGACAAAAACCTGGATAAACTGGAAAGCAGAATGCGCTATCATTTGCAACACTAATAAATACTGAAGTAAGAAGTAGGAAGTATAACATGAACTAATTTTGTATTTCCTACCTCTTCCTTCATACATCCTACTTCTTACCTCTTACGTCCTACTTCTTACCTCCAATTTCTTCTTACTTTTTGCCTGTCTCTTTCCCTAATAATATCACATAATTTCCACGTAATTGGGTCCAGCAGGTTGAATTCCAACCGTTTTAAACACGTATTTCTCACGAAACCGGTTTCGTTAAGTCTCGCCAAATGGATCTCCTGCGTTTTGGCTGAAACTAAAATTGGCTTTATCTTGATGGCGCAACCACCATTTGGTATGATAACCCGAAACGAACTATGCTAAAAAAAGTAAGACTTGCCATGACTTACAGCTTTATGCTGTTGCTCCTGGTTACGATGCGGCCCCTCAATATTGCTGCTCAACTGAATACAAAAGCATCCGGCTCTCTTATTCAACGAATATTGCCAAAACATGCCACCCGTTTTATTGTAGAAGCTATTCCGGCCGAAAACGGGAAAGATATTTTTGAGGTGGAAAGCCGCGCCGGCAAAATTGTATTGCGTGGTAATAACGGTTTGTCAGTCGCTTCGGCTTTATACCATTACCTCACGGAATATTGTCATTGCCAGATCACCTGGAATGGCACCAACCTGCAATTGCCGGCGACCCTGCCGGTAGTCAAAGAAAAAGTACATAAAGTTACTCCCTATACGTATCGTTACTATCTCAATTACTGCACCTTCAATTACAGTATGAGCTGGTGGGATTGGGACCGCTGGCAAAAAGAAATTGACTGGATGGCCCTGCATGGCATCAATATGCCGCTGGCTATTACCGGTGAAGAATATACCTGGTATGAAGTGTATAAAGAAATGGGATTCAGTGATGCGGACCTGAAAGAATTTTTCTGTGGTCCGGCCTATTTTGGCTGGTTCTGGATGGGCAACCTGGATGCCTGGGGCGGTCCACTGCCGCTCAGCTGGATGAAAAGCCATAAAGTATTGCAGGAAAAGATCCTGCAACGCGAAAGAGAATTGGGGATGAAACCCGTGTTGCCTGCATTTACCGGCCACGTTCCGGCTGCATTTAAAAAGAAATTTCCAACAGCGAAATTAAAAGCCACCAACTGGACAAACGGTTTTGCCGATACCTATATCCTTGATTCGGAAGATCCGTTGTTTGCCGAGATCGGTAAAAAGTTCTTACAAAAGCAAACTACCTTATTTGGAACCGATCACCTCTATTCGGCCGATACGTTCAATGAAAACGAACCACCGTCTGATGATCCGGCGTTCCTGTCAGCGCTCAGCGCCCGTGTGTATGAAGGCATGAAACAAGCCGATACCGCAGCTACCTGGGTAATGCAGGGCTGGCTGTTTTACAGTGACCGAAAATTCTGGAAAGCGCCGCAAATTGAAGCGTTGCTGAAAGCTGTGCCCGGTGATAAAATGATCCTGCTCGACCTTGCTGCAGAAATTGAACCGGTATGGAAACGCACCAATGCTTTTTATGAAAAGCCCTGGATATGGAATATGTTACACAATTTCGGTGGGAATGTAAATATGTTTGGCCGCATGGATGGTGTAGCGGCCGGACCGGCACAGGCATTGAATGATAGCGCATCGGGTAAAATGTGGGGCATTGGTTTAACCATGGAAGCCATTGAACAAAACCCGGTATTGTATGAACTGATGATGCAGCATACCTGGCAAAGAGAACCCATTGCCCTGGATAGCTGGTTACAAAAATATGTGTTGAACCGCTATGCTACTACCAGCAATGACCTGGTGAATGCCTGGCAGATACTCCGGCAAACCGTATACAATGGTAAGGAAATAAGGGATGGCGCGGAATCGATCGTTACCGGCCGGCCTACGTTTGATTCTACCACCGTATGGACGCGTACCAAATTGAACTACGTACCTAACGACCTGTTACCGGCCTGGGACCTGTTTATACAAGCCGCCGCCAAAGGCATTCAAACAGATGGATTTCGCTATGACCTGGTTGATATCACCCGCCAGGTACTGGCCAACTATGCTGCACCGTTACAAAAGAAATGGGTGGCAGCCTTCAAAGAAAAAGACAGTGCTGCTTTTAATAAATACAGTAAAGCCTTCTTACAACTGATCGGTGATATGGATGTATTGCTGGCTACCCGTAAAGATTTTATGCTTGGTCCCTGGTTGTCAACCGCCAGAAGCCATGGCACTACTGCTGCGGAAAAAGCGTTGTATGAACAGAACGCCCGGGATTTGATTACGTTGTGGGGCGATGCCAACAGTCCGTTACATGAATATTCAAACCGGCAATGGAGTGGATTGCTGAATGATTTTTATAAACCACGCTGGCAACAATTCTTTACACTCCTGCATCAATCATTGCGTTCAGGAACAGAACCCGATCTGAAACAGTTTGATCAAACAATTCGTAACTGGGAATGGAAATGGGTGAAGACGGAGAAGGCTTTCCCGGTGGCGCCGGTTGGGAATAGTGTGACTGTTTGTCAACAGTTGTATAAGAAGTACAGAGCTGAATTTGGGAAATGAAAAATAAGAAAGAATTAAGAATGAGAAAGTGAAAGCCACTGTATTCACTTTCTCGTTTCTCATTTAACATTCTTAATGTAGTTCAATATTTATTTAAACCTGTACACCATCCCCGGCAACCACTGGCCAAACTGGTACTGTGGTGCAAACGAAAGGGTGTTCTTCTTTTTAGCTGCTGCTCCCGATTTCAGTTTGGCATAACGGTGATAATTGTTCACCACCTGCCGGCCAATTAAATGGCCGAGAATGCCGCCTATCAATACGTCGGAAGCCCAGTGTTTATTTTCGGTAATCCGGCTTAAGCCAATTAAGGAAGCCGCACTATAAGAAAGTATTTTCACAGCAGGCCGGTCACTATACTCCATGGCATATACCGTTGCGGCTGCAAAGGCTAACGTAGTATGTCCTGATGGAAAGGATGTATATGAATAACTGCTAGGCTTGTTTCCGCTCGCATCTTTTTTAAACTGGTAAAAAGGCCCGTGCCATGTTGGACTGTTTTTATTGGTCTCCGGATTATAGTAATAAGGTCTTTGGCGACCTGATAAGAACTTGGCCGCTTCAAAGATGACATAAGAAGTTAAATAAGCCTGGGTTGCCAGTAAAGTAGTAGTCCTCATCTTTTCATTTTTAAATACGAAGCCATAGGTTCCCAGCGCCGCCAGTGTATATACCTCATAAAGGCCACCAAATTGCGTTACAAATTTACTGGTATTTACTACGGTGGTATTTTTTTGACGCAAGTCCACGGCATACCGGCTGATGGGTTTATCCAGCAACAATACACCCCCGGTTATGGCTACAACGGCGGCCGTTCGGGCCCAATCCCGGGGTTTTGCATGAAAAGGAGCTGTTACCTGTTGCTTTAAGTCACTACCCAATAAAGTCCAGTAAACAGGAAATGTGATCCTGGTTTTCTGATTGTAGAATTCCCGCCTTATACTGTCCCGGTTGGCTCTTTTTTGTTCGGGCGGCAGTTTATTTAGACTATCCAGTTTTTTAATTAAAGTATCCCTTTGTTGTGCCAATGCAGTAAATGGCAACAACAGCAAACAGAAAATACCATATTTAAGCAGGTGATTAATAATCATACGGAATTATAAATCATGTACATGCCAGCATAAACAGGCACTGCAATCACGTATTAAAAAATTATGCCATAGAGAGGTAGCCGTAACTACCAATTAACACCGGAAATCTGAATAAATATTGAAGTTTGTCTAATAATACTGACACACTGGCGCAAGTATTAAATAATTGTTATCTTAACACATTGCTTCCAAATTTCTTCAAATTCGATTGCTTGATTTACTGTTTTTAACCCGATATGAAAAGAAATAAAACCCGGTATTCGATCCTGTTCGGATTCCTTCTGTTTTTCCTGGTAATTTCATTTATCACAAGAACCACGCTTTTAATATTATCATTTCATAAGGCAGACCTGTCCTTTTTATCTGGTTTGCGCATATATGGCAAAGGGTTGATCTTTGATATGGTGGTGGCGCTTTACTTTAGCGTGTTGTATGCTTTATACTTACTGGTATTGCCGCAACGGTTCAATCGTTCCAGGATAAACAAGATCTTAACCTATGCAGGATTTTTTATTGTCGTGCTGATCATCCTGTTCTCTTTTTTCGCTGAATTCGCTTTCTGGGATGAATTTGAAAGCCGCTTCAATTTTATAGCAGTGGAATACCTGGTATATACATTTGAAGTGATCAATAATATCAATCAATCGTATCCCCTGCCCTGGCTGATCAGCGCCATGGTATCGATCGCCCTGCTGGTGACCTTTATATTTCATAAGAGACAGGTTTTCCAACGAAGTTTTTATTCCAATACGTCTTTTAAAGAGCGGTTAATTTTCTCCGGTATGGTATTGGTTGGCGCACTCACTGGTTTTTTGTTTATATCCGATACCTGGGCAGATAGCAGCAAAAACCGTTACCAGAATGAACTGTCGAAAGCGGGTATCTTTTCCTTCTTTGCCGCTTTTAAAAACAATGAACTGAACTATTATGATTTTTATGCCAAAGCTTCTGAAGCCACGGCGTTTTCAATAGTACGAACTCAATTACAGGAACCCAATTCACAATTCACCGATAGCGGTTACAGCATCCGGCAGTTGATCAACAACCCCGGTGATACGCAAAAGCCCAACGTGATACTGGTTACGATTGAAAGTTTCAGTGCTGATTTTATGGAACATTTTGGCAATACCCAACATCTTACTCCGGTGTTGGATGCACTGGCCGATTCCAGCATTTTATTTACGAATATGTATGCTACGGGCACCCGTACCGTACGGGGCATGGAAGCGTTGACGCTATGCATTCCTCCTACCCCCGGTAACAGCATTGTTCGACGTGCCGATAACAAAGGCTTGTTTACTGTAGGTTCTGTATTCAAGCGCGCGGGATATAACAGATCCTTCTTTTATGGAGGCGATGGGTATTTTGATAATATGAATAATTTTTTTGGCAACAACGGGTTCGACATTATCGACAAAGGCGGTCGCTTTGAACCCGGAGATCATTTCACGGTAAACAGAACTATTATCCCCGATAAAGACATTCATTTTAAAAATGCCTGGGGTATTTGTGATGAAGACCTGTACGATGCCGTTATACGGGATGCCGATGTTCGTTATTCGCAGCAACAGCCATTTTTTGATTTTGTAATGACCACTTCCAATCACCGGCCCTTTACGTATCCGGATAAAAAAATAGATATTCCTTCCGGCTCAGGCAGAGAAGGCGCTGTAAAATATACCGATCATGCGATTGGTGAATTCATCAGGAAGATAAAGTCGAAACCCTGGTTCAATAATACGGTGATCATTTTTGTGGCCGATCATTGCGCCAGCAGCGCCGGTAAAAATGAGATCAACGTCTCGAAATATCATATTCCCTGCATCATTTATAATCTAAAAGGTGATTCAACCCATCTTATCAATAAACAATGTTCGCAGATCGATCTGTTTGCCACTTTATTCGGTTTGTTGCACTGGTCTTATGAATCTGACTGGTATGGCAACGATGTATTGCTGGCCGGTTACCAGCCGAAAGCCTATATTGCTACTTACCAGAAACTGGGTTATTTGCAACAGGACAGCCTGGTTATTTTAAGTCCGCAACAACAAATTGCCACCAGCAAATGGAATATGCAAACAGATGAACAGCGCCCTATACAAAATGATACCGGGTTGTGCAAAAAAGCAATTGCTGCTTATCAGACTGCATACTTTCTTTATAAGAATGGCGGCTTGAAGGAGTGACTAATCAGGTCTCACTAAGCTTCTTACAATTCCCATTTCCAACCCTCTCAATTCAGCCAGCCCGCGCAGGCGGCCAATGGCGCTGTAACCGGGATATGTTTTTTTATTCAGGTCGTCCAACATCTGGTGACCGTGATCGGGTCGCATGGGTAGCGACACCCCCCTTTTTTGCATCACCAGCACCAACGCTTTTATCACCGCATACATATCTACATCGCCGGTCAGGTGATCAGCTTCAAAAAAATTACCGGCGGCATCTTTTTTAGTGCTGCGCAGGTGTATAAAATGAATGTGATCGCCATATCGCTGTACAATTCCGGGTAAGTCATTATCGGCCCGAACACCCAATGAACCGGTACAATAACACAATCCATTAGCAGTTGAAGGAACCGCCTGCAGCAGGTCTTTTATATCCTGTTCGGTGCTCATGATTCGCGGCAACCCCAATACCGGGTATGGCGGATCATCAGGGTGAATAGCCATTTGCAATCCACATTCCTCTGCTACGGGCACTACCTGTTGTAAAAAATAGAACAGATGTTCTTTCAGTTTTTTTGCATCTATATGATGATAGGTTTTCAGCGCAGCCAGTACCTGCTCTTTGGTAAATGGTTCATCGCTGCCCGGCAAACCCAGCAGAGCATTTCGGTACAGCGTTTCTTTTTTCTGCGGTGTTATGTTGTCGAGATATGATCTGGCGGCAGTGAGCTCTTCTTTTGTATATTCTTTTTCGGCGCCGGGTCTTTCCAGCATATATACATCAAATGCAATAAAGGCCAGGCGTTCGAACAACAAGGCCTTACTGCCGTCGGGCATTTCATAATCGATATCGGTACGTACCCAATCGAGTATGGGCATGAAGTTATAAGTGATCACTTGTAAACCGCAGGCGGCTACATTGCGCATGCTTTGCTGGTAATTCAGAATGTACTGCTGACAATTACCGGTTTGTTTTTTGATATCTTCATGCACTGGCAAACTTTCGATGACCGTCCAACGCATGCCGGCGGCTTCGATTTTGCCTTTTCGTTTGTTGATCTCGTCTATGGTCCAGACCTCGCCAACCGGAATGTGGTGTAATGCGGTCACCACTCCTGTGCATCCTGCCTGCCGGATATGTTGTAATGGAACGGGATCATTTGGCCCGAACCAACGCATTGTGTATTCCATGATACCCCCCAACCTCCGCCAGCTGGCGGAGGAGTTTGTTTATTGTTTTTGGTTTATTGTTACTACTCATTTTTAATTTCTCACCATTCGTCTGTCCTGAACGAACTCGCCGGCAAGCCTTCTTTATTATACAAATTTGCACCTTCGGGATTATCGGCCCAGGCATAACGAACGGCAACCGGCGCCGGTACCTGGTCGCTCCACACCACTACCCTGTTCCCTTCAATGGTCGCTTTTGCCCATACAAATTTTTTATCGGCCCCTGCTATGGCAAAGTATTTCAGTTCATTATTTCCTTTCGCCAGCAAACCACTGCCGGTACTGGTAAATTGAATGACAATCTTGTTGCCCTGTATTTTCATCGACTGGTATAACGGACCGGAATACACTACTTTCTGATCACCATACGCCTGTTTTTGCGCCCATAAGGCCAGGCGTTTGCCAACGTCTGCTTTATTCAACGGGTGTATATCGTTCCATTCGCCAATATCTGTTATTACGGCCATGCCGGTGTTAGGTACGGACAATGTTTTTAATTGCGCTTCCCGGGTCATGGCCCAGCTGCTTTCTCCCGGTTGTTCTTTGGTGGCCATATAGTTCGCCAACTGCACAAATAAGAACGGGAAATTGCCTGGCGCCCGTTTTTCCCGCCAGGTATTTATTACCGCAGGAAACAAGGTACGGTATTCAGCAGGCCTTCCTGCGTTGCTTTCGCCCTGGTACCAGATCACCCCTTTGATTTTATAATTTAAAAGCGGCGAGATCATGGCATTGAATAATCCGGTTGGCTGGTATTGAAAAAAAGTAGGCGATGGCAATGGAGAAGCCGTAGCGCCCAATGCATACTGCCAGTCACCGGTAAGATCGATGGTTTTTTCCCCGGTTATTAACTGGTAAGGCTTATCGGTTATAAATCCACCGCGGCCTCCGCTATTGATCACCCGCACCACAATCGTGTTCTTACCCGGCTGTAACATGCCAGCCGGTAACTCATATCTGCGTGGTGGATATTGATACCCGGTAGTACCGGCAAATCGGCCGTTCACAAAGACCGAATCCTGATCAACAATTCTTCCCAATAACAATTTCACCGGTTTACCCGTCATGGAAGCGGGCACCTGGATATCTTTCCGGAACCACACTACGCCATTCACGCCTTTCAACCCATTCGCATCCCAAAAACCGGGGACCTTCATGGTTGACCAGCCCCCTACATTATATCCCGTATCATACCAGGGTTTGGTATCGTGTAATCCTTTATCCTGCTGCCAGAGTGTTTGATACCAGGTATCACGTACTTGCTTATCGTTATTCCTGATGCTATCGATATACCCATTGCGTTTGTATTTCAAAGCAGTTTCCAGGTGATTCGGAAATGCTTTTAATGCTTCCTCATTCAACCAGGCTTCGGCCGGCGACCCACCAACACTGGCTTTTATCAATCCAATAGGTACCTTGTATTTTTCATACAATGCTTTCGCAAAAAAATAACCTACGGCTGTAAATTGCAATACGGTCTTCGGATCGGCCGATTGCCAGTTGCCCGATTCAAAATCGTTGCGGCTCTTTTGAAAATCGTAAGTAGTAGATACATTGAACTGCCTGATAGCCGGATTGGTTGATTGTGCAATGTCAGCCGCATATTTTTCCTTTACCCGCTCCATCGGTAATTCCATATTCGATTGTCCTGAACATACCCATACATCGCCCAACAGGATGTTCTTTATTACTATGCGGTTGCTGCCGGCAATTTCCATATCATACGGTCCGCCGGCTTTCATGGCGGGCATCGGTATCGTCCAGGTACTGTCAGCAGCGGTGGTAGCGGTATAGGTTTTACCATTAAAAAGTACGGTCACCTTTTCACCGGTTGCAGCCCAACCCCAAACAGATAATTTTGCATCTCTTTGCAAAACCATGTTATCGCTGATCAGGCGGGGTAGCTTGACCTGCCCCATGACAGGTATGTAAAGAATACTTACGAAGCATAATAAAATACAGCGGATCATAGTTCTTTGTTATATAGTTTATCAGTTCGTTGGGTGTTATTTTTGTACTGGCTTTATTTTCCGGCTTCCGGACTTATTTTCAATCGTTCTGATCATGCTGGCAATCTATTGATTAACAATTCACGACACTAATTTAGCCAGAAAATTGCATCAATGTAACCGATTACATTGTTTTTTTAAAAATAATTTTGCTTTACCTTTACTATCATATATGTAAGCGATTGTATGACAAAACCCAAAGAAGTAACGATTTACGACATAGCTCGTAAGTTAAATGTGTCGATTGCTACGGTTAGCCGGGCTTTAAAAGACGACCCGGTCGTAAGCAAAAAAACCAAGAAGAAGATCTTCGACCTGGCCGAGGAAATGGGCTATCGCTACAACCACTTTGCCCGTAACCTTCGTGAACAGCGCACCTATACCATCGGGGTGATCGTTCCCCGCCTCAACAGCTATTTCATGAGTACCGTCATTGCCGGTATTGAAAGCGTTGCCAATAACGAAGGTTATACCCTTATTATTAGCCAGTCGTCTGAACAGGCTGATAAAGAAATGGCCAGTGCCAAAACCATGTTCAATAACCGGGTTGATGGCATGTTGGTTTCCCTGGCCTATGATACGGAAGACATTTCACATTTTGACCAGTTTTTCAAAAAGAATATTCCCCTCATTTTTTTCGACCGGGTAGCGGACCACCCGGATTGCACCAATGTTTTAATTGATAATCGCAAAGGCGCCTACGAAGCTACCAGTCATTTGATAACGCAAGGCTGCCGGCGCATTGTTCATATGACTGCCATGCCAAAACGAAACGTATATGTAGACCGGTTGGCCGGCTATAAACAGGCACTGGCCGATCATCATATTCCGTTCGATGAAAAACTTATAGTGATCAATAACCTCAGCCAGGAAGCCGGGGTACAGGCAGCAGCCGCCATTCTGCAAATGAATCCTTTGCCCGATGCCATTTTTGCTGCGAACGATAACTGTGCCGTAGGTTGTATGGTGACATTGAAAAAAGCAGGGATCCGCATTCCACAGGACATAGCGTTCGCCGGTTTTAACAACGACCCTGTGTCTACTGTCATTGAACCTAATTTGACCACCATCAATTATCCCGGTTATAAAATGGGGGAAATGGCTGCCACCAACCTCATTAACCATTTGAATGGCGTGAACAGCATCGATTCAACAAATACCATATTATTACGATCAGAATTGATCATACGAGACTCATCGATAAAATTGACAGCTGATAGTGAGTGAGAAGAAAGCTACAAGCTGCAAGCCGCACGCTACACGCAAATTCAGTTCTTGCTAAATGATCAACCTGCTAACCTATTGCATTCATATGAAAAAATGGAGCGCTGTTATTATTGGCATTCTGGTATACTGTTCATTGCAGGCCGAAGATGGTTACCGGTTGTGGTTGCGTTACAATACGATTGACAATGTTACTTTATTACAGCAATACCGGCAACAGGTTACCAGCATTCTTTCCCCTGGTGACGCCGATGGACTGTTTAGCGCACAGAAGGAATTGATCACGGGTCTCTCGGGGCTACTGGGCAAACAAATATCCATGCAAATTGGAGTTAACAACGGAACTGTCATGGTTGGCCTGCCTTCCCATTTGCCGTTTATCCGTTCACTCGTAGGTGACACCGCGCTGGCGCGTTTGGGTGATGAAGGATTTATCATTCGTTCCATACGCCGCGATGGCAAAAATGTTACGCTGATAACAGGCAACAAAGAAGCCGGTATTCTCTATGGCGTATTCCATTTTTTGCGATTACTGCAAACGCATCAATCCATTCAGCAACTAAATATCTCGAGCACACCGAAAATAAAACTCCGCCTGCTCAATCACTGGGACAACCTGAACCGCACGGTTGAACGCGGTTATGCCGGTGGCTCTATCTGGGACTGGCAGCGTTTACCCGGTTATATCGATCAACGGTATATAGATTATGCACGGGCAAATGCTTCTATTGGCATTAATGGTACCGTGCTCACCAACGTAAACGCCAATGCGATGGTGTTAACGGATGACTGGTTGAAAAAAGTAGCCAAACTGGCCGACGTATTCAGAAGCTATCATATAAAAGTTTATCTCACGGCGCGCTTCAGCGCCCCGGTTGAGATCGGCAACCTGAAAACAGCCGATCCGCTCAATGAGGAAGTACGCAAATGGTGGAAGGATAAAGCAGATGAAATTTACCGCCTCATTCCCGACTTTGGCGGTTTTCTGGTAAAGGCAAATTCGGAAGGACAACCTGGTCCGCAAAATTATCAACGCACACATGCCGATGGCGCCAATATGCTGGCCGATGCCGTAGCACCGCACGGTGGTATCATCATGTGGCGAGCTTTTGTTTACAGCAACGAGCAACCGGAAGACAGGTTCAAACAGGCCTATAATGAATTTAAACCGCTCGACGGCCAGTTCAGAAAAAATGTATTGGTACAGGTAAAGAACGGACCAATAGATTTTCAGCCGCGCGAACCTTTTCACCCGCTGTTTGGGGCCATGCCGCAAACGCCGCTGATGATGGAATACCAACTGACACAGGAATACCTGGGCTTTGCTACGCACCTGGTTTACCTGGCCCCCTTATTCAAAGAAGTTTTAAACGCCGATACGCATTCGAAAACCGGCAGCACCGTAGCGCAAATAATCGACGGCACAGCTACTTCGCAATCGCTGACCGGTATGGCCGGCGTGGCTAATATTGGCAGCGATATCAACTGGACCGGTCATCCCTTTGGCCAGGCGAACTGGTATACGCTGGGCCGGCTCGCATGGGATAACACGCTTACATCTGCCCAAATTGCCAACGAATGGATCCGGCAGACCTTCACCAATAAGAAACCTTTTGTAGATACGGTGCAACAGCTCATGCTGGCTTCGCGCGAGATCATGGTCAATTATATGACGCCGCTGGGGCTGCATCACATCATGGGCTATGGCCATCATTATGGCCCGGCGCCCTGGTACAACAAAGCATCACGGGCCGACTGGAACCCGGTGTATTTTCACAAGGCCGATTCAATTGGTATTGGATTTAACCGCACCGCTACCGGCAGCAATGCACTGGCACAATACCAACCTGCCGTGCGGCAGCAGTTTGAAAATATGGCAACCTGTCCGGAAGAACTTTTATTATGGTTTCATCACGTACCATGGGAGCATAAAATGCGTTCGGGTAAAACGTTGTGGGAAGCCATGTGCGCTGCATACTATAGCGGTGTAGATTCCGTTCGATGGATGCAACGCAGTTGGGACCGGATGAAAAATTATATAGATGATGAACGTTTCAGACAGGTGCAGCAATTGCTGGCCATTCAGGAGCAGGAAGCGGTGTGGTGGCGCAATGCCTGTTTATTGTATTTTCAAACCTTTTCCAATAAACCGATCCCGATGGGGTATGAAAAGCCGGATCATACGCTGGCCTGGTACCAGGCGTTGAGTTTTCCGTATGCGCCGAATTAATGTGATGGTCGTAAAATATTAAATACAAGATCCATAAACATAGAATACATGAACACAGTTACCCAGACAGTAGCGATCGTAACCGGAGGTGGTTCCGGTATAGGGCTGGCCATTACAGAAAAATTTGTGCAGCATAACATTACTACGGTCATTGTAGGCCGTGATCCCGAAAAACTGCACCAGGCCAAACAAAAACTGGGCGCCCTGTGCATACCCATAGTTGCCGATTTAAGTGATCTGGAGGCTATCCCTGCCCTGGTGAAAGATGTAATTACCCAATTTGGACATATCGACATCCTGGTGAATAACGCCGGTATCAATATGAAAAAAGAATTTACCGAGGTAACCAATGAAGATTTTCAAAAAGTTTTACAGACCAATTTAGTGGCCGTATTTGCATTGACCCGCGAAGTGGTAAAGACCATGATGCCCAATAAAAAAGGCAGTATCGTCAACATCAGTTCCATGGCAGCGCAATACGGTATTCCAAAAGTGATTGCCTATTCGGCTTCCAAAACGGCTATTGAAGGTATGACGCGGGCCATGGCAGTGGAGTTATCACCACAGGGCATTCGCATCAATTGTATTGCGCCCGGATTTATTGCCACAGATATGACATCCAAAGCATTTAACCAGGATGTAGAACGTAAAAATAAAGCATTAGGACGTACGCCCATGGGCGCCATGGGTGCACCCGGTGATATCGGCGATGCCGCCTTGTTCCTGGCAACCGATTCATCCAAATATATCACGGGCGTGGTGCTGCCGGTTGATGGCGGTAACTCGATCGGGTTTTAAATTTTTTCTGACAGCCGTGGTATGGTATCTCACAGCCATGCCACGGTTTCACTTACCTATCTTCCGCAAGGCGCAACAGAGATCCTCCGCTCAGGCCGCGACACCCCTTCATGTGGTCACTTTTGTTTAAATAGCTGACACTTTTGTTTTACCCATGGCCATCATACATTTAAAATAACGAATTTCCGGTTTGGCTTTTAAGGTCGCTATTGCTATATGAAAAAAACAGTATTTGCTATATTGATCAATTTTTCCATCAGTGGTATTTTTGCCCAACAGGCCATTCTCTCTAAAAACGAGCCTGGCGCCTTTCCCATCGTTGCCGCTAAAAAAGCAACGCCCATCTATGTAGATGCCAATGACCACTGGCTGGTGCAAAAAGCAGCCGCTTTATTGCAAACCGATATTGAAAAAGTTACAGGTAATAAACCAGACACCACACACGCTCTTACCCTACCACCTAAAAATATCATTGTAATTGGTTCATTAGATCAATCGCCGCTCATCAACCAACTGGTTGCAGCACATAAACTGTCGGTTGATAGCCTGATAGGAAAATGGGAAGCGTTTCAACTCCAGGTCATTCAACAGCCCTGGCCCGGTGTTGACAGGGCCCTGGTGATTACAGGCAGTGATAAACGCGGAACGGCCTTTGGCGTTTTTGAATTATCGAAACAGCTTGGGGTGTCACCCTGGTATTGGTGGGCCGATGTGCCGGTAAAAACCAGCAACGAGTGCTGGTATAAAAGCAGCAGTAAACAATTTGAAGCACCGGGCATAACCTACCGCGGCATTTTTTTGAACGATGAAGCGCCGGCATTATCTGGTTGGAGCAAGGCCACTTTTGGCGGGGTCAATCATTTATTCTATGAAAAGGTATTTGAACTGTTGCTTCGGCTCAAAGCCAATTACCTGTGGCCCGCTATGTGGGGCAATGCTTTTTACGATGACGATACCCTGAACCCGGTTGTCGCCGATCAGTATGGCATTGTTATCGGCACCAGTCATCACGAACCCATGCTCCGTGCGCATGATGAATGGCGGCGCTATGGAAAAGGGAAATGGAATTACGATTCCAACGAAGTAGCATTGAAAAAATTCTGGGAAGCAGGCATTCGCCGTAACCGGTCGTATGAAAGCATTGTTACCGTAGGCATGCGGGGCGATGGCGATGAGCCCATGAGCGAAAAAAGCAATATCGCTTTGCTGGAAAGAATTGTTACCGATCAACGAAAGATCCTTACGCAGGTCACCGGAAAAGATGCCACTGCCACTCCGCAACTGTGGGCCCTGTATAAAGAAGTGCAGGATTATTATGATAATGGCATGCGGGTGCCTGATGATATCACCCTGTTATTGTGCGACGACAACTGGGGCAACATTCGCAAACTGCCCAAACGCAATGCCCCTGCACGCGCCGGCGGCTACGGCATCTATTACCACTTTGATTATGTAGGCGGCCCGCGCAATTACAAATGGATCAATACCAACACCATTTCCCGCACCTGGGAACAAATGCACCTGGCTTATGAATATGGCGTGAACCGCATCTGGATCGTAAATGTAGGCGACCTCAAACCCATGGAATTGCCGATATCTTTCTTTCTTGATTATGCCTGGGCGCCATCAAAATATACCAAGGACCGTTCCCGGGAATATACACTGGCCTGGGCTACACAACAGTTTGGCGCAACGCATGCAAAAGAAATTTCTGACCTGCTTACAAAATATACACAATACAACAGCCGCCGCAAACCCGAACTGTTGGAGCCGAATACTTATAGCCAGGTCAATTACCAGGAAGCAGATCATGTAGTACGTGATTATAATGCATTGGTTATACAAGCCGAAAAAATTGACAGCCTGTTACCGGCCGCCTATAAAGATGCGTTCTATCAATTGGTGCTGTTTCCCATAAAAGCCAGTGCCAATCTGAATGAATTGTATGTTACCGCCGGCAAAAATTATTTATATGCGAAGCAGGGCCGCGTAGCAACCAACGACCTGGCTTCCCGCGTTCAGGAATTATATACTGCCGATTCCCTGCTCAGTCATTATTACAATCATGTAATGGCCAATGGAAAATGGAATCACATGATGGATCAAACACACATAGGCTACACGTACTGGCAACAACCGCCGGTTAACAAAATGCCGGCCATAAAAACCATTACGCCGACAGAGCATGCGCAGTTTGGCATTGCCCTTGAAGGTTCGGAATCGGTATGGCCCGATGATACGACTACAGCGATCCTGCCTGAATTTAATTCGCAACATCCGGAAAAGCATTATATCGATATCTTCAACCGAAGCACAAATTCATTTAGATATACCATTTACACCAACATTCCCTGGTTGCCGTTATCATCATACCACGGCGATATCAATAAAGAAGAAAGGATATGGATCCATGTGAACTGGCCGCTTGTTCCTTACGGCACTCATCGTATTCCCATTACCATTAACGGACCCAATAAAAAGGAAGTGATCGTTTTTGCGATCCTTAAAAAAATGAAGGCGCCAGGCATAGCAACAAAAACCTATGTTGAAAGCAATGGTTATATTTCCATGGAGGCCGACCAGTTTTCAAAAGCAGTTCATGAAAAAGACGGTCGTTGGGAGAAAATACAGGATATCGGCCGCACCGGTAACGGCATCACTTATTGGCCGCCTGTTCAACATTCAACCAATTTTGAACAAAATGCCTCTCATCTCGAATATAACCTGTATACAATAGATTCTGGTTCTACCAAAGTAATGGTGTACTGTTCGCCTACCCTGCCCTTCAATGAATCAGCCGGATTGCAATATGCCGTTTCATTCGACAATGAAACACCGCAAATTATCAACCTGCATGCAGATCATTCAGAACGGGCGTGGGCGAAATCGGTGAGTGATAACATCCGCATCCCTACATCCGTACATACCCTAAAGAAGGCCGGCCATCATACATTGAAAATATGGGCTGTTGATCCCGGTATTGTGCTGCAGAAAATAGTGATCGATTGGGGCGGGGTGCGAAAAAGCTACCTCGGGCCACCGACGGTCGGCCACGCAATAAAATTAGGATGGAAAATATTTAACCGCTAGAAAACACGAGAATGAAAAAAGTAATTTTTGCCTGCTTCATACTGATTTTGTCTGCATCACTATTCGGTCAGGATACAACAAAAGGCTTGAAAGATTATTATGCAGCTTATTTCCCGATCGGGACTGCAGTTAGTATGCGCTCGCTTTCCGGTCCAGATGCACAACTCATCATAGAACAGTTCAACAGCATCACGCCGGAAAATGCCATGAAGATGGGACCTATACATCCTGAAGAGAACCGGTATAATTGGGCGACGGCCGATTCCATCGTCAGCTTTGCGCAGAAGCATGGGATGAAGGTACGCGGTCATGCATTGTGCTGGCATGAACAAACGCCCCGCTGGTTATTTAAAGATGCCGCCGGCGACACGGTGACCAAAGAAGTATTATTGAATCGCCTGAAGGAACACATTACCACCGTCGTGAGCCGGTATAAAGGAAAGATATATGCCTGGGATGTTGTGAACGAAGCAGTTGACGATGACAACAGCCGGATCTTACGCAATTCTTTATGGTACCAGATCTGTGGCGACGATTTTATCATCAAGGCGTTTGAATATGCGCATGCAGCCGATCCCGATGCTGTATTGTTCTATAATGATTACAATACCGAACGGCCCGGAAAAAGAGAACGGATCTACCAGCTGTTGAAAAAACTGGTTGATGCCAAAGTGCCCGTTCATGGCGTGGGATTACAGGCGCATTGGTCATTAACCGAGCCCAAAGAAAATGACTTGCGTACCGCCATTGAAAAATATTCGTCACTCGGGTTGAAAGTACAGTTCACTGAACTCGATATATCTGTTTACCCCTGGGAAAAGAACCGCCGCCAAAAGTTGCCTACTGATGTGGATACGTTCACCCCGGAACGCGAGCAACAGCAACTGGAACAATATAAAAAGGTGTTCGCTATTTTCCGTGACTATAAGAACGTGATCACTGGTGTTACCTGTTGGGGTGTAAGCGACCGGTATACCTGGCTGGATACCTATCCCGTAGCCGGCCGCAAAAACTACCCGTTATTGTTCGATCAGGATCGGCAACCGAAGAAGGCGTTTTGGGAGGTGGTTGCGTTTTAATAATTATACAAGTACCTATACCTTTCCACAAAAATTAAAGGCTCAGCTCGTTAAATTATATATTATTACAAGTATTAACAGCCTCCATATCCTGGTTCCTAATAAAATCTAACAAATGCACTAATTCCTGGTCTGCAGCGTCCCACCAGTTTGTAGACCATATCCTGTAGAATATAAATCCGTAACGTTCCAATTGCTCTTGCCGGAAACAATCCCAGGCATATGCTTCTGGACTCGTATGGTACTTGGCACCATCGCATTCCAGAGCAATAAATGGTATACCTGATTGTTTGTGACGGACGATCATATCTATCCGGAAACCACCTATTTTGAATTGTTGTTCTATTCGGTCAGCACCTATATGTTGTGCCAATCGCTCATAGACCTCATCCTCAAAAGGAGATTCGGAACCAACTGAAGGCTCAGTTATATCATAATGCTTATCGGTGCAATATTGACTCAACAAATTCAATAAGCCGATGCGCAATTCATTGTTCTGTTCACTTACGGCTCTGGCGTAAGTAAAATAAGCGTATAGGATGCCACGTCCTTTTATTCCCTTTTGCTGAATCAGTAACGAATATTGGCTCAAATACTCTTCCGGGAAAGAAGTGCATAGATATACTTTTTGTTTGGCGCGAGTAATAATTACATTTAGCATCCGATGCCCTTTTCCTTGAATGATGGGGCCGAAACTCTGGGAAAAAGAACCATTTAATTTACGTCCAAAGGTTGTAGAAATGATTATGATATCCCGTTCATCACCTTGTATATTTTCAAGGTTTTTAACAAAGAATGAATCACCAGCCTGGGCCATCAAATTATCAAACAGTGGATCAGCCTGCCGTTCATTCCTAATTTCTTCATAAATCAGATTACGTTGGTAAATGTTAAATGTAGCAACTCCAACACTCGGACATGAGTTTTTATCATGCGATTTCATTATCTGCTTTAACAATGCCACTACTTTCAATGCCTCAACCTTGTTAACTTGTCCCTCATATAACCCATTTACTTGCAAATACTCAATTGGAATATAATCTTGCATGGCAGGAACAGGTATCAAACGACTTCCATAAAAAGCATGATTGGAAAAATCAATCAAAAAAGGATGCTGTGACCGGTAATGGACATTCAGATAAGATTCCTTAAACCCCTTATCGACTGCGTAAGCAAGTAGCGATTCGCTATCAGCCAGGTTACGCTGCGTTGCCTGTAGAGCGCTTCTATCAGTTTCTTCATCCTCGTCGGCTTCCACTTCTTCATTATCAAATGGATCAAGTAGCGCACCGGTACCCTCAAAATATGAGGATGGAGCCATCTGGTGTTTGTCGCCTGAAACTATTTTTGCTTTCCCTCTTATCAACGCTGCATAAGTATCTTCCAGCCTTAACTGGCTGGCCTCATCAAATATAACTATGTCAAAAATACCTTCCTCGAGGGGAAGGATAGAACTACAAACAGAAGGATTGAGTAATAGTACAGGAAAAAAATCCGTAAAAAGTTCAAACTCAGATCTCACAATGGTTCGTAATGAATTACGACGCATTCCTTTAGCGCCCTTCTTGTTAAACAAGCTATTAATAGCAAGCCCTCGCGCTTTATAATTCCGAATAGCAACAGCTTGCTGCTCCATCCATCGTGACACTATATTGTCTAGTTGAGCTTTATTAAAGTCTTTTTTCTGTTGTTGATACTGTTGCAATTCATAATCACCTTTTGGTAGATTCTGGGGTTCATAAAGAGAAAGCACCCAGAATAAATACCAGCATTCAAAACCGTCAGTCCATGAACCCTCCAATTGTGTACTAATCGATGTAATAAGTGCCTGTTGTGATTGATTAAGACCAAGGAAGAAAGAACGCCACTCGTGGTAAATCCTAAAATCATGTAACTGATTACTTATTACATCCAACTCCTTTTTTATCGTGACACATAGATTCTTCGCATCTTCTAAGTTATTGTATGGCTTAATCAACTGACAATGAATTTTTCCCGCTCCTTTGTTATGCTCTAAAATAGTCAAAGACGTTTCCAGGTTTTTATAAGAAGAACCTCGAAGCTCACTATAATCGCGGAATGATTTGAAATTTCGCTGCTGAATATTCAACTGATCAATTAGATTAGGAATTGCATGAATTAATGTATTAATATCTGAAACATTTGTACCCGGAATTATACCATAGTCCTTTTTTAGTGTATGTGCCAATGTTCTAAACTGTTCAAATAATGGAATCACTTCAAGTTTCAAAGCATTGAAATCTGTATGAAAATGCTCTTCTTTAATGTTAGACAACCAGGTATTAATTGTATCCGGATATTCTTTTGCCCAAATGGTTGTTTTTTGATACAATTCTTTAATATTACTTAAATAGAAGCTAAGGTCGACAGTTTCCGAATGGTCATTATATTGATGATGAATGTAATTTTTTTGAAGATGAATTTGCCGCACTTCAGTTATACGGCTTCTTATCTCTATCCTGTTTTGCTTTACTTGCTTGTATTTACTGGAAAACAAACTGAATATATTAGTTTTGAACCTTGCACTACTACTATTGTCTAAAAGATCATTACCGTATTGCTCAATACTATTTTCGGCAAAGGACAGGTAAGTAGACAACGTATTTTTTAATTGCTCATAGTAACTATTATACTGATGACATAATGCATCCTGATAAGTTAGCCTGATTTTTTTTGCTTTGAAATTCAACGATTCCAATGTTACTAACAGGTGATCTATTTTTTGTTCATGAGCAAATGAATGCGGCAACTTTTTATGAGTAAGATTACTGCCACTGATGTATGGTAGATATGATTCTATTTCATCTTTGATTACTGCTGGAATTAAAGATGAAAAATCTTCAGTCCATTTCTTCCCCTCTGTTTGAAGCAGTTGAATATTCGCTTCCAGTACAGGCATTTCCAATTTCGCATTTGCAATAAATTGTTCAATTTTTGCCCTGGCCTCCCCTGTCGTTTTCCCTTCAAAAAGATCATTGGTAAGTGGCTGAAAAACAGGGTGAATTCGCTGCGATTGATTAAATAGATTATTACCACGTTTTAAGATCGTTAACAATTCATCCAGTTCCTTATCATCTTCGTGAAAGTTAAAATCATCGTTGTTTAATATGTTTCTCAAGGGAACTTCTGGGTATTTCTTTTTTAACTTCAAATATCGACCTACCAACTGCGCCCAACTTTTTTCATCGTAGACGGGTTGCACCAAGGCCAGATGTTGTTTATTAATCAAGGCTGCCGATTCTATTAATACTGATTTTAAGCTGTTATAACGACTCCGCACCTGCTGCAATGAATACGTAACCGGCAAACCGTTCTGACGATCTCTCACTGAATCCACAATGGCTTCCCTGTCATCATTCACATCATCAATAACTCCAACAAAAGCACCTATTTTCGGATTTATCCGTTCAATATTCCGTTTGAGTACATCTAATGCTGTTTTCTTTTCACATACTACAAGGCATTTTAGTCCATTGGCCAGTGCATTGACAATAAGTGCAGTCAGGGACTGGCTTTTACCAGTTCCGGGTGGTCCTTGTATAATTTGGTTAATATCAGTCTCCAAGGTGCTGATAATCGCCTGCTGACTAGGATCAGTATTTACAGCACTGAAAGGGGTTGTCGAAAGATTCTCTATTGATATGTCATCAAATTCAAATTCGCCAAATCGCTCCAGCAACTTGCTAATATCCGTAATGATACTTTCCTTTTGTGCCCTGAATAATCCAAATACACCACCAAAATGTATATAAGCTGTATTATTGGCTATGGTATCTATCTGACCGGCATCCGGCAAGGCATTTACTGAAGATGCAAAATTCTTCGTTAGGGTGTTCAGATAATCTGTTTTTGATCCGGAATTTAATGCCTCCAGGACTCCTGCACACGCATCTATTAATTCGGACTTATCAATAAGTGCGTCCTCAAGTGATTCGCTTGACAGGTTAGGTAATGTTATATTGTCTTCACCTTTGATAAAAGAAAGTAATACCTCATTGATACTAACCGAATGAATATCTACATCTGTTAATTTTCCATTAGGCTGAATTGTTTTATTTCGCAAAAAAAACCACTCGTTTACCTTCGTTTTAGATTTAATAGCCTCTAGCGGCCAAATAAACAAAGGCGCCTTTATAATTTTTGTAGGGTCTTTACTTGACCTTTTTATCAATAAAGGGAACCCAAACCCTAATGTTTTTGTGCCATGTTCTTTGTAATAATCCTCATTTTCTATGATAATTGAATTCAGTCTTTTGGCGACAACACCTAACTTCTTTTGCGCATCACCACTTACCTCATTCAAATCTATCTTATCAAATGATATTTTAAACTCGAAACTTGACTTTGTAAGCAAAGTAGTTAGAAAACAATCTGAAAGATTGTTTTCTATAGAGTCTAATTGCTTAACATCAAGTCGCGTGGCTAATCTACCAGGCAATGCATTAAGATGGATTGAACGGGCATTTCCACCTTTTAATTTACTTTGCAGCGATTGCAGAAAGATCTTCGATGACATAGGACCGTGACAATTTTTATTTATAAAGAACAAGCTACAGAATCCAAAATTTAATGGTGAAACCCTGTAACTTAAATAACGTGAAAGACACTTCCCTATTAGTTTCCACTTATCTGTACAATTTAAAATACAGAGATATACTTACCGCATTATCAACCTTTCTGCTCAATGCGTCCTACAATCCATTCTATCTGATCAAGTATCTTATTGGTTAAATAATCAACGACATTCTGTTTATCCTCATCACTTAGACCCTGATGATAAAGTTTTTTGAGGAAGGGTTGATTATTATTATCACCTGTGACTGATAATCCATACCAATAAGTATTTATTTCAAATCTTAATCGAACCTGGGCTGAGTAGCTTTCTGTCCCGGCTTTCCGGAAACCCAATAAACGATATTCAAAAAACATTTCATGGCTCTTTTGCATTTCGTTTTCATCTTTCCAATTATCATCTAGCTGTTGGAGGTCGGCTATATGCTTATTGCCAAAACCCCAATAATATTGACAATCATGAAATAACTCATTGAAATCAACAAACTTTTCAATAATTAATTGGTAAAGAGATCGTAATCCTTGATGATATAATTCTTTCAGAATTGTAAAGGTTACTGGTGTTTGGATTTCTTCATTAGTTATGTTTTTTAATCTATTTTTTACAGCACTTAGCCTGAGATCAATATGATTGCGGCTTTCGACAAGCTCTTCATCCATTTTTTGCTCTAATTCTTCAATACTGGGAAGTTCCCCTCTTATATTTTCAGGTAACGATTGTGTAATCTTGTACTCTGAAATCCCAATTGGTTTACTGGTATCTCGTAATGCATATTCTGCAATTACTTTGTCTTTGGTTTTGCATAAAATCAATCCGATGGATTGCTCATCATAAATGCCTTTTAAAGTGTCATCTGCTATTCCCAGATATAAATTCATTTTACCTATGAATTCCGCTTCAAAATTTCCAATCTTCAGGTCAATAATAATATGTCTACGTAACCTGGTATGATAAAAAAGAAGATCCAGGATATATTCTTTTTCTCCTGCCAACATTTTATATTGTTGACCCATAAATGCAAAGCCTTCCCCCAACGCTAACAGGAATTTTTTTATATGCTGCACAAGGGCATTTTCCAGATCCCGTTCTCTAGCCTTTTCTGTCATTTGCAGAAAGTCAAAACAATAAGGATCTTTGAATATCTGTTGAATCAAATCAGATTGTTCTGGGGCAACAGTCGCATTAAAATTAGTTATTGATGCGCCTTGCCGATTATGAAGGCCGCTTTCAATCTGGTGCACAAGTACATTTCTGCTCCACCCGTTCTCAATTGTTTTTGTAATGTAGAACTGCCGAACAGCCGGCTCTTTTACCCTGTCGAGTAATGCTAAATGGTGGTACCAACTTAATTGTGCAAGGGGTGCTTGCACAATTGTATTCAATTGATTTTCAGCAGAATAAGCCGATCCACTTAATTGTGCAAGCGGTGCTTGCACATTTGGAAAATTAGGGTAGGCTTCGGCAAAAGCCCTCATGTATTTAAAGTTCCTTATCGAAATTCCCTGAAAGTCAGGAAACTCTAATTTTAAATCTTTAGCCAGTCTTTCAATTACTTTCGCGCCCCAACCTTCCTGCTTCTGTTGTTGCAATATGATATTACCAATATCCCAATAGGTTTGCAAAAGCTCTTTGTTTACCGAAAGTGCAGCCCGTACTCGTGCATTCTTTATTCGTTCCTTCAACTCACTTAAAACTGCTGCATAATTAAATACAACAACCCTATCCATAATTATTCGTTTTAAAATAGAAGAATAATGAAACGTCCCATTCATTTCAGGATATAGAATAGGATCCGAGGGAATTAATATGAATTGGTTGGGGGAAAATTACTGACGCAAAAATATGATTTAACATTTGTATGTCTCAAATAAACTTACCCTAAGCGTCTCGTATACTATTACTTATTCTTTTCCAGAATCTTCGCATAATGTAGCCTGGTTCGTTTATTGCTGTCCCACACAAAAACCAAAGCCCCCCGAAGTATCAGGGGGCCTTAAATTAACTATTCAACTTACCTACCGGTTTTACTGAATAACCCGTGCAATAACCGGAGAAGTTATTATTTGTCCATCAGCTCCTATGGCGACAACCCGGAACCAGTATTTAGTTACGGAAGTAAGCCCGCTAAAAGTGTAATACGGGAGCTTGCTTCCTTCGCTGTGCCATACTGTTTCTGAAGTGGGCGACTCGGTCGTGCACTGATGCATATATGCCCTTGCAGCCCGCAACCGCTTGATACGTGTGGTAGCCTCGCCAGGAGCACCTAACGCTACTTCCAGTTGTTCAATCACCTGCTCAATCTGGCTGAAACTAGCACCGGAGATCGGGAAACCGCTGCCTAACAACATCAGCCGGTTCCCTTTACATTTGGCGGTTACATAATCAGCAATAGCAGCCAATAATACTATCAGTTCCGCTTTCAGGTTGTTTTTAAGTTGAACAGCTTCCATGTCGCGGCCTTTAGCATTGCTATACGCCGATAGAGCGTCTGGCAACATTTTTTTCATTGCAGCCAGCTCTTGAGGCGCATCAGGAAAATCTGGATTCCCTTCCATTTTTTCCACTACGCGATAACCTGTGGCTATGGTGTCGATATCGCGCAAGCTCTTGTAAATACTTAATATTATGTCTTGCATATACAAAGATTTTTAAGTTAAAAAATTAAAATACCCGCTACAACAGAACCTAAAACAAACATTATTGGCCAATAAGTTTGAACAAACATTACGTGTAATAACTACCAACTGTTTGATACTTTGTACTTAATCTTGCTGTATGGTTCATCATCAGGTGCATGTTGTCAAATTCCGCGAGGCGGCCGGCAGCTTTGTAACGAATGTTGGTTACAGTCTGCTATGTTTTGGAAACATTACTAACAATGAACTTCATCAGCTTTTTTCGTACCAGCGGGCTGGTTATACCTACGCGCCGTTTGACAATGCAAATAAACGTTATGAAATCGCCGGATACACCTTATAAGCCCTACCAGTAGCCCTTCTAACGCAATGATTTTCACGGAGAAAAATTTTTAAAAAAGATTTGAGCATGGAGAAAGAAGTAAGAAAAAGAAGCTAAAAAGAAAGTTGAAAGAAGAAATTGGAAGAAAGAGAACCGTTAGACCTCCATTTGATAAGCAAGGATCAATTCCATCGTACACCGGGTCGAAGAGGCAACGGCTCTTACTTATTGATTTTGGTCAATGTTTCTTGAAAAACGTACACCAGGTCGTTGCAGTTATCCTCCAAAACCATGCAGTTATTAGAAATCCACCAGCACTTATCTGATCGGCGCACTTCCTGTTCCATCCTCATTTATTTTTGACTTGCCAACACGTTCTCTTTCTTCCTGGAATTGCTGAATACGCAATAAATACGTAAATAATACGTACCGTTACGTATTGCCTGTTCCTTCCAGGTTTCGGAATTTTATACGGCAGCTATGGAAAAACATCCAATAGAAAGTTGGGATCAATGGGTGCATTCGGAGCTTCATCCGGCATTATTAATACAGTCGGCGCAGGAAGCACCGGAGGGGTACCTGGCCATGGCAAAAGAATTAAAAGATGTCTTGAAAACGCAATTGCTGCGGGATACGCTTTATAATAAAACCGAAAAAGAAATTGAACTGCTCGTAGAGCGCTATCAAATTAAAGTGGCGGGCCTGTTGAACCTGCTTTTTCATTATCAGCAGCATGAATCGATTACCCCCGGGTTAAAAAATTTTTTCGGCTCAGTAGCCGCAGAACTCGAAACGATCATCGTTCTGCTGCAAAACGATTATGGCCGCCATTTTAATTGGGACCTGGATCTCCCCCTTTCGCTTCGGCTTCGAAAAGCCCACGAAATAAAAAAGCAATGGAAACTGCTATTTAAAATAGTAAGCGATCAGGAAACAAATACCCACCTTGTTAATGTCCTGGACCAATCCATTAAAGGACTGCATCACCTGCAGGAAGGACCGGCAATAAGCTACCGCCAGGTGTCGTATTTTAAAAATTTACTCAAAGAGATTTCCGGCTATGCTTCCACCCCTACCTCTCCTTCGGTATATACATCCCTTACAGAACTACTCATTAGCTGGAAGTTCAATGATTTGGCGTTTATACGCGAAGTCTGTTCTGAAATCAGGATAGAAATGGAAAAGAAAGAATCGGATGAATGCAGACTCGAATTTTTAAGAGGCTTCCAGAAACAGCTCGGCCAATTGCTGGAACAAAACATTATTCCTTTTCATGCCGCACAACCTTCGGCCAAACAAGTCATCCTGGATTGGATCGGGCAGGAACTGGCTTACCTGCAGGTAGTAGTGGCTCTTCCGGAAAAGAAAGAAGCGCAGGAAGAAGTCAAAATGCATACATCGCTTTCCGTACCCGTACTGGCACTCCTTACTCGGTTGCTTAAAGACTCTGGCATGATTACCAATTCAAACCATACAGAGATCTTAAAATTTTTCACCAGCCATTTTACCACTCAACAAAAATCAGAATTTTCCTACGACCACATGCGCACCAGGTACTACCAGATCGAAGAGGGTACGAAAAAAAAGGTGTATGATTATATAATGGTGTTGGGGCAGTTATGCAAAAAATTGTAGCCGTTAGCGTTTTCTCCACACAGTCATTTCTTGCAAACTCCAGGCAATATCTTGCTCAAGATGCCGCATTTAAGGCTAACTATACGGTGTCCCTAACTTAAAATGCGACATCCATACCTAAAGATGCCGCATCCTGATCGAACTTTTTTGTATCCAGGTTCAACTATGGAGCAACCCTGCCTAACTATGACTCATAAGTAAATAAATATGAAACACAAATAGCTAACTTTAAATTATAAGTTGCGCACCTATGATCCAAAGTTGTGAAGGGAAAGTGCATAATTCAGTACTGATACCACATAGTTGGCTACTGACGTTCCATAATGAAATCTGGACACAACGTAATGAGTTTGGAATTTACTATAATGATATCGGGATAATGCATAATTAAAACGGGAAATTGTGTATATATTTCCGGATGGTTCATATTAACAAATTTTAAAAACCAAATTCTGTTTTTTGAATTCCTGGAATATATTCTTCAACAATTATGTAAAATCCGCTGATGTTGACCATCCCTGTGAAGTAAACCCTTCATGGCGATTTCTGTAATATGGATGCCACTTAGCAGTCCTGGGATCATTTCGCAACTATTTGGTATTTTCAATTATGGTCATCTTACCTACTTCTTCACTGCACTTTTGACCTGGTTTACTGATGGAGAGATAACCATTGAGTTCAGGAGTTTTTTCCGCATATCTGTTAATGTACGTTCCTGGGATATAGGATAGATTATTTGTATCCCGTAGGTATCCTCATTCAAAAAGTAGGCTTTATATTCAATGAAGCAATCGATCCCCTCATTGTTCATTTTTCCTTTTAGGTAGCTGCCCATAAATTTTCCTTCTTTAAACAGGCCGCTATCAATCAATTGGCTTTTTTTTGAAGTCTTTATAAATCCTTGTAACAGCTCTCTATATTTATTTCTCAAATCACCACTATCATTTGCCAATGGAGCTGTTTCAATAACGTCAATTTTTGTGAAGAGGAAAACTACTGAGTCATATTCCGCTCTATAAACTGTAAATCTTTCCATTGGTGAATAATCTCTAAATCACCATCCGGAAGATTTAAGGTGACAATATTATCAATGATATGCTTATTCCAAGATGTTGTATCCTGAGAAAATACATTACAGGCTTGTAAAACATTTACGATTAAAAAAATAGATCTCATGCTACGATGGGTTGGTTGGGATTTAGAGGGTTATTAAGATTGCTTGTTTTTGCAAGGTCCAAAGGTACTTTTTTGGGGAGGATAATTACTTTTTCCCGGGCGATAGTTACTTTTTTGGGGACGATACTTACTTTTCCCCGGGTCATAGTTACTTTTTTGAGGATGATAATTACTTTTCCCAGGGTCATAATTACTTTTTGCCGGGCCATAACGTCAGCGTTGGCAGTTATAACATATTCTGCATTGGAGATAGTTTTTTTTATCATAGTTAACATTATTTAAAGAGAAGATGATTACTTTTTGCCGGTTGTAACATCTTTTCATTAGAAGTTAATTACTTTTTAGTTGAAGTTGATTGCCTGATGGCAGAAATAGATTTTTTTTCCCATTTGCAGATAATTATTATTGTAACTCCATTGATTTCAGTAAAAGTTCACATACAATCAAATAACTGACTTTTTTATAGCGCAGGTTCACTCATCTGCCTGTTCTTTCACTTAAAAACCGGAAAAAATTACTTTTCACAGGCCTTATAATAACTGAATGCAGCAATATTTTGCTTTATGAACGGAACATTTTTGCTACATGCCCGCCGAATGCAAATAAACGCCGCCCAATTAATACAACTGCCAAACAACGGCAAAAGGAGATTTGTATACGCAAGATAGTAGGTGCTTCTGCCAGTCGTATTACCAGCATGTTGTCAAAGGATTTTCTGAGCCTGGTGGGCCTTGCGATATTGATCGCATTTCCCTTATCATGG
>CBIHPP010000013.1:0-300672 GCA_966212235.1 uncultured Niastella sp. | reverse complement strand
CCAGTTTACCTTCCGAACCTACTTCCAGCGCCACACGCGTTACTTCTGAAGAGAAAGAATTCAACTGATCCACCATCGTATTGATCGTATTCTTCAATTCGAGGATCTCTCCGCGTACATCCACCGTGATCTTACGACTAAGGTCACCTTTCGCCACGGCAGTGGTTACCTCGGCAATGTTACGCACCTGGCCGGTGAGGTTACTGGCCATCTGGTTCACAGAGTCGGTCAGATCTTTCCAGGTTCCGGCCACCCCTTTTACCTGGGCCTGGCCACCCAGCTTTCCTTCCGTACCTACTTCCAGCGCCACACGCGTTACTTCTGAAGAGAAGGAGTTCAGCTGATCCACCATGGTATTGATGGTATTCTTTAATTCGAGAATTTCTCCTTTTACGTCTACCGTGATCTTCTTCGACAGATCGCCTTTGGCCACCGCCGTTGTTACCTCGGCAATGTTACGCACCTGCCCGGTGAGGTTGCTGGCCATCTGGTTTACCGAATCGGTAAGGTCTTTCCAAACCCCGCCTACCCCTTTTACTTTTGCCTGTCCGCCCAGTTTACCTTCCGAACCCACTTCACGCGCCACCCGGGTAACCTCCATGGAAAACAGGTTCAGCTGTTTCACCATGTCGTTCACTTCTTTGGCAATGGTGCCAAATTCACCCTGTAGTACGTGACCACCTATTTCGAGCGGCATTTCTTTCGACAGGTTTCCTTTGGCCACAGAGCTGATTACATCAGCTATTTCTATAGTAGGATGTACAAGATCGGAGATCAATATATTCAGTGATTCAACCCCGGTACGCCAGGCGCCGCGGGCATTGGGCAGCTCGATACGCTGGTTTAATTTACCCTGTTTACCGATGGTGTTACCGGCGCGGGTAAACTCTGTCATCATCTTTTCATTCAGCGAAATGATCTCATTCAGCGTATCGCAGATCTTTCCGGGGAGGCCCACCTGGTCAATGGGCATTCGTACACTAAAATTTCCGTTTTTAACCTGGGTTAGTACATGCAACAATTCACGGGAATCGAGGTGCTCGCTCACCGGGCGCTCTGCCACTTCATAATGATCCTGATTGATTATTTTGGGTTTCTTCTTTTGATCAGCGCTTTTGTTAATCTTAGGCACTGCCGCTGATACATCCTGCCGGTTTGAGCGAGTAGCATTGGGTTTTGAACGCGCCATAATCAGGTATTTTTAGAATTTACATTTAAGATTAGGAAACAATTACCAGGGAGATCGTACCAAGGCGGGGCAGCCAACTTTTGAGATTCGGGGTTAGTGGTCCTGCACAGTACAATGTTGCCGTTTTTAGTGTCAAACAGCGTTCCGTTTTTTAGGTAGTTGTTCATACAGCGTTTGCTCAATTTTTTTCCATAAACAGTTAAACAAAAATACATATATCTACCCCACCCAGGCTATTAAACCCCAGAATGGGAAATGTATTACCCATACAAGTTTAGAAAATGATATCGTTAGCTTAGGAAATCCTCTATCTAATAATGGGACCATATGCCCGTTCAGTTGAGCATATTTACTAATATGAAAGGAATGATTAGCGGGTAATTATGAACGTTTACATTGATAAATAGTTGCCGGCTGATCGCCTTCGATGGTTACTTCGCGGAAGGATTTGAGCATTTGGAACCCGGCTTTTGCAGCTACTTTTATCCGCTCTTTATCATTGACAGGTATTACCCAGAAAACCCGTTTCACTTCGGCGCATGAAAAGATGTAGCGGAGGCATATTTGCATGATCTGTACCGTGATATCGGGGTAGGAAGCGATCACGGGCATTACCGGTATATATATTCTGTAATCGCCTTCATCGGCATCAACGGAGTCTTTCAGTTCGTCCTGCATCACCTGGTAAACTTCAAACTGACCAATGGGCGTATCATCGTTCAACAACACCATAAAGGCCTGCGCATAGGTGCATTCGGCCAGTAAAATGAAGAATACACGTAACTGGTCAACCGGCAAACGGCCGGGGTACCCGTCTGACAGCCATTCGTGAATGGCGTTAATGTCGTCATTGGAATGTATGCAAACCGGTCGAACGCTGATACAGTAACCCGGCATCAGCTCTTTTTGCAATACAATGGGTTGTTCTTTCCTTACGTTGAGGGATTGGCAAAGCGAATTCAGGGATGAGGTTGTCATATTAAGATAAGATAACGTGATTTTTTTCAAAAAAAATCGGGGTATCGGATAAAGGTGGTGTTTCAGCACGTATCAAAATCACCATCCGGGCGGGAATCATTTCTTCATTGGTAAAATAGCTATTTTTCGGGTTAAAAATCAAAAGCGATAATTTTTTTTTACTACTATCGTGTTAAAACAGCCGCACTTCCTGTAGCGACCGTTATACAAAACTATCTATACCCCTTAATCGAATTTTCCGGTTGATATCCTTCCATTCTCAATGAAACTCATATGCTTGTATAGTTAAAATAGCATAACTATTTGCATAATTTTAAACCCGATTTCGTAATTGTTTTGCAAAAAATTCCCTTACCTTGAGCTGGTGCAGCTGTTTTCTCTACCATGCATATTATAGCATACCTACAAACTCCCAAAAGGGCCTGATGAACGCACTGCATAGCGATTTTTCTAACGTTTGACAATAGGTGTTCACCTGTTTGGATCTATCATTTACAGGACTCTGTTTCTCAAAATAGCATAACAGTTCACCTGTTTAGGGTGCATGCCTTTGTCAATACCGGCACAGCATATCACTGTGTAAAAAATGGCCCTTTAAATCTTTGCAGGTATGCAAGTAAAATTGATTGCTGATAATTATAAAGATCTTGCCTTTAGTGATCAACTTCCGGAAGCAGCGAGTGACTACCTGATACCGGGAGCATCATCTAGTTCGGCATCGGGCGCCTTTGGCCATGTTCTGTTTCAGCAGATACAGAGTAATGGGATCTTGATACGAATACAACATTTTTTGCTGAACCGGGGTTGTTCTTTCACGATGATGGAGAGCGAACCTTTGTTAAAGTTGCGCTTTCACCTGGGTAATCATATTCAGTACCATATTGAGGGATTGGGCAACCTGGTATTTTATGAACAGGGATATAATTTATTGCATATCCCGTTTCAGAATAACCGTCTTCATTTTCAACATGCCGGTGTTTACGCTACTGTTGACATCCATTATCCCGTTTATACGCTATCGCAAAAATTGCCACCTTTAGTGCTGATGAATGATTTTCAGAAAAAAGTTTTACACCAGCAACCGGCTATGCTGGTACCGGTTAACCAGGTAGCCAACCGGACGTTACTGACTCAGGTTCATCAATTAATGGAAGCCGGCAAACGGCCAGGCCTATCGTTGTATACCCGGTCCATGGCTTTATTAACCATGTGTATTGAAAATATCTCGGAACACCCGGTGTGGGAACCGGTCACCCTTTCCATGCAGGAAGCCCAGGCTATTTACCTGGCGAGGACCAACATGGAATCGGCACTGAAACAGGAGTGGACTATTAAAGAGCTTACCCAGCTCACGGGATTAAACGACTATAAACTAAAAACCGGTTTTCAACAGTTGTATCATAGTAGTCCGGCCGATTATTTACGCGATATACGCATGGAAAAGGCCTGGCAGTTGTTATCGGGTAAAAAGCATACCGTATCGCAGGTAGCTGAAGGCGTAGGATACACCAATTTAAGCGCCTTTTCAAAGGCATTTAAAAAGTATTACCATATGACGGCGCGGGAGAGAAGTAAGGAAAGCCCAACGACCTAAACCGTTTATGGTTTAGGGTTTGTTGTTTATAGTTGCTTCGCCATTCAGGAACCCAACAATTAATCAGCAGGTAACCGCTGAAGAACTACAAACCATAAACTACAAACTATAAACTTTTCATAAACACTTATACATGCACTTATAAAAAATATTGGTTTTTCGCTTTTTTGGCAAAATAATTTAGCGCATGAAATTTGGAAAACGGGTTGATCACATTGTACCTTTATAGAAGCGTTGTGTCAGGTGATGATCATTGTTATATTTACATGCACCGTATTCCAATCCGACACTATCCAAAATCCATTCCATCACCTGCCTGAGGTTGCCAGCTTTTATATTCGGGAAAAACAACGTGCATATCATCGTCTACATTTCATAAGATAAGGTTTATCATGGTATTGGTTAAATAGTGCTATACGCCTGCGCTGGTAGTGAGCGCATATTTGGATTACCGGAATATTGGTTAAGCCAATGCATACTATTGTGAGGGTTTTGCATGGCCTACTCATTAACACTCGCTCCACGAACATCATCAACCGGATAATACAATATGCACATTACCGGCGCATGTGTTTTTAAACGTGAAACGGCAGACGGCAGACGTGAAACGGCAGACGGCAGACGTGAAACGGAAGACGCTAGACGGCAGACGTGAAACGAAAGACGTGAGACGGCAAACGGCAGACGTGAATCCTTTAAGGAACTACGATGATCTTATTTTGTTCTTGTTTGAAGTGGATCCCTTCATATTCCAGGATCTTGACAACTGCGGAGATATTTTGCTTACGGGGAATGGAGCCGGTAAATGTATAATCGGGTATTTTTCCCTCGTAGCCTATTTCAACATTATACCACCGTGCCAATGAACGCATGATGGATCTTATATCGGCATTATTAAATGTAAAGTAACCATTCTTCCACCCAAGGGCTGCATCCATTTCTTCGGTGTCGGCAATATCGATCACTTTAATGGAATTACTTCCGGCGGCGATGGCCACGTGTTGTGGTATTTGCGCCTGCTGGCCCGGCGTTAACAGTTTGTAGCTATCGGTTGTATTGCTTTGATTGGCAGACTGTAACTGCGAAACCATTACCTTACCATTCACCAGGGTTGTTTTGATGGCTGCTTCATCATCATACGCCATGATATTAAACTGGGTGCCCAATACCTCTACCTGGGCCAGGTTATTGCCGGCGGGAGATTGTACAGTAACAATAAAAGGGAACTTTTTCTTTCCTGGGGCCACTTCAAAATAGACCTCGCCGGTAATGGCTACCCGTCTTTCATTAGCTGCAAACTGCGGAGGATATTTAATGGAAGACGCTGCATTTAACCACACTTTACTACCATCTGGCAACACCAGGTTATATTGTCCGCCACGGGGCGTGCTCAATATATTCAACCCCGCATTCGCTATATCTTCTGAATGCTTTTTACCGGTTTTATATTCATATTTCAACTCGCCCTCTTTTAACTTGATCACCTGTACGCCTCCTTCCTCGGCTACCGTTCCATTGGTGGCATTACCCAGGTTAATAACAGAACCGTCTGATAAAGTGAGTGTTGCTTTATTGCCACCCGGCTGTACATTGATAGCGACCGGGGCAGACTTTTCGTTTGCAGGTTCCGGTGATTTTTTAGAAGTCATGAATTGCCAGGTGATGGCTCCGGCTACCAGTAGCACCACAGCCGCAGCTGCGTAGGTATACCACCGGCGATAAAAGGCGACCGGCTTTTTTACGATCTCTATTTGTTCGCTGATCTTTTGCCACCAGCCTTCCATATCAACCTGTTTCATCGCCAGCAGATCGGCCAGCAATTGTTCGCCGTCGTTTACCTGCTCACTTACCCGGGCATGCGAAGGGTGCGCCGCTTTCCAGTTCTCCAGGTATTGCAATTCTTCCGGGGTTATTTCCTCCCTTAACTGCTTCAACAGCAATGCTGTTAAATAATCCACTTCCTCCATGTGCTGTATATTCAATTCAGTGTCCATAATGCAGTGTCCTGATATAGATATATAAACACCAATCCGGTTCAATTCCTTTATAGAATCTGGAAATATTTGCCCCCATTAACAAAAGGCGTGAAACGGCAGACGACGGCAGACGTGAAACGTGAAACGGCAGACGGCAAACTTCAAATGGTTTTCGGCCTTTGGCTTTTGGCTTGCAGCTTGCACCTGTATTCCTACATTTTCAAATCATTATCGGTCATAACTAAAAAACATAATAGTATAGACAGCATCCCTTTTTTTAATAAGTTGGTGCGAATCAACTGGATGGCTTTTGCCCGCTGTACCCAAACCGTGTTGATAGAAATTCCGAGCATCCCGGCAATTTCGTCGGCCGACCTTCGCTCGTAATAGATCAGTTTAAAAATTTCTCTACAGCGATTCGGCAACTGTTCAATTTCAAATTCCACTTCACGCAGCACTTCCGCATGCACCATATGACTAAGCGCATGTTCGTCGGTTTTATCCTGCATCCTGTTCAATTCTCTTTTTGATGAATGTTGCCGTTGCGAGTAACGTAGATAATTCAGGCAGGCATTACGGGTAGTAATGTATAAAAATGCTTTAATATTTGGCATGGTATCGAAGGAGTCGTACCGATTCAGCAATTTCACAAAGCTATCGGCAGCAATGTCTTCTCCCTCTCCATCATTGTCAACCAACCGTTTTGCAAAGAAACAAAGACTTGGAAAAAACATATCATACACGGCCCTGAACGCATGTGTATTCCCTCTCTTAAATTCCAGTAAAAGAGACTTATCCTGAAAATTATGTTTCATTCCTCAATACGTAGAACCCCTATCCCCCGCGCAACCAGGTGGGTCTGTAATTTATATGCAGTTATTAATAATCCCCTTCAATTAAGTATAACTAACAGACGAATATCGATCATAATAGCAAATGTCCAAAATAAGTTTAGTAAAAAAATAGTGTTCCGTCTTAGGCGGCACCAGGCCGTGAGTGTAACCTGTATATATATCTTATTTTACTACAATGAATATAATAGAAAGCATTATTCAATATGCAAAACCGGTAGGGAGCGGTTATTGTGCATTGGCAGGTAACCTGTATATTGTGGCTTCATCCAATACCTTAATCATTGTATTTTTTTATTACATTTAATGAAATGATTCCCGTACAAGGTTATGCAGGAGCCCGAACAACTATACCGGTTATTCCAGGAAACTTTTTATAAATATTATGAACCGCTTTGTAAGTACGCCTTTACCATTGTAAAAGAGCCGCATAGCTGTGAGGATATTGTTCAGGAAACTTTTTTGCGGGTATGGGAGAAAAAACAAAACCTCATTGGTTCTGAAGAACTGACCTGGTATTTATATACTGCCATCCGCAACAATTGCCTGAGTTTTCTCGACAAAAGGCAGAAAACCGTTCTGGGCGATTTCAATGGCCAGGAAGTTATTGAAATGCCCGGGGAGCGCCCGTCGCCCCACACCAAAGAATCTGATTATGATACCCTGTTAAAAAACGCACTCGACAACTTACCGCCCAAATGCCGTGAAGTATTTGTACTAAGCCGGGTTAGCAACCTGACCTACAAACAAATCAGCGACTCCCTGGGAATTTCTATAAAAACGGTTGAAAATCAAATGGGTAAGGCGCTTAAGATATTACGTGCTTATATCAGACAAAAACAGGGACTTCCAGTTATTTACTGCATAATTTTTTTGTTTTTGACGTCATAATGTAGGGGTATACAATATTTTAATGTTTTTACAACAGGACTGACCGTATGCGCGACAAAGAACTTATAATACACATTATTGCCAAACAACTGCAAGGATTGGCGACTCAACAGGAAGTTGAGGAGCTACAGCAGTGGTTGAAGCAGGATGCCGCCTGCCAGCAGGAATACAATGACCTGGCCATCATTTGGCAAAAAAGCGGCCCTTTACTGGCTAACCCTACATTCAACGCAGACGTCGCCTGGGTGAAACTGGATGATAAGATCGTTCATTTGACCCCTAAACCCAAACACCATTACGATACTATAATTTCTTTCCTTTTTTCATCAACAGGCAAGGCAGCCGCAGCCGTTCTGGTGTTTGCATTAGTTGCCTTTGGCGGGTACTTGTGGTACCAAAGAGCCCAATGGCAAACATTTACAGCCGCCGCCAAAAACGAAACGCTTACCCTGCCCGACCAATCGGTTGTTGTAGTACGCAAGGGCAGCTCCATAAAATACCTCAAAACATTTGACAAAAAAGAGCGGCTGGTGCAATTGACAGGCGAAGCGTTCTTTAAAGTACAACACAAAGACAATCAACCATTCCTGGTAACTACTGAGAACGCCGAAGTAAAGGTGTTGGGCACTTCTTTCCTGGTAAATTCAGCCCCATCAACTGATGAGGTAGTGGTAGTGACCGGGAAAGTGTATGTGAAGGATAAGAATAAAGCAAACAACCAGGTAATTCTTGCCAAAGGCCAACGGGCTGTACTGGAACATGCTCGCTTTTACCAATCACCCGTTACCGATTCAAACTTTATAGCCTGGGAAACCGGTCAACTCATCTTTAATAATACCCCTTTGCCAAAAGTGTTGCAGGATGTTGCCCACTATTATGGCGTTCAAATAGAACTGGCGCCCGCCCTGAAAGCAACAGCCCCGGAAGTTCATGTATCCGTTCAATTCAACAACCAGCCAATAGAGCAGGCCCTGGAAGAGATCACGCTTATCACCGGGCTGCACATGAAAAAAGAAAAAGATAAAGTCGTATTTTATCGAAATTAAATTAGTTCTTTGTACATTTTGGGCTTATTAAAACCATGTGAATCGCAGGCTATAGCTTGAGATATAGATTCCTTTGCATATTGGCCTTTCTCTTGATTAGTATGCAACCAACCCAGGCTCAGCGGGTTAGTATATTCTCGCGCCCCTATACCCCCTCCTTTTCAACAGGTTCCATCCGTGAATTTCTCAGCGATATCAATCAACACAGTTCCATTATCATTGAATATGCGGCCAATTTTTTAGATACCGGCAAAGTCATTAGCCTCACGGGTTCGCCCGAAACCATCGGGATGGTATTGCAACAGGTACTACAGGGCCAGAAAATAAACCTGCTCGAAAAGAACTATAAGCTCATTATCACGCCTTCCCCCACTCCATTACCGGAGGATTTTTTTATAACCTGGTATTCCGTTTACGGTATTATTAAAGAAACGATCAGCGGTGAACCGCTGGCAGATGCCACCGTATGGCAACCGGCCCGTCAACGCGGCAGTTACTCAAACAATCACGGCTATTATACTTTGTTGCTTCCCGAAGGCAAAAATGTTGTGTACCTCTCTTATGCCGGTTACGATACGCACAAAATGGAGATCGATCTGAAAGGGAACACCCGGATGGATGTATACCTGACGCCTAAAAGCGATATTGAGGAAGTAACGGTAACTTCTGCGCCAAAAGCGACAGAGGCCGACGAAAACAAAGCCTCCAAAGAAGCAAATTCCTACGATATCATCCTGGGCGAATCGGATGTGTTGCGCTCATTCTATATGGACCCGGGCGTTAAAAACATACCGGAGATCACCTATGGCATGCTGGTACGCGGCGGCAGCCCCGACCAGAACATTTTTTTGCTCGATGGAAATACCATCTTCAACCCCACGCATTTACTGGGAGCGCTTTCTATTGTCAACAAAACATCGGTCAAGTCGATGTACCTGTACAAGAAGAATTTTCCGGCCCGGTACGGCGGCGGTTTATCGTCGGTGATAGATGTTATGACGAAAGACGGGAACATGCAAAAATGGCAAGGGGAAGCCAATGCCGGTTTGCTGGCCGGTTCATTTACCCTGGAAGGCCCCATAAAAAAAGACCGTTCCTCGATGATGATTTCCTTCCGCCGCAGCTGGATCAACCCGATCCTGCGCATGCTGAAATCGGGCATCGCGGTTGACTTTTACGACCTGCACGTTAAGTACACGCAATGGATAGGCAAAAAAGACAAGATCATGGTGAATGCCTATGCAGGTAATGATGAATTGCAATTACATCAAAACTATACCAACAACCAGCAACGCTGGGGCAACAAGGCCGCGTCGGTGAACTGGAACCGGGTGTTGAGTCCAAAGGCGTTTGTTAACTCCTCCTTCAATTACAGCAACTACGATAATATTGCCGGGTTCCGGTATAACCTATACGACAGCACGGGCCGCCTGGTACAGAACAAGGTGTACAATACGTATTCATCCATCAGGCAATACAATGCCCGAACAGCTGTAGAAATTTCAGCGACCAATAATATACGCATTAATATAGGCGGTAAAGCCTCTTTCACCCGCATACGGCCATTCGACTCCAACGTGTCGGCAGAGTTTATTGACCGGCCGGGCGATTTTAACGCCTTCCCACCTTTATCGTTCAACGAAGTGGTGTTGTTTTACGAAAACGAGATCAGGCCCGATAAACAATTTTATATCAGACCGGGCTTACACGTTTCTTTATACCGGCACAACGATTACCATTATACCTCCTGGCAACCGCGCTTATATGCCGTATACAAAATGGATCAAAACAACCAGGTAGATATTTCATACAATCACATGACCCAATACATGCACCTGGTCACCAATCCGTATATGGGTATTAACAGCGATGCCTGGGTTCCCAGTACCGGTGTGCTGCAGCCGGAAGAAAGTGATATGATCAACCTGGGTTACAGTTATCGCAATAATAAAAAGCTGGCCATATATGCCGATGTGTATTACAAGCAAATGAAAAATGTGACGAACTATGCAGAAGGCAAAAACCTGTTTTTAAATACGGCCGACTGGGGACAAAGCGTGCAGCTGGGCAATGGTTGGTGTTATGGGTTGGAAACAAAAGCAGAACGCGTTACCGACAAATGGTATTTGCATGTAAGCTATACCTTATCGTGGAACTGGCGCCGGTTTGTGGGTTTGAATAATGGCGCGAAATTTCCATTTAAATACGATCGCCGCCACGAGGCCAATGCAGCCGCTACGTATAAGTATAATAAGCACTGGAGCTTTTCCTCGTTCTGGATGTTTGCTACCGGCGACGTGTACAGCTTGCCCAACCAGGTATATCCCGATTTTGATGATGCGCAGCAGATCAGTGACCCGTTGGCGCCAAAGGAATACCGGTTAATTTATCATTCGTCCATGGCCAAAATGTACAGGACCCTGCCTTATCACCGGCTCGATGTTTCGGCCAGCAATTATCATAAGCTGAGTGACCATCTACAATCACGATTAACAGTAGGCGTATATAACATATATGGTTCACCCAGTCAGTATGTATATGATCTGGAAGGCACCCTGGGAAAACGATCATTGGTAGTAACCACCAAATATCAGTTCTTTAAAATGACGCCCTATGTATCGTATTCAGTGGCATTTTAAGTAACATGACAAAAAACAGACTAACATATTATTCTTTCATCTTGCTGGTGTTGATCATCAGCTCCTGTAAAAAGAAATTCTCCAGCGATCAGTTCGAAGACGACAAGCTGGTGGTACTGGCAGAGATCACAGCGGGCGATTCGGTAAAGATCCCGATCGGCAAAACGATCAAAGTAGAAAATGGCAGCCTGATACGGTTTGAGAAAGT
Organism: uncultured Niastella sp.; assembly: GCA_966212235.1. GTDB lineage: Bacteria > Bacteroidota > Bacteroidia > Chitinophagales > Chitinophagaceae > Niastella. The sequence continues at coordinate 289,300 of CBIHPP010000013.1, read as the reverse complement.
AAATGACGCCACGGTTACCCTTACAGAAACAAACACAATGAGCTGGGTATTGCAACCCAATTACTCATTGCAATACCTCAATAACCCTACCTCGGTATTTACCAATAGAAAGCGGTTCAAAGCCAATACCACGTATAAGATAGAGATCAATCATCCTACGCTTGGCACCGTAAAAGCCGAGACCTATATACCCACATTACCCCGGTTGATTTCAGTAGACACGTCCTCTACGCTGTTCAACGACATAGAGGTGCTTTCCGCTAATATAACCTGGAAAGATTCGCTGGACCATGAAGAGTTGTATATTATTGAAGCCATAAAAGAACTGGTAAAGAACAATCACTTTTATTTTTACCAGGGCAAGCGCTACAGTTACGACACGCCATCGGGAAAAGCGTTTTATGAACAGGTAAAAAATACGCCCGGTATAAAAATATTAACCGACACCATAGGGATTGGCAAGTATACCCGGTTGAATTTATTTACAGAAGACGATCAGTCGGAAAATGCCCGCATTGATAAACTCACCAATCCATTCAGACGCATTTTCTTCCTGGACCCGGTATTTAATGGAGAATACTATACCACGAGGATCTATATCGACAAACACTTCTTTGTTGATCCGCAGCAAAAAGGCCGCGTAAGATTGCAATTAAAATCGGTGAGCAAAGAATTGTACAATTACCTGAAGTTATATGAAAAGTATAAGACCGATTTCGGATCGGTACCTACCAACCAGTTGGTATCCCCTACCGGCAACATTGTAAATGGACTGGGTATTTTTGGAGGCTCGGCGAAACGGGAGCGGTTGTTCTATTTTGACGTTTTGTTGTAAGATTATAATCCCATTAAATTTTCTTGCCGCCCCAAATAGGGGTATCGATTCTTTCGGTATTTTATCATTGCAACCTGTCACAGATGCAATCCAATATGCCTTTTTTCTCCAATAATCCACTTATTGGAGCCTTGGTTTAATTGATTTACCCCTTATCATTTTTTACATATGATGATTGCAACAACCCATGCCATCAACAGGACCCTTACGCCTGTTATGAAAACTGCTATGCCCGGCCTGAAAGTCAGCGCAGTTATTATTACACTTAATGAAGAGCGGATCATTCAAAAAACATTATCCCAATTACATTGGTGCGATGAAATTATCATTGTTGACAGTTACAGTACCGACAATACGGTAGCCATCTGTGAACAATTCGGGTGTATCATATACTCCCGCCGATTTGATGGATATGGTTCTCAAAAACAGTTTGCCGTATCGATGGCAAACAACGACTGGATTTTATGCATTGATGCCGATGAAGTGTTAACCAACGAACTGGTGCAGGAAATTACCAGTATCAGGGAGAACGACTGCGACTACGCAGGTTTTTCTTTTCCCATGAATATGGTCTTTTTGAATAAGGAGTTCACCTTTGGCAGAGAAAGCGGACGCTATTTTATACGATTGTTCAACCGGCAAAAAGGCGGATTTACCAATGATAAAGTACATGAAGGCATACAGATTTCGGGTCCCATAAAAAAAATGCACCACCTTGTACAACACTATAGCTACTCAAGCATTTTTCAATACCTCGAAAAATTAAACCGATACTCCACCTATTCAGCTGAAATGGCTTATCAAAAAGGGAAAAACAAATCGCTGGCGCAGGTACTGATAGCCATCCCATATAATTTCTTCAAATACTACCTGCTGGAAAGAAATTTTTTAAACGGGGTGAAAGGCCTGTACTGGTCGGTTTTTTCTGCCTACTATCATTTCGCCAAGTATTTAAAAATAAAAGAGCTGCATCAAAAGGCACAACAATAAAACAATACTCCCTATACCCTATGCAATCAGGTATGTTCTACTGGTATATTTTTTCCATGCTGATCATTGTGTTATGGTTCGCCTGGCGTATTTTTTCCGCTGGCAAAAGTGCGCGTTTACGGGTATTGATGTACCATAAAGTTTCAGGCAATGGCCACCATGATTATTTAACGATTCCAGCCAACCGGCTCGAAGATCAATTCGATTATCTGCTTAAAGAAGGTTATTCCCCTATTCTACTGAGTGACTTACTGAATTACATTCGCGTTGGCGCTTCTTTACCACCCAAACCGGTATTAATAACTTTTGATGATGGATACCGCGACAATTTTACGCACCTATATCCGATGCTGAAAAAGTATGGCATGAAGGCCAATATTTTTTTAGTTCCTTCTTTTTTACAACAGGAACATATACCGGAAAATAATTTGTCGGGCGAGTATTTACATGTACGCGACATTCAGGCGATGAATGAACAATTGGTCGAGTTCGGACTTCATTCCTATGACCATAAAAGTTATAAAAAACTGTCTCCAGCGGAAATAGACCAGGATATTGTTAAAAGTAAGTCCATGCTGAATACGTTGCAGATTCCCTTTCAACCCTGTCTGGCTTTTCCTTACGGCGCATTCCCCAAACGAAACCCCATAAAACTGCATACATTTTATAAAACACTTGCGACCAATCAAATTGAACTGGCCTTTCGCATAGGCAACCGGTTAAACAACCTGCCGCTGAAAAACCCATTACTCATTCAACGGCTCGATATCAGGGGGGATGAATCATTTGAAAAATTTGTAACCCTGTTACGAAAAGGTAAAAGCAAACTGTAAATAACAGGCAACAACCTAGCTATGGTGGTATTTTTCATTCCGCAATATGGTGCAGGCGCGGTATAATTGTTCAGCGAGGATCAAACGCACCAGTTGATGCGGGAATACCAGATGCGACAGCGACCACTGCAAATTGGCCCTTTTCAGCACCGGTTCATCGATACCATAGATTCCGCCAATAAGAAAAACGACGGTTTTAGTACTTTCATTGGCCCGGGTTTGAATAAATTCAGCTAGTTGGGGGGAGGACAACGAACGCCCCCGTTCATCGAGCACCACCAGGTAATCATCTTTTTTAAGCCATTCGAGGATGGTTTCGCCTTCCTTTTTTTTCAGGTCCATTTCACTGAGCATACCGGCGTTTTTGGGGGTGGGCATCAGGTTCCATTCTACCGGGAAATATTTGGATGCCCGGCGGGTAAAGTCCTCTACCCCTTCTTTAATATAGGATTCGTGGTTTTTACCGATTGACCAGCATTGAATTTTCATGATGATGGATCTTTAGAGTAATAAATGCATTTGGTGTGCCAATGCAAGGTAACTAATGCAAGGTAATGTTTGTATGCACACACTTACGTTCAGAAACAGTGGCGGAATTAACGGAATTGGGTCCGCCGTGGGATCAGCCATGGATGAAAAAGCGTTAAAATATCAGTGATTTTCAATTCTTTTCAAGTCTTTTTTGGAAGAAATAGCAAATATCTCTATTTTTGCCGCCCATTCAGTGAGATTACACCTTGTAGTTCAACTAAATAGGAAAACTGGCCCCGTAGCTCAATTGAATAGAGCATTTGACTACGGATCAAAAGGTTTCTGGTTTGAATCCAGACGGGGTCACAAAAAATTACCATTCGCCTTTTGCGGATGGTTTTTTTATTCCGTAGCTCTTACGAGCTCACTTAAAAGCTGATTATAAGAAAATTGCGAGAGTTGATTTTCAAAAGGAAAACCAAGTTTTTTACATAAAATCATCTATAGTTAACGATTATTCTGATCCTTTATGCCTCCACAGGAACCCTGGATTTACTGCGGAGGATCGTGAGAATTTTCGGGTGGCAGGTAAAATCTCCTGCCTTAACCTTACACCTGCTAGTTATGGGTTGTAAAATGGTTTTAATTTATCGAAGGTTTTGTCTATCAACTCACGGGCTTTCCCCTCAGGAATACCGTCTTTTTTTAAATCATCAATTATATCCGCGACAACTTTGTTTTTGTCAGCACCAGGCCCCTCTGCTGGATCGCTGGTAGCTTGTTTAACTATTTCTTCCTTTTCTATTTTGCCTTTTCGCCAGTCGTTAATTATGTCGTATCCCAATTTGCCGGCTATGCTTACAACAACTGGAAGTACTACTTTACTGGCCAGTAAAATTAAAATCGTCTCAATGCCTGGCATGTTTAAAGCTTTTGGATCACGCCGCGTGTATTCTTTTTTCAATTCATCAAGCACAAATCTTTCAACAGATTGAATGTCGTTTTCAGTTAATTGTTTGTTCATTGTCGTGTATTAAATATTGAAAGGAGATATTCTTTTTTTCATCAAACATGCATTATTGCCGGGGATCTCGTTTAGTGACTTAATTTGGAAACAATGCTCCTCCGCAACACTGCATACATTTGCTTCTGCTAACGGGCATGAGAATTCTCCTGTGATATAAAACAAATCAAACAGTTTTAAATCGCTATTCCATTTAATTAGATCGTAAAGTAAATTTTTTCGAAATGTGTCATCCAGTTGAGCATTCATCGTATACATGGTAATGCCTGCCGGCTGTGTTAGAAAATTTATGGGAATGTCCAAATTGTAAAACACCAGTTGAGACAGATTTTTTCTGTTAAACGATGCAGAGCTGCTTTGTATTCTGTTTTTGCATGCATTCAATCTGAGCTGAATTAAGATATCGTCAGTTTCTTCTTTTAGCCCCTCAAATACTTTCAACCAATCCGAATAAATTTTCGTTGAATGTGGGTAGTCGACTTCGCAGTTTTCTAATAATACTTGTTCAGCCTCATTAGAATTATTTTTCATAAACGCTTCCGAAAATCTTTGGCCCTGCTTTTCGTTAATTGTGTGAAGGGAATTAAGCAATCTTAAAAATTTTATTACTGGTTTAAATTCATCCTTAGGTAATTTTGAATTTTGTATAATTTCTTTTGTTGGATAGGCTGCAGCTATATCCACTAGAAACAATAGGTAAGAAAGGGCAGTTTTATAAATGATATCGCTGCTTGTGGTCCCTTCAAGAACTTCATTGACAAATGAAAGCATTATTGCGATGACCCTATTATAGGTTGAATCCATTTTGTGTGGCAAAATCAAAAAATCATTCCTATTATAAATTTCGTATTGCTGAGCACTTTTTTTAAGGTCCAGGAAGGTTAAGTGAACAGTTGCAACGGCTTCTGATTCGAAAATGTTTTCAATCAATAATTCATCATCATTGTTAAATATTATTTTATCTTTAAAATTATTATTTATGTAATTTGTCAATTCAAGCTTTCTGGTTGTTGCTGTCTTGAAGTAATTCTCCAGACCTACAAACTCTTTTGAATGGTTTTCATAAACTTTGAGGAACTCATCGTAACAGTACTTATAATATGGGTCAACTTCATAAAAAATATTATTGTTGTTAAATGGCAGTTTATGGGTTATGGTTAATAGCTGTTTTGCCCACATATATGCTTTTGGAATCAGGTTCCGGTAATTGACAAAATCCCAATGTCCTACTCCTGTGAGCATATCCTGGTAATAATGCACCAGCTCATGGGAAAAAGAAATGGCGGTTCGAAAATCCAGGTCTGTTTTCCATGGAGCAGCCTCGGCTGACAAGTGTGCCAGGATGTCAATGGCTGTTCTTTTATCAACTTTGGTAAGTGCTGAGAACCATGTCAGGGATGAAGACCATTTGTAATTGGCAAAACTCATGTTTGGGAAAGTTTATAATGCATGACTTTTGTATATATTATGGGATCTCTAGATTACTAATATTTCTTGGGATAAAAACAGGTATTTTTCACGTTTTTTTTTCGAATAATAAACAGTAATATTATTTAAATAGAAAAGTTTGTTAATGAAGAAACGAGAAGGCCAACTGCCAAACAAACTATCATTTTTACGAACGGGTACAGCAGCATTAAAGCAATCTGATGCGAACTGAAATCAAAATTGCATATCCAAGATGACCTACTATTTTACTGATAACTATATAGGAGCCTACCACAACACTCTATTACGTGCGCTATACCTGAAATTATGTTTGCTAAAAAGCAAGCATGAGCATCACTAAAGGCGGTCAGTACTAATTATGAACCAAACTAAAAAAGAAAGTTATGGCAATTCTTACAACAGCCCATGTAAAAGGACAAACCAAAGAAGGTTATGACGGAGTTCTGAATGGACTGCGCGAACTCATTCGGAATGCTCCAGGATTTATTCTTCACACTTCCTATCCATACGAAGAAGGATGGGTAGTAGCAGAAATTTGGCAAACAAAAGCTGACGCTGATGCATTTTTTGCTAAATACGTTGTTCCGAATTTACCATCTGGCATTCACCCAAAGCGCAGTTATCAGGAACTACATAGTATTGTGACAGTTTCTGAATAAAACAAGGCATTTGCGGAAGTTATAATAGAAGGCCCACTCAATCTCTATAAAGTATATTCAATAGTAGGGAATGGCAATATGCGCGCCCCCTGTGCTATTTAAATCAGCGATTTAATTTTGTGTAATTGGCTCAAATCTTCCTTCAATCGGTTTGAAGAAATTCCAATCCGGGTCACAAAGAGATGAAAATTGATATCTAACAGTTTTCCTCCCTTTATTTTATGCCGTCCCTATAAAATAATCATCAGTGCCAGGAGGTTTGTGGTTAATGATGTGTTTGCGGATGCAATATTTTAAACAGCTCCTTTTGTAAATCGTCGTTTGACAATCTGTTTAATAACTGGGAATCAATTTCATACCATTTCTTTTTTTTGCCTAATACACCAATTACATAGGTGTGTCCGGCCGGCACTGTTTCGCCGGTTTCGGGATGTTTTGTAGAGAGTGTTACCACTACATCTTTATATTTTGACATTATAGTAAGATAACTAAAATAATTGGTAGTGTCCAGTTTTACATGACGATGGTACAATCGTCCAGGTGATTCCTACCAAATAGATATTAAGTAAGGGGGTGTAATTTAAACTGTATCAGAGTTAACACGGATTAAGACATAAATGCTCACCCAAAATCCACAGTACTATTCCTGGATTTTTCATCAATTGTAAGAATGTTTATGTTGAATGGAGCATACCGACTATAGCGAGATACCTATCACCGCTTTTGTGAGAAGAGCCAGTCAAATAAGCCGGGTTCATTATAAGCCTTGCTCCAGATGTTGTGTTTCATGCCCGGATATTCTGTGTAAATAGGCGAGCCCTTATATTTTTTGAGCGCTTCGATCATTAACCTGGAATACCTGACGTCATTAACATCATCCTGTTCGCCATGAAATGCCCATATAGGGATTTGATAAATAAGTGAAGCCCTGGACGTATCTGCTACCGAACATATGGGTATAGCAGCTGCAAACAAATCCGGGCGGCGTGTCAAAAAGTCAAAGGCTCCCTCAGCGCCCATAGAATAGCCGATAACGTACACACGCTTTCTATCAATGGCCAATTGACTGATCAATAAATCCAGCTGCCCCAAAGCCGCCTGTGCACTGAGGGTAGGTAATGTGGTAGTTTGTAAACTTTCAGGGAAATGGGGAAATTTAACCCATACATCTTTTTTAGGGCACTGCGGTACAAGAATAAAACATGGATATTTTTCTCTTCCGGAAGAATCTGTTAAAGCTTTCGGCACACCGCTTAACTGGACTTCATTGTCCGTGCCACGCTGCCCTGCGCCATGTAAAAAGAGCACAATAGGATATCGCTTATGCTTGTTGTATCGTAATGGATATAAAAGGCGATAAGGCAAGCTGTCTTTACCTGTGCTATATACATTTTTTGTATAGGAAGAATTTGTTGCGCTTCTACCTCCTGATATTTCATCATTAAAAAAACAAATATGATCAGATATATCTTCATTCTGCGGATATCTAAATCGGCTTCAGTTGATGTTCATTGTCATTTAACGATCATCTTCCTGCTTATGGTAGCATTACCGCTCATGATCTCTACTATATACAGACCACTTGTGAGCTGGCAATCTATGAGAACTACCTGGTTAACCCGCCGTGCTGACTGTGAATACACCAGTTTTCCGGTAAGGTCAATAATACGAATGGTAGTTGGCCGCTCAATGGCTTTGCCCAGATCAATGGAAAAACTGTTGCCAGTAACCGGATTGGGATAGAGCCGGATGGGGTTTTTATCCTCCTGGGGCGTGTCGCCGATCGCTGTAGGCAGTCCGCTCCCGTATTCATAACATCCCACATCGTAAGGAGCCATGCGCGCTTTCCTTTCCAGGTCAATTGTTGGCGCATTGGTGGTAGTTCCTGCGTTGATAGCCGTGCTACCGCTTTTCAAATGCATATCGAAACCCGTATAGTTTATAAAGTGTGAGGTATATGCCGTAGTAATAATATTATTGCTGGTGGTTGCGCCATTGGTTGATTCAATATCGCATACCAGGTTATTGCTCATGCTATTTCCCGAACCATTGGTGCCATCCTTATGCGGAAAGAAGCCGATCCACGGCATCATGTTGGTAGAACCCACCGGATTTTTTACCACGGTGTTATTTACAATACGGCAATTGCGCGCTCCATATAATGAAATACCGTGATAATGATGCAATATCACCAGGTTGTTTTCAATAACAAAATTATCAAAAAAGCCGTCGAACAACCCAATGCCCTGGCAGTCGTAATCTAAAAAAGCGCGGTTGGCAGTAGCATTGGTTAATATGTTGCCGCGTATTACAATACCAGCAGAAGCAAAGCCCTGTATGAGATCGTAATGGTTGCCATTGGTAAGATATATATCCTTGATGGTATTGTACTCTATAGTGGCATAACTGCCCGGACGTATCCCATCGCCACATATGTTCTCAATCGTTGAATGTTGCACCGTATTATTCTCTGTACTATTCATTTCAATAGCGAAATTCACATTTCGAATGGTGCAGGCGTTTACGGTAACATGGTGGCTGCCGGAAGTTATATTCAACCCGTTCCAGGCTTTGTTGTTCCAGTCATCGGCGGTTGTCCAGGCCGTATTGTTTTCAATGGAATAAATAAAACAATTTGAAAATGTAATATAGGAGCTGTTATTCATAACCCGCACCAGCGTATTGTTCAATTTGGGATATACCGGATGTTGTAATACCGGTGCTTCCGGTGGCGTGGCAGTTGTAAAGATCTTTACATTGTCAATCACCCAGCGGGATGCGTTGCTTATGTCGAGACGGTTGATGACAGGGTCATTGCCTGCGTACCTGGTAATGGTTACATAGCCTGTATTGCTCTTATTAATAACAGGAAATCCATGATTGCCCGACATCAGATAAATAACATCACCAGTAACAAATGTTTTACCGGCCGCCATTACGGCCTGCAAGGTACTCCAGGGGCTGGCAAGTGTGCCGGGGTTTGACATGCTACCCGTTGCCGGATTGCAATAATAATCGGTGGCATATGTACCCATAGTAAAAAACAAGCATAGGATAAATAATAGTTTTTTCATTTGGTACGATTTTATATCAGGCTGCAAAAACCGGCAAATTAATTTGTGGTATAGGGTTAGTACAATAAGTACGCCAATCGTTAAAGGTATTCGCTAAAAGCAGAGGTATCTATCACCCGGAAGAAACATTTCCAATAACTCATACCGGTATTTCACCGCTGGCAAAAAATGTGCGTTTTTTTGGCCCTCTTTAATTATTTTCATGAATTCCCGGTTGTTTATGTTTAAGTGCATACTCGCTTGTTTTTTGCTTTCTATTCATTGCGCCGCTTTTGCTCAGCAACCGGCGAATCGAAGCATTCGCATTACCATTGTCGATGCACAGAAAAATATTCTTCCCGGCTCCTCGGTTTATCTGCTTAACCAGGACGCTGCAGTGATCCGTTCCGAAGTCGTCCCTGCTTTGGGCACCATTGAATGGCTACGGCTTGGCGCTGGTAAATACCGCATACGTGCAACTGCCATTGGCTATGAGGAAGTCTTTTCTCCATGGATCGATCTTGTTACCAAAAGCTCTTTTTACGATACCCTTTTTCTAAAACCCAAAAACCAGGTTTTACAAAATGTACTCGTAGTCTCCAAAAAACCGGCTATTCAGTTCCTGCCTGATAAAACGGTTATTAATCCCGAAGCCAGTATCACCAACGCAGGGGCAAACGCCATGGACGTGCTGGAAAAATCGCCCGGCATAACGGTGTCAAAAGATGGCTCCATTATCATGAAGGGAAAACCATCGGTGATGGTATTGATAGATGGCAAACAGACCCAGCTTAGTGGCGCAGACCTTCAGGCATATCTTACAGGAATAAGCGCATCTCAGGTGGATGTCATTGAACTGATCGAGAACCCCGGGGCCAAATACGATGCAGCGGGTAATGCCGGTATCATCAATATAAAAATGAAATCCAACCGGCAGAAAGGCTTCAACGGTTCGTTGAATATGAGCATTGGTCAGGGTGTTTATTCTAAAACGGGAAATTCGCTCAACCTGAATTACAGGAATGGAAAAACGAACTGGTTTCTGAACTATGGTAATCGTGCCGGGTACGAAAAACAAAACATGTACACGTTGCGAAAATATTTCGACAAAGACCAACGGGATTCAGCTTTGTTGGAACAACCCAATTTCAGCAAGAATAACATACTGGCAAACAATCTCAAAGTTGGGGTCGACTTTTTTGCCAGCAAAAAAACCACTCTTGGCCTTGTATTCACAGGTGGCTTGTTTGATCGCGAAGCCAATAGTTTCGCTGCTATCAAATGGATGGATCCCGGTTATCACATAGACTCCATCATCAATACCGTTGGCGAAAACAACCAGCATTTCAAAAGGGGTGGCATCAATGTAAATGGTAAACATAAGATCGATGAACACAGTGAAATAAATGTTGATCTGGATTACGTACGCTTCCGAATCAATGGCGATCAGAACTACGAAACCCGGTTGGAAACAACGGGGAGTAACGAGATCCAGGCTACTAAAGGAAGTACCCGGTCAAAACTGGAGATCCTTACTGCTAAAGCAGATTACAACCGTCAGTTTAAGTCATTCTTATTGGAAGCCGGATTGAAAACAGCCATCAATAAAACCAACAATCTCGCCCAATACTATTTTGGAAAAGATAATGACTGGCAGCCAGATCTTAGTCGCAGTAATAACTTTTTATACGATGAACATATCAGCGCTGCCTACGCAAGTGTAGATGCAGAGAAGGGGAAATGGCATTGGCAGACAGGCCTCCGTTATGAATTCACTTCCTACAAAGCGCATCAACTCGGAAATGCGTTGGTAAAAGATTCAGCTTTCAAAAAAGAGTACGGCAGCCTGTTCCCTACCGGGTTTCTTTCTTACCAGGTAGACAGCAATCACATGATCACCTTCCGCACCGGTAGAAGAATTGACCGCCCGCCGTTCCAGAACCTCAACCCATTCCTGATCACATTGAATAAATACACCTTTGAAACAGGTAATCCGTATATCAAACCGCAGTACACCTGGAACTTTGCACTGATCCATACCTATAAGCAACTATTTACAACGGAATTTTCTTATAGTTATCTCCGCGATTATTTTTCGCAAATATTCATTATTGATTCCAGCAGCAGTAATATCAACAAGAATGTGATCATCTACACACGAGGAAATGTTGGCTCGTTTCAGAATTTTGGAATTACAGAAACTTTTCAACACCCGATCACACCATGGTGGAACCTGACCGCTGTGGCCGTACTCAATCACAAAATAATAAAAGGCGTGGTGTGGGCGCCTTTCGAAGCAAGGGTCACTCAATTAAATGTAAGTGTCAACAACCAGTTCCAACTCAAAAAAGGATGGGGTTTCGAAATTAGCGGCTATTACCAAACAAAAAGCCAGATAGACCTGCAGGAATGGCTTAAACCGCAGGGGGAACTGGACCTCGGGGTTTCTAAACAGATCATGAAAAATAAAGGAACTGTAAGACTTAGCGTTCGCGATCTTACATTGTTCCAGAATTATTCCGGCTTTTCTACTTTTCAGAATGCATACGAACCATTCCGTGTCACCTGGGACTCGCGGGTCGTAAGGCTAAGCTTTAACTGGCGGTTTGGAAAGGCGATGAAGCCGGTGAACCGATCGCAAGGTGGTGCTTCCGAGGAGATTGACCGGGTTGGGAGTGGAAATTAGTCAATTCCCAATACTAAGAAATTTTATACATCCCGGGGAATATACAGTGCACGGATGAGCAAACAGGAAATTCCGGTTTCTTTAAGAAAAAGCCATCTCTTTACGGATTTCCGTAAAAATGTATCTGTATTCCGGATTTTTGTATACGTCGCCTGGGTTCTGTACGTAATAGCTTTGTGTCATACTTTTTAAAAAAACAGCAATGACAAAGACTATTTTTATTACAGGCGCATCCAGAGGCCTTGGAAAGATCTGGGCAGAAGCATTTTTAAAACAGGGCTATAAAGTAGCCGCCACCGCAAGAAATACCGATTCACTAAAAGACCTGGTTCAGCAATTCGGTGAAGCTATTCTTCCAATACAATTAGACGTCAACAACCGGAACGCCTGTTTCGCAGCAGTAAAACAAGCTAACCAACACTTCGGGGCCATCGACGTGCTGATCAACAATGCAGGTTATGGTCTCTTCGGCGCTATTGAAGAAACCAGTGAGCAGGAAGCGCGTGCGCAGATTGAAACGAATGTATTTGGATTGTTATGGGTAACACAGGCTGTTCTGCCGGTTATGCGAAAGCAGGGAAGCGGACATATCATCCAGATATCCAGCGCACTTGGTCTTGTAACGGCGCCAACATTGGGCATCTACAACGCTTCCAAATTTGCTGTTGAAGGACTGAGCGAAACCCTGGCAACGGAAGTGAAGGATTTTGGTATTAAGGTGACAATATTAGAACCTAACGGGTTTGGCACCGATTGGGGTGGCGCCTCTGCCGCTCACGCTGAACCCATGAAAGAATATGTGCCACTGAAAGAAGCCTTTAATGCGAGCGCTACCGATGATATCTTCGGAATACCTGAAGCCACTGTAGATGCGATGTTACAACTGGTGAATATGCCCACTCCCCCGCTTCGTCTTTTTCTCGGCAAAGTGGCATTCCCATGGGTTAAGGAAGTTTACGAACAACGAATGGCCACCTGGGAAGACTGGCAGCACCTGTCAGTTGCCGCACATGGGAAATAACCGTATTTTTATCTAACCATTAGGGTTCAATTATTATGACTCACTTCAAAAAGCTAAGCGATCTGCATCGCGTTTTAGGATTTGCACCGCCTGAAAATCCGCTGATCAGCATGGCCACATGTGGCGGCACTTGTTCCACTTTTGAAATAAGTTATACCAGCGATTTTTATGCGATCGGATTTAAAAAGATGAAATCGGGCGTGATAAAGTACGGCAAAACCCAATACGACCATGACCTGGGTTCAATGTCTTTTTTTAAACCGCATCAGATCATTACCATAAAGGATGTTGAGTTGGAGGAAGATGGTTTCATTATTTTATTTCATGAGGACTTTTTAAATGGACATATCCTTCACGATGAGGTCAAAAAATATGGTTTCTTCGAATATGAAACCAATGAAGCGCTGCATCTTTCACCAGCAGAAGAAAAAATAATCTGGGAACTGTATAAAAAGATCGAAACGGAATATTACAACAACCAGGATGAATACAGCAGGGCCATTATGCTCACTCACATCGATTCAATTTTGAAATATTCCCAACGGTTTTATAAGAGGCAATTCATTACCCGGAAACCGTTATCCGGCACAACCGTTTCGAAGTTCAATAACATAATGACGGCCTATTTCGAAAAAGGTCTTATGGAAGATAAAGGCATGCCTTCAGTAAATTTTATGGCTTCCGAACTCAATCTGTCGCCCCGGTATCTGAGTGATCTGCTGAAACAGGAAACCGGGAAAACCGCCATAGAGTTGATCCATCTATTTTTGGTTTCGGAAGCCAAGAACCTGTTGACAGGAACAGATCAGACCGTTTCGGAAATTGCCTACAAATTGGGTTTCGAAAATCCGCCGTATTTCTCGAGGCTATTTAAAAAAGAAACAGGCATTAGCCCTAATGAATTTAAAAAGCATGGTTTGAACTGAAATTTAAATAAAAAGAAATTACAGTAAAGTATAAAGTATACCCCAGGGGGCTGACCAAAAAGGTCAGCCCTTTTTAACCTTTTACTCCTTATTTGATGATCAGCCTAAAGGACTTCTCTTGTGATTACGAGATATCAACAACCAGGCATGCGCACGAAAGCATCACAAATACGTAAGTTTTTTTTCTTTATACTTTTCCTCCGGGGGAAGGTCCCGGAAATGCGGTAACCGACGTAACCACCTGGGGAAAAGGAAAAAAACGATAAGAACTCCCATCAATAAAGCTGAAATAAGGGCTATGGCAATTTCGAAATGCAGCACCCTCACCTTGTTGGCCTGCGCTTGTTTTAACAATACTTCCTTCTTCGCATAAACAAACTTTGCCTCCAGTTCTGCTGTTTTTTTACGGGTATCTTCATTGAAAAGGCTGTCTGAAATTGCTTTATATAATTTGAAGTATGCAAGGCTGTTGCGATAATCCCCTTTTTTTTCATGCAAATCGGCCAAATATTCCGCTGCATTCCTTATTCCTTCTTTGTTCTTAATTTCTTTGGCCAGTGAAAGGCTTGTCGTAGCATAGAAAATGGCCGTATCTGTCTGTCCAAGCCCCCTACAGGCATTTGCCAGGGCATTCATAGTGTTCATTCTGCCTAATTTATCATGGGTACGCCAGTAATAGTCCAGCGAGATCCGGAAGTAAGGAACCGCCTCCTGGTACTGCTTTTTTTTACACAGCACACTGCCGATATCGGTTCGCACAAAGGCGGCAACAAATCCGTCAGGATCATTTATAACCTGTAGTGCCTCGCGGTACAAGGCCAGCGCCTGGTCATACTCATGATGCAGCAGCGGGATGTCTGCCATGTCCACAAGCAGGTAGGCTTTTGCTACCGTATGTCCAATGTCCCTGGCTATCTTATAGGCCTTTTTAAAATGCAGCGAGGCTTCTGCTTCTTTTCCCGTATTCAAATAAAACTGGCCGATATTTCTGAGCATATTCAGCTCAACCTCTTTATCGTTTATTTTTTCGGCCAGGGTCAGTGCCTGTTGGTAAAAGGATAGCATCTTCGTGTAGTCACCAGTCAAAGAGTAGTAATATGCCATCGAGCACATACTTTCCATTTCTCCTTTTTCATGATGGATATTTTTAGCATACCGATACACTATTTGTGAATAGAACAGCAGGCTATCAGGATCTATTTCGTAAAAACAGGTAGTAAATTTTGCCAGGAGGTTGATATACCCTGTGTCTTTTTCGAATCCTCTTGTTTTTTCTTTTTCAATTAGAAGATGCCGGTAGTTCTCTAACCGGTGTGGTTGTGCAAAGGAGTTAAGGACCATCAGCAGCCCGGCGAGGGCGAAAGCAATTCGTGTTTTCATAAGAAAGCAACAGGGTTCGGATTCTCACCTATTACCTCAACAATATAAAAATAAATCATCAAATAACGAATTGTTACGCTCAATACATGGTTCCAGTCCTCCTATCTCTTTATACCCTATTAACTACCAAAGCCTTAAGATTGAATCTTAAGGCTTTGGTTTGTAGTATGAAAATGGGAAACCCGATATCCCATACAAATTTCAGCTCATCATTTGATCCTATTTTATTTCAACCTTCATGGGCTTGTTATTATTGATGAGGACAAAGTATATGCCCTGCACCAGCGGCTTGGGTGAATTGATCGGAATGGCTCCACCCACATAGTTACTTATTATTCTCGTCAATACCGCCTGTCCGCTGCTGTTAACCAGCCTGATGACCAGCGTGCTATTCAATTGCTCCTGTGCACTGCCTGGCAACACATAAAACATTTGCCTGGCCGGGTTGGGGTAAACGTTCGGATGAACGATCTCCTGCTCAGCCGACAACCTGGAAACGATCAATGATGATGAGCCCGATGAAACCGGTTCTGTTCCCCATATCAGATTGTTCTGGTAATAAACCGTTACCCGTGCATTTTCGGCAAGCGCAGCAGGCAACCTGTACGAAAAATCGTTCAGTTGGTTAAAGTTGCTCCAGTCATTTTTGGCTATGCGATAATTAATGTCACCGGTGCCTGCTAAAGGATACAGATAGCCAGATGTGGGCGAGAATCCAAACTCTATATAAGTATCAGCACTATCGGCAGTTGCGGGCAGTGTTACAAACTGCGCGCTCACTTTGCTGTTCCCAATTTTAGCATAATCTACCCAGTAGTTCAGTGCTGCAATGCCCTCCCTGGTAAACCAGTAACGAACTTTGATATCGTTGTAAGCTACAGCCTGGTTGCCCTCATTTTTAAGTTGAAGCGTGGTACTGATCGTATTGTTTCCAGCCGATTTGCTTTGTGTAAGCGCTTTTACAATCAGCACAGGAGCTGCAATTGTTGGTTCAGTTCCCCAAACCAATACGCCGTTTCTGTACACGGTCATTTTTGCATTGGCTAAATAATCGCTGGTGGCCAATCGGGAATAATCATCTGTTTCATCCAGTATCGACCAATCGCTATTGGCAAACCGGGTTTGTATTACACCGGTATTGGCTGCCGGGGACAAGTTGCCTGCCGCAGCTGTAAATGAGTACTGCATATAACCCAGTGCACCCTGCCTTACCGGTGAAGCAGGCACATATTGCATGGTTATTTTACTGCTGTTCATCTGCGCATAATCGATCCACCCGTTTATTACGCCGGTAAAATTCTCAGGTGTAACCCAGTAGCGCACGGTAAGCTGCGGCAGCGCCACTGTACTTGCGCTGTTATTTTCAATTTTAAAATATGGCCTGATGGTATTATTGGAAACATTGCCCCCATCACCATCTGTATAAAGCAGGGTAATGCCCAGGCTGTTAATCACCAGTACCCTGTTGACAGTATCGGCATCATATTCATCGTTACCTGCCTGTATGGCACTGATCGTAACCGTTCCGGCCGCCAGCATGTGCACATACCCGTTAACTATGTTGGCTATGGTAGTGTCGGAACTGGTAAAACTTACCGGTAAACCTGAGCTGGCAATTGCCACCAGCGCAAAAGCGGTATCTCCGATCAGTTTAGGTGCAATACTGTCGAATTGTACATGCTGAGGCCTGCCATACACGATTAGCAGCGCAGAGTCGGAAGCAGGGATCAATACATCATCTCCGGGCTGTGTGGCAATAAACGTTGCTGTACCTTTCTTTATCATATGCACCCAATCACCCGATACTTTTGCAACCATAGTATCACTGCTGCTGAATACAATGGGCCTACCGGATGAAGCTGTAGCCTGCAGTTGAAAGGCTGTATCGCCCATCGTTTTTGCCGGTATGGGCGCTAAAACCACCGTCTGGGTAACAGGTACCAATGACCTGTAAGTAATATCATCCAGGAAGAAATTGAAACTCGGCGAACCTAAACCCCATACCAACTGAGTGGAACCTGAAAGGGAAGGTGTAGCTGATGCATCTGTAGCGGTAGCTGCGGTTATCCATATGGTACTGTCGACAGAATATTCAAACTTCAGATTAACAGGATTGGAGCCCACGACAGAAGCTCTGTACCACATATTCTGCCCAATAGCCGGATTAAGACCATTTACCTGGTTATTTACATAGACCGGCAGGTTCGTAGCAGCCGTGGACCGGTATATTCTGAACTGTGTATATGGCGTAGTGGCTCCTTTCGCAGTATATACAATAAACAAATAGCCCTGCCTGATACCCTGTACATAACCGGTGGTAGCCGTGCCTTCCGGTGTATTGCCCCTTAATAAAACACCCACTTTATAATCGACATTTGAAGCTACAGATTGCTTCCAGGTAACAGAATAATCCGTGGCATCGCCGGGGAACAGGTCAAGGTTCATGGCCCCTGTGGCGTTTCTTGCTCCACCTGAATAGCCCCTGAAGCGGTTGCTCATACCTGAACCGGCATCCGTGTATGAAACCACGCCGGCTGTTGCACCGTTAGCAGTGCCCACACTTATAGCTGCCGCAGGCGGTGTTTGTGGGGTTGTTGACGGCGCATCCCCTGTAAAATCATAGATCCTGTTTGAACTTATAGTACCACTAACGGTTATCAACCGGTTAATTGCCTGGCTGGATGTAATCATCACATCGCCGTGATAATCATTCTCCGGTAGATCTTCTTTCAACCGGATAAATACAATGGTAGAATCTACCCTTCCGTTACTCATGGGCAGCGTAAAGGCAGCGCTGAAGCTGCTGGTAGCCGTCCGGGAAATTTCAAAGTTGGCAGGCGCTGTTATGGTAATATCTCCAGCCAGCGGGCGTCCCCAAACCACGAAGGATTGTATGGGAGGAATGTTTGTGAAGGTACTGTAGCCAAGGCCGCTGAGAGCGATTGTGGAAACATTCACCATAGCCTGGGCAAGCACGCTTCCGCCCACAGCAAGATGCTTGCTTTCAACCCCGGCAGCACTAACCACAAGCGTACCACTGTAACTGCCGGCAGAGAGGCCTGCAACCAATCTTACATAAATAGTGACAGGCGCCACACTATCATTGACAGGAGTAAGAGCAAGCGAAGCAGCGTATCCTGAATCCTGCCGGAGTGAAATTTCAAAATTAGCCGGCGCCGTGATAGCCAGGTTGTCTGAAAGCTTCGTGCCCGATACAATGAAGGAACGCACCACAGACTGTCCGCCGGCAATTTGATCGAGGTCGGTTAATGGATCTACGGCAACCGCCACGATCGTTGGTTTCACAACCGAACCTCTTAACGTAACAAGCTTATCGAATCCACCCGGCTGACTGGCATAGCTGAAAGTAATATTGCCTTCGTAATTGCCTGCCGCCAGGCCTTGTTTCAAACGTGCATACATGGTGGTAGCGAGCAGCGTACCGCTGCTATGCGGCAGGGTAAGCGTATCGGCATAACCACTGGCCCCATTTAATGAAATTTCATACGTTGCCGGCGCCATTACCACGATATTATCTGTAAGCCTGACGCCAGAAATGGTAAACGACTGGCTGGCTGAGGGGCCTGCATCTTCCTGGTATGTATAACCGGTCAATAAACTTTGCGACAATGTAATATCTGCAGCGGGCGGCGTGGAAGCCAGGGTAATATTATCAATATAAAAATCATAGCTGGTCGCTGCCAGGCCCCATACAAACTGGGTAGCTCCGCTTGTATAAGAGGCGGAAGTTGCATCCGTGGTTTGGGCGCCGGTGTTCCAGGTAATACTATCGGTGGAATATTCCAGCTTCAGGCTGACACCGGATACACCTGCCCGGTACCATAACGGCTGGTTAGCAACCGGAACTAAAGTGGCCGGACTTGCATTTACCAGGGTGGTAAGCCCGGTAGCCGTAGATCTGTAAATTCTAAATTGTGCATTGGCCGTACCCGGGTTGTACACAATAAACAGGTAGCCTTGTTTTAAGCCCTGAACATAACCAGTGGTAGCCGTTCCTGCTGGTTCGGTTCCCCGCAACAATACGCCGTTCTTATACTCTTTGCCTGTACCGGGGGCCGCAATGGCCTGCTTCCATGTAACAGTATAATCCGTGGCATTGGAAGGAAACAGATCGAGGTTGAGTGCGGCAGTAGCATTTCTTACACCGCCGCTATAGGCTTTTAGATAGTTACCGGTATTGCCGTTTGCATCTGTATAAGATACCACCCCTGCCGTGGCACCATTGGCCGGGCCAACCATTATATTGGCAGCAGGCGGCGTTTGGGCCGATGTGGAAGCTACATCATCTGTAAACGTATACACCTTTAACAAAGATACCCTGCCGGTTAGCGCAACCTTAATGGTATTATCATTGTCGCCTATGGTAAGGCTGCCTTTATACGTGTTCGTTGGCAATCCGGCTTTCAGCCGAGCATACAAAGTTGTTGCCGGAATGGAATCGGCAACCCGCGTCAGCGTAATTGAGTTGGCATAACCCGATGCTTCCGTCAGCGAAATTTCATAGTTAGCCGGTGCAACCACAGGCACATCTGCTTTCAGTGACTGGCCGCTGATCTTGATCGTTTTGCTGGCTGAAGGGCCATTACCTTCATTATAACCGAAGCCATCCAGTGCATACACATTGGCAGAAAGCCTGGGCGCATAATAAGTTATATCATCCATTACCCACGAAAAATGGCTGCTTCCAAAGCCCCATACAATCTGTGAGGTCCCTCCGGGATAGGTATGGTCGGTAAATGTGGCTGTTGTACCTCCTTCCCAGTTAACGCTATCGGCGGAGCACTCAAATGTAAGCGTACTCCCCGAAGCAGTAGCTCTATACCAGGTGGGTGCATTGGCGGCCGCCGTAAACGACGATGTGTACGTGCTTTGAGCACTGATGCCTGATGCATCGACAATATATGGCCTCAGGGTTACCGTATTATTGCTGTTGTTTTCAGTTAGGAAAAGATACCCCTGCTTCATGCCCGTTGCATAAGTAGACGAAGCGGTCCCACGCAGCAAAACCCCTTTTTTGCCACCGGCTGTACCGGCGAATTCTTTCCAGGCGATACTGTAATTATTTGTGCCGGCAAACATATCCAGGTCCAAAACACCGGTTCCATTCACTGCCCCGTTGGAATACCCTTTGAATGCCCGGGTAGTATGGCTGGCTGCATCGGCATACGTTACTACGCCGGCAGTTCCTGATTGCAGCGTGGTAACCAGGGCAGCCGGGTTGGTTGCGCTCGTACCTGGACTGTCATTTTCAAAATCGTATTTATTAACTGTTGACGGCAGTACCACGATATTATCAAAATATAAGGCATTGGCTGCAGCTGCATTAGCCCTGAACTCAACGGTATTGGCGCCCGCGTTCAGCGATACGGCCTGGCTATTTACATTCCAGGTGCTGGTATTGGCCGTTACTGTAAATACCGGCGTGCTCACTTTTACCCCGTTCACATACAGATCGATGGTAGTTATGTTGCCTCCGGTAACTACATACCTTGTTTGCAACTGGTAAGTACCGGGCTGCAATACATTCACTGTTTTGCGGATAGCGGCCCCTGCATTGACGCCAAATTGCAAATACCCCTGTCCGGTATAATTTCGAATGCTGCCGGAATAACCGCTGGTAACGATAGGACCAATGTTCTTATAATCAAAAATTTCTGCTTCATATTGCCGTGGGCCCGCATATGCAGCCGGGCGGTCCGGCGCTACGAGTGTAGCGGGGTTGAAGGAAGTTAAACGACCGGTGGCCATGCCAGCGCAGTTAATGATTATATCCAGCGGACCGTTGTGCTGAATGGTTAATGTAAATACCCCACCCGACCATGTTGCTGTTAAGCTGCTGGCCTGGTGATTGGCCCTGTCGGTATATGACCAGGTGGGCTGCGAACTACTGCCGTAAATTTTGATCACATCGGTTTTCAGGCCGGTGTTCATTACGTTGTCGTAGTTGTTCAGGTATATTTTCAACTGGCTGGCCGTTTCCTTAATAACCCCGGCAGTGTATTGTGAAAGGGCCAGTTCCATGCTGTCGGCCGTGTTGTATTTAAAAGGAATGCGCCCGGTTGCTGTTTGTATGGTTTTGTAGGGATTGTACACCACCCAACCGTTTTCGTGCCGACCGGCATAAATATCACCCGTATACTCAGCCGGAAAAAGGTTGTTGAACTCATTTACCTTAGCGACTGTAGTGGGCCAGCGGGTGGAATAGTCTGACTTGTTCACTTTCACGGGAAAAGTACTGGCTGCAGCATCGGCTAACTGGTATACTGTTGGGATGGTCGGGTATCGCCCCGTTTTTTTGAAAAAGTTCTTGTTGTTTTGGTAAGTACCTGATGAATCCATCCGATACAACCCGTCAAACAATGTTTCCGGCGAACTATAGATATCGTCGTTGCTGCCGGAGTTCACATTGTTGACGATCGCTATTTTAGTACGATCGATGACCTCCTGCCGGCTGGGGATTCGAACAGAACCATCGAGCACTTTCCGGAAAAGATCAACACTTACATTGTCAAACTGCGGGAAGGTTTGCCAGTTTCGGGTAGCATATCCATTGGTAGTACTTATTGCACCGGTTTCCCGGAAACACTGGGTCCAGATGAGTTCAGGGCCATCCACCACGGTTTGGCCCGTCAGCATCATATGTTCCAGGAAAGGTGTGGCATACGTGCCCATGGTAAAGCTCGAAGACGTATGTGTACCGGTAGAATCCGTCCAACCAGTATCATCATACCGGATGCCGTAGTTGCCGCTAAAACCCGACAGGTAAGCGCCCAGGCTAAGGCTTTCCATATCGTGCTGATAAGATATAGTGGTATACTTTTCACACAGTATATAGTTCCTGGTGTATTGACGGCAGGCAGATGAAAAAGCCGGATTGCGTTTCAACATACCGATGGGATTGATATTAGGGCTATACTGGTTGCCACACCAGCTTACTACCAGGTATCCGCCATATTTATTGCTCAGTGGGAGCATATTGGCAAAATGATTGATGCGGCTTGTCCATGGAGCGGATACGGGATCGCCAGCTTCATCAAACCCCCAGAACTGCTCGGCATAATTGAAGCCGATCAGGTTGGGATAATTTTTATATAATTCCTCGTACATCGAAAGGTCTGTGTCGGAAAACTGGGTCATGCCACCGCTGGCCACCTGTACCATGGCCCACATCCGGTTTTCGGCGCATACCCGCAACCATGATTTGGCAATCTCGTATCCATATTCCGCAATCCTGAAACGGCTGGGAGATACATCATGGAAAGTGGACAGTGCAATATTCATCACTACATAGGGACGAATATCTGCCGGTATCAGGTTGATGATCTTTTGCGGATCGGCATAGTTCCAGGTATCAATATGCATCAGATACATGGGGCTGGATGGAGAAACCGGCCGTCGTAAAGGTGCATTGGCAGTTTGAGCTACTGTATAAAATTGCGCAAATACTAATAACAACAGGATTGCGGCAGCCAGTATATTCTTTGGGTTGCCAGTTCCTGAAACGGGTACATTTAATTTCATATGGTTTAAGCTTTCGTTATTCTTTAGCAGAGAGCAATCAGCAAAAAAGAGAACGGAGACAAAAGTATAAGGTAGTGCAGCTTCCGTATGCTTCAGTTGTTGAAGTTTATAGTACAAATGTTTAATATAGAAGACCAGGTTTGAACTACCAACACGCTGGCCGCCTGACTATTGGCCTGGTATTTGGAATGGTTTTCACATTCTCATGTGATACATATGAATTCATGATCCTGTACTCATTCATATCATATCAATAAATAATATCCGCTATGAAACGTAAGGAGTTTTTAAAGAAAGGAGTGACCGTTATGATCGGTTTTTCCGGAATGACCACACTGCTGAACGCATGTACCAAAAAAACAAATGAACGGGTCGACGATGATGATGTTGACAATCCTGACGATCCCGGCGCAAATCCCGGCCCCAATGCCGGCGTGGCACCTTTAGTAGCAACGCATTGGGTGAGCGCAACTGCTACTGGTTCAGGAAATGGCACTCAAGAGAATCCCTATACGCTCGCACAGGCATTACGATTAGCCCAACCAGGTTGGAGAGTTAGTTGCGGCCCGGGTGAGTATATGGGCGTTAATACAAATCAACGATTCGACCCTTCTTTTCGAATTTCGGCTAATGGCACTGAAAACAATCCAATAATATTCTTTGCACAGAATTATGCTGCATTGAATACTACAGGAAGAAGCACATTAAGACACAATGGAACGCAACAGGGTTATGGATGCCCTGTTTTGGGATTGGAGACTGGTCACCATTGGTATGGATTCTATATTACTGAATCACTTGCACCAACAACCCCGGATACAGGACCCATTGTATGCACTGGCAAATACAATAGAATTTCCTACTTCAGAATTGATCGTGGCCCTACTACCTGGCCTCAGGCACGTGCCGATAATAACCATGCTGCCATTCGTTTTGAAAGTACGAATGGTTGTCAGAATAACCTGGTGAGTGATTGCTGGATTGAAAATTATAGCAGAGAGAATGCATTTGGTAGTGAGCAGGGCGTTCAGCTATTTAGTCCACAAGGTGCAAATACAACGACATCAACAGGACGTATTACAATAGAGAATTGTTATTTTGATAACGTTGAAACAGCCCTGACCTCTAAGGGAGCAGGTTCCCTCAGGCCAATACTGGGTGGTATTGTGTTCAGACGCAATTTGGTCAGAGCAAGCACGTTTAACAATGTTGTTGGATCTGTTAACTTCATGGATACATCTGGAGAATTAGGAAGAAACCAGGTATATCAAAATATACAGGTTGGTGGGCACTTCTTCACAATTTGCATGGCTCAGGCAGGTTATCCGCATCGCAATATTGATGTTATTAATAACACATTGATAAATGCAATAATGAACAGGGAAAGAGAAGGTATTCACACTGCAACAGGCGGAGCGGGTACCAGGGGATCAGGTTGGAGAATACACAATAATATACAGACGGGTACTGCTCCATTATTCAATTTTGCTTTCGATGGTCAATCAGATGCAGCTGTGCAAAGCAGATCTCATAACCTGAGTTTTGGCCACACAAGATGGGGATTTGTCGATTCCCGCGGAACCGGAACGCAATCATTAGCTCAATGGCAAGCCAACACCGCATTTGATGACTTTTCATTGCAGTCTGATCCTCAGCTTGTATCATCTGTTTGGGGGAATGCCAATTTGGGCAAATTGCAACCAGCTTCTCCAGCCAGAAATGCAGCAGTTGATTTATTAAACTTAAACGGCGGCGGCACAAGTGCTACATGTCATATGGGCGCCTATTCAAATGATAATGTAGTCATTGGTATTCGTCCATTAACATAATTGGGTTTTATACAAATCCGACTTTTTTTGTACTTTGCACAAGGCTTGCATTGTATGAATAAAAGATTATTAAAACATTCATTCTCCCTGTTACATGTCGACCACGTGTATCTTACTAAAAGATGGAATTATAAGAATGTGATAAGCCCCTATTACCGCATCTATTATATTGATGAAGGGGAAGGAATCATTTCGAACGGAGAAAAAAAATTGAAGCTGGAGCCTGGGTATATTTATATGATACCCAGCTTCACCTTATGCAACATGCATTGTCCCGGTAGCCTAAGTCAATATTTCATTCAGTTCTTTGAAGAATCTCCCCACGGCATTTCTATATTCCAGAATAACCGCACACTGATCAAAGTGCAGGCTTCAGCACTTGACATTGCGAACGTTGAAAGAATTCTTCAAATAAACCCCGGCAGGGGTATCAATCGTTCCGATAACCCAACGGTTTATGAAAAAAATGTTTATTACAAAGAGTATCAGGACCTGAATAACAAACAAAGTGATGCCGTATACCTGGAAACCCAGGGTATCATCCTGCAACTATTGTCGAGATTTCTGGGAGACGATCACAATTCATTGAAACACGCGCAATCAATACCATCCAGGGTGCTGGAAGCCATGAGTTATATACAAATGAATTTGAGTCAGCCATTGACGGTTACCCATCTTGCTCAAAGAGCCAATCAGCACCAGGATTATTTTTCACGCCAGTTCATGAAATATACCGGAGAACGGCCATTGAATTATATTCATGAAAAAAGAATTGAACGGGCCCAGTATTTAATTGCTACCACCAATATGATCTATACCGATATAGCTGCGCAAACCGGTTTCAGCAGCCTGCCGCATTTTTCCAAACTCTTCAAAAAAATTACCGGTATAACGCCCGATAACTACCGTAAGCAACACACCTCAGTAGATATATTATAGCTAAATAAGCCGCTCCTATTAAAAAGAGACCGGGAAACAGGGAGACGGTAACCGGACAAAAAATATTTAACCGGATTATATGGCAGACCAACACTTATTCCGCTCTATATACTTTTAAAAGTCGTTTTAAAATTGTAGCTTTGGGTGACCAGAAAGGATAATGCGGACATGTTTCCGCCTTGTCCTTTTTTTATACCCCCAAACCCGCATCCAGACTATATATCACCGAACGGACGCATATATACTGGGTGAAAAACCCGTAAAATGAAAACGTTTCAGGTTATCATATACCTATTTTTATGCACATTGTGTAGCGCATTCCAGGGACCCCATGATATACTTTTAGCTAATCGCCTTCTTACCGACAGCAGCCCTATTTCATACAAAAATGATACGAGTCAGCACATAAACAGGGATACTATTGCAGCGCTCCCCTCATTAAAGCTATATACAAGGCTGATCTTCCAGAAAACAGAACACATAAAAGCTGCTCCCGGCACAAAATCAGTTTTATTTAATAAGACGGGGAAAAAACTATACGCCATGAACCTGGAAGGCATGAGCATCTACGAATTTGACCAGGCCAGCAGACTGATACAACGGGAATTTAAATTTAAACAGACGGAAGGTACCGGTTGGGATTATGAAACCAACAAACCCATGCCAAGCTTTGAAGAAAAGCCGGTAGAAGCCTGCCTGAGTCATGACGACCGATTCCTTTGGGTTTCCCTGCATAATGCAGCAAGCGTTGTACCCATCCCTACCGAAGCTGCCATTGGTTACAGGGAAGACACTGCAAATATTAAGGTAAAACGAAAAAAGATCTATATAGAATATGCTGGCTCTGCCAGCAAAGATTCAATACAGGTGCCGGTTATTGTTACAGGCCATACACCAAAAATAATTGCCCGTACAGCAGATAGCAAACATTTATTGGTTAGCAACTGGCATTCCCAGAGTGTGAGCGTGTTAGCTACAGATTCTGCAGCTTTCCCTTATGCAAAAAAAGTGAGCACCGTCCATGTTTCTGCCATACCAAGAGGAATAGTGATTGATGACCAACGGAAAAAATCATATGTAGCCATAATGGGCGGCGCAACCATTACTGTCATAAATAATGATACCTGGACAAAGGAATCGGATATACCCGTTGCCTCAAATCCACGTCATATTGTATTAACCGACAGCGGCCGGCTATTGGTGTCTTACAACAGGCTGGCCCGAATCGCCTGTATTGATCCCATAGCCCGCAAAACATTATTTACGGCCAATACCCATGCACAACCTCGTACCATTGTGCTTTCTAAAAATCATAAGTTCTTATTTGTGACCTGCTATAGCAGCGACAAAGTAGAAGTCTTTAAGATCAATGATAATAGCTTCACCCGCGTGGCTTCTCTCCCCTGCAAAGGTCACCCGGTAGGTGTGGATATTTTTGAAGATGATAATAAACTGGAGGCCTGGGTTTGCAGTTATGATAATGGAACGATCAATATATTTTCTTTTGCAAAAGAATAAGCGGTGAACCTGGTTACCATTTTCCATGTTCATATATAAATAAAATCACAATACTTAACAAGCAAGCTTACACGCCTATCCCCCATATTTGCACGCTTTTTACTTAAAAGCGCACACTTATAAACTCAGGGAACACTTCCCATAAAAAGGCATTAATTTGGCAACGCATTTTCAAACCCAAAACGCCATGAAGTTTGCCGAACAATACACTAACGTTGGTTCGTGGTTGCAAAACAGATCATACAAAACACACCTTTAAGGTTGATTTAACATTTACAAACATATTTTTGGACTGTAACCCCAACCACCTTCATGAATAGTTGCTCTTTTTACCCCGCGCTTTTAGCATGCTGTCTCCTCGTTTCACCTATTGCCCAATCACAACTACAAAAGATCTACCTCCATCCAAAAGCGGCTGGCAGCGAAAAGCAATCAAAATTTGTTGATTCCATCCGGTTTATACCTTTGGAAATAAAAGAAGGCATTGAAGTAAGCAAGTATAACCGTGTTGAGGTTACGAAAAACTACTTCTTTATAAACGTTTATACAGATAAGGCAATTCTGTTGTATTCAAAAAACGGACACTTTATCAAAAAAATAAGTTACAAGAAGGTTGGGGGCATTTTTTACATGGCTTACGATGATTATAGTAACAGGATTGTGTTTGTTGGAAAAAATAAAAATTACAGCCTTACTCAGAGAGATGAATTAAAAATAAAGCTGGATTGGAATAACCCCCGCAATAAAAAGTATTACAAAAAATATACGATTGATTTAAACGACACATCGTTTACCATCAGAAAAGATGTTCCTCTGCAAAACGACATACTGGGTGCGCGCCACTATTACGATGATCTTTACTACCTGGGACGAATAACTACCAGCGAGCTTTTTAAAGACAGCCTGGATTATGAATTCAAGATCTACAAAGACAACCAGTTGATAAAAAATTTCTTCCCGTACAACCATGTTAATGAAACAAGGTATTTATACTCAGAATGGGAAAGCGTTACGGCACATAACACCGATAAGCCAAATGTCCATTTCATCACCCGTCCCTATTGCGATACCGTCTACAAAATGATTGGTGACAGCTTATTTCCTGCCTACCAGTTGGTACTGCCTCTGGAAAACAGTCTGCCGGCGTCGTTTTTTACCAGGCCCTTTAAAAACAAAACCGAGCGGGAAAATTTCAGGCGGAACAATGGCTGGATGTTCCGCTATATTTATACTTTTTATGAAACGCCGCGGTTTATCTATTTCGAAATAGGCTATCTCTCCAACTACGAAACTTACATTTACCAGAAGCAAACCAATACCACTTTCAAAACCAAAAATGTAAAAGCGGATAGCAGCGGATACAATTTGCAGGTACTGGCAGATTTTAACGTCACGAAAAAGGGTGACCGGTTCTATAAGCCTCAAAAAGCCGAAAGCCTCCTAAAATTTTTTGAACAAAATAAAAATGTGCCGGTGCCCAAAGAACTGGAAAGTTTTTTAAAGAGCAATCCTCCTGCAGCAACACCGGTAATTATTGAATTCAAACTTAAAAACTAACGCTTGAAGCCTACATTCCTGATTTGTTTTTTATTAGGCTGGCACACGCTGGCCTTTTGCCAAACCGGAAAGGTAACAGGTTCCGTGATGGATGCTGAAACCAAAACCCCTTTGGAACTGGCAACGGTAACCATTTTGGGACCCGATTCGTCCGTTATAGCGTATCAATTATCTGATAAGAACGGGCTATTCAACATTGAGAAACTGCCATTGACAAAAAAGTTGCTGGTAAGCGTTAGTTATACAGGTTATATTGGCTTCAAAACCTTCATACAATTGCAATCGGCCAGGGCGGATACGTTGGCTGTTTTTCTGGCCCTTAATACCAAGGATACCGTAGTAGTAACTGCCACTATCCCTATCCGGATGAATGGCGACACCCTGGAGATCAATCCGGCAGCCTTTAAAATGAAAAATGACGCCGTGGTAGAGGAATTGTTGAACCAGGTCCCCGGCATTACCATCTGGTCTGATGGCACTATAACGGTCAACGGTGTAAAAGTACAAAGCCTGCTGGTTGAAGGAAAGCCATTTATGGGATCAACAGATAACCGTGTTGCCACGCAAAACCTTCCCAAATCAGCGATTGATAAAATTCAGGTGTACCAGGAATACGACAGAAGCAAGCTAGGCGAGCAAAGCAAGCCGCAGGATTCACTGCTTACGATGAACATAAAATTGAAAGAAGGCAGTAAAAAGGGCTACTTCGGCAAAGCAGGGGCCGGCTATGGCAGCATGGACCGGTTTGAATCGGACCTTTCTTTCCAATTGTATAATAAGAGAACGAGTGCCGGTATAGGTGGAGGCCTGAATAATATTAATAAGAATATCGGTAACCTGCAGGAGATGTTTCAGAATAATACCTACAGGAATTACAATCCCAATTTATATAATGTAGGCAAATTTGGAACGAATGGCATCAACAGGAATCATTCTATAGGAGGCGTGTTTGTACATAATTTTATTGAATCCGCCAATAGCAGGCAAAACGACCGCATCACCATTAATTACAACAAATCAGGAACAACCGCTTATGTCACCGACATGAGTATTGAGAACAGAACGGCAAAAGATAATCCGCAGTTTGTTCTCAATGAGGGTGTACAAAACAACCGGAGGGACAAACATGATCTTGGCATCAAATATATAAAGACCAACAGTTATAATGACAACTTCGATATAAACGGTAAAGTAAACACCAGCAACGAGAGCGGTCATTCGTACCAATCCGTAGAAGTAAGGGATTCCGCAAACCAGCTGCAAAGTACGAACGGTACTACTTCGCGGCAAAGCAGCCAATCGGATAATGAATCGCTGGGTGTAAATTTTGCCACGTCAAAAGACGAAGAGCCTTTAAAAAATGTGCGTGCCCATGTGATAGTCAGCCGGGACAGGAGTACATCGGAAAAGGATGTGATCAGTGAATTCGAGTCTTTTATTAATGGGGGTAAAAACACTTCCAACAACCGGCGCTACGCCACCAACAATCAATCGTTGAACATAAATGGAAGCCTTGACTACTCGGGCTTTAAAAGATTGCTATTGGGCCGGTATAACTTATTTGGAATAGATCTCAGTCTTAACCAATGGTTCAATTATACCCGCACATCCACTAATGCCATGGTAAGCGATTATGACAGTTCTGCCAAATTGTACAAGGTCAATAGTAAATTGTCGAACGAGAATAAAAGGGAAGTATTTGAATATACCCCTATAATGGCGCTGTCAAAGTCTATTTACAAATGGGCCGATGGATTCTACCGCAGCCTGCACATGACGGTTAAATTAATGGATGATTTTAAAACAGATAAAAACACGTCGACCTTTGCCAAAAGAAACCTGGACCGCTCTTTCGAATTTTTCCGGTATGAGGGAGATTTGAACTATCAATATACAAAAAGGGACAAGTACAGGTATAACGCGTCGGTTAATTATTCAAAGAATTTTGAATATCCTTCCATTGACCAGCTCTATACCCTGGTTGACGAGATCGATGCGTATGATATCAGGGTCGGTAATCCATACCTGAAAAACAGCATTGAACATTCAGTCGATATAAATGCAAACTTTAATACCGAAAGTCCGAAATCCCTTTATTCAATCAACAGCGGGATCAACGGATCCTATGAACGTTCATTGAACCCTGTAACGGACAGTATCATCAATGATCTCTCCGGCAAACGGATCTCCTATTACATCAATTCGGATAAATCGAATAACCTGAACCTGAATTATAACTTCAATATATCGAGAAAGCTGAATAAGAACCGGCTTCAACTGATGTACAATGGACAATTCAAGACCGGTAAAGCTCCTAACTACATCGATGGTGTAAGTAACATCAGTAAAACCGGCAGTTTGTTGAACCAGTTTAAGCTGCAATTTTCATTGGGCGCTATCCTGGTACTCAATGCAGGAGAAACTTTACAGCATAATGAGAACAGGCCATCAGTTCCCGCGTTGAAATCTTTTAGCAACAACAGTTATACGACCAACCTGGGGATCGTTCTCAATTACCCGGCAAATTTCACTGTCAGCAGTACGGTTGACCACATTACCAACTCAACCATTGATAAACCCATTGTTCTCTGGAATTCATTTGCTACTTACCGGTTTATGAAGCAGCAGGCAGAAGTAAAATTCTCAGCCATGGACTTATTAAAAAAGTATCAAAATATCAGCAACAGTGTAACCGAAAACGGCACCAGCACCCGAATCACGAATGGGTTACAGCAATATTTCCTGGTGACGTTTTCTTATTATCCCCGCAAATTTGGCAAAACAGATATTAAAAAACAGGCAAAGACCCAGGAATGGTAATTTTCTTTTCTGTTCTCCGCAAAAAATTCTAATCAATCGCTTACGCTACAAAATCCATGGTTTGCGCTACCCCCCGAACCATTAGGAGTATAACCGGTTTCTGACTACAATCATGTTGCAGATTGAGTCAGGTCATTATTATAGAAGCTCCTCTATCATAACTTTAACTTACCCCCTTATGCATATAGCTCTTATAAAAAGAAATGAAAATGAAAATTTTTAATGTGCGCGCAATGAATGAATTCCAGTCATTAACGCAAATTTTGGCAAACCTGAAAGCAGTCATTAAATTTTTTATGCTGTGCCTGGCCTTCAATGCATTTACATGGATAGCCCCACAAAAAGCATCAGCGCAGGTATCCATCAGCTTCCAGGTTTTTTATGATAATTTAAGTCCATATGGTTATTGGGTAGATAACTCAGATTATGGATACGTCTGGGTCCCTCGCGTATCACACGGGTTTATTCCATATGGCACTAACGGTCATTGGGTATTCACCAATGCAGGGTGGACGTGGACTTCTAATTATCCATGGGGATGGGCTCCTTTTCACTATGGTAGATGGTTTCACGATCCTTATTACGGATGGACATGGGTTCCCGCAGCCTGTTCAACAAAAACGTATTGAGCAACCTTCAAAACAACAACCGGTACAGCAAAAACATATTGATCAACCCAAAAGTCAGCAACCTGATAAACAGAAACCTTCGCGCCCCCCAAAATATAATCAACCAAAAAAAGAGAATGACTAACCGATTCGGTTAAATTAAAGGCATTTTTATACGCTAACTAACAAAAAAGTTTATGTCTAACCTACTTTACATCATTGCCGTTATACTCATCATTGGATGGGTCATTGGATTCTTCGCATTTCATACCGGAGGAATCATTCACATTCTGCTGGTTATTGCACTTATTGCAATTATAATAAGAATAATCCAGGGGAAAAAAGTCCTGTAAATATTTCCCGGTATTTACCGGTAAAGACCATCACATGCAGGCAATGCTTATTTTACTTTAATCAATAAAATTAAAAGATGAAAGGATTTAAAACAAGTTTAGATAAAGCAACAGTGGAAAATAGTAATTTCCGAAAAGTATTATATACTTCCAAACATTGCCAATTGGTGCTCATGAGTCTCAAGCCAAAAGAAGAAATCGGTGAAGAAACCCATCCCGACAATGATCAGTTTTTTCGCATTGAATCAGGGCATGGAAAATGTGTGATAGATGGCCATGAATACGAAATAAATGATGGGGATGCCGTTGTAGTTCCGGCGGGGGCAAAGCACAACATCATTAATACGAACAGCACTGCAGAATTGAAAATGTATACCATTTATTCTCCTGCCCATCATAAAGATGGAATCATACGTTCTTCCAAAATGGAAGCCGAAATTAATGAAGAGGAATTTGATGGTACAACAACCGAATAGCTTGAAAAGTTTGCAGCCTTTTATTTATGGTCCGGCTTAAGTTCTTCTGTCTCCAGATAAACAGCATAGGATCTCGGAATAATTTTGCCTCCATACAAACATGAATATACCTTAGTAAATGTTGCACCGAAGTATATGATCACACTGGAGTAATATATCCAAAGAAGAAGAACAACCAGGCTTCCAGCCGCTCCATACATGGAAGTTACATCAAAATAAACAAGAAAATATCCAATGCCTGCTTTGCCAAGCATAAAGAGTACGGATGTAAATATTGCACCCTTTATTGCATCTTTCCATTTCACTATACCGTCGGGCAGATATTTGAACATGAATGTAAAAAGCACTGCCACGATAGCTATAATAAAAATCCGGTTAATAGCATATACCAAATAAATGCTGGCGCCCGCAAATAATTCAACCAGGTAATTACCAAAAACATCGATCAGCAGATTGATTACAATTGATATAATAAGAATAAAGCCAGTGACGCTGAATATTCCCAAAGAAATGACTCTTTTGATAAAAAAATTTTTCCTGTCAAGTTTCGGTATGGTTTTAAGCCTCCAGATATGATTGATGGCATCCTGCACTTCTGTAAAAACGGCTATAATGCCAAACACCATGGCAATGATTCCTGCAGCCTTTGCGACAAAAGTGGCCTGAGCCGAAACAACATGCTGAATCATTTGTTGAATTTGCAAGGCAACGACATCTCCTACGTGAGTGCGTATATCTGAAAATATTTTACCTTCCATCGCCTGTTTGCCGAAAAAATATCCGCATAACGAAATTGTAATAATAAGCAATGGAGCCAGTGAAAAGATAGTATAGTAAGAAAGCGAGGCGCTATAGCGTTGGTAATTTTCGGCAATAAATGTCTTAAGAGTAGCTTTGAAGGTAGCCCATAGCTGTACAAAAAAGTTAGGGATCCATTTCATGTTGTAAAGATGAGGCATCAATATTAACATGAATAATAAGAGTAACAACTTATTGAATGCCTGATAATATCAATATACGGTTTTCGTATTTATTCCGATGCTCCCCACGTTTTCCAGCATATGGCGGTTGGCAGGGTTTAAATGTTTGAATTCGGATGTAGTCAATCCTGTCACCTTTTTGAATTGAGAGCATAAATGGGCTACACTGCTATAGTTCATTTTGTCGGCAATTTCACCAAGCGATAACTCGTTGTATGCTATCAACTCTTTGACGCGTTCAATTTTGTGACTAATGAAAAATCTTTCAATCGAAATGCCCTGCACACCGGAAAAGAGATTAGAAAGATACGTGTAATCGTAATTTAATTTCTGACTTAAGAAAACCGACAATTTTATTGGCAATGGCTCCGCTGAATAACGCACGAGTTCAATAATAATGCTTACAATCTTTTGTATCAGCACACTTTTTTTATCCTCCAATAAATCAAGGCCCGATCCCAACAGAGCTGTTCTGATCAGCGCACGCTGCTGATCGGATATATTTTCAAGTATCTCCGCTTCACCCAGTTCCACTTTGGTACAGTGCAAACCAAGCTTTGACAGTTCGTCCATTACTACTATTTTGCAACGTATACAAACCATATTTTTAATATAAAGCTTCATTTACAGGACATTCTTAAATGAATAATTATTGATGTGCTCTATATAAATATAGTATTATCTATTAATTCCCTAAATGAGATTGGTCAATTGTAATAATGATTTTAGTCAGCAATAAGGGGAGACTAACCGGGATGGCGAGTACGGGGATCAAAGTAGCGCGCCAGTTCTGCAAAAACAGGAATACAACCAGCACTACCAGTGCTAATGCCTCCAACAGGGTGTTTACTACTTCATGCGTTGTCTTCACGCTGAAAAGATCATAACTAAGCATTGCCTTAAGCTATTTTTGATACTTTCTTTTAATGTCATAGTAAAGATGCTATAGCTATATGTAAAATTCAATAATTATTCAATGGCTAATCGCTTAGCCATTTGGATTAGATGCAATGGATTTGAGTTTCCATAAACTAATTTAAAAAACATCCGCCTTACGCGTAGCAATACAAGTTGCTTACACGTTCATCCCCGATTTCTGCGCACTTATTCCTGAAAAGTGCACGAATATTAACTTACGGAGAAGCATAAATAAAAAGGCAATAACTTAAGCGCCATTTCTCACCAAAACCTTATTAATGAAAAAAAACCTCATCCTTTTTGTAGCCCTGTTGCTGTGCAGGAATTTTCTGCCTGCCCAGGACCTAAACGCTTATTTTAAAGAGGCTGTAGGAGCCACCCGGTTTTCCTGGCCCTGCACCGGTCCCTTTCAGGGCACTTGTCCAGAATAACGCATTTCGAAGTCAAATACAAGCCCTTTACCGGCCCTTTGCAAGCCCTTTAAGCCCTATACAAGCCCTTTGCAAGCCGTTTAGGATTTTACCGGCCGTTTACTGTTTAGGACTTGTTCTTTTTTGTTAAAACACATATCCCCGGCTTTGAATCCTGCATTCTCCGTATTATTTTTAAGCTCATGAAGAATTTTACCCTCTTTCTGCTACCCTTACTGTTAACGGTTCTCACGCATGCTCAAACGATCAGGTCCGGCAGTTATACAACAAGTGGGTATATTAAAAGTGATGGCACTATTCAGAACAGCAGTTATTCAACGGTGGGATATATTAAGAAAGATGGGACCATACAGAATAGCAGTTACAGCACAATAGGTTATATTAAAGACGATGGCAGTGTTCAGAACTCCGGCTATTCTACTGTCGGTTATATAAAAAAGGATGGTACCGTGCAGAACGGAAGTTATACAACAATAGGTTATGTAAAGGCCGATGGCACTGTACAAAATAGTTCCAGAAGCACCATCGGTCACGCCAGCAATATAAAAAAGGAATGGGTGGCAGTTGTATTCTTTTTCTTCGAGCTATAATTATTCTTTTCTAAACTCATATCCCAACGGAAATACGTAAGGCAATTGCGACAAAGAGGCCCTGATCACTTTCATTTTACTGGTACTTGAATGAATGAACTCTGTCGCACTTATAAAAATGCCTACATGTTTTCCATCCTTCCCTACAACAACAGCGCCCTCGACCGGCTCACTGATAACCTTTCCATAATTAAGATATTCCGCCGCTATCCGGCCCTGTTTACTACCGGTGAGCACTTCATTTACGACATGATTGCATTGAAAGTCAGCAGTTCTTTCTGCGCCAATAAGACTGGTTGCTGTTTCCGAGGAATAGGCCATTGTATTATTATTTTAGTGTATGTCCATATTTAAACAGGAGATGCTTCATACTTCAAAGCCCATACCAATATATACCGCATACAACACTGAGCCTCAAATTACCCATATGCCTTGCGTTTATATGTCCCCTATCCTGAGGCATTATCTTTTACAATCGCCTTCAACATCGCGGGAATCCCTTCTTTCTCAATGATCATCATTCCCTGGCGGTCGTTTGAAATGCCATCTTCCATGCGATAGGTATAACGGGGAACACCTGCTGAAATTTGTGTTGGCATATAACGGAACAGGATATGTTCGCCCCGCTTACCCAGCTCGGCGCCTACTTCAATAATATGGGTTGAAACGATATAAAAACAATTGCGGTAAGCAGCAAATGCTGCTGCCACCGAGAGCGTAGCGTCGAAAGCATCTTTTACATTGGTGCCTTTGAATAATTCATCGAAAATAACCAGCAGCCTTCGCCCTTCCGCAACCTGAGCCGCAACCGTCTTTACCCGTAACACTTCCGCATAAAAATGACTATACCCCTTATTGAGATTATCCGGCACATTGATAGAAGTGAAAAGGCCATCCATAACCGTGAACCGCATGTCTTCGGCAGCCACAGGAAAGCCCATATGCGCCAGGTACACGGCGGCGCCCAGAGCTTTCATCAACGTTGATTTGCCCGCCATATTTGCTCCTGTCAAAAAGATCATGTTCTGCGCCGGGTTGAAATGTATCGAATTGGGCACCGCTGCCGGAATGGCCGGATGCCATAACCGCTCGGTATACAATTGTGGTGAAGCGGCTGCATCAGTGGTTAAAACTTCGGCGAACCCCAGTGATTGTTGCTTTGCCACCCCCGCTACCGCTATGCATACATCCACGAGATAAATAAGTTGCAGCAATTCGCCCATTTCATTTTTGAACACGTACAAAAGATCATGGTGCGCCGCCACCATTTCCCCCAACAACAACTTTCCCTTTTGTTGGTACGATTGCATCCAGCGTTTCGTATGCCTGTTCCAGGCGACCTGCACCCGCAGTACCTGTTCCCGCAAAGGGCTGTCTTCGATTTGCACCAGGAATGCCTCTACAGCATGTAACATATCAATAGTCGCATACAGGCCGGCCCTCATCTGTTCATATTGCGGGTTGCGGAAAATGCTGCCCAGCGCTCGCTTATGTATAATACCAATTGCCGAAGCAACATAGGAAGTGCCAGGAAAAGCCGTCAGGTAATTTTCAGCCGCCCCCAACATTTTCGGGTCCAGTGGAAAAAGCAGGTCCTTCTCCTGAAAATACCGGAACAGAACGGTCCTTTCTTTAATCAGCATCGCATCGCTGAGCGGCTGACGGAACATATCGTGCAACAGCCTTTCACCGCCGGCCGATTGCACCTGGTTGAACATAGAGAAAAAAGAATGCACCTTATGTTTGCCCAGTATATTGAGATCTTCCAGTGTTTGTTGATCGGTTATAAAACTCATGTTGTTATTGCTGTTTTTTCAATCCCTGTTCCAACATTTCAAGAATGCCTTCATTTTGTACGATCAGCATGCCGTGGCGGTCTGCTGAGATCCCGTATTTCATGCGATAAGAATAAACAGGCTGTGTACCGTTCATTTCGGTGGGCATATAAACATATTGTATACCCGTACATGCCGACTTAAGCGTATCAGCGGCTTCCAGTACGTGGGTCGATACAATGAACATAGACCTGGCAGCGCCCGCAAATCCCCGTGTTATGGCTACCGTACCTTCATACGCATCCTTTACATTCGTTCCCCGGAACAACTCATCAAACACGACGAACAGCCGCTTGCCGGCAGCCAGTTCCCGTACTATCTTTTTTACCCGCAGCACTTCCGCATAAAAATGGCTGGCCCCCATACCCAGGTTATCGGGCAGGTTAATGGTAGTATACAATCCATCGAGCGGCGCAAACTTCATGTACCCCGCCGGTACAGGAAATCCCATGTGCGCCAACAGCAAAACAATACTGACCGACTTCATGAAAGTACTCTTACCCGCCATGTTGGCGCCGGTCAAAAAAATAACATGATTGTCCCCGCACACATCCAGGTTATTGGGGACCGCATTGTTAATTAGCGGATGAAAAAAACTGTTCAGTTGCAGCAGGGGTTCCTGTTGCTCTACCACTATCGGAAAAGTGTAGTTTCGTTCCCGGGCTACCCGGCCAACCGCTATGTATACATCCAGCATGTACGCATGCCGCAACAGGATATACAACCCGTCCCGCTCCCTGAAACGGAACAATGCATCAAAATGCACCATGTCTTCGTTGGAAAGCTTTCCTGTCTTTTCGGCGGCTTCCATAAAAGCCGGTATATTCATGACCGATAACACGGCCATATACTCTCCGAAATATTCATGGCCGCTGCTGCATGCCAGTGAACGGTAAAAATCCCTGCATTCCCTGATAAAATTCAGGGTTGCCTGAACGCCTTTGCCGATCAGATCAGATTGCAGGTCTTTCCCTGCCAGTTTATCGAGCTGCCCCAACAGCCCACCCTGCATACGCACCCCGGTTCGCTCATCCCTGTTGTTGAGGAATTGTTCAATCACATCAAAATTCCCCGGTGTAAAAGGGAAGCGCCTGTCATCTGTTGAAAAGAACCGGATTATACCTAACCTGCGGCTGATGGCTTCCGCACCGGAAAGGGGATTTCGGAACATATCCCCGATCATATCTCCCCCACCCCTTGTTACACACCGGTTATAGATGCCCGGGATTCCCTCGCCATTGTTGCGGCCCGAGATCCCGAGATCATCCATCGTTTGTTTATCAGTACTTAATGGCATCACCAATTATTTTCGTTTTCTGCGAATAAGCAATATGCTTCCGAGCAATACCAGGATCGCGGACGTGCCGTACAGTACGACGATGCGCAAGAGTTTCACCTGGTCTTTTGTGATCCCTGCTTTCGTATCGGCATCTTCCGGACGGGAACTGTCAATTGGGTACGTGCCATAGCTCAACCAGCTGAATAGCCCCGTACTGAATGCAAAATTGGCCGTGCGCACATTGTTACGTTGCATTTCCGTATTCGACATAAAATCCGCATCGCCTGAAACAATGATCCGTTGTTCCTTGCCATTTACTTTTCTGGTAACCGAAACGGCTACCGGGTATGCCTCTCTTTGATCACCCTTGTCGGGCATGTAATTGATCTCAACGGAATCCGCAACAAAGGCGCCTTTCTTCAACCAACCAACGGCTGTATCAACCACCAGCAACGAACTAATTACGCTGCCAACGGTACCGGTAACGGAAAGTGGCGCCGCGCCTGGCATCGAAACCCGGGCATTGTAGTGATGGGCATGCGCCAATCGTGGATACAGTGATGCTGACGCTTCGGTTAATACCGGTGTGGCCAACGTTTGCTGTAGGTCTTTGCTTTTCTGTAAAATAGTTCCTTCAAGCAGTTGTATCCCGAATTGTTTCAGGTAAGGATTGAGTAACGATTGTTTACCTGGTTCGCCCAGTATCATCAGGTTACCACCGGCATCCGTATATGCCTGTAACCGTTGCAGGGCGAGCGGGCTCAATGCCTGTTTCGGGTCGGCCAGAACGAGTGCGTTGATGGCGGTCGGTACCGCACTATTTTCGAGGGAAATCGTATCTACATCAAAGCCCTGGTTGAGTAATGAATACCTGAACGAATTCAGATTGGCAATTCCTTTAAAATCGCGATCGCCCATTTTAAAGATGTTACGCTCCAGTTCACCGGTAACGAACAGGATCTTCGGCATCTTTTCGTTCAGCAATCTTTTCAGGGCCGCAGCTACCTCGGTTTCGGTAGGCCATTGCTCATTATCATCGAACAGCCGCAGCAAGGTGGTTCTTCCCTTATATTTCAACTGCATTGTATACCAATCGGGTTCCTGCGACAGGTCTATGATCTTCCTGATTTCCGCCGGCTTAAGAAACTCGCTCAGCTTCATATCGCTGCTCTCCGCCTTTTTTTCCGCGATCTGGGTTATATTTTTACCGGGATAGAATTTTTTGAAATCTGCGTTATTATGGTTCAAGGTATCATAGTAGTAGATATTTTTCAGTTGAATGGAATGTTTAAAACGCAGGTACGGCTCCCATTTGGCAAGCGTTCGGTTATACGAATCCGGGCTACCGTAATAAAAATAACCGCCCAGCAGGTTGGTATAAGAAGTAACCTCAAGCGGTTCATCGCCCAAAGAGCGAAGTATCTTTTGCGCAGGCGGAACAATCGTATTCTTATTGTTCCTGGTGGTATCCAGGTACAATACCAATTGAGGAATGGAACTAACATAACCTATCCCCAGCGTTATTCCAATTATTATTAAGTACCTGCCTGTTTTATACCAGGCCGAACGGGATTCCATACCTGATTTCAGTTTGTAGATGCTCAACGACAGGAACATGTAAATGATCACAGCGAAATAGATCAGGTCTTTACTGGTGATCAGTCCCTGCATCATTTTACCGGAACGCCCCGAGAGGGAAAGAAAATAAGTGAGGTTTCGTACAAAGGGGATATCCTGCCACAATGATCCCACGGAATGCAGGACCCATATCGCCACAAAGGTACATACAGCCGCCACTACCTGGTAGTTGGTAAGGCACGACATGAAAATGCCGATCGCTGCATACGCACAAAGCAATAAAAAAAGACCCAGCAAGCTGGCAAGCAAATGACCCGTATCGGGGAACGGAATAAAACAATACGTGATCAGGATGTATATAATAACTACCAGGGTCAATAAAAGATTAAGGACCAAAATCGACAGGAACTTACCCAGCACAATGCCGCTTACTTTAATGGGCGAGGAATACAACAGGCGGATGGTGCCGCTGCTCATTTCCCGGCTGATGAGTCCCATCGTTAACAAGGGAAGATACAGATAGAGATTCTGCACGACCGAGCTAAAAACACCCCTGCCAAAAAAAATGGAATTGGTCAATGAAAAACTCAACTTAACGCCGGAATCCTGCATTCTTGCAATGGGGTCCAGTTGTCCAAAATAAGCCACCCCTGCCTGTATAAAAAAAATAATAAGCAGAAACCAGGCGATGGGCGAATAGAACAACGTTTTCAACTCGGCCTTTGCAATTTGAAAAACTGTTTTCATCAAATATTAGATTACTGTGAATGTTATGACTTTACAGATTGGGATAATTGTTTAAATACTTCTTCCAGCGAACTCTTTTCCATGTTGATCTCCCGCAGTTCCCACCCGTGGTGTACACTGGCAGTTACAATACGCCCGGTTACTTCCTGGTCGCCGTTGAAATAGATCCTGACCTGGCGCTCTGTCAGCTGTTCCGTTTTCGTTACGCCTTCTATTTGCAGCAGGGTTGCCTCAGCCGGCATTTGAGCGAATTGCACCATGAGGCTGTGCGGTTCAATATAATTATTGAAAGCATCCATGGTGTCGGCAAATACGATCCGCCCGTTTTCGATCATCTGGATCTCCCGGCACAGGAACTGTACTTCGGTAAGAACATGCGATGAAAAAATAACCAGTCTTTCCCTGGCAATTTCCTTTATGAGCGACCGCACTTCGATGATCTGGTTGGGATCGAGCCCATTGGTGGGCTCATCCAGTACAACGATACGGGGGCGATGTACGATGGCCTGGGCTATGCCAACCCTTTGGCGGTAACCACCAGACAAATTTTTTATGAGGCGGCTGCTGAAATGAGCAATACCGCATCGTTCTTTCACTTCATCCACCGCTTTCTTTCTCTGGAGTTGAGGGATCTGGCGCAGGCCGGCGCAATGGAAAAGGTATTCGTCCACCGTGAGGTCCATATACAGCGGCGCCTGTTGCGGCAAAAAGCCGATCTGTTTTTTCGCCTCCACAGGGTCCGTGCGCAGGTTGATGCCGTTTATAAAAACGTTTCCCTCGGTTTGGTTCAGCACGCCACACAGGATATTCATGGTCGTTGACTTCCCGGCGCCATTGGAACCGAGCAATCCCACAATGCCATTGTCGGCAATGTCGATATTAATATTCCTGATGGCCCAGTTTCCCGAATACCTGTGCGATAAATTTTCAAGTTTGATAATGCTATTATTCATGTCTTAAATTTTCAACAACCAATAGAATGCCTGCGATGCCGGAAATACCGGCACCACAGGACATGTATGTGGAATAAAGGGTCAGGGATTTTGCTGCATCTCCGGATTCTGGGTAATTAACAGATTGGCCAGTGGAAATACATATCCGTTGCTGTTAGGCTCAAGGGTATTTGTTATATTATTAAATTTCCGGGTAAAAGTTTTAGCGAACCCGGCATCCTTATTTAAACGACGCTGATCGAACCAGCGCAATCCTGATCCGAAGAACTCGCGCCTTCTTTCATCAACCACGAGCTGTAATGCCTCATCGGCGCTGGCTGCCGTGAGCGCCATATAATCTACCGGCCTGAAACGGCGTTTACGCAAGGTGTTCAACATATCAATGGCTTCGTCTTTTTGACCGGCGCGAGCCAGGCATTCTGCTTTTATGAGCCAGGTTTCGTTTATGGTTAAACCCACGGCCGGTTTATCACCCGAGATCCTTTCCCTTGACCAGTACCCCTGGCCACTAAATACAGGGTAAAAGTTATTACCAGGCTTTACAAAGAGTACATAGCGAAGGTCTTTTGTGCCCAACAGGTCGAGCAGCGACTGGCTTAACTGCGATGCACCAGGCGTTATCCTGGGCACTTTGCGCAATAATACCTGTTTGTCGGTGAACTGTGTTGGAAAGGTATAGGGTGTAACAGCCACAGCTAAATTATAATCATACAGGTCGCTGGAAAGCGCCAGGGTGCTGTCGGCAAAAGTTGCGGCTGCCGTAAAATCGCGCATGTTCAGGTACACTTTCGATAACAAAGCATAGGCAGCTGCTTTATTGGGCTTAAAATTAATGTCCTGTATTACAGGCAGTAAAGGCAATGCCTGTCTGATATCACTCAGCACCTGTTCGTATACCTTTTGAACGGAAGGCCTGGTAAGATCAACGAACAGTTCGGGTTGCAGCATTAAGGGCACACCGGGATCATTGTTGGCGGTGGCGGCATCGTATTGTTTGCTATACAAATTTACCAGCAGGAAATAATTGAACGCCCGGTGCAGCAGGGCTTCGCCCAGTATAACGTTCTTCGTTGGCATATCACCGCCCTTACTATCCATGACCCCGTTGATCACCACATTATAAGTATACATGGTGCTATAATATTTGTCCCAGTCAAAATCAGATTGCTGATCAATATAAAACGGTTTACTCCAGGTATACATGGCTCTTTGAGAAGTGCTGGTTATATTAGCCTGTAGAGCGGGATCGATCATATCGAGATCATCACAACTAAAGATCGGCGCCTGGCCGGAACCAATCTCCTGATCGGTGCGGTTATTCATTAACATCCGGTAATCGTCGGTATACACCAATACCCGCTGCCCCTGTATGGGCACTTCTTCAACATACTTGCGGCACGAAGCCAGCGCAGACAAAAGAAAGAATACGAAGCTTATTTTATGAAATTTCATACACTTGCTGTTGATGGGTTTAAAAATTCAGGGACAATCTGAAGGAATAGGAAGAGATCGGCGGTAGCTGGTAATTCACCCCTGTTGTATACAAATAATCCGGGTCCAGCTTTTCCTTGTTAGCGGCCCAGATCATGCCCAGGTTACGTGCCACTGCAGCAAGGGCCAGGTTCTTAACCCCTGTTTTTACCAACCATTTTCCAGGGATATTATAAGAAAGCATTACCTGCTGCAATTTGATATTGCTGCGGCTCCTGATCAGGTAGGTTGATTCGGTATAACGGTCCCGGCTGAGAGCGTAAACTGTATTTGGACCAAATTCCAGTCCGGGTACGTTGGTAAACGCTTCATCGCCCGGTTTTCTCCAACGCTCTGCCAGGTCGCCGCTTCTGCCTACATACAAATTATTGGTAAAACCCACGTCACTGATAGAGGGTTTGCGGAACACACCGCCCAGCGCATACAGCAATTGTACGCTCAGTTCAAAACTCTTGTATTGTACCCCATTGCTGAAGCTGCCGAACCAGGGCGATTTGCTGCGCCCCGAATACACCCGGATGTTCTCAAAAGGAGTAATATCATTTACAGAATATACTTTACCTTTTGTTTTAGGGTCGTTGATCAGCGATTGACCGGTGCTGTCGAGGCCCGCCCATGAATAGGAAAATAAATAATCGGTGGGATAACCGTTATAGAGGATCTCAGGTGCAAAAGAGGTGGTCGGCTTTTCGAAACGTGCATCCTTAATTTTGTTCGTATTAAAGGATACATTGAGCGTGCTGGTCCACTTCCAGTTCTTTTTCAAAACAGGCACTACACTTAAGCCAATATCAATGCCATGTCCGTCGAGGTTAGCCGTATTGAAACTGGAAGTACTGAACCCATAGGTGCTATTGATGGGTAACTGCCAGATGATATCGGTAGTACGTTTTCTATAATATTCCAGCGACCCATATACCCGGTTTTTGAAAAGGGAAAAATCGAGGCCATAATTGATCATGCGTGTTTTTTCCCAGGCCAGGTTGTCAATGGCCGGTGTACCAATATTCGCAGTGGGATAGTTGGTTAAATAATCGGCTCCCGGTAAATTGACAACGATAACCGGTGCATATCCCTGTGGCGCATTACCGCTGAAACCGTAGGTGAAGCGGGCCGCCAGCTGGCTTATCCAGGGAACACGTTGCAGGAAACGTTCATTATTGATATTCCACTTCAGGCCGCCAGACCATAAGGGTATAG
Source organism: uncultured Niastella sp. (assembly GCA_966212235.1). Taxonomy (GTDB): domain Bacteria; phylum Bacteroidota; class Bacteroidia; order Chitinophagales; family Chitinophagaceae; genus Niastella. Next base: position 244,329 of record CBIHPP010000013.1, on the reverse strand, counting down.
CCCTTTTGCGCCGTTCAACCCCCAGCAGGTTGTAGTCGTCGAAACGGGCACTGGCCGAGGCGGTATACCTGTTGGCGAATGTATAGGAACCATTGGCGTAATGCGACAACGACCTGGTGGTTTTCTCGTTAACCATTTTGGATGTGGCGCCTATCGTTTGCGTTCCGCCATATATGTCTCTATAATTGACAAAAGAATTAACACTCCTGAAGAGATTGATAGATCTGTCGTACCCATAACGGATCTCCCCACTCGATTTACTATAAGTTTCCCTGATCTCCGTACCAATCAGTGCATTCAACTGGTGTTTATCGTTCCAGTTTTTATTTACGTTGATCTGCCCACGCAGGTTATAGCTTCTCCCCAATGAGTTATCCATATTAAGCTTGCCGCCCGGAGGTATGCCGTATACGCGCGTTCCGTTGGCAGCCAGGCTGGTAGCTTTGTTTACCATCATCCTGGCCTCATAACTTTCCGGCTCCCAATAAAGTTCCTGGTCACCAAAAATGCGGCCGATATTGCCCGAAACATTTACACCCAGCCAGGGTGTGATCCTGCCATTCACCCCTACGTTCATGGCCAGGTTATTATTGTTTGTATACGTGTTGGAATAGTTGAGCTCATCGATGGGAGAATATTTGAAAGGAAGATATCCTTTGCTTTCGAGGTTCCTGGCAATGGAAGGCACTAACAATACATCATAAGATATTGGATGGCCGTCTGCATCTACCAGTGGGTCATACGGCCGCATACCTTCTACTCCAACGGTCATGGACCGAACCGCTGCACCGTTTATTCGGTCTCTTGTATTGCCAAAACTCATGTCGGCGCTCACCGTAATGCGGCCATCGAACAAACCGGAAGAAGCGCCGGCCCTCAATGAATACCCCCTGTTCGTATTACTTCTGTACACTCTTTCATCTTTGTAAAAAAAGCCGCTCAGGTAATAAGAGCTGTTGATACCACCGCCGGAAACCGATAGGTTGTACTGCCGGGTAGTTGGGCGTTGCAGCATATAATGCGCCATTTGGTCGCTGTTATCAAAGGCGCCTAATGCGTCCAGTTGTTCATTCAGCTGCGCTTCTGTTATTTCACCCCGTTTGAAACGCCATATAATGGCCTGCGCCGTGCTATTGTTGAAGGGATAAAGACCAGAAGTCACCCTTGTTGGATCATTCAGCCTTCCTTTATTTATCAATTCCTTCTCCATCGCTATATAATCAGGCATCGACATGATCTTCCCATACTTTACACCCGGCTTGCTGCTGGTGCCCAATGTTGTTGAAAAACCAAGAGATGGCTTGCTGTTACGGGCGCCTTTTTTGGTAACCACGACAATTACGCCGTTAGCTGCCTGTATGCCCCAGATAGAAGCAGCGGCCGCATCTTTCAGCACGGTGATCTGGTCAATATCATCGGGGTTCAGGTAATCAAGGGCGCCGCTGGAAATGGATATCTGTGAGGGAAAGCCATCTATAACCAATAAAGGGTCGGTACTTACCTTTGTATATGTCTCGCTCTTGATGGTAGAAAGACCGCGGATCACAACAGAACCGTTGCGACTTTTATTGGTGGTTGTTTTGGTTGAAATATCCATGCCCGGCACCAGGCCTTGCAAACGCTCCAGTATACTTACTACTGGTACCTGCGACAACTGCTTGCTGGTAACAATACCAAACGAACCCGTTGCTCTTTCTCTGGGTAACGACTGGTAGCCTGTATTTACCGTTACTTCTACTTCATCGAGTTTTTGTACCTGGGGTAGCAACAGAACGGTGATGGTGTTTTTGCCATTCACCTTTATATCTTTTGACTGATGGGCTACACTGGTCACCGTAAGTACACCGTTGGCCGGAACATGCTGCAGGGTAAAATTGCCCTCCTGATCAGTAACAGCGATCAGCGTGGTGTTGCGTACCGTAACAGTGGCGCCCTGTACAGGTTGTTGTGCGGAATCTTTGATCGTCCCTTTTAAGATGGGAACTATAGTTGTATCGGCCGCTATTGGATCAGCAGCCGGTATATTTTTTCTGGAAAGGAAAATGGTTTTACTGTCGATCGTATAGGTTAGCGGTTGATTACGGAAGATAGAAACAAGGAATGTTTCCAGGGGCATGCTCCGGGCATCAACCGTTACAGGAACTGCCAGATCAAACAGGCGCTCATCACCGAATACCACATACCCTGTTTGTTTGTAGAGAATGGTAAACACCTTTTTCAGCGGTATGTCACGCCCCTGCACGGTAACGGTTTGGGAAACTGTTTTGGCCGAAACATGCAGCATGCAGGCAAAAAGTAAAAATGATGTCAATCTCATAATAAGCAGAATTGGTCGGGGTAATCGCATAATACATCCCCTTCGTTCTAAAAGAGCGATTTTTTGCATAAGTTTGTTACAGTTTTGGTTGATATAAATTTTGCTACACGGAATTTTAAATTAGCCAGACGATCACCGGAAGCACTTCGACCTGCTTCCGGTTTCTTTTTCAGCTAACCCTGGTGTTTTTTAATCTATAGGTGTTGTTTTAAGGTTAGAAAATCATGGCTATACTATCAATACATCATGGCGTTACTATCAGTTGTCTTCCATTGCCAATGCTTATATGTACGCCTGTGCTATTAAGCCCTTTTATCAGGCCGGCCAGGCTTATACTTCTGCTGATGCTTCCAAAAAATTTTATGTCGGGCACCGTGCCGCGGTACACCACATCCACATCGTACCAGCGTGCTATCTGCTTCATGGCAGTTTTCAGGTAAACGCCTTCAAAATTGAAAAGACCATTTTTCCATGCCAGTACTTGTAGCGTGTCAATGTTATCCAACACGCGTATTTCCCCGGCAATTTGATGATCACCGGAATATATACTGGAACCCACCGCCTGCTGACCAGGTCGCAGCGTCACCGGGGCCATGGCAGCTTGCCCTTCTGCATGGGATGTAGTTGTGATATTAACAACACCCTCAATCAGTGTGGTTATAATTTGTTGCTCATCCCTGTACGCATTTATATTGAAATGGGTGCCAAGCACCTTCACCGTTTCGCCTCCATCTATATCTACAAAGAAGGGCCGTTTTTTGTCCTTGGCCACTTCGAAGTAAGCCTCTCCGGTGACTGTCACTCTTCTTTCTTTGCCCACAAAAACAGTAGGGTATCGGATTGAGCTGAACGCATTCAACCAAACCACCGATCCATCAGGAAGTATAAGCTGGTATTGGCGGCCTTTGGGTGTTGAGGTGGTATTGTAAACGAATTCATCGCTGCTTGTTTCATAGAGCAATGAGCCTTCTACCACTTTTGCCATAGCGCCACCCTGCAGGGCGATGGCGCCATTTCGAATAGTATCCAGTAAGATCTGTTTTCCATCTGCCAGCGTAAGAATAGCCCCTTCCCTGCCGGGCGTTATTGGCGTGGTATGTTGCACTACGGGAGCCGGCCCTGTATATTGCTTATCGGTCATGTACCAGAAAACGCCGGCTGCCAGCAGCAGGAGTACGGCTGCCGCCGCCACCCAACGCCGGGTATGCAGCCTGACAATACGTGCGGCAGGCGCCTGCAAACCGGGCACGTTTCCCGACCTGTCTATGCTCAAAACATTCCTCAATATATCTGTATAGGCATCGGGAAGGTTTACAGTACCTGTTTCTTTTTCCAGTAACGAATAACCTGCTTCTTCAAAAAGCCGGCTATCGCCCTGCGATTGAATATAATCCCACAGCTCCTGCTGTTCCTGTTCGGAAGCATTATTCGCTGCGTGTTGTTCCAGTAAAAATTGCAATCTTGTCTGCTCCATGATGTGTGTCTGATTATATAAGAACCACAAAAAGAGGTTTAGGCACCTCCGGTGAGAAAAAAAATTAAAAATTTTTCAAAACGAGCAGGATCAGGAGGATGCGGCCTTCTTCCGTAAGTCGTTTGCGGAGTTGTTGCAGGGCCAGCACCAGGGCGTTTTTGACGTATCCGGGCGACAGGTCCAGGGCCGCGGCAATCTCCGGTATCTTCAGACCCTGCTCCCTGCTCATTTTGAAGATCAGCTTCCGCCGTTCGGGTAATTCCTCAATGGCGGAGTTGATCAACCGTTTTGTTTCGGCCAGTGCAATGCGGTCGGTGGTTTGGTCAGGCTCAGGGGGATCTTCGCCTGACAGCACTGTTTCCATCTCTTTTAACCGGGCCTGTTTACGCAATAACCGGTAACATTCATTCAGGGCTACTTTGGCCATCCAGGCCCTGGGATGTTCTACTGCAGGTAATTTGTCACGGCTCATCCATATACGGATAAATGCCTCCTGAACAACATCCTGCACAGCCGTTTCAGATCTCAACATTTTAAAAAGGAAACTATGTAATACGGGAAGTATCTCGTAATAGAGATGGGCAAACGCCTGTTCATCGCCATCTGCAATGCGCCCAATCAGTTCTTTGTATTCGTATGAAGGGTTGGTTGACAATAGATAAAACAATTAAGATCTGGCACGCAAACCATATTAACCGTCAGTTGGACAGCATTCAATATGACAACCTAATCAATAATTTTAAGGAAAGGAAATGATTACATGAGCATTATACAACTGCAAAATAATAAAAGTAGCGCAATGATGGATACAAAGAAATTGGAGGTTTTCCAGAAAATCAAGTGGTTTACACATAAAAGAGCCTGCTCATAATATATGATACAGGCCCTTTTATAATGTGCACGTTATGGCCAATTATTTCACAACCGTAGCCTCCAATTCAACTTTTAATGTTTCAAAAAGGCTTTTCACTTCTAACAAAGTAGTCGCTTGTTGAATACCGTGTTTGGCTATCCACTCCTGAAAAACGGAAAAATGAGGCCAAAGCTCAGCGGTTGAAGTGGTATAAATATTTAACCGCACAATGCCTTTGCATTCGTACCCGGCCTTGCTGATAACCTGTTCCAGGTTCTGCAGCGCCTGAATTAATTGCGATCTCATGCCTTCGTTACTTGAAATGCCTTCGGCGTTTATAGCCGTTTGCCCCGAAACGTATAACGTGCTTGCTGCATGTTTTACTTCAACGGCTTGCACATAACTGCGCTTATCCTGCCATTGCCAGGGATTAATGATCCTCTTTTCCATTTTATGTGAATTTTGAGTTTGTGCCAATACGGGCACAGTAGTTATTACCAGGAATGCTAAAAGTGTTGCTGTTTTTTTCATGATTGCAGTTGAAAATTTTATACTGCAAAGTTGTGAATACTCGCGGAATTGGGTATTGACATACCGCACGATTATAAAGTGATGTATGTCACACTAGGAAGATAGCCGGCTTAATGTTTCGCGGGAAACACCCAGGTAAGCAGCAAGTAGACTTTTAGGTACACGCTGGATCAATGAGGGGTATCGATGAAGGAGTTGTTCATAACGTTCTTTCGCACTTGACGTTAGCCAGGATATGATGCGCCGCTGTGCGCCAATAAAACCAAAATTCGCCTTTTCAAGAAAGAAACGTTGCATCTTCTGGAGACCATCGCATAACTTTTTGTAGTCTTCGAGCAAAAGGCAAAGGACCTCAGTGTCTTCAACACATTCCAGCGATAGGGTCGCTTCTGTTTGCGTGTAATAGGCATAGAAATCGCTTTCCCACCAGTCTTCCATAGCAAAAGAAACAATGTGCTGCTTTCCCGAATCATCGGTATACACCAGCTTTAACAATCCGGACACTACAAAATAATGATACTTTACTGCATCCCCTTCCTGAATAAGGAATTGGTGTTTCTTAAACTTTTTAATGGAAAAATGAGTACAAACGAATGCAAACTCATCATCACTAAGTGGCACTATCTTCTCAATATGTTCCCTTAGTTTATCATACATAAAGTGCATTGTCATAAAAGATGATCACAAAGTTAGGGGATTCAGGATAGGTTTCCACGCCACCAGTTCTGGCATTCCTCAAGAGTTTCGTAAATTACATAAATGATAACCTACGAGCATATAGCGATGCGTGAGCTGCAAGCCTGGCAGCAGAAGATGATGCGAAAGCCAGGCATTTTTAACAGACTGTCCAAATCGGCCCAGGACAAGATCAATAGCTGGATACCCGAAAAAGTTCATCAGGCAGTTACAGCAACGATCAAACAAATGATCCGCGGCGTGTGGTTTGGCGCAAAGATCACCACCCGTCAAAACAAAACGCCGCTTTCTTTAGAAGAGGGCGATCGTATCGTTGAAGAAAAAATTAAGCTATACCGCAATACCGCTGCTGCTGAAGGCGCCCTTACAGGAGCCGGCGGTATATTGCTCGGCCTCGCTGATTTTCCACTGTTAATTGCGATAAAAATTAAACTCTTATTCGAAATAGCTTCCGTTTATGGATTTTCAGTGAACGATTACAAAGAACGTGTATACATCCTGCATATTTTCCAACTCGCATTTTCATCTGCCAAACACAGAAAGAATGTATTTATGACAATGAAAGACTGGGATGAAAAATCGAAAAGCCTGCCAGATGATATTAACCAGTTTGAATGGCGCAGCTTTCAGCAGGAATACAGAGATTATATTGATCTTGCCAAGCTTGCACAGTTGATACCGGTTATAGGAGCCCCGGTTGGCGCCGTAGTTAATTACAGGCTAATTCGTAAACTGGGCTTCACCGCAAAAATGGCTTACCATATGCGCCTGGCCGAAAATAAGATTAAAACACCTTTTGAATAAGAACATTTCTGAACTTACTCAAAAGGTGCTTTGGTGCGGGGCTCTTACATCAAGACACTTTCTGCTGTTGCCCTTATTGCGCTACGCCGGTCGTTAAATTAATTCCTGTAATTGTTGAAGCATACGTACTGGTAAACGCATTGCCACTGGATACAGTTATTTTGGAACCGTTAATAAAAGACGCTCCATTAATATAGTTGGCTGCCAACCCTGTATTCGCAGAAACTTTTACATTATCAAAAATCAGGTCTACCATCGGCTTTTCCGGAACGGCCCATAATACACCTGCCCTGCTGGCGCCTGTTACGGTAATATTTTTGAAAGTAATATGCTTCCACACCGGGGTGGTGGCGGTTATTGCCTGAGCGGCATCTGCTGACGGACTTGAAGGGATGGTATTATCAGGGTAATATTCACAAATATTAAATGGAGAAGACACATTCGTCATCGTTAGATTGGAATAGGTCAGATATTGAACGGTGCCGCTCCTGGTGCGGTTCGATTTGATACGAATGCCATTATCGGTTCCGTTAAATGTGCAATTATTGACTGTTATATGATTTATGTTTGTAGCATAACTACCAATTGACAAACCATGCCCTGCACCAAAAGTACAACCGGTAATGGTTACGTACTCGCTGTTATTATTCATGGCAATATTATCATCACCACAACTGATATTACAATTGGTGATATTGATATTGGGCGACCAGGTATCAATACCATCTGTATTTGGAGAATTGGAAGGCGAACTGATGGTAACGCCTGAAACAGTAACACTGTTGTTGTTTTTACCCACACCAATATGACTGTTAGGCGCATTCTGAATTTTAATGCCTGAAATTTCTACGGTATTGGCGCTGGTAAGACCAATCATGGCAGGACGTGCAATGGCTGCTCCATTCGCTTTGGAGATATTGTAAGCACTCCACCAGGCAGCCCCCTGCCCTTCCATGGTTCCGGGACCACTCACTTTAACGTTGGTTAAGCCGCTAAGGTCTATCACGGCCGCTACGTCTGCTGTTCCGCCCGAACCCGGATATGTTCCATAAGCCAATGCTTTTAGGATGGCACCACTTGAAAGTTGTAAACCTACATTGTTCTTTAACTTGATAGGTCCGCACAAAAATGTTCCGGGTGGTACCACAACGGTACCGCCCCCGGCTGCAGCTGCTGCATTGATTGCATTCAACACAGCAGTGGTGTTGTTGGAAGAGCCTGTAGATGCTCCATAACTGGTGATATTAAAGTTTCCTGCAGGAATGCTCGGCGTTGATACCGATTCAGTTGTTGGCGTTCGTGTAGCTGTTGTAGTGGCTGAAGGGTCCTCTTTTTTACTGCAGCCTGCCATCAGAAAGCAAACCGTAGATAAGGTTAACATTGTTTTTTTCATACGTAATCGTTATTTGTTGGTTGTCAATAAAAATACCAACCATCAACGCAGGCGGCCGTTGTTGTTAATGGTTTTGCAAGCGACACAAAACTAACTTCAGTATTATTAAGCAGGGTTTAAAAACCGGTCGATTTGGTTTACAATTTGGTGAAAGCGATTTTTCTATGATTCAGACATCCGCTGACTTACCTGTAAACGGTAGTAAACCTTCCGCTATTAAAATGATAATCGGCAAACAGATTCCTGTTCTTTTGACTATTTTAGCAGTGCAAGAAAACCATTTTGAAGTTTATACCTTACATATTAGCCTTTTGTCTCATGATTTATATCGTAGAGTTGATAGCGCTCTCGGTGTATTGCAAGCCTTCCGGTAAAACGGAGGTAAGTTGCAGCGGTCAAAATAAAAGCGCCTGTTGCCGCAAGCCGGCAGCAAGCTCTTGCAACAATAAACAAAAGCCAAATGAAAGCAACACAGCTACTTGTTGTATAAGTAACTGCCCGCTTTTTTATGTAACCACTTTAAGCGAGGTTACAATGCCTTCCGGTTCACATGATTTGATAAAAAGATTGTATCCTAATTTTCAATCATCTTACATCTTCACCTACTCCTCCTCCACCTGGAAGCCACCCAATGGCTGCTAATACATACAGCTAAGTATCAAATCAATTTATTTCATTTATAAATACACAATATGAAAAAGATATTTCTATTGGCTGCTACTGCTATGTTATTAAGCAGTTCTGTAGCATTTGCAACTGGTGGCGGAAAAGATAAAACAAAGGGAAACAAAAGCCGGACAGAAAAAAAATGTCCGAAACCCTGCCCTCAGCCTTGTCCACCTTGCTGTGATAAAGGCAAATGTGGTAAAAGCTAAACGAGATATTTGATAATAAAAGGCCCCCGATCAGGGGGCTTTTTTAAAATAAAATTTGGTGGAACCGAAAACCATCGTAATATTGCGATAGATATGGGACTCACAAAAACGGCAATATTTACCGATAAGCAGAATAAGCTGGCTCAAATGATGAAAGCATTGGCGCATCCGGCCCGCATAGCTATTATTCAACACCTGATAAAAACACAGGCCTGTGTTTGCGGCGACCTGGTTGACGAACTAGGTCTTGCCCAGGCAACAATATCCCAGCATTTGAAAGAGTTGAAAACCGCCGGATTGATCCAGGGAACTATCGACGGTACCAGCGTTTGTTACTGTATAGATCCTAAAGTATGGAAACAATACAAAGAAGCATTTGATACCTTCTTTGTGGCTTACAAAAATAAGGACGGCTGCTGCTGATATTTTTTTGCCCATATCAATCGCAATATTGCAATAAAACAATAAACATTACAACATGCAAACCCAGGATCAAATAAAAGATGTAGTTAAACAGAAATATTCAGAAATTGCCTTGCAGGACAAAGAAACCAATCAAAGCTCCTGCTGTGGATCCAGCTGTTGCAGTACAGACGGCTACAGCATCATGGCAGACGATTATACCCAACTGGAAGGATATAATCCGGATGCCGATCTGGGGCTTGGTTGCGGCTTACCCACGCAGTTTGCCCAAATTAAAAAGGGCGATGTGGTCATTGATTTGGGAAGCGGCGCTGGTAACGATGCGTTTATAGCCAGACATGAAACCGGAGAAACAGGAAAAGTAATTGGCATTGATTTTACTCCTGCCATGATAGAAAGGGCCAGAAAAAACGCAGAAGTAAGAGGATATAATAATGTAGAGTTTCGTCAGGGCGATATAGAACAAATGCCGGTAACAGCCAACACCGCGGATGTTATCGTAAGTAATTGCGTGTTAAACCTGGTTCCCAATAAAGACGGAGTAATAAAGGACATTTACAGAGTATTGAAACCTGGCGGTCACTTTTCCATATCTGACATCGTACTGGAAGGCGATTTACCAAAAGAGATCAGGGAAGCTGCCGAAATGTATGCAGGTTGTATCTCCGGGGCTATTCAAAAACAGGTATACCTGGACCTGATAGCATCGAACGGTTTTGAAAACATAACTGTTCAGAAAGATAAGCTTATCGTTGTTCCAGACGATATTTTATCGCAATACCTGAGTACGGAGCAGCTTGCAGCTTTTAAACAATCCGGCACCGGTATTAGCAGTATTACGGTGTATGCCGAAAAACCAACAGCAGAGAGATCCTGCTGCGGACCTGATTGCTGTAATTAATTTTATACATAATGCAAACAGAGAATCAAATTTTTATTACAAAAGCAAGCGATAACCATCGGCCAATGGTTATCGCTTTGTTGCAAGCTGAAAAGCTGCCGGTAGAAGACCTGCCGGCTTCCCTGCATAATTTTTTTGTAGCGCTGAATGAAGACAAAGTAATAGGCGCCATAGGCCTTGAGCAATATGGAAACTATGCGTTACTGAGATCAATGGTCGTTCATGCTGCGCACCGGGATAAGCATATTGCTTCCAGGCTGGTTGAGCAATTGGAACTCCATGGCAACACTTTGGGCATTAGCGATATGTACCTGCTTACAGAAACGGCGCCGGCATATTTTGAAAAGAAAGGTTATCAAAAAATTAAGCGGGAAGAAGTACCCGCAGCACTTCAGGCCTCATCAGAATTTAGCCATGTATGCCCGGTAAGTGCCATTGTTATGAAAAAAGAATTACGTCCGTAACCATACTAATCGTAAATATGAAATCAATTTTTGTAATACCAGCTTTATTAAGCACCTTATTTTTTTGCTCCTTTATAACCAGTAAAGGCCTACATGAAAAAAAGTTAACTCCCATGCTTAAAGACTATATTGAAAATGCCATAAAAGATTTTGATAAAATTCCAGCAGACAGAAAGGACCAGCTTAAAAAAATTGCATTATACGTACAGTCTGAATTGAAGGCTGAAAAAAAAGCTAACCTGATTTTTATCTGTACGCATAATAGCAGAAGAAGTCATATGGGGCAGTTGTGGGCTTTTGCAGCCGCCAACTATTACGGAATTAAAGGCATATCCAGTTTCTCAGGAGGTACGGAAACTACAGCGTTCCATCCAAACGCAATAAAAGCGCTGACTAAAGCAGGTTTTTCTATTACTAAAAAAGTGGAAGGCACCAATCCAACGTATGAAGCAAAGTATGCAACAGATGAACCTGCGGTAGTTTTGTTTTCAAAAAAATATATGGACGCGCCCAATCCCACAACTAATTTTGCAGCCATTATGACCTGCGCACATGCTGACGAAACATGTCCGATCGTTCAGGGCGCCACTGTAAAAATTGCTATCCCCTACGAAGATCCCAAAGCAGCAGATGGTAAGCCGAACCAGGACGAAGTTTATAATGAACGCTGTAAACAGATCGCTACAGAAATTTTATATGTCTTCTCTTTAATGTGAGTTCTCATGGAATCAACCTTAACCTCCATCCATAAAAAATTCGCTGTACAGTTACATGAAATTATCTGTAACAAGGTTGGTCACAGCGTTGACTGTCATGATATCATGCAGGAGGTTTTTTTAAAAATAATGCTCAATATAAATAAAATTGAGCAGGCCGATAATATGGCAGCCTACCTGGTAAAATTGACCAATAATGCTGTAATTGACCATTATAGAAGTCCTAAACCGGTTGCTTATACTGAAATAACAGATCTACTTGTCGAAAATGATATAGCACCGGATCAGTCGCTGAAACTGGCAGATTGTTGTTTGCGGCCTATGATTGAAATGCTGCCCGGTATCTATAGCGAAGCATTGATTGCAACAGAATTGGAAGGAATGAAACATAAAGACTATGCAGAAAAGACTGGCATATCGCTAAGTAATGCTAAAATCCGGGTGCAGCGGGCCAAAGAAAAGCTGAAAGATATTATTATGCAGTGCTGCAATTATGACTTTGATATATACGGCAACATAATAGGCTGTAAGCCGTCTTCCTGTTGCAAAAAATAAATCTCCATAAAATCTGTGTCTTTTTTTGAAGCGCTCCGTCATATCAAAAACATATTGTTATGACAGTTACTTTAATCAGACACAGATTTCTTTTTTTATGCTTTCTTCTAATATTGATTGTAAAGGGGCTTCATGCACAAAAGATGCCGGCGTTAGAACCGGTAAATATCATTTATAAATCATTACAAGAGAAAAATACAGGTCCAAACAAAGCCAGGCAGTCACTTGATACGGTTCAATATCCCTGGACAGAATATAGCAAAGGGGCATTGGGAAACGCTTTATGGAGAACCGTTTATCTTTCGTTGCAGGATGAAGCAAAGCTACACGCATTAGTAACGCTTCCTGCCAACAGCTCAGATCAGACGAGAGCAGACCTGGATTATTTGCTCCAACTTCAAAACAACCGTACCAAAAAGGAAACAGACCGGGCTGAATACATTGCCAATATTGGGTCATGGCCCAACATTGTGAACCCCATAGATCCTGACTACGAAGAAAACAGGCAACAGTTGTATTACATTATTAATACAGCAACGGGTAAACAGCATAGTTATAAAGATTACCCGGCAACAACTGCATTTTTAATGAATTGTATTCAGGATATCCGGGTTACGGAGTTCAGATTAAAACAACATTTTAAACGACCGCGTCCTTACCATTTAGAGCCAGCGTTAAAGCCACTTACCAGGATCAATTCCCCCTCCTTCCCCAGCGGTCATTCACTATGGGCTTATACAGAGGCCTATATTTTTGGTGAGCTTGTTCCAGAAAAAAGACAGGATTTTATAAAAGTAGCTTTGGAAGTACAGTGGTCAAGAGAATTGATGGGTATACATTATCCAAGCGATAATGAAGCATCGAGAATTATTGGCTGGCATTTAGTTGATAGTTGGATGAAAAACCCTCAATTCGTCGCTGATTTACGGAAGGCGAAGTCAGAATGGACTAAAACTAATTAGACATTGCATTTCGCCAGCCCCTTTTACATCCACTTTACGTCTCTACAACACAAAATCATATCATTTTCGCATAATTTAAATACGATATCAATTTATTTTGATACCCAATTATCTTTTCTCGTTGTAAATCAATTTAAAATGCATAATTATTCCCGGAGAAACGATACTGTTCTCCGGGAAACAAACCCATTTTCCCGGAGAAATGATACCGCGCTCCGGGAAACAACCCTGTTTTCCCGGAGAAACGATGCTATTCTCCGGGAAACAAACCTATTTTCCCGGAGAAACGACACTGTTCTCCGGGAAACAAACCTATTTTCCCGGGGAAATGAACCTGTTCTCCGGGAAACAAACCTGTTCTTCCGGGGAAACGAACCTGTTTTCCGGGAAACAAATCCATTCTTCCGGGGAAATGATACTGCGCTCCGGGAAACAAAGTCATCTTACCGGAGAAATGATACCGCGCTCCGGATTACAGGTTGATAATGATCAATTTCTGATCTGAAATCGAGCAATTAAATTACATTTATACTCAATCTAACGGCACAGCGAATTTCATTTGGCGATCCAAACCCTCGAAACATAGTAATTCGCAATACTTCCACTTCATTTTGTATAAAATAACACCCGTTTAAATAGTAGCATGCACGGAATGTTCAACCGTACCACGGTTTTACTCAATCGCGAACATTTTATTAACGTAAAAGGCCCAAAAGGACAGGTTAAGGTTTTGACAGTAGCGTAGAACTCCTGATTATTCATCATTTTTAATGTCAAGATCATGAACCGGATAACCACCAAGTACAAGAAACACCAACACGACATCGCACTCATAGGTGACTGCGTTATTGACAAGATGGAGAATAACGAAAACTTTCCAGATCCCCCGGCCGCACTGGAAGAACTCAAAAAAGTGCTACCCGAATATCGTAATGCACTGGCAAATGCCCAAAGTCGCGACAGGTACATGGTGGCCATTAAAGATGAGCTGAAGGAAGTTGTACTGGGTTTGTTGCAGGAACTGGCTGACTATGTAACAGTGACCTGTAAGGGCGACAGGTCGAAAATGCTCAGCAGTGGCTTTGATGTGAACAACGAAAACGGCAACGGTAATAAACTGCCGCCTGCTATCGAAAAACTGGAAGTTAAGCTGGGGCCATCCGGCGAGGCTGTTACACGCGTCAGGAATATAACGAACACAATAGCCTTTGTATATCAGTTCACCACCGAGACGCCCAATTTTCATACCCGATGGTATGGAGAAGGCAGCTCCCAGAATAGCTATACTTTCCAGGGGCTTGATTCTGGAAAACGACACTGGTTCCGGGTAGTAGCCATCGGTTATTATGGGAAAAGAGGATACTCACCGGTTATATCGATGATCATTCAGTAATGCAAAAATATTCGAACCGAAGAAACCCGTTACCAGAGCGGGTTTTGCCATTTAAAGCCATTTATAAGTCGAGTCCGCCTGACTCAAACCTCAATAGTTTAAAAAACCAGCGAAACCATAAAAGGCAACCATCATTTTAATAGACTTCTTTCCGTATATTCGAAACAAAGCAACAAGATCCCTGTTTAAGGCGTTCACCTCATTCACATGAAAAATTATGAAAAAAATAATAGCATCGGCATTGTTTTTCATTTGCTCCGTCCCTTTATTATCTGCTCAAATTGATTCTACATTAAAAGAAGATATTCGCAATACGGGGTATGTGCATAGTCCACTAGCGCTTGATTACAGCAAGTCATTTGAATCTTTTGGTCTTACCAAAAAAGTATTGGTTTCAAACATGCTTTGCGATATGGAAACTATCGACAAGTGGTCTCATAAAGGAATCGGTGGCATGTCGCTCACCAGGGAAAGAAGTATTTCAGGAAAACATAGTATGAGATTGGTGGCACCTACAACCTATCCTCAATTCCTCGGTTGGGGTTTAGGCTTTGGTACATCCCTGGCAAGCTTTGATGTAGGTGGTGTAAATTGGGAAAAATACAATCGCATTCACTTTTACATTTATCCAAATTGCGAAGGCGCCCGCAGCATTTATCTTAATTTGTATGTAGAAAATGACGGCAAAATAAAAGTACCTGACAAGTATGAACGCGAGGGTTATCATGAAATTAATTTAATCAACGGGCAATGGAATGAATGTTTTGTAGAAATGAGCGAACTGGCTCGCGATAAAGTAACAAAAATATCTTTCGCTATAGAAGTTTTTGGAAAAGAACGGACCATGGGTGATTCGCTGAAATTTGACATCGATGCGGTGTCATTGCAAACCATTGAGCATCCTGAAGTAGTCAAAGGCTGGGTGCCGGCGGAAAATCGCATTATATATTCCACTACGGGTTACGGTATAGAAAGTGAAAAATCGGCCATAGTGCGTGTGAATAATCATAATGGAAAGTTCCAGTTGGTAGATCATGTAACCAATGGTGTAGTATATGAGGGCAATATCAACTCAAAGAAAACAAATACCGGAACATTTGAAACGATCAATTTCAGCGATTTTAAAAAAGAAGGACAATACCATATTCGCATTGGAGCTATTACGTGCAAGCCTTTTTACATTAACCGCAACATCTGGGACAATTCTGCATGGCGCGTTCTGAACTTTATTTTTTGTGAACGTTGTGGCTATCCGGTTCCGGGTAAACACGGCGTTTGTCACAGCGATTTGAATGCAACCTTTCAAAATAAAATTTTTCCTTTTAATGGTGGCTGGCATGATGCCGCGGATATGTCGCAGCAGGTACTTCAATCGGGAGAGATCATTTATTCGTTGCTCGAAATGGCAAACAGGGCTAAAGAAAAAAATAATGCAGCATTATTTCTGAGGCTGCAGGAAGAAGCAGAATGGGGTATTGATTGTATCCTTAAATCCCGGCTTGGTGATGGTTATCGTACCCAAACCTGGGGCACCAATTTATGGACGGATGGTTTTATTGGCACCCAGGATGATTCAACCATGAGGCGCAAAGTACATGTTCATAACCGTGCTTTCGAAAATTTTGTTTTTGCCGGTATTGAAGCCTACGCATCCATGAAGATAGAAAATGACGTAATGCTCAAAAAGCATCTCCGGAAGGTGGCTATTGAAGATTTTGCTTTTGCCAGGAAAAGGTTCGATAGCCTGGGATTTAATGATTTGAGTAGTATCGGAGGCGGGGGCGATCATGCAGCCATGGCTTCCAATAGCCAGTATTCGGCGAATATTTCTCTTGCCGCCAGTTTGTTATACAAATTAACGGGTGATAAATATTACGCAGCTGAAGCTGCCAAAGCCATTCAATATACGCTGCAATGTCAGCGAATAGAACCATTACATGATAAAAATAAGATCAGCGGTTTCTTTTATCGCGACCTGAATAAAAGATCCATTGTGCATTACACGCATCAGTCACGCGACCAGGTGTATATGCAGGCGCTGACAGCACTTTGCGAAACACAACCTGATTATCCCGACTATAAGAAATGGGAAGCATCCATCAGGATGTATGGAGAATATCTAAAGACGATCATGCGCTATGTAGACCCCTACGGTTTGGTGCCAAGTGGTGTGTATAACATAAATGAAGTAAAAGACTCCCTTAATTTCTACAAAGTACAGGTGGGTATTTCCCGGGGTGCTGCCAATGATTATAAAGAGCAACTTGAAAATGGTTTTAAATTGGATGATGAACACTACCTGCGGGTTTTTCCGGTGTGGTTCTCCTTTAGAGGAAATGCAGCGGTTCAATTGTCAACGGGCAAAGCGGCTGCACTTTGTGGCAAATTTTTGAAGGACAAAGAACTGACGAATATCGCAGAACAACAACTGTTCTGGATTGTGGGAAAAAATCCTTTTGGCCAGTCCCTGATATGGGGGGAAGGAAGCAATTATCCCCAACTATATACAGCATTGCCTGGCGAAACGGTGGGTGGTATTCCTGTTGGTATGCAATCGAAGTTTAATGAAGACACGCCCTACTGGCCGCAGTTTAATACGGCAACTTATAAGGAATTATGGGGTGCTCCTGCAGCAAGGTGGCTTTCGTTGATTGCTGAGTTTTAAATATGTTGAGACTAATCCGCCCGCAAACTTATTACGGGGTTAATTAAAGACACCCTGATGATTTCCCTGGGGATAACCGTCAATGCAATAAGCACCGTTGCTGCAACCGGAACCAGAAATATTGTCCAATCAAGACTGATACGGTAAGGATAAGCCGAAAGCCAGTTCTGCATCGCAATGGTCATCAATGGCAGGGCAATGATCAGCGCAACAAAGATCAGGATTAAAAAATCTTTTGAGAGTAATGAAAACAATTGGGATAAAGAAGCGCCGAAGACTTTTCTTACGCCAACCTCTTTGGTGCGGTAAGCAGTTACCAGAGAAACAAGGCCATACAATCCGAGACCCGAAATAAAGATTGCCAGTATGGTAAACTGATTGAACAGGCTCATAGTGATCTGGTCCTGCCTGTAATATTGATTTACTATTTCATCTAAAAATGCATAATCAAAATATAATGAAGGAAAATGCTTTTTATACAATGCCTCTACAACCGGCAGATCCTTTGGCCTGATGCGGATGGTCGTTGTGTTCATCCACGGGCCGGTATTATATACCAGCACCAATGGCTCTATGATATTATGAAGCGATTTATAGGAATAGTCATGTACCACGCCAATGATCCGTCCCTTACGGGGCCCTTCCAGTTCTTTACCCAGCGCTGATTGCCAGCCCATGGACCGCACAAAAGCTTCGTTGACGATAAAGGCTTCTGTTTTGTCTGTGGAAAAGCTGTCGGAGAAATTGCGGCCCTCCACCAGGTGCATCTGGAATACCGGGATGTAATCTGGATCCACTTCAAAGAAATTACACATAAATTCTCTTTTTCTTCCGTTAGTTTCGGCGATGGTGGTAGAAGATCCTAATCCCTCAATACCCAACCTTGCTCCGGAAGTAAGGCGGATGACTTCAGGGCGATTTCTCAGATCGTTCTGAAAAGCGCGTAAAGATCCACTGAGCGTTGAATCGCTGGGAAGATAAACGGCCATCAACTGATCCTTATTATAACCAAGGTCTCTGCTGTGGAGGTTTTGCATCTGGTAATAGATAACGGTGGTGCCCATGATCAGTGCTGCGGCTATGGCAAACTGTGTTACTGTTACTACCTTCCGCAGCCATATACCTTTGAAAGATCGTTGCCATCGGCCTTTTAGTACTGTAACTGGTTTATAGGCGCTCATCACAAGAGCGGGATAAATGCCCGCCAACAAAAAGGAAATAAGCAGAACGGATGTTGTAAAAACAATGATATGTCCCCATTGAACCTCTAACCTGGTCTCCAACAAATCATTTACGAATGCAAGTCCCGGTATAACCAATATATTACCCAGGACCCACGCAATAGCGATCAATAAAAAGGATTCAAAAAGAAACTGTCGCATAACCTGTACCGGTCTTGCGCCTATCACTTTGCGTACGCCTACTTCCCTCGCTCTTTCGAATGAGCGGGCAGTGGTGAGATTAATATAGTTGAGCAGAGCGATCAGCAATATGAATCCGGCCAGCAAAGCAAAGATCAGGCTGTATTGTTTGTTACCCTTGGCTGTATCGCCCAACTTGTCTTTGCTGAAATGTACATCTTTGAGCCGTTCTGGTATAAACTCCATCTTATAGGAATTTGCACCCTCGGAATTTAGTTCCGGCTGCACATATGTTGAACTTATAGACGCAAGCTTTTTTGAAAACCGTTGAAGATCTGGTTCGGTTTTGAATAAAACAAAACTGAAACAACCCAATTCAGCAAGCCATTTAGTGTTCTTATCAAAATCGCCGCTTATCAAAGCAGGTATATTAAGATCTGAATTTGAGGGCCTGTCTTCAATAACTCCTGTAACCAGCAGCGGTTCGTTATTGCAGATAAGGGTTTTACCCAGCGCAGGCGATTTGCCGAAATATTTTCGGGCCACAGACCGGTTAACTACAATTGAATGAGGTGCTTTGAGTGCATTGACCGGTGAACCTTCGATAAAAACAAAATCAAAAATGGAGAATATGCTCTGGTCGCTTTTGCAAAAATCGTTTTCCTGGTATAATCGATCCTGCCATTTAACGGTTACTGCAATCTCTTGAATTCGCACGGCTTCCTGTACTTCAGGCAGGTTCCGCTTTAAGTTCGTCGCCAACAAGGCCGGTGCAGTGGCCAGTCGCAGATCATTTTCAGGTGAGCGCATATTAGCGGTTACCCTCACTATACGGCTGGCATTTTTATTATATAGATCATAGGTCAGTTCGTGCTGAACATACAGAAATATGATAGTGCAGGTCGCAATTCCGATCGATAATCCAAGGATATTAATAAGAGAAAACGCTTTATGCCTGAGAAGGTTCCGCCAGGCGATCTTCAGGTAACTTTTCATCATAAGCAGCGATTTAATGACCGTTATGGTTGAAGGGAATACCGAATTTGCCAAATTACTTTGAAAATTTATTCCGAAAAAGAAGATTTAAGAAAGGTATAACAGTTCTGGTCCGGATAATAAAAAAGGCGGCGATTTGCGTTGGGTAATGAAAGTCGCCATCCTGCAATCGTTATTAGTCAGAAATCATACCTTTGTAGTCTTAAAATAATTAACCATGTTAGGTGATCTATTTAGCAAATTGCAGGAAGCGCAACAGAAAATGCAGGAAGGAAAGCAAAAACTTGCCAGTATAACTATTGATGGAGAAGCCGGCGATGGAGCTGTTAGGGTATCGGTGACCGGAAACAGAGAAGTAAAAACAATTTCAGTAGATGATAAATTACTCTCTCCGGAACGAAAGGAAGAACTGGAAGACCTGCTGATCACTGCACTCAACCGCGCGCTCGAAAACGTCGAAAAAAAATATGAAGAAGAAATGAAAGATGTTGCCGGTGACATGCTGGGCGGAATTGGCATGTAATCAGAGCCTTATGGAGCTATTGTTCGACAATATAAGGCGCTATATATCACTTTCAGAAGAAGAACAAAATGTAATAAGTTCATTCTGGATTATTAAACACCTCAATCGGGGCGAGCATTTACTGGAAGAAGGATCTATTTGCCGGTATGATGCCTTTGTTTTGGAAGGAAGTCTAAAAGGTTATATTGTTGACCCTTTAACCGGTAAGGAAGAAATTGTATTCCTTGCTATTGCAGATTGGTGGGCTTCAGATCTGGAAAGTTTTCATAACCAACATGCCAGTAGCCTGACTATTACCGCTATTTCCCCAACAACCGTGGCGCTCATCAGCCGCTCTTCTTTTAATGAACTGCTTGAAAAGCTACCTAAACTTGAAAAGTATTTTAGAATAATACTTCAAAATTATGCAACGGCATTGTTACAACGTATTTATTTTAGAAATACACAAGATGCAAAAAGTAGATACAGGGCATTTTTACAAAAACATCCATCCTTACATGCACAAATTCCCCAATATCTTATTGCATCTTATCTGGGAATTTCTGCTGAAATGCTAAGTAAAATCAGGGCACAAAAGGATTTATGATTTTTTCTTGAACCAGTTCAATTTATTTGATGACTGATTCAGGGAATTTTACCGGCTAATTCTAAAATAGTTGGTAATGAAAATATTGAATGTACAATCCAGTGCAAGCATGGAATGGTCCCTCACCCGAAAATTGTCAGACCATTTTCTGCATAGTCTTAAAACGCGTGTCCTCAACGTTGAAGTCAATGAATTAGATCTTGTTAAATGTCCGCCTCCATTTATGACACCCGAATGGATTGCAGGGGCCTTCACCAAAACAACGCTTACCGAGCAACAAAGATTGGCTTTAGCTAAATCAGACGAATACATCAGGCAAATTGAAGCCGCCGATCTTTTTGTTATCGGCACACCTATGTATAATTATGGAATGCCGGCAGTATTGAAGGCATGGTTCGATCAAATTGCACGGATAAACAAAACCTTCTCATTTGATCTTTCCCGTGGTGATTTTCCTATTGAGCCTATCTTGTCAGGAAAGAAAATGATCCTTTTTACTTCCTCAGGTGAATTTGATTTCCAAACTGGTGGGGCAAGAGAAGCATTGAATCACCTGGTACCTCACATCAAAAGCTGTGCACATTATCTTGGGGTCAATAAGGAAACTGATTTTTATCATGTAGGGATCGAATACCAGGAATTTAAAGATAAAAGACACGAAGGGTCCAAAAACGAAGCCTTTGCATGTATAGCTAATTTAATTGACGAAATGCTTGCGTAATCCGTTGCTATCACCTTCCATCTAAATGGTTCACGGTAAATCCGAAAATGCGAGTACCAGCCCCCATTGAGTTGGGACGCTGGCACTCGCATTTTCAACAATTCTTAAAAAATAGCCTTTCCGCTAAACGCTACCTTGTTATTGATAAACAAAGAAACTATAAGCAGCTTGTCTTTCCTTCCTCTCACCGGCAACTCAATATAGTTTTGCCCTGCCCGTAGTACCTCTTGCTTTGTGTACACTGCTTGTCCTGCTAAATTGTGCACCATAACTTTTGTTATCATGGCTTCCTTTGTATTTACAATCAACCGCGGATTTGCTGAAAGACTGGTTCCTGCCAGAACATATGATTGCTCCGCAACTTTGTTCACTCTGGCTACATTTGATGTGCCCGCTGATAATACAACAAAGCTGATAACGTTTGATACAGTATCAGTACAACCGTTCCTCATTTCAGTTAATATGAGCTGGTAGGCTCCGGTTACATTACTATTTACGGGATTCTGACTGGTAGCCGTAAAACCGTTTGGTCCACTCCAGTTCCATAGCAATCCCTGGGAAGTACCAAAGGGCGTGTTATAGTTGCTGGCAGCAGTGTCGCCTCCATGGAGCACAATTTGATTTACACCTGTAGGAGCAGCTGTAAAAGAAGCAACCGGCGGAAATGTATCCATTGCTACGGTTACCACATCTGTTCTGATCACAGGGCATCCCTGTGCAATAGCAGACTGAATGGTGTAGGTGCCCGGTTTGTTTACCTGTATACTGCTGGTTGTTGATGAGATAATATTACCGTTGTTGGTGCTCCACATAAGATAGCTGCCATTATTATTTTGAACGCTTATAGCTCCCGTAGCATTACTGCATGTGAGGGTTGGAACGGTAATGGTATAATCGGTAGCGGGTTGTAGAAAATCATAGGGGCCGGCGAAATCCTGCAGATTCGATGTGAAGGAATGGGACGATCTTGATTTAAAAAAGAGTGAAGAAAAACCAGCCTGGCATAAACCTTATTTACGCTGTTACAGTTCTGGTTCACGGCCCTTGGGTGTATGGTACAACCAATTTACATTAACCCGCAACGACTGGTATTGCGATTCCCATTGTAAACCACCTGACATACCATGGGAGCCCCAGGGTGTTGCATAAGTGGTATCTGCGGCCGGTGTTGAGGAAAGATTTGTAATACCAGAACCAAAATCGGTGGCGCCGGTTTTTGAGAGAATCGATGCATAACCAAACGAATTGGTACTGCCATCAAAACTGCTTCCAAACTTAAATAATAAAGGAGACACTGTATTGAAAGTAGTTTTGCTCACCCATATACGAACTTCAACGGTGGGCACACCCGACGAATAGCTTACCGCAATGATCAGATCGCCCGTTTGGGTGATATTACCCGAAGCATCGAACAACCATTGCACATGTCCTGCATCGGGGCCACCTGTGTTGAACGTTCCGGCTGATCTATTGTAGGTAACCCGGTTCTTGTATAGCTCAATATCAAAATATCTTGAACCGGAAACGCCTACTGTGGAGATTCCCGTGAAAATCCATAATGAATCGTTCGCACTGCTTCCGTTTCGGCGCATATGCGCAAATGCATCTACCAGGTCGGTCTTGTCTGGAATAGAAGAAGCAATGCCTCCCCAGGCAGAAGGATCATCTCCGTTTTTCTTACCACCGGTAAATGTAGTAGAATCAGTAGCAATCGCAGTTACAATATAATCCCTTGTATACAACGCATCCATCCACAATCTACCGTTTACTGTAGAATAATAAGGCACAGACATGCGTTTTGAAAAATTAATATTATTTCCTGCCTGGAGTAATGATCTGTAATAAGTAGCATTCGTAGTATCTATAACATTTTTACCTGAGGCGGTAGAAGAAGAAAACCAGTCATCGCTGCTAATAGTACCGGTTGCAGGACCATATTTCAGGTAGCCGGCTCTTGTATCGGCATCAACGCCGAAAGATGCGTTTAAACCACCATTGTTCAATTGAGAGAAAGTTGGGAAATGCATGGCAAGCGCCAATGCTACAAAGTAGATTTGTTTCATAAGGGGACGATCTTTTGTTACACGATAAATTCTGTCAGTTCGGATATTCGACTTCGTATAAACTTGAAAAACCGGCTTTTTAATAGAAGAGTTGGATGGATGGAAGGATGGAGGTTAAGAGAACTAATATTCGCGGCTATCAGTTCGTTCGGATATATAATGCCAATCGCCGTGCCATTTGCGCAATACGTTCAAAGCCAACAGTTATGAAATTGGTAAGCTGGTGTTTTATTCCATGTTCTGGAAATTTGATTCCAAATATTAAAAGGAAGGCTCATCCCAATGCCTCCTGGTTAATTCAGAAAATACCGCAGTGCCTTTTTTGTTTACATGATATGCATCGCCAAACAGGGTATTGGGCAAACTAACCGGGTCCTGTATAATATGTAAGTTCGGGTATTGGCTTTTTTTCTGTTTATGGATGCTACCGAAAAACCATACAGGTAATCCAGAAAAGTACTGATACCCAAAAGGATCATGAATTTCCAACTCCACCAACCATAAAAGAAATAACTGGCCACTAAAACCAACGCATTCTGCCAGCGTAACGGTTTGAAGACGAACCAATACAAAACAAAAACGATCGGTATAAATAATAAGAATTCAAACGAATTAAATAACTCTAAAAAATAAGGGTTTTATTACAAAATCTGCAAGATATTATGTTTTTGCATGATTACCCTGATTTTGCCATATTAAGCGGGCGTTCTACCAGTAGTGTACACTAAAATTGGATCATAAATTCTGTTCTACCTGTCTCCGGCGTTTTTAGCGTGCATTGAAAGCCGTGTTTGATCAATATTTCTTTCACCAATGTAAGGCCTATGCCCTGTCCATCTTTCTTCGTACTGAAAAAAGGACTGAAGAGCTGAACGGCTATTGGATCAGGTATGCCGGTGCCGGAATCAACAATGATCAATTGTTTATTAACCGGGTTAGTGATAAACAAAATGCTCCCCTCCCCTTCTATCGCCTCTATGGCATTTTTTATGATATTTATCAGCACCTGCTCCATTTGTTGCCAATCGGCGTAAATGAAAAAACTAGTCTCCGGCAGCTGGAATTGAAATTGTATTTTCTTTTCTCCTGCTTTCATCTCCATCAGGCGCGCTACGTGTTGAACCAGCCGGTGACAATCAATTTCTTTACAGGATGGTTCCGGCAGCCTCACTACGTCGGCGAAATTTCGCACAAACTGGTTCAGGTTATAATTGCGGTCAACCGCCACCTGCAATGCATTTTGCAATGACAGGTCATCACGGTCATTCATCGATTCCAGCGATCGTAAAATGGTTTGCAGAATAGAATTTACCGGACCAATAGTATTATTCACTTCATGAGCCATCATGCGGATCACCTGGCCATACGTTTTCTTTTCTGCTGCCAGTATTTCTGCTGTCAACTCTTCGATCATAATAAAATACCTTGGAAAACCGCGGTCAATAAAATGCGATTTCTGCAATTTATAGGTATGAATGCCATTCCAGGTAACGGTTTTTGATTCTCCTGACTTTAATTGTGTGATCTGTTCCATTATTGGATGGCTCAATGTATAAACAAACCGGTCCTTCATCTCTTTTTCTTCAACGCCCAGCAGTTGTATTGCTTTCGGATTGATCTGTTGTACCATTTCATCATAGTCAAGGATGAGTATGCCGGTGGGCGATGTATCTACCAGTTTCTTCAGGAACAGGTGCTGTTGCTCCTGTGCGGTACGTTCCTTTCTTAGTTCATCTATCATTTGATTATACACGTCAATCAATTGATCCATTTCATATTTACCAGTAGCAGTAAATCGTACATTAAAATCTCTCGCCTTAATAGCCTCAATTCCCTGCAATAATAATTTTAATGGCTGAATCAGCTGCCTGTATAAACTCCAGGACAACCATAAAGAGAAGATGATAACAACTTCGGCTACAATAAAAAAAAGCCTGTTTTCCCGGAAAATAAAAAATGACAACACCCCGGTAACCAGGTGCACAACAATAACAAATAACAGGTATTTAGTCCGTAGCTTCATCGTATGGTATGTCGTATTTATCTAATCGCCGGTATAAGGCGCTCCTGGTTAGGCCTAACGAGCGGGCAGCTTTGGATATTTTATTACTATGAAATTCCATCGCTTTTTTGATCATCAGCACTTCCATTTCTTCCAGTGTCAATTCTCCTACTTCAGGCAAGGGCGTGCCTGCCTTTTTGCGGGAAGTTAATTCCAGTTGTGACCCGAAATCTGCCATGTTCAGCATCTCCTTGTTGCTAACCAGTATTGTGCGTTCAACCAGGTTTTTCAATTGCCTGATATTTCCGGGCAATGGCAATTGCGCCAACCATTTCAAGGCTTCCTGGCTCACAGCCAGGGAAGGCCGTTTGTAAATTTCTTTCAAATTGTTAACAAAAAAATCAACCAGCAGGGGAATGTCTTTCGGCCTTTCGCGCAAGGGCGGCAGTTTAACGCTGATCAGGTTAATTCTATACATAAGGTCTTCGCGAAAGATCCCTTTATCTACCATTTCTTCCAGGTTTCGGTTGGTAGCGCAAATAACGCGAACGTCCACTGTTTTTGTGCGGCTGCTGCCTAATACCTCATAGGTACGGTCCTGCAATACCCTTAGTAATTTTACCTGGCTGCCGGCATCCAGATCGCCTATTTCATCTAAAAAAATGGTTCCCTTATTAGCCATTTCAAAACGTCCTGCCCGGTCGCTGCGTGCATCTGTGAAAGCGCCTCTTACATGACCAAACATTTCACTTTCAAAAAGCGACGTGGAAATACCGCCCAGGTTTACTTTAATAAAAGGCTTGTTACTGCGAAGGCTGTTTTGATGAATGGCTTCTGCTATCAGTTCTTTACCTGTTCCGCTTTCACCCATGATCAGTACAGATGCATCAGTAGCGGCTACCCGCCCAATGGTTTCCAGGATATTCAGTATACCCGGATCTTCGCCTATAATGTGTTGAAAATTGTACAGGCTATCTATCTTTTTTCTTCCAAGCCGTTCCGCTTTTTTCTCCTGCAGGTTTAAAAGCGTTCGAATGCTCTGTAACAGGTGGTCGTTGTTCCAGGGTTTGTTGATGAAATCATTGGCCCCCAGTTTCATTCCCTGCACGGCCAGTTCAATGGTGGCCCAGCCGGTAATGAGGATGATGGGAATAGCCCGGTGCTTTCCTTTTATTTCGGTGAGTAATTGCATGCCTTCCACACCGGATGTACCGATGGAAAAATTAAGGTCCAGGATGATCAGTGAAACAGGTTGCGTTTCTATCACCTGCAAAGCGGCTGCAGGTGCCTCAACGGCAGCCACCTGGTAGCCTTCTTTTTGTAACAGGAACTGCAAAGAAGCCCTTACGGCTATATCGTCATCAATTATCAGTATCATTATTTTACAATCAATGGGGAAAGATACAATGCTTATTCTTCATGTAATGCAACAGCCGGATAAATGGCAGCCGCCTGCCGGCCGGGATATAATGCACACAGCAGCACCAGCAAATAAATGAAACCAATTGCCAGAACCTGTGCTGTTATATATACGCCCGCCGGTAAATGAAATACATTTAATAAAGGAAATTGAATAGCAAAAAATGACCCAACCATCAATGACATGGTGGCAAGGATCAGGGCCTCCGTTATCAATTGCCCCGAAACCGATCTTCCTGAAGCACCCACTGCCCTGCGCAAGCCTATTTCTGCTTTTCTTTTATTAATGTTGTACCAAAGCACGCCAAATAGGCCGAGAGCTACATTAATGATCAAAAAACCGGCAACAATTAAAAGTACGATCATTGGTACCAAATAGAAATTATTCATACTCTTTCGTTTGTTGACAAGGTGTTCAATCTCGATGTTTGTATTTTTCATGTAGCCGGAAATGGTCTTATACAAATGGCCTTCAAAGGCAGCACCTGCATTGGGTGTAACCTGTATCAACATTTTATCAAGCCAATGAAAGGAGGCCGTATCTATCCGGTTATAAAACCCAATCCCTGCAATCGAATAATCGCCATAATACTTCATATCTTCCACTACGCCAATAACCAGCTTACTATTTTGATCATCGGCATTACCAATCAGTTTACCTATTGCCCTGTTATTTTGAAAAAGCTTTTCTTTTAACCTGGCATTTATAACAATGGGACGGTATTTTGATGCAAGATCCTGTTTTCCAAACCAGCGCCCTTCCAGTACTTTCATATTTAATACAGCAGCATACCTGTCTTCCACAGTATACATCTCAACACCACCGATATCTTTTTTATTGTAGTTCAAGCCGGTTTGCATACTGTTTTGTGTAAATGGAATATTACTACTGGTAAAACTGACTTCCTTTACCTGCGGCATCGATGTAAGGGTTCTTCTCAGCGTTTCGTAAAACAGGGAAAGCGAATCATTATTATCTGTCTTTACCGTGTTATTATAACTAACTACCCAACAATTTTCATACTCAAATCCCATTGGCTTTCTATAATTTCGGTAATAGTATACGATCAGCGTACATACAGCAAACATAACCAGGAAGGAAACCAGCATCTCAGCCATTAATAAAAAATTCTGTTTTCTTTTATTCCAGATCAGTTTAAATAAATGTGTAAACATACTTGTTGAATTAATAATGAATGGATGCTACGACGCTTTTAAAGCAGTTACCACATTTAACCTCGACATTCGCCAGGCGGGATACACACCTGATACCAGACCAAAGATCAAACAGGTTAACAAAGCGATTCCCAATACCGTAAAATTCAGCGACAGATCAAGATGAGGGATGAGGTTGGCACTATTCAGGATTTGAATAATTATAAAAGATAGCATAACGCCAATGAGGCCCCCTAACAGCGTAAGCATACAATTTTCCACAATAAACTGGTATACCAGTGTTTTGGAGGAAGCCCCAAATGCTTTACGCACGCCAATCTCGGATGAACGTTCCATAATACGGGTAATATTGATGTTAATCAGGTTCAGCGTGGGCAACAACATGACCAGCAGGGTAAAGATGGCTATGGCAGCAAGCGCAATTGCCAAACCCGACGTTGTTTCATTGCCCGTTCTCACATAACCGGTAATAAAGGTATCGGCATAGCTGTTTATTCGATCATATTCCTTACTGCTCATGGGCAACCGGCGCACCATCTGTTCATATTCTTTCTGCATGCTCGAAACATCCGATCTGGAGGCTGCCAGTAATATACCATAACAATCTCCGCGGTAACCGGGACTATTATAATCTTTTTTTGAAATGGTATAGGGCAGGTAAATATCGCTATACATCAGGTAGGAAGTTACAGGCACATTCTTTACCACGCCGCATACCCGGTATTGTTCATTGCCGGCTTCCATATATTTTCCTGTAACGGAGGGTACATCGCCAAAATATTCCTTTTTAATATCTTCTGATATTACGGCAACATGTTCGCCATTATCTATTTGTTGTTTGGTAAATGGCTTGCCTTCCAAAAAATCATATTCCAGTACTTCCCAGTAAGCAGCATTGGTATATTTAAAATTGATCGCGATCTTTTTATTATTTACATACGCATTTGTGCCCCTGTTCGCAGATGAAACAGCTATTTTAACGGGTGTTTTTAAACTACCCGCATAATGAGTAAGGAAATAGAATGAGGGCGCCCCTCCATTCATTGAATTCTTACCTCTCTCTTCCATCGTATTAACATAGAGCGATCTGTCCCTTTTTCTATCCGGGTAATTGTCATTAACCACTTTATCGATAAACGCAGTTAATACCATCAGTATGCTCAACGTAAAACTGATGCCGAATAAACTGATGAACGTAAAGAATTTTCTTCTTCGCAAAACCGCCAGGGCAATTTTAAAATAATTTCTAAGCATAATTTTTTGTTTTTGTCTGGTGATCATTGCACTTGCGATCCGTCGAACAGGCGTACCAGCCGGTGTGTTTTTCTGGCCATGTTTTCATCGTGCGTAACCATTACAATGGTAGTGCCTGCTGTTTTATTCAATTGAATCAGAATTTCCATCACCTCGTTACCCATGGCGCTATCGAGGTTTCCGGTTGGTTCATCGGCCAGTATAATTTCGGGTGTACCTACTATGGCTCTTGCAATGGCAACCCGTTGCTTTTGACCACCAGACAACTGGGTTGGAAAATGTTTAACCCGGTTACCCAGGCCCACTTTTTCCAATGCCGCCAATGCCAGTTTTTTTCTTTCCCCGGCGGTGCCCTGCCTGTAAAGCAATGGCAGCTCCACATTATCCACTACTTTCAGATCGTTGATCAAATGATAACTTTGGAAAATAAAGCCCAGTTTTTTATTCCTGAAACCTGCCAGTTGCTTATCCGATAAATGATCTGTTTTCTGATCAGCGATTTTCAGTTCTCCTTTTGTAGGGGTATCCAGTAACCCTATGATATTTAACAAAGTGCTTTTGCCGCAACCCGATGGGCCCATTATTGAGAGGAATTCGCCTTTTGCAACATCCAGGTTAATGCTGTTCAGCGCCATGGTTTCTACCGTATCGGTACGATATACTTTTTCGATATTTTGCAAACGTATCATATTGTGGGTTTGATATTTTTGATAAATTATTTGTAAATGATCTTTTCGTTTCTTTCAAAATCATATAGCGATAAGTAACGTAACTGGTAATACGCCCCCCAAAAATCGCGCAGGGCGGCAATATAGTCGCGCTTGGCCTGGTCTTTTTCCTGGAAAGCAATACTAAGGTCGGTAATACTTAAATTTCCCAGTACATACCGTTCTTTGGCTATCAGGTATTTTTCACTGGCTATACTATCGGCACTTGCGGTCAATACAAGTTGATCGCGCATCATATCGAACAAGGTAACCTGGGTAACAATTTGCTGGGTAAAGATCTGCTTGTCCTGCTCAACAGCATATTGCGTAAATTGCTGGTTGGCTTCAGCTGTTTTCGTTCTTGATTTCGACCTGCCCCAATCCAGGATGGGGATCGTAAACTCTACCTGGATCAATTGCTGATCCTGGGGTTGCCGGTAAACCTTTGATAACTCAGCCGCACTTTTTGAATAGCCCAACCTGGCGGTTAACGTTGCATTTAACCCATTATCTCCTTTCGCTTTCGCAACATCTCTTTTTGCTTCCGCAATACGACGCATAAACGCAATGGCATCCGACCTGTTTGCATACGCTTCGTCCAGCACTTTATCGGCCGTTACACTCATCGTGATCGTGGATGCCGGCAAATGGAGCTTTATATTTTCTTTATCGGTCAACCCCGTAAATGAACGGAGGTTTAAGGTAGCGATCTGCATATCGCGACGGGCAATACCAACAGCCTTTTTGGCTTTCAGTTGCTCTAACTGCAGCTGCAAAATTTCATTTTTTGTAATCTTTCCAAGTTCCAGTTTTTCATTGGCAATGACCTGTATCTTTTGTGTATTGGCCAGGTTCGTTTCTGCGATCTGCAAATTTACCTGCGCCAGCAACAGGTCGAAGAAATAGCCACTGGCTGTAATAGAGATCTGTTCCATTGATTCGATATACGCCTGCCTGCTTTCATTATATTTCAGCGGTTCAATCCTTTTATCCCATTTCAATGTATTGAATTGCCACAAAGGCTGGCTGTACCCTATGCCGTAAGGCACGCCATTGTATAAAGTATTATGCCGGTCAAAGTCATCAAACCGTTGTAATTGCGTGGTTCCGAAAACAGCTCCTCCCGTTGCAGCAATGCTTTGATTAAAAGAAAGGTTCAGGTTGGAATTATTATTGTGAATGGGTTGAAATAGTATGGTTCCATCTGGCTGCAATACCTGGGTAAATGTTTTGCTATAGCCGGGCAAAGTACCATTGAGTGATAACTGTGGCTGGTAATTTGACCGGAAGCTTCGCCATAACCAGTATTTTGTTTCTTTTACGGTGGCAGCCTGCTTCGATGCAATTGATCTGTCCCTTGCCATGGCTACTACCTGCGGTAAAGAAAGGATGGTGGTATCGGCGGTTGACTGGCTATTTCCCTTATAAAAAAACAGCTGCAGCGAAATAATAAAATATAACAATTTTGGGTTCATTCGTACAATGCTGAGGCCTTTAGTTATTAATAGTGATCTCTTTAATATTTTTGTATTCGCTCATATCAGACGTAATGATCACCTCCCCGGGCCTTACATTATCCTTTATTTCCACATAATCAAAATTCGACATGCCAATATGCACGGTTCTTCTTGCGGCCTTTCCATTACTCACAACAAAAATGTCCTGCAAATCGGGGCCTTTAAAAGCAGGTCCGTTCGCCACCCGCATTACATTATTATGGGAAGCCGTTACCAGGAATACATCTACTTTCATATTGGGTCGTAACAACTTATTGTTGCGTTCATTCAACTGGATGTCGAAAGAAACAATACCATCCTGCACCGAAGGATATACATTTGTTACAGTTCCGCGTATTTGCGTTTCATTGATGCGTATAATGGCAGTAAGTCCATTATGCAACTGATCAATATAGCTATCAGCTATGCTACCTGTCACTTTAAAGCTGCCCAGGTTGGCAATATGCGCCAGGGATTCGCCTTCCCTGATAACAGCCCCGATATTCTTATTCACCCAGGTAACCACGCCGGTACGGGTAGCAACAATATTGGCCAGTTGCAGCTTACGTTCCAGGTTATGTAAGTCATTTTCCTTGATGTGGACTGCAATTTCCGATTCGCGTATTTCCATCTGCATGGTTTGCTGCTTACTGGTAATTTCGTTTTCCAATTGCTTTTTTTCCAGCTGGGCCACCTTTAGATCTAATGCCGCCTGTTCTATATCTTCCCGGGTGCCGCCGCCTGCATTATACAATCTCCTGGCATTTTCAACAGCAGCCTGCAAACTGTTAATGCGCAATTGTTTGATCTCATTATTCGATTTCAGGTCATAAAAACTTTTGCCCAGCTCCAGTTTCAGCTTCTGAATATTATTGCGTTTTGATTCCAATTCAAATTGCAGGGTTTCATACTCCAGTTGGGTAGCTGCTTTATCCAGCATTAATACAGATTCACCGCCTTTAACTTCACTGCCAGCGTCGAGCAACACTTTTTGTATAGATGCATTAATGGGGCTGGTAATGATCTCTTCAAACTCCGGCAGTACAAGGCCTGAGGCATTAATTGTATTCTCAACATTCCCTTTTTCAACAATAGCTGTGGTGAAAGAAGATTTTTTTACAGAAGACTTTAATGAAGACCGTAGTAACCATACCGCAGCCATTAAAACAATAACGGTTATTACTGTAATCAACAACGTTTTTTTTGTTCGCCTGGCAGTTACTTCTTCTTCTATTATTTTGTCCATGCAGTTGTTTAAAGAACTAATAAGTTCCAAGACGAATGCCAAACATAACCTGGTAAAAACCAGGCTATTCTGCAATTATACCTTTTAAAAAATGGTCGATTCCGGACAAAGTGTTTGAAATCGGAGCATGCCCCTCAACATCTTTACGAACGGCAGCATTTATTGAAAACAGATTCAGTATTTTCAATGCAGTCAAACTTTTCACATGAGAAATATATTAATATTGCTGCTGGCTGTGCCCATGGCCGCCTACAATCAATCTTCCACTACTATGAATGTATTTCAATGGCCTGGTGGTATTCAACCGCCTACGACGGAAAAAGAGCCCAAAGAATTCGTTATGCATGGCGATAAGCGAATCGACGACTATTACTGGCTGAACCAGCGTGAGAATGCGAAAGTGCTGAACTACCTAAAGGCCGAGAATGCTTACCTCGACACGATGATGGGCAGCACGAAGGAACTCCGGGAAAAGCTATATACTGAAATGAGGGGCCGCATCAAGGAAAAGGATGAATCACTGCCCTATAAAGACAATGGGTACTGGTATTATTCCCGCTTTGAGGAAGGCAAACAATACCCCGTTTTCTGCCGTAAAAAAGAAACGCTGGAAGCTGCTGAAGAGATCATGCTCGACCAGAATAAAATGGCGGAAGGTTTCAAATACTATTCTATTGGCGGCCGTGTAGTCAGTGATAACAATGAACTGCTGGCTTTTACAGTAGATTCAGTGAGCAGAAGACTCTACGGCCTGCAGATCAAAAACCTGGTAACGGGTACCGTATACCCCGAAACGATTACCAATGTAGATGGCGGTAATATTGCCTGGGCGGCTGATAACAAAACTATTTTCTATGTGAGAAAAGATGTTACCACCTTATTGAGCTACCAGATCTGGCGGCATGAACTGGGTACTGACCCGGCCAAAGACGTATTGGCATACCAGGAAAAGGACGATCGCTTTCACATTGGCGTTTACCGCACCAAATCGAAGAAGTACATTAGTATCTATTCCAGCATGGGCCAGGTATCTACTGAATTCCAACTGCTGGAAGCGGCCACGCCTACCGGTTCTTTCAAAATATTTGAACCACGGAAAGAAAACTTTCAATACAGCATCGAGCATTTCAATGATAAATTCTATGTGCTGACCAACCTCGATGCTCCGAACTGGCGCCTGATGGAAACGCCCGAAGCGAAAACAGGCAAAAAGAACTGGAAAGAAGTGATTGCGCATCGAAAAGACGTATATATCTCTAACATGGTGGTTTTTAAAAATCACCTGGTGTTGGGGGAAATGAAAGAAGCTCTGAACCAGCTCCGCGTTATTAACCTCACCAATAAAAAAGATTATTATATTACCTTTCCTGAAGCCGTATACGCATCATTCCAGCACGTAAATCCGGACTATAATACAAATGTCCTTCGCTTTTCCTATACGTCTATGACCACGCCCGCTTCTATTTATGATTTTAATATGGATACCGAGCAGCGTGAACTGAAAAAACAAACAGAAGTACTGGGGGGATTTAAAAAAGAGGAGTATACCTCGGAGCGCTTATGGGCTACGGTACGGGATGGTGTTAAAGTCCCCATTTCGTTGGTGTATAAAAAAGGTATTCAAAAGAACGGCAGCAATCCATTATTGCTATATGCTTATGGTTCTTACGGCTCCAGCATGTCGCCTGCTTTTAACAGCAATATCATCAGCCTGCTCGATCGCGGTTTTGTATATGCCATTGCGCATGTACGGGGCGGACAGGAAATGGGTCGCCAGTGGTACGATCAGGGCCATATGTTTAAAAAGAAGAATACTTTTTATGACTTTATTGATTGCGGTGAATATCTGATCAAAGAGAAATATACCGCCGCAGCACATCTGTATGCCAATGGAGGCAGTGCCGGCGGTTTGCTGATGGGCGCCATCGTGAATATACGCCCCGACCTGTGGCATGGTGTAGTGGCCGATGTACCTTTTGTAGATGTGATAACGACCATGAGCGATGCCAGTATTCCACTTACTACGGGCGAGTATAAAGAATGGGGAAACCCTGCTGTTAAAGAGGAGTATTTTTATATAAAGTCCTATTCCCCGTACGACAATGTAGAAAAGAAGGCGTATCCCAATATGCTGGTGACAACAGGACTGCACGATTCGCAGGTTCAGTATTTTGAACCGGCCAAATGGGTGGCCAAACTGCGGGAACTGAAAACCGATGACAATAAACTGCTTTTCAAGATCAATATGGATGCCGGGCATGGCGGCGCTTCGGGCCGTTTCGATTACCTGAAGGACATTGCCTGGCGGTATGCGTTCTTCCTGTCATTAGAAGGGAAAACGGAATAATTACTATACCGATGTGATGAGCTGTAATTTTTATAGGTTATGGCTCATCGCAATTACAATATTCTCACTTATGCTTAATGCGCTGGTTGGCTCCCTGAATAAATATGTAACGCTAACTCAAGAGGAAGTAGATGTAATCGCATCGCTATTTTCTTTCAGAGCCTTTCGCAAACGGCAATATATATTGCAGGAAGGTGAAGTAAACCGGTATGAAACGTTTATTGTAAAAGGTGCCACCAGAACATATGAAGTTGATGAGCAAGGACAGGAACACATCGTGCAATTTGGATTGGCGGACTGGTGGGTAGGCGACCTCTATAGTTTTTTAACAGAAACGCCTACAAAATATAATATTGATTGCCTGGAAGATACCGAAGTGTTTCAAATAACCAGGCCAAACCTGGAAGCCTTATATGTAAAAGTTCCAAAAATGGAGCGCCATTTCCGCATTATCATTCAAAATGCATTTATAGCATCCACCAATAGAGTTGCCTCCTCCCTTGTTAAAAGTGCCGCAGACCGGTATCAGGAATTTATTATCCAGTACCCGCAGATCGAGCGCAGCGTGCCCAATCATCAAATAGCATCCTACCTCGGCATTACGCCACAGAGTTTAAGTCGTATCAGGTCGCAGGCACATAAAAAGAATAAATAATATCAGTAACTACCGGGTTTGTTAACATAGGTTAATTTAATTTCTTACCCTATGTGATTGGCCAGCCTTCTCTTCTTTTGAAATTTTGTATCTACAATATCACAGATATGAAGAGAGTATTTTCAACGGACCAATCCATCGCGCCATTTTTATTGCGCCTTTTTCTGGCATTCGTTCTTTTTCCGCATGGCGCCCAGAAATTATTGGGCTGGTTTGGCGGTTTTGGCTTTCATGGAACGATGACCTATTTTACGGAAACGGTTAAACTACCATGGATCGTAGGTTTCGCGGTTATTCTCATTGAGTTTTTTGGTCCCATTGCCCTGCTATTGGGCTTTGCAGTTCGCCTTTGGAGTTTTGTGATTGCGATAGTTATGACAGGCATCATTCTAACTCATTTTACCAGCTATTTCTTCATGAACTGGTTTGGTAATCAAAAAACGGAGGGCATGGAGTTTTTCCTGCTTGTTATTGGCATGGCAGGCGCGTTGATGTACTCCGGCGCCGGACGCTTATCGATTGATACTGGTTTACAAAAAACCGGCGCTCCGGATTCACTTGTTCCCGAAAAGTGGTGACACAACAACGGAGGGAAAGACAGAAGAGGTAGGAAGCAGGAAGTAAATCATTCGCGATCTTCCTACTTCCTACTTCTAACTTCCGATAAAAAAGGGAGAGTCTCTTTGTTAAGAGGCCCTCCCAGTCTTGTATCACACGTCCGATGTGTTGTCTGTTATTTCGACGAAATCTTAGCCACGGCTAATTTTGTTTTACCGAACATACGATCGGTCTTTCCAATCATGTACATCTCCTGGCCAATGACCGAACTGTGACGGGGCATAGCAGTGGGCACTTCTGAATTAGAGAAGAACAACTTGCGTTGATATTTTCCCGTCACCTCATCCAAACTCACAATAAAGCAATCGGATTTCCTGAAAGTTGAAATCGTTCTAACCTTTTGTCCGGGCTGCGATACGGTGGCATTTTTCGGACTGTCATTGAAAAAGATATGTATCTGATTTTTGACTTGAATAGCACCAAAACCCGCATAGAAAGGTCGTGATCCCGAAGCAAAAAAACTGCCTGATGAAACATAGAGTCCGGCGCCGCTTGAACCATCCTGTGAACGGATCACTTCCCGCTGCAATTTGGGCACAATTTGTAACCAGCCGATATTATTACCCGCATCTACCTTACACATCATAACCTCACCGCATTCATACACGTAATTGGTATAGTAAGTCCACCGGCCTGGCGCTCCATTCATCCCCGGTGTATAAGAAGAAGTCGTATAGGAGTATTGGTGATAATCCTCGGCCAGTAATACCAATCCATTATCAGAAGTATAAAATATGTTACGGAAATTCATGTATTTGGAAAAGCCTTCCCCTTCATCTTTGATCTTTGCCAGCTTTTCCCTTTCTTTTCTTTCCGCCCTGCTTTCGTTGTCTTTATCATCATCTTCCTCAGGTTCATCGGCATCGGCCGTCAACAGTGAGTAATTGATCTCTTTTTCAGCCGTGCTGATCACCTGTCCCGAAGCAGGATCGATGCGTTGAACCAGCAGTCCGTTGGTAACACCCCTTTTTGTCTTGCTGTAGAAACTGGCCAGTACCAGGTCTTTCCCTTTACCCAGCATCAGTTTGGTGTTCGTGAGCCATTTACCATTAATGTTGGTATTGATCTCGCTTTGCTGCTTACCTTTCTCATCATATATACGGATATTGTAGTTGGCAAAATCCAGGAATTTTTCTTTTTTCTTCTTACCCTCCTGGTATTCAAATACCCGGCCTACCAGCACTATTTTTTTGTCAACAGTATATAATACATCTTCCAATTGAAAGGTTTTGGCTTCGAACTCATTGGTAATAATGGCCGGTTTGGAAGAAGCTTTCCAATTTTTGTCGAACTCCTGCACCTGGTACGTATTCTTTTCTTTCCCGGCTATTGTGCTGATGAGAACGACCTTTGATGTATCTGCATTCGGTATCAGCTTGAAATATATTTCATCCCGCTTTTCTTCCTTCAGAAAACTCGTTATGGATTTGAAGGATTCCATGAGTTCGCCCGATGACTTATCAACTTCAGCCGCAAATACCTCCAGGGCCCGGTCACTCTTATGATATTCTGAAGCGATCATCAATAACTTATCCCGGAATGCAAAGAATGTTTCAAATTCTTTTCCCCGTAATTCTTTATTGAAATCGGTTCTGTATACTTCCTGGAGATTTTTATCTAATTTAACCAGGGAAGCGGATCCACGTACGGAAGCGCCAATGACGAAATAGGCTTTCAAGGCAAGGTGATCCTCCTGTATGTATACGCCGCTGGCATCGGTATACACCACACTAATGCTATTGCTTCCTTTTCTAAGTTTAAATTCATCGCCCCAGGTGATCGATTGCTTTTGGGAGTAGGCACAAAGATGGAGGGCAGTTACTGCCAATAAAAAACAGGTTCTTAACATGGTGATTCGTGAAATTTATTAAGGTATACAAGATTGTTGGGCCCAATCCCTTTTTGCTACGCCGCGTAAAGGTAGTAAAACACAAATTACCAGTAGCAGATTATGCGAACGCCTTTGCGGGGCAAAAAAAAGCTGCAGCGGCCATTTACCACTGCAGCCTATTCAATAATTACAATATTATTTCTTCATAAACAAACTATCTACCAACATTTGGTCGAAATGTTCAGAGACATCGCCCTTAATATTGTGATATACGGCACTTACAAATATGGTTTTGGCTGCGTCCATAATAGCCATGATCACAAAGAAACCTGCCACGGCAGCCGCAGCGCCTGCAATCGGATGCAAAAGATTACCCAGGAAGAATAAAGGAACACAGATGACCAGCAGGCCTAAAAAATGGATCAATCCAAAGCTGAAACCGGCAGTAAGACTTTCGCCCCATTTTTCCTTCATCATTTGAGTAGAACGCTTTACGGCGTCTATCGGACCCACGTTTTCATAAGCAATTACGGGAACAACAAAAAAAGTAGCAACGCTCCATACAAGACCAATAACACCTGTGACGATCTTTCCCAAAATACCTGAATTTTCCTGGATGGCTTTTAAAATAAGCCCTACTGTTGCAGCAACCAATGCCCAGGAAAAAATTGCACCAATACGGCTAACGCTGAATTGAAGGCCCTTCCTTAAGGTTACTTCTTCACCCTCCAGGTATAAGCGAGTGCAATGGATAAGGGCCATATTAAAGAAAACTACTATGAAGTAATTCACCACGTAAAATAGAAATACTACAGCATAATATCCCGTTTGAGAGATCTCTTCCAGATTATCCAGATCCCAACCGGTACCAGCTAACAGAAATGTAAAAAATGAGCCGATAACCAATACCAATGAAATGGCTGACAGAATAGGAAAAATTATAAGTTGTTGATTGGCTTTAAGAATTTTGAAACTGCTCATGGCCAGTTTCCAGCCGTTCGACATACGATCAGAGAATGCCATAGGGGAAAGTTTTATTATTAAGCAATAAATATAAAACTTTTGTACAAGCCTGGCAAGGTTTCCGGCCGGTGTATTACGCTGATCCTGGGCAAAATGTGGGTGTACCCATGGAAATTTTTAAACCGTACAATCGTTGTATCATTTACGAACAGCCTATTGATACTGCAACGGCTCATCGATATGGTTATCAGAAGGTTTTGAAAATGGCATGTTATTTTAGGTTTTCCTGCACACAGCGTGTGCAGTGCCATTCATCGTAAAGTTAACTTTTCATGATTACCAACTTTTTCCTCATCGCAATACGGAATATGCGCCGGCATTTCAGCTATTCCTTATTGAACATATTGGGGCTTACCCTGGGTATAGCCACCTCTATCATCATCTTTTTGGTGGTGCGTAATGAATTGAGTTATGACCAGTATAATCGAAAAGCTGACCACACCTATCGCGTTACCCTGAACGCCATCGATTTCAACCCCAGCGTATCGATGGCCATTACCCCCGCTTTGCGAACCGATTATCCCGAACTGGAAGTAACCCAGGTTTGGCGCCAGGCTGAGGGCGTAATAAAACTGGGCGATCAACGGTATAACGAAAAAGGAGGATATTGTTATGTTGATGAGCAATTCATGAACGTGTTCGATCATCAATGGCTGGCAGGCGAACCGCATTCGGCTTTGTCGGCCCCCAATACAATAGTGCTTACAGAAAGCATGGCCCATAAATATTTTGGCAAAAACGAGGCCATGGGCAAGGTGTTGAAGCTCGACAACCAGTACGACCTTACAGTAACTGGTATTATAAAAGATCCACCACCCAATACACATTTACCATTCCAGTTTTTAGTATCGTTTGAAACGGTAAGAAAAGAAATAAATCCAGCTCAATTACATTTCTACGCCATCATGGGCGCCTTTACCTATTTTGCAGCACCTGCCAATTTTGATATAAAGAAAATGCAGGCACAGATACCCAATTTTATTACCAGGCATTGGGGAAAGGAACTTGCCAAAGAGGCAAGACTGCCTTTGCAACCACTGCGTGATATACATTACGATACACGTTACCTCCATAGCAGTGAAATGCCCACCGTGTCAAAAGATACTTATTGGTCGCTGGGCGCTATTGGTTTGCTGATCATTCTTATTGCTGCCATCAATTTCATCAACCTTTCCACTGCGCAATCAATTAAACGGGCAAAAGAAGTGGGCGTGCGTAAAGTGTTGGGCGCTCACCGTTTTCAATTGGTGCAACAGTTCCTGGGTGAAACTACCCTGATGGTATTACTGGCCCTGCTGTTAGGCATAACCGCTGCGGCGTTATTCCTCGCTAATGCGGGCAATCTGTTAGAACTAAGAATAAGTCCTGCCGCCCTGCTCGATCCGCAGGTGATCTTTTTCATTGCAATTGTAACTACTGGTTTGATATTAATAGCCGGACTTTATCCTGCATTTGTACAATCTGCATTTAAGCCGGTCACAGCATTTAAAAACATGAAAGTGCCGGTAGTGCGTGGGTTTTCATTACGAAGAAGTTTAGTTGTTGTCCAGTTTATTATTTCGCAGGTATTGATCATCGGCACCCTCGTTGTTGCCTACCAGATGGACTACTTCAAAAATCGTGACCTGGGCTTTAAAAAAGACGCGATCGTCTCCTTTTTTATACCAAACTGGAAGAAGCGCGAAACCATGCTACAACAACTCACAAACACGCCGGGTGTAACAGCTATTAGCGTATCGTCGGGAGAACCCAGCTTCAGCAGTAATTGGGCGCCGTTCTCTGCGCCTGATCGTGGCATCGATAAAGATGATGTAACAGAGATAAAGCGTGTCGACGAGCATTATATGGATATGTTTGGCATCACCCTGCTAGCCGGTAAAAAGATCACTAAGAAAGCTGATAATGATACCCTGCACCAGGTGGTGGTGAATGAAGCCCTGATCCACAAACTGGGAATTCAACAACCTGAGCAAGCCATTGGGGTACGTTTTAAAGGAGCTGGCGAAATGGTTACAATAGCTGGTGTGGTAAAAAATTTTCAAAGTGAATCAAAACACAAGGCAATAAGACCCTGCATTATCAACTACAATACCAGGGGCTTTTTCCGTGCAAGCGTTGCATTGCAACCTGCCGGCATGGCGCAAACCATGCACCAGGTTGAAAAAATATGGACCACGCTATTCCCCGAAGAAATGTTCAGTTATGAATTCCTTGATGAGCATATTGCCAGCTTTTACCGGCAGGAGCAAAAATTATATACCGCTTTTCGTTTGTTTGCCGGTATTGCCATTCTCATTGGTTGTTTGGGCTTATACGGACTGATCGCCTTTGCAACCTTACAACGCACCAAAGAAGTGAGTATTCGTAAAGTGTTGGGTGCACCACTGGGAAGTATCGTATACCTGTTCTCAAAAGAATTTATCTGGCTTATCCTTATTGCCTTCCTGGTGGCGGCTCCGCTGGCATATTACGCCATGCATAGCTGGCTTCAGAATTTTGCTTATCATATAAACATCAGCGCCGGCATTTTCGGGGTGGCTATTTTGGCATCTTTTGTGATTGCAGGGCTCACGATCGCTTCCAAAACGATCAGGGCAGCCATGGCAAACCCGGTAAAGGCGCTGAAGAGTGAGTGATGAGGCTGAATGAGCTACACGACAACCCCGAAACAATTGCGTAATGCTGGCATAATATTCCGATACCAAAACGCTATACCCGTTTCCACGAAACACCATTTAAGTCTATAATTTCAATGAACCCCGATCGTTGATCATAATATGCCCTGTCGAATTTTGTAAAAGGATACACGTTATTAAATGGCGGAAAAGCCTCTGTTACCGCCGTATAGGTTTTACCGTTTACGATTCTGCTTGTAAAGGGTGCATTGTTTTCAATAGCTGCTAATCGTACAAATTGATTTTTAACACTTATCCACCGAATGGTTTGCTGCAATTTATTGCGATCTGAAGCATAACTCCAATATTTATAGAGGTAAATGATTATGGAATCGTTGTCAGCAGCAAGTTTAGCATAGTACGATTCACTATAAGCCTCAATCGCCCAACTTGTATCTTTGTATTGCGGTGTATGGCTATTGTGTTCTACGTTCGTTACTGTATAAACGAGGCTATCTCCCTGATCGTTCTTAAATTTAAATTGTTGCCCTTCGTGATATATCATCCACTGTCTTTCTTCATCAGTAAATGAAAGTTGAGATAGTCCCTGCTCTTTTTTGCAGGCCATTAAAAAAGATATCAGCAGGATAGGTATAAAATATTTCATGTGATCAAGGTTTATCTCTAAGTTAAAACATAGCAACCTGAGATAAACGCTATAGATTGTTAAAATGCAGCCGCGGACAGTAACAAACACCAACCTCTCGTTGAATAT
Organism: uncultured Niastella sp.; assembly: GCA_966212235.1. Classification (GTDB taxonomy): domain Bacteria; phylum Bacteroidota; class Bacteroidia; order Chitinophagales; family Chitinophagaceae; genus Niastella. Next base: position 201,893 of record CBIHPP010000013.1, on the reverse strand, counting down.
ATCTTTTTATTGGAATATTATTTTGGAATAAGCGTATACTCTTGTGTAATTATTCCATTCGCAGAAGCAGCTAAAATATTCCATTTCATTGTGTCTGCTGTAAGCTTGGTCACTTCTAGTTTTTCATATGCTCCGATTATATGGTTGCCAGTAAACGTTATAAACAGGCTATCTGATTTCGGCAGTTCCCAGGTTCCCTTTATATTTTGCCCTAAGGTACATGCAGGGTCGTCGCCCGTATAATTAAATGTATGGTCATCGTAAAAACTAAAAGTAGCCGGACAAAAAATGGTTGTTCCGTTAACTGGAACTGGTTTAATAGTCATGATTTTAAGAATCTTCCAGTCATTTATTATATTTTTTCTCATTGTTTCTACCTTCTGCTCTTCTATTTCTTCAGGACTAATTTCTTTATCTTTTTTGCATCCTGTCATTATAATGAAACCAAAAGAAATAAGGGAAATAAAGTAAATAAATTTCATAAGTAGGTTTTAATTGAACGACAAATTAAAACAAACTCAGTTAAGAAAAAGTTACATTCAAAACACTAATTCATTAATGGGTTTAACCATGGTCCCACCCATCTGGCTATTTCAAGTTTAAAATACTTGACCATATACAATAAAATAAAAAGGCTGTCCCGGTCAAAAACCGGGACAGCCTTTTTATTTTGATACTTGATAGACAGGAAGCTCCTCAAACCTAAACCATTGTTACACTATTCCCAACCCCGCAACAATTAGTTTCCTGCTTTCATCGGTTATATAGGTATCCTGCAACAAAGAATTAGCATTGCCTATTTCCCTTTTCTTCTTATCACCATACTTCAAAATACCAGACTTGACATTTACAATAGCATTCGTGTTGCATTTTTCACAATAATGAAATTCAATGGTACCAATGCCGGGCTTTTTTGTGGGATCCAGGGGAAGCGTATCGAGGGCTTTATATAAAAGGCTGTTCTGTAAAAAAACAAGGTCGCCTTTTCCCATTTCTTCCGGATGCTTGTGTAAGATCTCATTATCACTTATGTAGCCAGTAATCGTTTTGTATTCATTGGCGCAGTCCTCGCAATAATAATTCTTTGATTTACGCAAGAGATAAACAGGCGCTAAAAAGGCCACACATTCTACCATATAACAAAGAAATAAAATACCAGGATCAATGCTTGTACCTCTACTCCCAATGCGACCAATACCCATATCCCTTTTATCGGCGAAACCCATGATAAAATCAAATAAACCGGAGATATCTGTAAGTGAGTTCAGGAACCCCTTACTACTTTCGAGATATTCAATATGTGCCCACTGTGCCAGCCAGGCCGTTCCACAAACAACAACACCCGATACCAGGTCCACAAATTTATTTCGCGACCGGCCAATCAATTTGACCAGCATAATAATTATTACCAATAGGAGTATCGTTCCAGCGAGCAATAGAAAGTTCAGGTAAATAATCGGGTTGATGAAAGAAATTAAAGCATACAACCTGCCAACTAAAATGGCGACAAAGAAGGCGACCACGATGGCCATGGTCCAATACTTTACATTAAATTTATTAGACGGGATATATTTTTCACCGGGTAACAGGGACATTGGGATTGTTTATAAAACGTAACGTAATTATATGGCCGGATAGTACATCCAGTGCGATATAAGCACCCGGATGCCCAGCCAATCCCCCTACTCTCCTTACTTTAACCTTTCCAAAACGCCCTTTCGTTTGACTATATTTTTATAGTCCCATTGTATCTCTTTTGATTTTTGAAGCCATCGCTTTATATCTTTTGTATTAACCTGCTCTATCGACGTATAACGGGCTTCAGCAGCTTTAAAACTGCCTTCCTTTTGCAAACCTTCTTCTTCAAATGATTGTCCGCTCCAGAACAACAGCCGGATATCATTTTTTAATTTGCTGTATCCAACAATGGGATTTCCATCTAAAAACCAAACAGGATGCGCATGCCATATCTTGTTTTCCGCTTCCGGCAGGTGACGGTTAATTTCCTGTGACAGTAAGTGGCAAATCTCTTTTTCTGCAGCAGATTGTGCATCATTATACGCTACGATATCTTTATTAATTGGTTGTTTCATATTAGTTTTCGGTTTTATTACGGTATTCTTCAGCCTACAAGTTACAAAAATTCATTGTTGCCGGAAATTTGAAGATGCCCAAATTGACATTCTTCCAGGTCATCGGTTAGCCTCAGCCCCTTTTTCAATATACTCCCTGTAGACAATAACCAACTTTGACGATAAATTCCGCGGCAATTCCTTTTCGGCTGTTTCCAGTTTTTGCAACCCGGCCAGGCGATCTTCTTTTTTATCGAGATAATAGATGTAGTTCAAAAAAAGGTAATGCATAATCACCCGGTTATAGTCATCAAGCGCGTTGTCTAAAATGAAGGAAATCATTTTCTGCTCCAGTTTATCCCGGTCCTTTGATTCGGCCAGTGCCCTGCCCAGCCGTTCTATATCGCCAAAATAATGATTACTGGCAGCATTGTCTATCCGTAAACTAATAGCCATCATTAGTTCCACCACATTAATATCAAGCCCTTCCAGTTCTTTTATGTAAGTGTCACGATATTTTTTCGCATAGCTTGCATCCACAGCACGATGTATATTATCGTTCATGATATTGAGGTGCGTGCGCAGAAAAACCTGCCAGTCGGCCGTTTCAGCAGCCAGCAGTGCGATTTGCAAGGTATGCCTTCGCGGCGCCTGGTCCCGGCTGCAAAAACCCATCACTATCCGGCCTCTTATCATAGTCAGTGCTGCTTTACCTGAATAATACCTCGCGACACAGGATTCAAACCAGTCATTGGTGATATATTTTCCCTGCAGTGTTTCTTCAACAGCAGCCGTTAATAGATCTTTAAATTCAGGCTGCATCGAAAGGCGATCTTTTATGTATGCTTCCTTTACACTGTCTTCTCTGAATAACAACATGTCTTTCGACGGATAATCTATTTTTTTTATGAGATACTGAACAAAAGCCAAATACTTTGGACCATACTCCTTCTCCAAAATTTCACGATCATATTGCGCCGTCTCCAGGTAGGTATCAGTCAGTGTATCTATCATACAGTCTGAATACAATACCATACGGGCATAACGTTCAGGCAATACAGTTGAGCTAAACGGCTTGTCGAAATAAAAGGCTTCGATCTTTGCTTTACTATAATCGCTGCCTTTGTTATAATTATATGCCCATTTATCTTTTTTCCCGTTGGTATAGGATCCATTTGGGTCAATAAAGTCTGCGCTATCATGTTTAATAGTAAGGGTTTGGTCTCCAAAATCAGCAGCCGTTTGATTCCTGTATTCGATCCAGCTTGATCTTTCATCTGATTTCACCCTTCGGGTGATCAATGTATTGGAATCCGCCTGCGCCAGCGGATACTTTTTTAAAAACGTACTATAAGACATATTAGCCTGTATATCTTTTAAAGCGCCAACTACGTCACCGGTATCCAGCAGTATGTAATGTCCCCAGGTTTGAGGCACTGAATAATAGCTTTTATTCAGATCACAATTTTTGTATTTTATATGTAGGGAGTCAACAACGAATTTTAACCGGTTGATTGTAGAATCACTATAGATGAGACCATTGGGATGTATGGTAAATTCAGACCACTGGCCAAAGCCAGTAATGCCCTGGCATACCAGGACAACCGTTAGCAGAACATACTTCATAATAGGGGGTTAAAGGTGTTTCAGTTAACAGAACAACGGGAATACCGGGGCTTCATTATTTGGTGAATCTTAAAGAAATGCAAATTTGAAATCCAGGATAGTTTTGTTGATATCAAAAAAGCCAGCCCAGCCGGTTGTTCCCGATTTCCTTATAAAGACGCTGTCGCGCCAAATTTCCATATAACCAGGAATTGTATTGCCAAATAACACATTCGGTATTAATTTGGGGCGCAAAACCGGCTTACCCAAGCAATAATACCACCTGCAATGAATAAGGCCCTGATAACAGTATCATTATTGACCTGGTTCCAATTGAAAGGAATGGCACAAATAGAAAACCTTGAATTAGGCACAGTGCGCCAGAAAGAAAATATTAAAACCGAATCCATCTTCAGATACAGATCAATAAAAGATAGTTCTTTATACAGCCATACTGTGTATGACACCCTTGGCAAAAAGCTTGAATCTACATATTACGACAGGAAGGGTCAGATGGAATCATATACCAGGCATACATACGATAGTAAAGGGAACGTGATAAGGCATGTATCGGTCAGCAGCAATGGAGATACAACTTTTCATTCCAACTACATCTACGACGACGAAGGAAGGGAAATTGAATATTACCAGCTTGACACAAACGGAGTTGCCCTTGTTACGCAACAAAAAAAGTATAATAAAATGGGATTAGTGGCCGAGCTTATCACCACCAATCCTTTTGGCAAATTCTATGTTTCTGAAAAATTGTCTTATGACAAAAAAGGGCGGCTGATCAAATCGCAAGGATTTGATGACGACCGCAAACCCACCGGAACATCCTATAATATTTACAACAGTGACAACAAACGCATACAGGTTGATTGGGAAGATAAAAATGGCAGACGGCTTTCAGTTACCTATACCTATGACAGCCTGGGAAATTGTATTAATAGAAAATATTACCGCGTTGAGAGTGTACAGGAAAAGGGAGCCTGGGTCAAAAAGCCCTGGCTGCTCACCGAAAAGCTTACCTATTATCCCAATGGCCTTTTGCTGGAATATACGAAATACAGGGACAGCTCAATACTGGTATATGAAAAGCATTTTTATAACAGGTAAACAGGGGCAGCAATGCGCTACATTAATCCTCCGCCCGTTTGATACCCGTTTGCGTAAAAACGATCTTTCTGCTTTTATAGAGGTTGCCCGTTGTCATCTTAAAGACCTTTTTGCTCATGCCGAAAAAAGCATAAATGTCTTCGGGACTTGATTTATCGTTGTAAGGCAGGTACCCATTATTCTCTTCCAGCAGGCGCAACACCTTACCGGTTTCATCTTCCACCCGCTGATAACCTGGTTTTCCCACCCCTACATCCAGCTTGTTCTCTTCGCGAATGTTTTTAATATAGCCTTTCAGCCGGTCGCCCACCTGTATTTCGTTGAAAATATCATTGAAATGCAGTACCCCGGTGTGCTGGTTATTGATGATCACCAAATACCCGATATCTGTACGGCGATGCACCAGTAAGTCAACCTGGTCCAGCTCTTTTACAGTAAGCAGTTCATTGCTAAGGTCATTTTCAAACTTTTCGGAGGCAGCTACGCGACCTGTCTGCTCATCGAGGTATATTTTTACCAGGTAATGGCCCCCCAGGCGCATTCCCATTAGTTGCTTCGATTTGGGTACGAACAGGTCTTTCATCAGCCCCCAGTCCATAAAAACACCCTGGTTTGTTACCGACACCACCTGCAGGTATACAATATCGCCTATGATGCCTATGGGTTGCTGTGTAGTGGCAATCAGGCGGTTTTCCGAATCGTGATACACAAATACGTTCAGCGTATCGCCAACCTCCGTACCGGGCGGTACAAACCGTTTGGGCAGCAGCACCACATCCTTGCCCTCACCCAGGTACATACCAAAATCGAATGCACGGGCTACCTGTAACGAATTGTATTCCCCAACCTTAATCCTGCTGTCTGTCATTTGCCGGTTTTTGTGCAAAGAAACGCTATAAGCGCACAACTATCAACATTTGTCAAAAATCCCTGTTCAACAGGTTGCTACCCATATTAAAAATGATCATCCGTTCAACGCCCGAAAGCCGGTTGGGCCATTAACAAACGCATAACCGGGAACATTGAAAAAATGTATTTTATTACACACAAAACAGGCGGAAAAATTCGAATATCTTTTTTAGTCTACTATTTTTGTGTAGTTTTAATTCCTATTCAAAAGTTCCACACTTTTTATGACGAGGATACAATTTGAACAATTAAGCAATCAGGAGCAACTCAACATTGTTGGCCGGGACGGCGTGTTCTTAGCGGAAAGGATTGCAGCGGGAAACAGGGTGTACCTGTACATCGTGCATTCATTTTATGTTGAACTATTACACGAGCTGTCGAATGTAAACAGCCAGGGGTTGACTGTATTTAAAATTTTCAACGATACCTCGGCATTCACTTTATACCCCGATAAAGCAGATCCGGAGCGACTGTTTGTGTAAAATACTTCTACACAACACCTGATCCGGGTGTTTTCTTATTCTTCTTTGCGGATGTGTACAGCGACTATCTTTCTGCCTGGTTAAATGAATGGTGCAGCTTTTTAGCATGAGCCTTAAGGGCCATTTTATAAAAGGGGAAAAGCAGAATGGAAATAATTTTCATAAATAAAAGGGTTACGAATTTTAAAAGGGAATCATGCCTGTAATAATAACGCGCAAAAAGGCGCTTTATTATTACAGGCAAGGAACTCACTTACTTTAAAATTCAGCCTGGCAATGCCTTAAAACCCCTCTAAGGCATTGGTGAACAGGCAATACAGGGGATCATTAGGGAATTATCTGCCACAGCTCGGCATCATACTGATTTTCGTACCATTGCTCCAGTTTGGTACCCGGTGTTTGATTACTGTAAGGAACATTAAGGGCCAGCAGGCTCCGCCGGTTGATGAGTTTATAGTATCCATTGCCCATATCCTGCACCCGCCACTGTTGCGCTATATGGCCATTATCAGTCCATTGTATCATAATATTCGCTGCATTCGTAGAGGCGCCTGCATTATCAAGACACAGCCCGGATGCAAGGGATCTTATTTTGTAATAGCCATTGCCCAAACTGGTAAATATCCATTTCTGCGCGGTGTTGCCATAATCGGTCCACTGTTGTATTTGTAAACCCGGCGTCGTACTGCCGCTGGGTACATCCACGCATTGGGAAGTAACTTTCGATTTAATTTTATAAGTACCGTCCGCAACTGGCATGGCATAGGCAGGGCCTAATGACGGAGCGGCAATGGGTATTCCCTTTTCGATAGGAAAGCCAAAATAGGGCACGTTTCCATCCCAGGTGAATTGCTGCGCCATCACTCTCCTGTCCCACCCCGAACCATTCGCATTGGCGGCATGATAAACGATCCACCACTGAATATTATCCGGAGATTTTACAAAAGAAGCATGACCGGGCCCAAATACATTTTCGAATCTGGAAAATACAGGGGTGGAATTCTTTGCCCAGGAAGTCTTTGTCATCAGATCGCCATTGGTACAGGTAATGCGGCCGAGGCAATAATCATTGGTCCAGCTACCGCTCGCTGAATAAATAATGTTTACCGTATTACCGCTTATAAGTGCAGTAGGTCCTTCATTAACGGTGGGCGAACCAACTTTTTCCCAGTTATAATCAGGTCTTGAAACTTCTACCCTTTCACCGGAAATGGTATATGGGTTGCTCATTCGGGCGATGTACAAATACTGGGAAACATTGGTAGTTCCTTCCCAGCCCGACCAAATAAAATACAATTGTCCGTTATAGGAGAAAACCGAACCATCGATAGCCCAGCGGTCGGGGGCAGCGCTTAATTTGCCTTTCATACCGAATGTACCATCCAATGGATTGCTGGCGTTGGTACCGCCTTCCAGTACATACATCCGGTGATTGTCATTGGTGCCGTTATCAGCAGCAAAATAAACATACCATCTGCCGTTGAAGTAATGCAGTTCCGGCGCCCACAGGTTGTGCGACCAGGCAGTCCCCGAAGACGGCGTGAAGATGTATGTTTTTGTTTGTTGTAAAAGGTTTTCCAGGGTAGCTGATTGCGTGATCCACAACCGCCCACCATCTGAACCACAATAGTAATAATAACCGCCTATATGGATCACCCAGGGATCGTAATAGCTTCCATTATCGATAGAAGGCAAAGGATTGGTATAAATGACCGAAGCGCTTAAGGTAGCGTTATCTGGCGCTTTCACCGATACGTTCGATTTTACCTTTTCAATATCTGACTGGCCTTTTTTGCATTGCCAGGATAGTACAGGTAGTGAACAACCAATGAACAGGAATAGGTGTAATGGTTTCATGCGTGTAAGCTTTGAGGATATATTATGCCTTCAATATTACACCAGTTTGATGAATTGGAAAATGCTAATTATATTTAAGCAAAATCCATAATAGTTAAATATGAAATATTCAATCAACGACGGATTTCCTTATTATATAGAACTTTTGGGTGATACAAATTACCGGCAACTAATTTTGGCTAAAGAAGCCATCGCCCTGCTTGGCCCATTGACTGAAGAAAAGGCAGGCTACCGGTATGCGGCCGACAAATGGAGTATAAAACAAATAATCGGGCATATGACCGACCATGAAAGAATTATGACCTATCGCGCCTTACGGTTTAGTCGAAAAGATAAAACAGCATTGCCCGGGTACGACCAGAACCTATTTGTTGACAACAGTCGATTTGATGAACAACCGGCAAGCCAGTTGATACAGGATTTTGAGAACGTACGGAATGCTACCATAAGTTTTATGAATTCATTATCCACTGAGCAACTAGCGCTTACGGGTACCGCCTGGAAATATGAATTGACCGTGGAAGAATTTCTGAAAGCAACTATCGGACACGAATTACATCATTTAGAAATCATCAAACAGAAATATCTGGTATAAAGAGACTTTATACAGAAAATACAACCTCTATCTATAGAGGTTTTTTTATGCCCATAGCCGCCGGCTCCTAACCAGCGGAATACCCTAACGAGGTAATTTAAACGAATAGAATGCCAAAGTCCGGAATCTTTTAGTAGAGAGAATTCCTAAATTTTGATATCTCAGTTATAATAGTAGCGATGCCTGCCTGATACAACCGTAGCGCCCGGTTCTATAGGGCTTGCCATGCACTGTTTCAATTGCCATATTCACTGTTTATCATTAAAACTTGCCAAATGAACATCTTACAAACAAAAGGCAGCTTGCATACGCTGCCCAAAAGAATTTTATGCACTATTATGCTCCCTGCCATTTTACTGGGTGGTTGCCAAAAGAGGGCAACACAAACGGATGACACCCAATCAACTTCTTCAGAAAGACAGATCAGTACGGAAGCAAATCCCACCAGCGGCTGGACACAAACATCCTATACCTATGGCATTCAAACGCCCTGGAACCAGCCACAATCCAACCGTTATAGTTATTCAGGTGGAGAACATCGCTTCTGGATCTACCCGAACGATGCCTGTCAATTTGAAGGCTGTAGTACCGGCCCGCGTTCAGAATTGCGCATGAATAACAATTATACTTCCGGAAAACACCAGTTTGAAGGCGATGTATATATTGTTTCAGGTTCTGCCGGAACAGACATTATGCAGGTATTCGGGGGCGCAACAAATGCAACAGCCATCATGCTTAAAATTCACTCAGCAAGCAGCGGCACTATAAAACGTTACGATAATGAAACGTTAATGACGAGCGCTTACAATAAATGGATACATGTAAACGTACAGCACGATGCAGACAACGGCAAGATCTATGTTTACCTGAACAGTGCGTTGAAGGGTACTTATGCCGACCGTGGTAATGCGACCCATTATTTTAAATGCGGCGTATATAATATCTCCGGTTCAAGATCTGAAACCCGCTGGAAAAATGTTAAGTACTGGAAAAACGGGCCTGTTGGACAATAGCCAACAAACTTTGTGTAATCATGGCGCCTGCACAAGGACCTCTCTTCGGAGAGGTTTTTTTATGCCCTCACATTCATCAACCGGCTTTGCAAGCCAGCTACGTCTATTTGACACTTAAAATAAATAAAATTTTATCCACTTATAATACGTATGTATCTATACCACATGATCACCCGACCCGGCTGACAATACTAACAGGATGGTACAGGTTGCTTTGTAACAGTTCAATAACTTACATTTAGTTTGCTGGAAAATATTTGCAAATAACATCCACAGACGAAGCCGAAAATCTTTAAGAGTAGGCATTCATCCATTAAACGCTTGCTTATTATGAAAAAACAAACACTAACGTTTGCCTTGCTTGCATTGCTATCAACCGGGGCCATTATCTCCGCTGCCGGTTGTAAAAAACAGGTTGAACAAACTCCCGAACAAGATCAGGGTACCGACAGAGCCCCCACTACAGAAGCTTCCGGAGAAGTATTCGTTACCAATGGCACCTGGACGGCCAGGATCAATGGCGTTACCCGGTATACCGGTGCCGATTACATCGCCGCTATTCAGGCTGCCTGCAACGGTCTTACTGCCGGCCGTACCAGTAAAGAAACGATAACGATCAAAAATTCAGGCAGTTCGGGTAATTCAGGCGGCGCCATCAAAGCCGTGAATATCCCCAGCTACACCATCCTTGATTTTGTGGGTACTACATTCAACTGTAACAGTAATGATCTGTTGATCGTTCCGGTACAGGGCGACAGAAAGACCCAAATTGAAGTGAGAAATCTTCGCGTAACCGGCAATCCCCGATATGGCATATGGTTCAAGGGATGTTCTAATATGATCCTTAGCAATATAACCATGGCGCTGAATGCCGGGCTGGGCATCCGCGTTGATCATAGCACTGCAGCAACCAGCAATCTTACCATCAACGGTACTATTAATATCACCGGGTCAGGTACCCACGCTATTGAAACGTATGGGTTAGATGGTTTTAATATTGGTAGTGTAACCTGCAACAATACCGGCGGCTGCGCTGTATTACTGAACCAGAGCAGGAACGGTTCGGTAGGAACTGTAACCGGCAGCTATAACAACAACGGCGGCGGTTATGCCACTTTCCGTGTGGCCAACAGCAATGGCCCTAACGTTACCTGCGCCAAAGTTTATTCCCGCAACAGCGGACGCGGTTTCTTCAGTGTTACCGGAAGTAACGGTACCACGGTGAGCACCGTTGACATCGCCAATTCAACCAGCCATGGTATTTTCCTCGAAGACGCTTCCAATACCCGGGTAAATGCCGGCACCGTTTCCAATGGTAATCCCAACGTGCAGCACGTAAGGACCTCCAACTGCAGAACAGCAGTGAACGGTCAGGTGTATACAGCTGCCAATGGCAGATGGTAAATCTTTTTAACCACACAGGCGCAAAAAACACCTAGGGTTTATTGTGCCTGTGTGGTTCTTATAATACAATTGACTATATGCTTCGATGGATATGGATGATCCCTCTATGGCTGATGGCTGCATGTGATGAACAAGCGATGCAGGCACAGGTGGCGGCCGCTGCCCGGCAAATTCATTATCATCCTGCAACCGTATTGCCACAGACATTATTAGACTACTTAAAAATAAACTATCCGCAATGGCATGTAGTGGAAAAGGCCGATTACAGTAAAACCTGGTGGTCATTTTATGACAGCAGCTATAACCCCTGCTGGGCACGCACCGACATAAATGATGACCAGCTGGCAGATTATGCCTTATTGCTGAAAAAACGTAACCAACTGCGCCTGGTTATTTGTACGGGCACAATCAACCATTCCTTTGCTCATTATACTGCCAATGACCTTGCTATTTTCTTTAATGAAAAAGAACACAACCTAACAGTAGGTGTAGCCGTTGCGCCACCTGCACAGATCGATGTGGCATACCCCCGGACACAATCCCTGGTACTTAAATCAAACGGATTTGCCCTGATGGAACTCGAAGAACGAACACGGATCATTTACCGGGACAAGGACAGTATACAAACTTTTTACATGAAATGAAAAATGAAACTATTATTTGCAGCTGTTTGCTATCAATAGCGATAACGCTTTTGCCTACCGGTTGTACGACCCACGATAATATGGTAAAGGATATTGACGGCCATGTATACAAAACTATTACTATCGGAAAACAAGTGTGGATGGCAGAAAATTTACAGGTAACCCGGTACCGGAATGGCGAAGCTATTCCCAACATAACAGATACTGCCGCCTGGAGCGCCAGTGCATCGGGTGCTTACTGTAACTATAACAACGATACGGGTAATGTAGCCGGCTATGGCAGGTTATACAACTGGCACGCCATAAATGATAAGCGGAAGTTGGCGCCCGAAGGCTGGCATATTCCTACTGACGAAGAAATAGCAACCCTGGTGTCGTTGCTGGAGAAGAAACCGCCCACTGCTGATACATTAAAAATGCATGCACTGGCCGGATACCGCCATTGTAATGGCGGCACCTATCATACCCTGGGTTTTAATGGGTATTGGTGGTCGGCTACCAGGAGCTTTGAAATATACGACTGGAGTTCCAGGATTTTCACCGGTTTCGCCGATGTTCAACGAAACGGCTACGAAGCCGGCTTTGGTTTTGCAGTACGATGTGTCAGGGATTAATCTTCTAAAGCAGGATAGTAATAATATATAAATAATCAATAAACTAACCACCATGAATACCTTTTATTTTTATATACGCAATATTTTAATATCAGATGTACTGACAAAACAATTTAATTTTGACTCCGGCATTAAAAAAAAACATCCTTCCTATTGAAATTTACAGGTGCGGTATAGGGTATGATAAAGGGTATGATCAATTATAATTATACATGAATACACTTACCTTAAAACACCTTACAATGAAATTATCAAAGGAGGACCTGAATAAAATTGCGCAGGTAGTAACTATATTGGAAAATGAATATAGGAGCTCTAACACCCATGCACAACTTGCCCGACGCGTGAGCACCAATGAAAGTAAATTACGTAAAGGCTTTAAGCTCGTAACTAAAAAAACAATTTATGAATACACCATTGGCATGCGCATAGAAAAAGCAAAAGAGTTGCTGGAAACAACCGATGAACCGGTAAAAGCGATAGCTATTAAAGTAGGCTACGATGTGAGCAACCTGGTAAAGCAGTTTAAAAAAATAACCGGCATGGTGCCGCTTGAATGGAGAAAGAAATATTTAAGCAACAACAAACATACCCTGACCCTTTAGTCAAAAAAAAGAAAAACCGGATTCGCCAAGATTTTAACTGGATTCGCCTATTATCAATTTGTAACTTGCATTCAGACCAGATAGCAACTTCTATAATTTACTTCCACTTTCACATTGTTATAAACCTACATCAACTGTAAAAGCCTTCTTGCCAGGAAAGACACCTTATAAACATTTATTTCCCGAATAAATGCACATGGCTGTTTATAGCCTTGTTTTAAACCTTTTTTTATGAAAAAAGAAATGGTAAGTAGCAGGTATTTACCCTATAGCGTTGCTTTCTCAAAACCAACTTTTACTTCGTGGGTAAGGAAGATAATTACTACAGAAGTCATCAGTTCGCTGTTAATAATTCTATTTATTTATACTTCATTAAGTAAGTTATCGGCTTACGATAACTTCATCGCTCAATTAAGTAAATCACCTTTTATTACCTCATACGCCAATGCTATAGCCTGGAGTATTCCCACTGTTGAAATACTAATTTCCTTATTGCTGGTTATAAAAAAGACCCGGCTCATTGGGTTCTATGCATCTTTTTTCCTGATGAGTTTATTCACTGCTTACTTAATCATTATGTTGAATTTCAGTTATCACATCCCTTGTTCCTGTGGTGGTGTACTGCAATATTTATCGTGGAGTGAGCACATTGTATTCAATGCATTTTTTATAGTTATTGCAGGAGCAGGTGTTTTACTTAAAGCAAATGAAATGGCGGCCGACAAATAAAACCTTAAAGATATTTACGCGTAAGTAAGGGAGTGCCGAAAACCTTCAAAAAGAGTAGGCAAACAATCTATTATTTGGTTTAATTAAAACACTATTTATGAAAAAAGTAAGACTATCACTTGCTGCTTTGGTTCTTATTGTAGCCATTGCAGGAACTGCTACTGCCAATGCCAACACTAAAGAGGCAGATCCTTGCAGCAAAGTTGATCCCAAAGGAATCGATTGCCTTAACGAAAATGATTTCCCATGCTGTGAAGACGATTTAGGCAATACAATTTATCAAAGAAATTAGCTTTCATTCTTACTAACCACTAATAGCCATTAGTGGTTAGTTGTTTAAATCACTTTTTATGAGAAATCCGAAGCCTGTTTATATATTGATCAGTTTATTTATTGCTTCATTTGCCATCATCGGTATGCTGGCATTCCTTTCAAAAAAATCGATCGTAAAAAAGAATGGATTTAACAGGCGCCTGCTCTCTTCCACTTTAACGCCCCGGAAACTAATTACGTTGCCTGTAAAAGTGATTAAACTGATTGGCATACAATCAGGCAAAATATTTTTCCAGGAAGATAGCCCATCTGAGATCCTCAGCACCAATCTTTCCCTGGACTCGTTACATAGCATCAAACTAGCCATTTCACCTGATAAAAAACCAGGGTCCAGTGTTCGTATGTTTATGCAGGGCCACCAGGTGTATATAGCATGCCGGAATACACCCGCAATTATAGCATACGATCTTGAAACGGGGAAATCAAATAGCCATGTACTGCGCAATTATTATAACCAGGAAACCATTCTTTCAACTGATCAATTTATACTAAGAGCCAAAGATTTGACTTCACAGAGCCACCGGTTTATAAAGCTTGACCTCACAAAGAAAGACTCCATGCCGGAAGACCATTTCAGTGACAGAAAAGTGATCGGCGGTTTCCAAACCGCTGGCATGTTATATTATGACACAGCCACCAAACAAGCGTGCTATTCTTATTTTTATCAGAATGGTTTTATTTGCATGGACACCAACCTGAACCTCAAACTAAAGGCCAGGACCATTGACACGATAACCCAAAGAGAAATAAAGGTGGCCCGTGTAGCATCGTCACTTACCATGAAACAACCGCCGCATTTTGTGAACAGTACTGGTTGCGTGTTTGACGGTAACCTTTTTTTACAATCTATGCTAAAAGCCGATAATGAATTTGACCTGGATTTCAATGAAAATTCCGTTGCAGATGTATATAGCTTAACGACCGGCAACTACAAAGGCAGTTTTTATATCCCTGCTTATGAAGGCAAAAAAGCCCAACAATTTTATGTGAGTGAGAAAAAACTGTATGCCCTATATGGCAAAACCGTTGTGCTGTATGATATCAATTTTATTGCGGATCTCTGATCACCAGCATTTGCACCTGCCGGTCTTCGTATTGAAGATGTAAGCCGTACTTTTTCAGTTCTTCATTTACGGTTTCCATATCATTCATTTGTGCCTGTATGATAATAGCTACTTTACCAGCCAGCCCCGTTTCATCGATAAATATTTTGTCCTGTAAAAAATGCCTGATATTATCAGCCACTCTGGCAAAAGGCTGATTTATCATGGTGATGCCGCCTGCACTTATCGTTACTTTAGGAGCAACCGTTGTGTCTTCCAGATAACGGAAATTCTTGTCAGCCTTCAGAATGATACATTTTTGTGTCCGGGATTCCAGGCTTACATGAAATCCAAACAAATGGTTCAGATCTTCCCGCATCATTTTCAGCATATCGTTTTTCTTCGCTTCCGGTACATTTAACTCATAGCAAAACGTATTGTCAACTTTCCATTTTTCAAAATCTTCATTTTTGGGGCAGGCGATCTTTTCCGGATGTGCAGATTCTATTACTGTCCGCGCATACTCCACAGTCCCTGTTGAATCTCCAAAGGCAAGCTGGTATAAATTCCTGATCGACATATTATGTGCATAGATCCTTGTCGGATTCAATTTACCGGCATTTATAGTAGACATTACGCCTTTCAAATGTTTTGTGAGCACTGACCCGAAAACGACACTATTACTATCTATTTCCCTGGCTATTGTAAAAAGCGGCTTTCGATAATCAATAATGACCTTTTTCTCCTTTTCACGTACCATCATCTTTTTCCGGCTGATGAAATCGACAATGTTCTGTTCTGTTAGTTGAGAATCATCGGTTATTGCCTTTATATAGCCCTGGTCATCGATCCATACGTAGGTAGAAACTTCTTTAACCTGGAAGTATTTAACCATGCTCCTGTTTACCGCACATGGCAGCTGCATGGGTTTGTTGGCTTTCTTCCTGGTCTCATAAAACTGTTTTGTTTTCAGGAACCCATCGGTTGCTACCAACAAAAACTGCAGGGAGTCGCCGAACCGCTTTTGCCAGTTTTCAATCTTTGGAAAATCGGCAATACAGGGCAAACAGAATGTTCCCCAGAAATCAATGATAACAAACTTTCCCTTTAGCTCAGCTAATGCTAATTTTTCCTTTTTGTAATTGAACAGGGTGTCAAATGAAAAGTCAGGGCACAATTGATTGATCAGCGGAATGCCAGCTGTATTTATGTTAACCGACTGCGCCCTGACAGTACCCGTAAGAACTGCAACGACACATAAAATAGAAAGAAGGTTTTTCATAGCTTACTATTTTAGCCAGGAGATGCTTCAAAATTGTAAAAAATCGGGTACGGACTAATGCTCTGATCTATCTAACGCTCTTTATAGTAGTATACATGCATGATGTATCATTGATCATCTTTCATTTTGACCTATCCCGGTGAAACCAATAATATCAGGAGGTATGGGCAATACATACCTCGGGCTATTCGGTTCCAGGGTATACGTTTGATTATTTACAAATCTGGTTAAGGTAATATTTGCGCCTTCGCTGTTCAGCCTGCGCAGATCGAGCCATCTCAAGCCGCGGAACGGTGTTTCTTTTCTCCTTTCCTGGAGTATCAGATTCAGCGCTTCGCTTGTATTGGTAGCGGTTAAAGGAACAAAGGTGCCGGTCTTAAACCGTTTTATCATCAGGGCATTCAAATCTTTCATGGCAGCAGTTACATTCCCTGTACGGGCAAAACATTCCGCCCTCGTAAGGTATACCTCATCGGTAGCAAGGCCACCGAAAAAATTTAAGTTGGCAGCACTGGCAGTACCGCCGGTATACGTACCAACAAACTGCATACCCCCATTGGTATTTGTTTTAAAAAACATTTTTTGCCTGAGATCATTCACATTATAGCTTTTGTACAGGTTCGTATCTACAATGACCTTGGTTGTGAATAGTTCATTACCAAGAGCTGACTGAAACAGCACTTCTTTATTGAATGCGGGAACAGGAAATGCCGCAGTGGCATTCAGTGTATTATAATCCAGTAAGGAATCGTATAATTTCAAACAGGAATCGGCATACAGCAATGCATGGGAATAATCCTGCATGACCAGGTAAACCCTTGAAAGCAACGCGTATGCTGCTGGTTTGGAAGGTCGCAGTTTATACTGAGGAACAACAGGCAAATAATCGGCGGCCGTATGCAGATCGCTTAATATTTGTTGATAGGTTTCCTGTAAGCCAGCCCTTACAGATTTTGCGTTGGGGTCGGCATTTAAACGAAGGGGAATACCTGGTTCATCGGGAAAAGTGAGACTGTATGGCTTTGTATATATTTGCGATACATTGAAAAACGCATCGGCCCTGAAATAATGCGCGCTTCCCTTTACGTTATTCCAGGCCGGCGAGCCAATTTCTTCCGGCTTCACGTTATCAATGTCATCCAAAACAACATTCGAATAAAAGACCTGCCGGTACGGAAAATTCCAGTTTATATTGTCGGTAACCTGATCATTATAAATTTCTTTATCCCATACATATTTACTTTTACTGTCAGTGATGGATGCCAGCCACATGGTGGTGGTAAGGTAATAATTATCAGCACTGACCTCGCCCAGGACAGGACGATTGTCATTCATAAAAGCCGAATGATCTAACAAACCCTGGAAATCTTTTACACTGTTTGGCACATCCACCGACTTATTTGACTTCTCTTCCATCCAGGTCTTTTTGCAGGAAACAACACTAATACCTGCAAAAACAAATAATATTATTTTATAGTTAATCATGTACGTATTTTTTTGGTTGAACCATAATCAGGCACTTGCCTTATTTTCAACTTTTAAAAATCAAATTTTGCTCCCAGGGTCATACTCCGGGGTGTGGGAAGCAAGGTGGCATACGTGTTAGGGAGCGCATCGGGGTCAATGCCATATTTATTCGCCCGCCATAAAATGCCTATGTTATTGAGATTACAGTAAACATGGATATTTTTAACCGGTAATCGCGCCCATTGTTGCTTATCAAAGTCGTAGCTGATCACAATATCCTGCAAGCGGATATGATCTGCTTTCTGAACCAGTATTTCCGTATTTGCATAAAAATTTCTATCCCTGGCACTATTCAACGTTGGAACCGGGGTAGGTGAAGGAATGGATGGTACATCTGTAATTTCTTCATCCCCTGGTTTTTGCCACCTTTTACCCAAATCAGCATTTGCAGCCCAGGCATTCAACATACCCCCATAATCAATAGAAGGTCTTCTGAAAAAATGACCTATTTTATAGGTGATATTTACTGAAACACTTACATTTTTCCATGAAAAATCATTTCTGAATGCACCTACAACCGGTGGGTTAACGGGACCATGATAAATTAATTCAGCAGGTGTTGTTTTAGAAAATATTTCATTGTAATTATTTGTCTTCTGGCCGGCCACATATCCTAACGGATCCCCGGTAGTGGGATCCAATCCACCCCAGGCAAAACTATAAATACTAAAAACAGGATGACCGTTCAACGGTGACCAAGGGTCCAGATCACCACTTCCCTGTAATGCTAACGCACCGGCGGAAAATGTTTTTGCATAATTCGTTACTTTATCGGTCGCATAACTGAACAGGAGGGTTGAATTCCAGCTAATCAGTTTGCGCCTTATTATCTTTCCTGTCAGTTGTACATCAACGCCGTTCCCTTTCATGTTCGACAGATTACCTTGAAAACTGGCAATACCGGTGGTAGGGTCAACCGAGGCGTCCCCTATCAGGTCAGTTCCTTTTTTCGAAAAGTATTCAATAGAGCCCGATAAAACATTCTTCTTTAAAGCAAACACAACGCCCAGATTCACCATACTCACTTTTTCCCATTTCAAATCAGGATTGGGCGGATTTACAACCTGCGCTAAAGTAGCTTTCGATATTGCATCGGTCCCAAAACGTATCGTTGTATAAGTAGTAAGGTCTTTTTTTATGTTGCCATTGTAACCATACGTGGCCTTTACCGCCAGTTGGTCGAACAGGTCGCTACGGAAAAATTCTTCGCGCGAAAGATTCCATTTAAAACCGGCCGACCATAATGGCAGGATCCGTTGATTGGCTTTTACGCTAAAATAATTGGTATTATCAAAACGCCCGCTGGCAGAAAAAACATACTTGTCGTTATACGTGTACGAACCATTTGCATAATAGGACTTATATCTGTCAAGATAACCGGTTGCATCACGTGGATAGGGAACTGCAGCAAGCGTTGATGGGTTCGGATTGGTTGGAAACCTGGTCACATAGTCCATAGCCTGGCTGAAAACGATCTCGTCGTCATACCCATATAACCTGCTCAAATTACTTTTTGTCTCCAGCTGTTTTACCTCAAATCCACCGATCACATTTACCCGGTGTTTATGCCAAAGCTGGTTAAAGTTCAATTGTACCCTTCCGGTATGACCATCCAGTTCAAAAATCGTTTGATCGAGGATATCGCCTACTGGTACAGGGTATTTTATGGTACCGGTGGGGTTATAATACTGATTGATCAAACTCCTGACAGTGTATGTTCCCTGATTCATTAAATTACTCGCTTTCCGGTATTGCTTTTCATATTGATACTTCACTTCAATATTAAAGCTGCTCGAAAACGTTTTCCTTATTTCAAGGCTGGCCCGGTTATAATTCTGCCGCGTAACATTGTTCGCCAGGTTAAGCTCTTCGAGCGGCCGGTATTGCCAATCTAAAAAGCCCTGGCCTTCCTTTAATGTTTTATAGGTATCACGATAACCAAAGTTTATGGAAGCGGGGTATCCATATTCATCAACCACCTGGGCATAGGGGTAAATTCTTTTTGTAGAATTATATACCAGGTCATTTATACCAAGATTATTAGAGGCAAACTTCGTGTTCGTGTACAACAAGCTGGCATTAATATCAAAATTCTTAAACGGTGTATACTGGTTGGAAGCGTTTATTGAAAAGCGGTCAAAACTATTTCTAACATAACTGCTTTGATCTTTATCATAGCTTACTGATACAAAGTACCGGCTATTATTTCCCCCACCCGATACGGTTAAAGCGTTTTGTGCTATAACACTATTTCTTAAAAAATGTTTTGCATATTGATCTTTCAGATTATTATTCTGTTTCAGCGCTTCAATTTTTTGATCTGCCTCTGCAGCAGACATCAAACCATCCCGCTTTGCTATTAAAAGTTCCACTACCGGCGTAAAAGGCGTCTTCAGCAAACTGGCCTCCTGCGTGGTATACCATTTATTTGAAAAAAATATTTTCTCCGCTTCTATATAATCTTCAGATGTTGCCAATGGCAAATAACCCAGGTCTGGTTTCTCTCCAATAGTGACATTGGTATTGAACTGGGTTTGCGGGGGCTGATTTAAATTTCCCTTTTTCGATGTAATAACGATGACCCCATTGGCTGCCCGTACACCATATATAGAGGCCGCAGCAGCATCCTTTAAAACTGTTATGGTCTCAATAGTATTCGGATTAAGATTATATATATCGCCGTCATATGGGAAATTATCAAGGACGATCAGCGGTTGCGCAATGGCAAATATGGTACTCCTTCCCCGGATGTTCACAGTAGGTTGATCTGTTTTACTGTTCCTGTAAAAAGCAACGCCACTGGCTACGCCTTCCATTCGGGAAAGGATATCTAAAGAAGTCCCTCTGTTTAAAAGCTTATTATCAATCTGGACAAAAGAACCCGTTGCCCTGTCTTTAGGTATCTGTTGATAACCGGTATATACTGAAACGGACACGGCAGCCAATTCGCTTTCAACCAATTTCAGTTGTACATCAATGGAGGTCCGGCCTTCCAGCTTTATGATCTGTGATTCAAATCCTAAATAAGAAATTTCAATCGTTGCATTTTCCTCCACGCCCTTTAATTCAAAAACGCCCTGCGCATTCGTAACACTTCCTATAACCGTTCCTTTTACTTTAATATTGGCGCCGGCCAACGGCTCGCCTTTGTGATTCAACACTTTCCCTTTTACTTCTACCGGCGGTGGCGCAACTTCATTTTGCTGTTTATTCTCTCCCGCCCCCTCTTTTTTTGAGATTATGATCGTTTTATTTTCTATATGATAGCTCAGCTGCTGATTTTTCAGGGCAAGCTTCAACACTTCTTCAACCGAAGCATTTTTTACATGCAGGCTTACTTTGGGGGCGTCCCCGATTATATCAGTGGTATAGAAGAAGATATACCCGGTTTGCTGTTTTATGGTCGTAAACACCTTTTCAAGCAATATTTTCTTACCGGAAATAGTAACAGTTTGTGATAGGCCATCAGCTCTTACATGCAGAAATGCTATTGTTAGTAGTATTGCTGTCAATTTCATAATTCGTAAGGTTTGTCTGCCCGCGATCGTTTTTAAGCAGTTTTTGAATTTGCCGACAGTCCGGGCAATAACAGCCGGCAGGTAATTGCTAAATTGCATACCTTAGTAGTTGAAAGGTTGAGTAATAGGATTCCTAATCAGTTTTTATTATTGGCCTTTTTTACAGCCGGTGTGTTTAGTGGACATACCGGCTTTTTTTTAGCCAAACTTTCCCTACTGAACCTGTATATCAGATTGCAGCAAGGAAAGTTGATCAAATGATTAATTGGTTCATTGGAGTTTAATTTTAATATGGCGTTAAGCAAGGTTTTGGCCGTTAAAAAATAAAATCACATGAGAAAAGAGATCAGTTAGTTTATGTAGATTACTTTGTATTTGTATTACGGGGAAAATCAGGGACGGGGAGACATTACGATCAGCTTTCTTCCTTCGACGCGGAATTTTATTCCGGGAGTGGTAAGTTCCAGTGCTTTCAGTACCTGTGGCAGCGTTAGATCCCGCTCCATTTCTCCTTTAAATTTCTTGGTTGGTTTAGGGCCTTCATATACAACACGAATGTCGTACCATTTTGTCAATTGACGCATGACTCCATCTATATCGGCGTTCTCAAAATTGAACCTTCCGTTTTTCCAGGCTATTGCTCCCTCTACATTGGTGTCGGGAAATACCGTTGCAATTCCATTACTTACCTGCGCCTGGTGACCGGGTTCAAGCAGGGTTTGTGAATCCCCAACGTTGATCTGTACTGAACCTTCCAGCAGCGTTGTTTTAATATCAGCTTCATCAATGTAAGCATTTATATTAAACCGGGTTCCCAAAACCTGCACATCTATTTCTCCACCTTTTTGATCAGATACATGCACAATGAAAGGTTTGTCCGCCTGGTGAGCTACTTCAAAATAAACCTCACCGGTTACTTCTACTATTCTTTCGTTACCGGTAAAAGCCACAGGATACCGAATTGATGCGCCCGTATTTAACCATACTTTACTGCCATCGGCTAATACCATTCCGTACGTTTCCCCATTGGTGGTGCTTAATATATTATACAACGCTGAGTTTGGAGACTGGCTTTTCTCTTTGTAAATCAGGGTGGTATTTTCATTCACGACAACCATTCCTCCCTGTTCAGCCAATTGGCCGGTAGCCGTACTATCCAGTACCAGCTTTTTACCATCTGCTAATGTTAATGAGGCTTTTGTTTGGCCGGGTACAATTTCCTTTTGTGTTACTGGTATGTTGCCTTTTGCAATTTCAGGGTTACCTGTTTTACGTGAATTCAACCAAAAAAGTGCAGCAGCAGTTAGTAACACAATCACTGCTGCTGCTGTTGCTACATCCCGATACCATGCCTTCCTTTTTATAATGCTCTGTACCTTGGCCATTTTTTGATCTAACAAAACTTTGTCGCCTTCAACATCCACGTCATGCGCTTCAATCAATTTTTGAAGCAGGTAATCTTTATTTTTCAGGTTCTCGAATAAAGCCCTGTTTGCCTCTTCCGTTAGCCATACATCAAGAGTTATTCTTTCCGCCTGAGTAAGTTCTTCATCAGTTATAGCTTTAACAACTATATCATTGATGTGGCTATTGTCCTTCATTACACTTGCTTTAGTTGAGACATGTAAGTATCTCGATAAATAAAACGGTTACTAGTTCGGGTTACGGATTATACGCTATATAAATACGTATGAACGAAAAATATGTACCAGTGAACGGGAAAATATGTGGCGGAATGGTTGGTGGGAATTTTTTCTAATATCTTATCGCCTTTTCTTCAGAGCGTCATCAGAAAAAGAACTGCCAGGAAAATTAAGATCATAGACTGCTCTACGCCAAGTGTAAGCCTGAGCGCTTTCATGGCTGCCGCATTGGTATTGCGTATGGTATTTTCTGACAGGCTCAGCATTTGAGCAACCTCCGTTCTGCTATAGCCGTCCAGATAGGTAAGTTTGAATACCTGCTGCATCCTTTCAGGTAACTGGTTGATACGTTCGTATAACATTTGAACCAATTCAGCTTCCTGAAACCTTTTTTCAATAAAATTTTCTTGTATAGTTCCTGACTGAATGAGCTGATGTTCTATTTTATTTTTCAATTTATAGCGCCGTAAATGATCTATACATGCATTCTTTATAACGGTATAGAAGTATACCTGTAGATGGACCATATTGGAAAAAGGTTTCTTACGGCCCCAAAGTTTAATAAACGCTTCAGTAACAATATCTCTGGCTTCTTCTGTGTCTCCGATCAAACTTTTCGCAAATAAAAATAATTTTCTATACAACATGTCATACACCTCATTGAATGCAGCCGGATCCTTGTCCCTGATTTTTTGCATTATTAGCTCCTCTGTCATAAATACGCGTTGTGGCGGTCAAGGGATATAGATAGAACAGCGAAATAAGATTAGATGTAATGGGCTCAAGTTATAAATCACCCACCTGATAATCAAAAAAAATTAATCGATTTTTTGAACAACCCTGCAAATCGGTTAAGCATTTCGTTATTGTTAGTATATAATTGCCTGTGAAATAGCGGTATGGTTAAACGAGAAAGGGGAAACACTTAGATGATCGTTCTTATAAATTTTAATCCCATTGATATTGATCAAAATCAACTTTGCCGGTGTAATACTTTCATTTTACAACACCAGTAATGTATAGCAGGTATGCCAGTACGCAAATAATCAGGAGGGAAAATCATTGAAGAAGCCAGGGAAACAAAGAAGTGTGCTGATGTTATCAGCCGAAAGCATATAGAATATTCATAATAACATGAGCGCTTGATAGCGCTGTTATCGCACGAGTACAAAATTACCGCGTTTAACAATGACATTTCCTAAATAGTCAACAGCCTGCACCATGTAAACAAAATTGTCGGTTGCCTGCTTGCTGCCGCCCAGGTTTCCATCCCATCCTTTGTTTACCTCGCTGGTGCTGAAAACCAATTGTCCCCAGCGATTATATACCCTGAAAAAGTTTAATTGTTTTACACCTGCCATAACCGGGCGAATCACATCATTGTGACCGTCACCATTTGGCGTAAACGCGGATGGCACAAAAATATCGGCGCCTGTTTTAAATATTTTTACCGTTAAAGTATCTGTACCGGTACAACCGGCTATTGTTTGTGCTGTTACAACATAAGTGATAGCAGCCGGCGCATTCATGTTATACATGGCAACCGGGTCATGAATATTGGCATAATTCAAACCGGTGGCCGGGGCCCAGGTCCAGCTATTGGCACTGGGGTCATTCACTGTAGCATTCAATTGCAGGGGTTGATTGACAACCACTGCCGTATCGTTCCCTGCATGTACAATGATCGGTTTTGTTACGTTTATATAAAATGTATCCTTTAAGGCATTGGGACATCCCGCATTTGTAACGGTAAGCACTACATTGGATGTGACCTTCGGCGTTGCCGTGGCGGTCATTGAATATGGAAGGGAGGGTACCGTACCACTGCCCCCGGGTGTTAATGGCACATTATTGCTCCACGTATAACTGGTGCCTGTTGTAATGGTTGCATCCAACACCGCCGATTTGCCATAACAGATATAAGAAGAGTCGGGCTCAATAGCGGCTGCCGGGGCCGGCACATTATAAAACCGGATCGTTGCCGGGTCGCTGGTATCGGCCGGACAAACCCCGCTTTTCAGAACGGTGCGGTACCAGGTGGTTTGGGTAACCGTGCCCGCCTGGTAGGTTGTATTGGTGTTTACAGGTGAAAGATTATTCCAGCTGGCGTTGTCAATCGATCGTTGCCAGTTAAGCACTGTTCCTATATAGTTTTTTAAAGTAAGTTTCGGATTCGTAATTTCTCCCAGGCATACATTGATCAAATCCGGATCGAGCCTGCCGCCATTTGATTTGGGATCTACCGTAATAAAAGCAGCATTGCTGGTATCAATGGTACAGGCGCTGCCGTTTTGCACCAGGGCGGCATACCGGGTAGAGGTTAACAGGTTTTGGGCCGTATAATTATCAGCGGCCACTGCTATCTCCCGCCAGGTAATGCCATCGGTTGAGGAAACCCATTTCAACACACTTCCAACTTCATCGGCAACCGATAACGGACAACTGTTGATACCGGAACAGACCGTTGTGTCGGTCATTACCCTTCCGGCAATAGTAGGCGGCGTGGTGGTTACAGCCATGGTGGCATTCAGATCGGCACAGCCATTTACCTCGTGGTTTGTAATAACGCCGCCGGTGCTACCAACGGTTACTTTTATAATATTTGTATTATCGCCCGAAAGGATGGTCCAGCCGGCAGGGACCGTCCAGTTATAGGTAGCACCTGCCAACGCGGGTACTGAATATTCTATCGTCGTGTTGGTACATGCGGGTGTTTTTCCACTGATCTCCAGCCCGGCGCATACATTACGCAACGCCACATAAGCATAGGCAAAATGGGCGCCCGGTCTGCAATTGTCCGACTCAAAAGTAAGCGTAACCTTTTGCCCGCGGTATGGAGAAAGATCAAAAGTCACTTCGGTCCAGCCTTTGGTCCATACATCATATAAATAAGCGCCATTGTTGTTTCCTGAAAAAGATAAGAAAGGAACAGGGCTGTTGGTAAATCCATTGGCAAGGGCGGTAGCCGTATCGAGGGTAGCGCCGGTTCCTCCGCTCCCTCCACCGGACGCATTATTAAAAGTGGGCAAATAATATTCCGGCGAAGCACAGGCAATAATGCCGGCCGATGTGGAAAGGGTAGCTTTAAAAAGCGGCTGCTCACTTGAATTATGGGTTCCGTTCTCCAGTACCATGGCATATGCATAGGTCATGGTATAGGGTACGGTAGCCGGACCAGCAGGTACATCGATGGTGTATGTAATGGCCCTGGTAAATCCACCGGGACTGCGACCGCCTGAGGTCAGATTACGGGAAGTAGCCGTTGACCCCAGCATGATGGAATAATTATAGGCATATCCGTTGATGGTGGGAATAGTGGGAAAACTACCAAAGGCATCGCTGCCGTTCGAAGTGATCACCTGTATACCGGTATTGGCGATCGTATATTCGGGAACAGTTATAAGTCCTGTATTGGGTGCAGGATAGCTTTGAGTTGCGCCGCCCATTAAACCGGTAGTAACTGACCAAAACGACAGATCGCCTGCATTAAAATTAATATTGGCAGGACAGGTCTGCATTTGTGAAAACCCGGTGAGCGCTACAACAGTGGCAGCAATGCTGAGTAGATATTTCATCCATGTTTTTATAGGGATCACAAATAGTGTCTTATAATATATTGTACGGATATTCTCAGGTTCCGGTTGGCACATTGCCAGTTATTCGAAAAGAAATGGTTGAAAGGGTATTTTTCAGTTAAACTAAATATACAAAAAAAAGGCATCCCGGCTAAGCCGGGATGCCTCACAAACGAACTTTTATTGTAACTATTTAATGATATGCTTAGGCAGGTCAGCGATCTGTTCGCAGCAAACCTGTTCCATCACCTGTTTTAACTGGGTTTTCAGCATTCCGATCACATGATCGCCACCTTTGTCGCCCAGCGCCGCAACGCTATACATAAATGAGCGACCCATAAAAGTAAATTCAGCGCCGGCGGCCATTACCCTGGCCACGTCGGGACCGGAACGCAGACCGCTGTCCATCATGATCTTGATCTTGCCTTTATAGCGGTCAACGATGGGTTCCATTGACTTAATAGCCGATTGACCCGCATCGAGCTGGCGGCCACCGTGATTGGAAACAATAATACCTTCTATTCCCAGCTTCACACACATTTCCGTATCTGCTTCGCTGGCAATCCCTTTCACCACAATTTTACCTTTCCATTTATCGCGGATAGGGGCTATTTTTTCAGCATTCAGTCTGCCCGCAAAAGTGCGGTTCATGAACAATCCCAGTTGCTTCATATTCAATCCCTTGGGCATATAGGGCTTCAGGGTGGCAAAATTGGGCGTGCCATGGATCAGGGTTTTTAACGCCCACTCGGGCCGGCCCATGATCTGCAAAATATTATTCAGGGTCATCCGGGGCGGCATGGCCAACCCGTTCCTGATATCTCTTGGTCGGAATCCAAATGAAGGTACATCGCTTAATAAAACCAATACGTTATACCCGGAAGCTTCCAGCCGTTTTAAAATATCATCGCGTACGCCATCTTCTGCCGGATGGTATAACTGGTACCAGGCTTTTCCTTCCGTTATTTCGCTGATCCGTTCAATACCTGAGGTAGTAACGGTGCTTAATATAAATGGAATGTTATGCTGAACAGCTGCTTTTGCCAGAATTTCCGGCGAATTGGGCCATATCAATCCCTGTAATCCAACCGGAGCAATGCCAAAGGGAGCATCATATACATGACCGAATAATTCGGTACGTAAATCACTGCCGGTATGTTTGCTCAGGTAATAGGGAACCAGTTCTACATCTCTTATTTCTGCGGTATTCTTCTGTAAGTTCACATCTTCATTACACCCCCCATCGAGGTACTCAAATGCAAACTTCGGGATCTTTCTTTTAGCTTTTTCTCTTAGATCTTCTATTGATGGATAATTGCTGTTATAATTCCACTTCATAAAACATTACTGATATTGTATGTAAATCGGCTGCGGCTTTTCTGCCAGAACTTCTTCCGGCGTTAACATGTGACTGTTTTGTTTGCGGATGTCATTCTTATAAAACAATTTATAACCGGCGAATTGTACTGGCTCTCTCCAAACATAGGCTTTGTAGCTGTCATGTTTAAGCGAAGGTTCGCCCCAGCCATCCATATCGATAACGATCTGTACTTCGGGTTGTATTTTAATATTCTTGTAGTTGGTCACCATGTTTTGCGTAAAACGGTGAACCACCAGTATTTTGGGCGGCAGGTTATTTGCTTTTGCCAGGCCGGCCAGGTAATCGGTAACAAAGTTTATATCTGTGGCATCCATGGTACCAATTATGGCGCCGGGTCTTTTACCTGTTTTCATGGAGAACTCAGGATCTATACCCAGGTGCACATGCGGCATCTTCAGGTATTTCTCCAATTCTGGAATTTCGGCCTGTACATTACTGAAACCCACCTGTACATCAATGAATACGAGGGCATTGATGCGAGCGGCCAAATTTATCGCGGAATCGATCTGGTGGAAAGGCATGCGAGCGCGGTATTTGCCTCCCGCGCCAGGGCTTCCCTGAGCGGTTACGGCAATATAATGAATCGCAGGTATTACAGGTACAGAAGGATCAGCGGCCTCCCATTTTTTGCATTCTGCAGTGAGTCGTTGCAGCATTTCATCTGCCGGGTATTCACCAAGAGCGCCCATTTTTTTTGAATAGAAGTTACCGTAGTAAGCCACTACCCTGTTAAAAGGGAAAATAGCACCTGGTTTGGGATAGGCCGTTTTTACCGGCCAGCGGCCCGATGAATCGCCATTGGCCAGGTGTAGATTCATTTTATTGAAAAGGGCGGTATCCAGCGTGGTGGCTCCTGGGCTGGTTACGTTCGCTTTTGTTTCCTTAACTTCTGCAGTGTTTTTCGGAGCAGTTGAATCTGAAGCTTTTGGTTCGGCAGTGCTCGCCTCTCCACTGGAACAGGCATTCATAACCAAAGCTGAACAGGCAGCTGCTAAAAGGCGTACTGATCGCATAGACCTGGGTATTGATTTTATTGTTTGTGTTACGTTTCTTTTCTCTTTGTTCAAAGTCAAATCGGCGGGCGAAATTAAGCTAAAAGGAGCGATGAAAGTGTAGCTGTTCATATTTTTAGGGATGCTATGATCTCATATGTCTTTTCACTACTTATAAACCTGTATCTCCATGATTTAGTATGTTCCGGTAAAAATAAAGGGGCTCCCTTACCGGAAACCCCTTTATTCATGCTATTTACCTAACTTCCCTATGGCACTACATCTTCCTGTAATTTTTTCTGCAATACTTCCAGTTCCCGCTTTTTGGCTTTGTAAATCCCCATCTCACAGCCGCTGGCATAAAAAACCAGTATGAAAAAGAGGGCCACGGCCAATGAAAACCAAACCGATTGGCCACCTTCCCAATTGCTTAAAAGCACCAACAGCATAATGGGAAACGTATTCCAGCGCATGATATGGGCAATGCGCACCTGGTAGCTGGCTGCCACCAAAGCATGCTGCAGGTCGCCACTCAGTGAACGGTTGAACTGCTTTTGCTCACGCATTCTGCGAATGCGGTTTACAAGCACATACAGTGCAGTACCCAACATCCATGCAGCCAGCAGGTAAACAAAGATTAAACCTCGCCGCCCGGTATAATTCTGTTGCAACACAAATAACCCCGACGCGGTATTGGCAATTATAAGTATCCATTCGGTAATAACAGCAATCTGTATCACCTGCCGCTTTTTGGCAACAATGCGGTTATGCAATGCCTGTTCATTGATAACATATAATGGCTGGTTATTTTGCGTATCCCAGATCTTTTGCAATTCATCAAATTCCATGATCACTGATTTTTTTCGATTGAACAATGAGTTGCTTTTTAATACGGTTGATCTTAACACCCACATTCGACACGGAAATGCCTAAAATGGCTGCCATCTCTTTATAACTAAATCCGTCGAGTAAGAGCAAAGCCAGCGACCGGTCAATTTCATCGAGGGCGTGTATGGCCTTATACAACCAGGTAAGTTGTTCCTCAACCGGTTTATGCGGAAGGCTCAACACATCGGGCATATTGTCAATTGCACCATTGGCCTTCCTGTATTTCCGTTCTTTGGTGACCCAGCTGATGGCCGTGTTAAGGGCGATGCGATAGATCCACGTGGCGATCGCCGATTCATGTCTGAATGTGGGAATGGAGCGCCAGACCTGGATCGTAATTTCCTGAAACAGGTCATCCTGGTCCATAGGCGTATTGCCATAGGCACGCACTATTTTAAAGATGAGCGCCTTATGCTTATCGAGCCATTCGCTAAAAATATATCCCTGTTCCTGAAAGGTCACTATAGGTATGATTTATACTATTAGTACCGGTAAAGGACGTATTTCTTACAGAAAACAGTGAATATTCCCGTTACGGCAAGCAGCCCCTGCAGAATTCGATAGAATGTAGTTTATTTTTTTTCCGGAACCAATTGGTATGTTCCTCCTGCTTCCGTTCTGAAAGATGATAAGTAATAATTTCCATCTTTAACAACAGTTGTCTGTACGCCTTTTAATACCATGGGTATGGCCGACCAAATGACACATTGGCCACCTTTACGCGATCTCACGGTAGCGCCGGTAATTTTCCCATCATGCCATTGCATGGATATTTCAAAGGCGCCCCTGGCTACCAATCCTTTCACCGAACCATCTTTCCAGGCGGCAGGTAATGCAGGCAGCAGGTGAATATAACCTGAGTGGCTTTGCAGCAGCATTTCGGTCATGCCCGCTGTGCCGGCAAAATTGCCATCTATCTGGAATGGCGGGTGTGCATCGAAGAAATTGGGATAAGTACCGCCGCCGGTAAATTTTTCTCCCCCCGTATTGGTATACTTGAGCAATTGCCTAATGAGTAAATAAGCATGATCTCCATCGAGCAGCCGTGCCCACCAGTTTATCTTCCAGCCCCTGCTCCACCCGGTTCCTTCATCGCCCCGTATTTCCAGGCTCTTTCTAGCAGCATTGAAATATTCAACGCCTGTTCTCGCTGTTATTAAACGCCCCGGGTGTAAACCGAACAGGTGCGAAGCATGGCGGTGCTGTGGATCAGTTTCTTCAAAATCTTTGTACCATTCCTGCAATTGTCCTTTACTGCCAATTTGCAGAGGAATTAACTTATCCCGCTTTGCAAATAACTCTTTTTGGAATGCAGTATCATGAAGAATGGCGGCTGCATCTATCAGGTTGGTGAACAGGTCCCAGATGATAGAAATATCCATAGCAGTAGCAACAGAAACCGACTGACTGTTACCGACGCTGTCTTTGAACTTATTTTCGGGTGAGGTGGAAGGTGCTGTTACGAGGCGACCGTTTTTATCCTCCACCAGCCAGTCGAATGTAAAAAGCGCCGCTTCTTTCATAATGGGGTACGCCTTTTCCCGCAGGAATTTTTCGTTACGGGTAAAAGCATAATGTTCCCATAAATGCTGGCAAAGCCAGTTACCGCCCATGTACCAGTTGGCCCATACCGGATCTCCGTCGCCTTTATTACCTACGGGATTGGAAGTACACCAGATTTCCGAATTGTGGTGCGCCACCCACCCTCTCGCATGATAAAATTCTTTAGCTGTTTGTGCACCGGTTACCGATAAACTTTTGATCCAGGTTAGTAAAGGCATATGCATTTCCGACAGGTTGGTTGGTTCCGCCGGCCAGTAGTTCATTTGTGTATTGATGTTGATGGTATAGTTGGAACTCCATGGCGCCTGCATCTCTTTGTTCCAGATACCCTGGAGGTTAGCAGGCGGACCGCCCGGCCGGGATGCGGCAATAAGCAGGTAACGGCCAAACTGGTAATAAAGCGTTTCAAATGCAGGATCATATGCACCCGCTGAATAAGCTATCAATCTTTCATCAGTCGGTAACTTGTATTGCGGGTTGGATGTCAGCGTATCTTTCACGGTAAAGGACACGCGGTTGAAATATTGCTGATAGTCTGCAATATGAGCAGCGCGAATGGCTGGATATGTTTTTTTAATGGCGTTATCAATCAACGATGCCGCCAGCTTGTTCTCATCTTTACCTTCTGCATCCGGACATTTATCGAACCCATTAAAGCTGGTAGCTGCCGATACATACAGGATCACTTCACTGGCGCCTTTCACATGAATACCCACCGTATCAATGCTTATGCGGCCATCTTTTGCCATAGCCCTGATCCTGTACTGAAAACGCATGCCGTTACAACCTGTGGTATCCTCATATATTATTGGTTGCCGGTCTTTAGGGTGATAATAATTGGGATCTACATGGGCAGGCGCTTTACCGCTTACGATCAATTCACCATTACCCTTTACCGTTATCCTGTAGCGTAACTGACTTTTGGCAGCAACATCAAAACTGAGCTTACCTTTTACACTGGCTGATAGTTTTACCAGCATAATGTTATCGGGCGCCGCAGTAAATATTTCACGGGTATATTGAACGCCGTTCACCGTAAAGCGGGTAGTAGCTATGGCCGTTTGAATATTCAGATCGCGGTAATACGATTTCGGCACAGCACCGTTAAATGATTGCTTTATCGCGATATCGCCCAGGGGCATGTAAGATTCTGTAAATAACCCCTGCATCTTTTTGGTGAGGGTATTGGCTTTTGTATAATCTTCTTCTTTCAGCAATGCATCTCTTACCTGTTGAAGATATGGGAATGCATCAGGGTTGATAATTTTCTTTACTGGCCCACCACTGTATAATGTGTTTTCATTCAACTGCAACAGTTCTTCTTCTACGCCGCCAAAGATCATGGCGCCGATATGACCATTACCCACCGGCAATGCTTCTACCCATTGCGTGGCAGGTTTATTATACCAAAGGTTTAAAGGTTTACTGTTCTGTGCCCGTGCATGCATGAGTTGCACACCTGCCAAAAGAAATAACGCAATCGCTTTTTTCATATCTGTTATTATCAGCAACAATTTACTGGTTTTAATATGGATTGATACCCCGCAATTGATATTACGATGCGGATAGTTAGTTATTAAAAAAACAATTCAATGCTTTTTTTACTAAGGTTATCGATCGTAGATCCCCGCGTGATTTGAATATCAGCCTTTCTTGTTTACACATGTATTATATGTATATTATACTCATAACAGGAAGTTATTTCTACGCTTATTCCATGTAGCGCCATTAAACTATCTCCTTGTCACATATTTATTTTATTGTGTTTATTGCAGCTTAATAAATTTAGCACTACCCCAACCCCTTGACCCCCAACGCCTACAACCTTAAAGCCGCTCGCAGCAAGGGCTCCACGCAACTCCCCCTTTTTTCCCTTCCCCCTTGCAATTGTAAAAAACCCGGTGTATTTTTATTTAAAACCCACACGTTATGAAAACCCGATTGCTTACTTTTTTAATCGTGACCGTAGCAATACCTGCCTTTGCGCAGCAGACTACGAATACAACAGCAAAATATGTGAGTTCAAAGCCTGCGAGTATACAGGCCACGCCACCACCAGTTATTAATTTTGTAAATCAAAGAACGCAGATCGATTCTTTGGTTTCAACCGCTGAATCGAATCCATATATGGACCATGCTTCGTTCAGAGGTAAAGCCCGTGAAGGCAAATACTGGGTTGAATGTTTCTATAGCAAGGCTAATAAAGAGATATATAAAGCCAACTACCTGTTCACTACAGATTCATTGAACTTCAGCAAGTGTTATTATTTCAAAAATAACAACGTAGTAAAGGTCAATGACAACAATACCACCAATTACTACCAGGTTGGCAATGTAATATTAACTGAACAGGGTACCATTGCTAATCCCGCTTTATCAAAGAAGTTTAATGAACTGATTGTTGACACCTTTGAGGGAATAAAGGCTGGTTTGTTTCAATAACAGCCATTTCCCCCTGTACACTTTAGCTACTTTGTAATTGTTTTATAAGAGGTAAGGTTGTTTGTTAATGCTTGTAAAGAACATTAGACAAACATTACTTTCCTATAATATCAATTGATGCCGGCGCAAGCCCGGCTGACTGTGCCTGAAGTTTTATGTTACCTGGTTTTCCGGTCGACTGAACCACGACTAGACACAATCCATTGAATGTTTTTCGTTTGCTGGCTTTGAATGGCTCCATGCTGCTTTGGTTACCATTATCAACGCCCGATATAAACCCCGCACCGGCTATTGTAAACTGAATGTTATTGGCCGCATCGGGAACCAGGTTTCCTTCTTTATCTAACACTTTTACGGTTACAAACGAGAGGTCCTTTCCATTCGCTTGTATCGCACTTCTGTCGGCCTGCAACACTATTTTCGCAGGCGCTCCGGCTGTTTTAATTAGTTTGGTAGCAACTACCTTTCCATCTTTTTTCGATACCGCCTCTACCCTGCCCGGCTCATATTTCACCCGCCACATTACGTGCAGGTCATCGCCCGCTTTTCTTTTCACACCTTGTGATTTTCCATTGATGAACAACTCCACTTCATCGGCATTGTTATAGTATGCCCACATATCTATCGTTTGGCCAGGTTGCCAGTTCCAGTGCGGGAACAAATGCAACATGCTTTTCGTGGTAAATAAGCTTTGATATAAATAATACACATCCTTCGGAAACCCTGCCAGGTCTACTATTCCAAAGTAAGAGCTGCGTGCCGGCCATGGATACGGCGTTGGTTCTCCTATATAATCAAACCCGGTCCATACAAACATACCGCTGATACTCGCATGTTTCAAAAACATTTTCAAGGTAGCCAGGTGTGAAGAACCCCAGGGCGTAAAACAATTTTCATAAGCAGAACAGGTTAAGTCAGCATTGGCATTGGCTACAGGTAAATCCCACCGTTGGGGCCAGATGCGCATACTGTCTGACGGCATATCATAATGCCCCCTTGTTTGTAAGGCCGACACCGATTCGGTTACGATAAACGGCTTGCGGCCCCACTTCTTTTGTACAGAATCCGGATGCCAGTCTTCATGATGATAATTATAACCGATGAGGTCATTGACACCGGATTGCAACAAGCGGTTCTTTGAATGCACTTCATTATTTGCGGTTACTGTGGGCCGGTCGTCGAGACTGCGCACGATCCGCTGCATCTCCCTTAAATAGGCCACCCCTGCGGTATCACCTTCTTTAGCCCATTGCTCTGGTATTTCATTGCCTACACTCCATATAAATACCGATGGATGATTCCGGTCGCGTAATATTTGATCGGTCAGGTCTTTTTTGTACCATTCGTCAAAGTCGTTACTGTAATCGAGTAGATTTTTTGGGCGCTTCCACATATCAAAGGCTTCGTCCATTACTATAAAGCCCATTTTATCACACAGATCTAGCAACTCCGGCGCCGGTGGGTTATGTGAAGTGCGAATGCCATTGACGCCCATTCCTTTCAATATCTGCAACTGCCTTTCCAATGCGCGGGTATTGATGGCTGTGCCCAGGCAGCCCAGGTCATGATGATTGCAAACGCCTACGATCTTTACCGGTTTGCCGTTTACAAAGAATCCTTTATCAACATCAAAATTGAAATTACGAACACCAAAAGAGGTGGTATACTCGTCGGTTATTTTTCCCTGGCTGCTTATTTTGGTGACCGCTTTGTACAGGTATGGTTTTTCTATGCTCCACAGAACAGGAGATGAAAGGGAGAATGTCTGTTTTAAAGTTTGTAATGCTCCTACATGTATATTCTTTTGCGTTTGTACCGCTACGGCTTTCCCGACTGCATCTAAAATGGTAGTCGTTATATCGCAATGCCCGCCGGTACCACTTATCGTTGTTGTAAGGTTTACCCGGGCTGAGCTGGCCGATACCGAAGGCGTGTTGATATACGTACCATAATTGTCAACATACGTACTGCCTGTTTTCACCAGCCATACATTGCGATAGATACCGCTGCCGCTGTACCAGCGGCTGTTGGGTTGTTTGCTGTTGTCAACCTTTACGGCAATGACGTTCTTTTCGTTACCATATTTTAGAAATGACGTAAGATCATAGCGGAAAGAAATATAGCCATTTGGCCGTACGCCCAGCGAATGGCCGTTGATGAACACCTCGCTCTTGCAGTATACGCCATCAAAATCAATAAAGATGTTTTTGCCTT
This sequence comes from uncultured Niastella sp., assembly GCA_966212235.1. Taxonomy (GTDB): domain Bacteria; phylum Bacteroidota; class Bacteroidia; order Chitinophagales; family Chitinophagaceae; genus Niastella. The sequence goes on along the minus strand of CBIHPP010000013.1, from coordinate 165,844 downwards.
TGTCGCTGGCCGGCAGCGTAAAACTTTTCCGGTACCAGCCCAATCCGCCGCGTAAGGCGCCGCCACCTGTACCGGTGGGACTTGTTGAATCAAAGGGCAGTTCAATACTCCAGTCGTGCGGCAGATCTAATTTCCGCCAGGAAGCGTCATTAAAACCGGCATCTTCCACATGGGCCGCATCTCCCAGATTAAAGGTCCAGTTTCTATCAAAATCTTCCCGCACCCGGGCTGATTGTGCCTGAGTAAGCTGAAAGCAATACAAAAAACAGGTCAGGAGCAGGGAAAATCTACATAGCTGCATAGCAATCAATTTCAGAAATAGTGATGGGTAATTTTATTTTCGGGCCCGAAAATAAGCATCCCGTATCAATATCCTGGTATCGGTTTGATGCAACCTGGTATCCAAATGTTTGCAGCAGGGGGGTAAAACTGCATCACTACCCACCTGTTATCCTTCACTCATCCTTTAGTCATCCTTTAGTGAAAGGAGTGTAAATCCTGTTTTGAAGTTGTCTAGTTCATCACTAAACCTTCAGTCAACCCTATACCTCTCCTAAGTAAAAAGCTGTTTTGACTGATGGATGGTACATGGTTTAGCGAAAGATGGCCGGGGTATCAGCTTATTATTTGAAGCGGAAAGACAAAAACCGGTTACTCAAAGGGGCATATTCATAAAGCAAATCTTTGTGTTGGATGCTTTTTGGCCGATAGAAAATAGAAACCCCTTCAAGCCGTTTGATTTGAAGGGGGTAGATAGTATAATTGTGCCTGGCGCTATTCTATTCTTTTTAACTTCGGTCTGCTAACCGGAGATACAACTAATGGAAATTTTTCAACAGTGACGTTGCTTGAATCCAGTCCAAAGCCTTTTTCCTCTGAAAGGCTTATTTCCTTGAGCCAGAAATGAAGTTTCATAATAAACCGTTCCCACAACGGCAGGTCATTATCTTCACTCAGGTATTTTTCGAGCACAACGAACTGAAAATCCCCAACCACATTATTTCTCTCCAGGCTTTCATAGCGGCTGGTAATATTAACCTCCCTATTGGCCACCAGATCTTCTACTACTTGCTGAAACAACAGGTTAATGCGGGGCTGCATTCTGAATCCCAGCCGAAATTCGACTCGAATAATGTCATTGGGAATAATATGCACTACCCGGTACTCAGATGTATATGGATCGTCCAGCGTATCTACATGGACGAACCAGTAAATGTCCGCCCGCTTCGGTTTTTTATGGAGGATGGAATAAATGATCTTATGCTCAATCTCTTTATGATGGTCAGCGCTGGTGAGATACACAAGATGCGTGGCATACTTCGGAACTGACTTGTCGTTACTTAGCTCTTGCAATTTGGAAATATAGTCTTCCAACCTGACGAATTCAACATATCGGTTCTTTATCTTTCTGGCCCTGAACCAATCATACATAACGAAGAATAATAAGCCTCCCATCAACAAAGTGACGTAACCGCCATGCGGAAACTTATCGATATTAGCAAAGAGGAAGCTTAATTCTATCGAGAGAAAAACAACCAGATAAATATAAATGAACAGGGGCTTCGCACGTTTGATTACCAGGTAATTTGCAAAAAGTATAGATGTGGCAATCATGCACAGTGTTATAGCGAGTCCATAAGCCCCTTCCATATTGGAGGCTTTCTTAAAGTACAGCACGATGCCGATACAACCTGCAAATAATAAAAAATTGATTGCTCTGATAAATAATTGTCCCCTTGCCTCTGTGGGATAATTGATACGCAGCCTTGGCCAAAGATTTAACCGCATAGCTTCACTGATCAATGTGAATGACCCTGATATCAGCGCCTGGCTGGCAATAATCGCCGCAGCGGTGGCGATAGCAATTCCAAAGTACAGGAACCACTGGGGCATTACTCCGTAAAAAGGATTAAATCCAGCACTGATCATTTCCCCTGTAATTTCTTGATTGTGATAGTTCGCAAGCAACCAGGCCCCCTGACCGAGATAGTTAAGGATTAGGCAGGATTTTACTAACACCCAGCTGTAACGGATATTCCACTTGCCACAATGGCCAAGATCTGAATACAACGCTTCGGCTCCGGTTGTACACAAAAAAACGCCCCCTAATATATAAAATCCTTTAGGGTAGCTGGTTAAAAGCGAAATCCCATAATATGGATTAAAAGCTTTAAATACTTCCAGGCCATCTGAAATATGAATTAGACCAAGCACTGCCAGCATGATGAACCAAATGGACATCAGTGGCCCAAAAAAGCGGCCAATCAACGCGGTGCCAAATTGCTGGATTAAAAAAAGGACGGTCAGTATGCCGATTACAATGTAAATAATCGTCCGTTGGCTGATATCATGTAATACCGGCAGCTGTTTCAGCCCCTCGATCGCAGACGTGACCGAAATTGGCGGGGTAATCATCCCGTCGGCCAGTAATGCGGCACCCCCGATCATCGACGGAATGACGAGCCATCTACGCCTTCGCCGGACGAGCGCAAAAAGAGAAAAAATACCGCCTTCTCCACGGTTGTCCGCCTGAAGGGTAAGTATAACGTATTTGATCGTGGTTTGTAACGTAAGTGTCCATATGATTAGCGATAATGCGCCGATCACCAGCTCATCGGTAATTTTCTTACCACTCGTGATCGCATTGAGTACATAAAGTGGGGACGTTCCAATGTCTCCGTAGATGATGCCGAGGGCTATTAGCAGGCCGCCAACCGATACTCTATTACGTGTTTGTAGATCCATGATAATTGTTATGTCCTTAAATAGGGTAGGCAAAAATAGTAGGAATTGTAAGATGACGATTGTTTTATTAACAAAACTGGTCCGAACTGCCAAAACCAAAACAAAAAGCAAGGCATCTGTGTTACAAAGCATGCGATTAAAACAACCTTGCTTCTGAGCTACCTATATGGCAGGGCATCCATATTTATTTCAAGCTTATGGACCAACTTATTAAAAATATTAAACAATTTTCTGATCTGTCGAAAGATAGTTTAGATGCCGTAATACCCTTCTTTTCAAAAATCGAATACAGGAAAGGAGATGAGATCATCCGCTTCGGAAAACCCTGCCAGTCATTGTTCCTGATCGAACAGGGCTATTGCAGGGCTTATAACATCCAGGATGGTGAGGAAGTAAACCTGGAGTTCTTTTTTGAGTACGAGACAGTGACCAACAAAAACAGTTACCTTTTCAATAAACCCTCCGATTTCACGGTTGTTGCCTGCGAACCCATGATCGTATATAAGATCGACAGATCTGACCTGTTGGATGCTATCAAAAAACACCCTGACATTGAAATTGCCGGTAAAAAGAACCTGGAATTAATTGCCGCTAAACAGGAAAAGCAGTTACAGCTTTTCAGAATACTCACCGCCAAAGGGCGATATGAATTTTTGGAAAAAAATGCCCCTGAACTGTTACAACGGATCCCTATTTCACAATTAGCTTCTTACCTGGGTGTAAAAAGAGAAACCTTAAGCCGGATCCGGAACAAAAGAATGACGCCGGCCATTTTGTGATCTTTATCACGGGTGTATGCGATTTTTCCTGATTTTATTTGCACTTACAAAAAGTGCATTATGATACCACATTCTGTTTACCTGATCTTTCTTATTCTTCATCTTTCCGCATTCGCATTATTTACGGGTACGTTTGTTGCCAACATAATTACCGGCAATCAATTGTGGCATTACAGCAAAAAAGATACAGCCATTACGAGAGCCTTGTTGGTCACCACCGATAAATATGCCCGGATCATGGGCATTTGCCTGGGGTTAATTGTAACGGCAGGCATATTAATGATGGTCAACATGCACAAAGTATACGGCGATCAATTGTGGATGCGAATAAAGATCGGCCTGGTGCTCATTATTATAGTATTCAGGATCCTGAGCACAAAGTCCTTTAACCAATTCAAACGCAGGTTGAACAATGAAGCAATGGCTTCTTTCGATGATATAAGGAAACGGTTAACGCTTTTCCAGGTAGTACAGCTTGTGTTGATTGGGGGTATTATTATTTTATCTGTATGCAGGTTTAGTTAACAGGATCACGCCACCTTAAACCGGCAAAAAAAGTAACTGCCTTTGCCGGGAGTTGAATCTACCCCTATGGCGCCCGCCATGCCATCAGCAAAATCCTTGCTGATGGCCAATCCCAACCCGGTACCTTTTTTTTCATGAATACCCGGCACACGGTAAAAGCGGTCAAAGATCTTTTGCTGCAAGGCTGCATCGATGCCTATGCCAAAATCCTGCACACCTATTTCAATGTGCTGTTCATCGGGCTGACTGGCTTTTATAATGAGGTGATCGTTTTGCGCTGAATAACGGATGGCATTGGTGAGGAAGTTATTGACGATCCATACGGCTTTTTCCGCATCGGCCTGCACGGCGGGCAATGCGTCAGCGATCTGTTGTTTGATCTGAATATTCTTTTCTTTGGCTGCGTTTTGTACAGCACCCAGCGCTTTTACAATAATATCATTCACCGGTACGGGTTGCAGGTTCAGTTGCATTTTGCCACTTTCTACCTGTGACAGATCGAGCAATTCACTCAGGATACGCAGCAGGCGCTGGTTATCATCCTTCAGACTTTGTACCAGCTCTTTTTGTTCGGCCGTCAATTTCCCCACCCGCTCATCTTCCAGCAAACGCAGGCTAAAATCAGAAGAAGCCAGCGGTGTTTTTAATTCATGGGAAATGGTAGCAATAAAATTGGTCTTTGCCACATCCAGTTCCTTGAATGGTGTGATGTTCTTTAAAATGATCACATGTCCCGTTTTCTCATTCTCCTGTTGAATGTCGATCTGCTCTTTGGTAAAATAATTCTCTTTATCATTCACCACGATCTTGAAGGGCATGCCATTCTCTTCATTGGTTAAAAACCGGAACAGGTCGTTGCGCTGTTGAATGTCTGACTGCTTATGCCCTACCACCTCCGGTTCCTTCAGATTTAATAACTGCAGGGCTTGTTGATTGGCAAACAGTACAGTGCCGTTCTTATCAATTCCAATGCTGGCGTCTTTCAGGGAATTGATAACGGTTTCTGCCCTTTTCTTTTCAAACATGATCTTAGCCAGGTTACTATGTTCATATTCATTCAGCTGTTCGGCCATGTCGTTAAAGGCTTTGGCCAATTCCCCGAATTCATCATTGCGTTGCAGGTGAATGCGCTGGCTGTAATTTTTATTGGCAATGGCCTTGATACCCTCGGTTAATTTGCTAATGGGATTGGCAATTAATCCCGGGAAGTTCACCATGAAGGTAAAACCGATCAGCAGGCAAAATGTAACGATCATGGTGATGATCAACTTGGCATTTTCTACTGCCTTTTGCGATAACGCATTTTTTTCATTGATGGCATTCAGATTGATCTGGATGATGCGGCTGATATTTTTTTGAAGTGCCATTTGCAAAGGCATGGAGTCGTCGTGCTGCAGGAATGCGTTATAATCATGGCGTAAGGCATTGGTAACGGTTGTCTCCCCTTGTTCGGTGATATTACTTTCCTGGGCGGCCAGGTTTGCATCAAATATTGTACGGGCCGTATCCCGTTCTTTTTCCCAGGTATTCAGGGCATCCAGCATTTTGCGGCCGTATTCAACGCTTTTGTAATTATCCTTCAACAGATCCTGCGATTCAAGACTGATCTTATTGAAATAATAAAAGCCTACCCCGCCTACCAGCAGCAGCAACGCGAATAAAAAACCGACGCCCAGGGCTACTTTAGTTTTAAGCTTTAATGCCATTACGATAGTATAATGATGTCAATATCTTTTTCCGACAAGGTCTTTAACAGCTGGTTAAACAAACTGGTACGCAAGATAACCTGGAATAAATTCAAATGCGGCTTCCCAATGCAAATGGTGGTGATCTTTTTTTCAAAGGCCATCTGAATGATCTCCTGCGAAACGTTGCGGCTTTTCACCTGCAAAACTTCAGCCCCTAATTCGGTTGCCAGTTTTAAATTATTGATCAGGTGGCGCTGGGCTGCCAGCGGAATTTTATCCAGTTCTTCCTTTGGCGTTTGTACATACAGCACATACCAGTCGGCATTGTAATACGATGCCAGCCGGCCTGTTTTACGAATAATGCGCTGAGCCGCTTCGTGGGAAGTAGAAATGCAGGCCAGGAATTTTTCGTGTTGCCATGCTTTGTTCTTAGTGACTGTATAATCTACTTTTCGTTCTACCTGGCCTGCTACTTCTTTAAGCGCCAGCTCGCGCAACTGGAGAATTTTCTCAGGCTGAAAGAAATTCGTCAGCGCCTGTTGCACTTTGTTAGGATCATAGATCTTGCCTTCCTGTAAACGGGTGATCAATTCCTTGGCGGTGAGGTCAATATTCACCACTTCATCGGCCATTTGTAATAATTTATCAGGCACCCGCTCTTTTACTTCTACCCCGGTAATTTGTTTTACCTCTTCATTAATGCTTTCAATATGCTGAATGTTCACGGCGGTGATCACATCAATACCTGCATCGAGGATATCCACTACATCCTGCCAGCGCTTTTCATTCTTACTGCCCGGAATATTGCTGTGCGCCAGTTCATCTACGATCACTACTTCGGGAAGTAATAACAATATGGCCTGTACATCCAGTTCATCCAGTTGCTTTCCTTTATAGAAGACCTGGCGCCGGGGGATCAACGGCAAGCCGTCGATCAATGCATGCGTTTCTTTCCGGTTATGGGTTTCTACATATCCTACTTTTATATTCACCCCTTTACGCAGCAGGTCGTGCGCCTCCTGCAACATGCGATAGGTTTTGCCCACACCGGCACTCATGCCAATGTAAATTTTCAATTTCCCGCGTACCGATTGATTGGCCATCTCCAAGAAATGTTGCACCTGTTCGTCTTTATCGTTGTTAGGTGTGTTCATATTTAAAACCCGTCAAATGCTACCTTGAATGTAAACCTTATTTCATTCCGTCCAATGCCACGTTCAACTTCAGCACATTCACCTTCGAAGGCCCCAGCATGCCCAGCAAGGGTTTCTCAACATGGCCTTCTACCAGGGATTGTACTTTATTTTCCGATAATCCGCGCGCTACAGCGATTCGTTTTACCTGCACGTAGGCGGATGCAGGAGAAATATCCGGATCAAGGCCACTGCCCGAAGCCGTTACCATTTCTGCCGGTATAGCTGATTTTTGAATACCAGGATTATGTACCAGGAAAGTATCGATTCTATCCTGTACCGTTTTCAGGTAATCAGGATTGGAAGGACCTTTATTAGAACCTGCTGAACCGGCTGCATTATAATCAACTGCCGATGGACGGCCCCAGAAATATTTATCATCCGTAAATTTTTGTCCAACATTGGCATAACCAACCACTTTGCCATTTACCGAAATGGTTTCCCCTTTGCCACCACCCGGCGCCAGTTTTGCAACCAGCGCAATGAATAAAGGATATATAACTACACAAATAACCAGTAGTGCCAGGGTAAGTTTAAGCGATATAAAAAGATTCTTCATTGTTGAAATTTTTTAAAACAATCACATAAATAAGGCTAACAGCAAATCAATTAATTTAATCCCGATAAACGGAACGATCACACCACCTACGCCATAGATCAACAGGTTCCTTCTTAACAAGGCACTTGCGCCTATGGGTTTATAAGCAACACCTTTCAACGCCAGCGGAATCAGCATCGGGATAATGATCGCATTGAAAATGATGGCCGATAAAATGGCCGACTCGGGACTTTTCAACCCCATAATATTCAAATGCTGCAAAGCAGGGATCGAGGTAATAAACAGGGCCGGAACGATGGCAAAATATTTGGCCACATCATTGGCGATCGAAAAAGTGGTTAACGTACCGCGGGTGATCAATAATTGTTTACCGATCTCTACCACCTCTATCAGTTTGGTTGGGTCGTTATCCAGGTCAACCATGTTACCGGCTTCCTTCGCAGCCTGTGTTCCGCTGTTCATGGCCACGCCAACATCAGCTTGCGCCAGCGCCGGCGCATCATTGGTGCCATCGCCCATCATGGCAACCAGTTTACCGGTGGCCTGCTCTTTACGGATGTAGTTCATTTTATCCTCAGGCTTTGCCTCGGCAATAAAATCATCTACACCGGCTTTGTTAGCAATATATTTTGCGGTGAGTGGATTATCACCGGTCACCATCACCGTTTTCACGCCCATCTTTCGCAGACGTTCGAACCGTTCCTGTATACCAGGTTTGATAATATCCTGTAATTCGATCACCCCTTTTATTTCATTATTTACCGATACCACAAGTGGTGTACCGCCATCATTGGCAATCTTCTTTACGCGTTCTTCTACTTCGTTGGGAACTGTATTACCTGCCTTCTGCGCCATCGTACGAATGGCATCAAACGCACCTTTGCGGATGGTTGTTCCGTTCGGCAGATTCACGCCACTGCTGCGGGTCTCTGCGGTAAACTTGATAAAGGTGAGCGGTGCATGATGAACCGCCAGCATCTGATGGCGAAATTGGTCAAGGGATAAGTTTGCATTTGATTGCTTTGCCGCCAGCTCAACAATTGATTTCCCTTCCGGGGTATCATCGGCCAGGGAGCTGTACACCACCTGGTCGATGAAATCTTTGTTTCCTACTCCATTGGCAGGATAAAAATTAGTAGCCTTGCGATTACCGATGGTAATGGTCCCTGTTTTATCAAGCAATAACACATCAACATCACCGGCAGTTTCTACGGCTTTACCGCTTTTTGAAATTACATTCGCACGAAGGGCTCTGTCCATACCCGCAATACCAATAGCAGATAAAAGACCGCCAATGGTAGTCGGGATCAAACACACGAACAATGAAATGAATGCCGCAATGGCAATGGGCGTATTGGCATAGTCTGCAAAAGGCTTCAGCGTTACACACACGATAATAAAGATGAGTGTAAAAGCAGCCAGCAGAATGGTCAATGCAATTTCATTAGGCGTTTTTTGCCGGCTGGCGCCTTCTACCAGGGCGATCATTTTATCAAGGAATGTTTCGCCAGGTTGTGTGGTCACTTCTACCACAATTTGATCGCTCAATACCTTGGTGCCACCGGTCACAGAAGATTTATCACCGCCCGATTCACGGATTACCGGAGCCGATTCACCGGTAATGGCCGATTCATCGATCGTGGCAATACCTTCTACTATTTCGCCATCCATCGGGATCACATCACCTGGTTCACAAACAAACCGGTCGCCTAACCGCAGCTGCGAGGAGGGCACCACTTTTATTTCCTTTCCAAAAATTTCGCCGGGTGACACCACCTTTTTGGCGGGAGTTTCTTCCCTTGTTTTGCGTAAGCTTTCGGCTTGTGCTTTTCCTCTTGCTTCCGCAAGCGCTTCGGCAAAGTTGGCGAACAACACCGTTAATAGCAGGATAGCAAATACCACTATATTATACCACAACGAGCCTTGCGTTGTGTCGTGCGTTATCATTTGATACAACACCACGGCCAGCATCACAAAGGTGCCGAGCTCTACAGTAAACATCACCGGGTTCTTTATCATTAACCGGGGATTCAATTTTATAAAGGATTGTTTGATGGCCGTGTTGACCAAAGCCGGATCAAACAATTTTATGTCGCGTTTTCTTTTTGACATGATCAGTTCTAATTAATGTAATGTGAAGTATTCTGCAATGGGACCTAATACCAGCGCCGGAAAGAACGATAAGGCATTCACAATGATAATAACGGCCATGGTCATTACTCCGAATGTGATGGAATCTGTTCTTAAGGTACCCGCTGCCTCGGGAATATATTTTTTCTTAGCCAGCAAACCGATTATTGCCACCGGCCCCACGATGGGAATAAAGCGTGCCAGTAACAGCACAATGCCCGTACTTACATTCCAGAAAATATTATTATCCCCCAACCCTTCAAACCCACTGCCGTTGTTGGCATTGGCTGAAGTAAATTCATATAGCATTTCTGAAAATCCATGATACGAGGGGTTGTTCAACCAGGCAGATGGTTTCACAGCCCATGCGATGTCGGGATGGTGAGCTGCCATATACGCAGCCAGCGCCGTTCCACCTTTCACCAGGAAGGCAGTCAGCAACCATACCAGGGATGCTATCTTGATTTCACGGGCCTCTACTTTATGGCCCATAAACTCAGGTGTTCGGCCTACCATCAATCCACTGATGAAAACAGCAATGATGATGAAAATAAAAAAGTTCAGTAATCCCACACCTACACCGCCATACAGGGCATTGATCATCATGTCAAGCAAAACCACACCGCCCGACATAGGCATCAGACTGTCGTGCATGCCATTGACCGAACCATTGGATGTAGAAGTTGTTACTACACTCCATAATGCGGTGGCTGCAGATCCCAGGCGTATTTCCTTGCCTTCCATGGCGCCTATTTGTTGGGCAATACCCATGCGGTCTATAGCCGGGTTCCCTTTTGTTTCATAATACACATTGATACAAATAAAAAGCACACACAAAAAGGTCATTACGCCGAATATTATATAAGACAGTTTTTTACGGTTGATGTAAAAACCCAGGGCAAACACCAGTGCTATCGGAATAAGGATAATGGCAATGGTTTCAATGATATTGGTAAAATAGTTCGGGTTCTCCAGCGGATGCGATGAATTGGCGCCAAACCATCCCCCGCCGTTTGTTCCTAATTGTTTAATGGCGATCATGCCGGCTGCGGGTCCGCGTGATACCTGCACCGTATCACCTTGCAGGGTGGTAATGGTATCCTTGCCATCAAAACTGGCAGGGGTGCCATTAAAAGCCAGTACGATGCCCATCACCAGTGACAATGGTAATAGTATGCGCGTGGTTGATTTTACCAGAATAGCCCAGAAGTTGCCCAGGTTATCGGTGGTTTTTTCTTTCAGGCCGTTAAACAAAGCCACCAAGGCGGCTATGCCGGTAGCTGCTGTTACAAACTGTAAAAATGTGATCACAAACAGTTGCGTGAAATAGGTTAATCCCGATTCACCGGAATAGTGTTGCAGGTTGCAGTTTACCAAAAAGCTGATGGCGGTGTTAAATGCCAGGTCGGGCGTTTGCCCGGGGTTGCCATCGGGGTTCAATGGCAATTTGTCCTGGAAGATCAATGCAAAAAAAGCATACACGAACCATAACAGGTTTATGGCAAGCATTGCTTTTAAAAACTGTTTCCAGTTCATGCCTGCTTTGGGATCTATGCCACTGATGCGGAAGATCAACCGTTCCAGGGGGTTCATAAAATCGGTGATGGTGCGTTCACCCTTAAAAACTTTGGCAATATATTTTCCCAGCGGAATAGCTAATACTACCGAAAGCAGGAACATAATGATTACACCAAATAGTTCTGTTGTCATTTTAATTATGAGTTGTTAGTGGTGAATAGTGCGTTCACCTTTAAAAATTTTCGGGTTTGATCAATACATACAGTAAATAACCAAAAACCAGTATCGATAAAATAAATAATGCGTTTATCATAGCTTACATTTTTTCAAAAAAGTCAATAGATCTATAGAATACATAAAAGCAAGCGAGGCCGGATAAAAAGAGAATGAGTGTTAGCATTGTTGTCAAATTTTGTTGATAGGAAGTGCCAAGGGAATGCCGGTATTATAAAAAATGCAGAAAGGGCAACAAGGAGTTAATTAACAAAGAGATATAGAAAGCGCTTATACAGGTTATTTTTTACCAAACCTAAAAAACCCTTCCATTTTGAAAGGGTTATTATCAAAATGGAAGGGTTGTAAGGAAAATGAGGCAACTACCTTGTAACAATTGGCTTCCGGCCCCTACTAATATTAGACCCGGAAAATAGCAATGAATGAGATAAATTCGCGACCAGGGTTTAAACAAGCTATAAAAATGAGTTCACCATCGTTATCGCCGACTGAATTTCACAAAAAGATCACAGCGGCAGGGGTATTAATCGCCACCGGAATCGTATTTGGCGATATCGGCACGTCTCCATTATATACGTTAAATGCGGTTTTTCATGATCGTGTTATCACAGAAGATGTTGCATTGGGTGCGTTATCGGCCATCTTCTGGACCCTCTTCTTTCAAACCACGCTTAAATATGTGATCATCACGTTGCAGGCGGATAATAAAGGTGAAGGCGGCATTTTCTCGCTCTATGCCCTGATACGGCGCTACTGGGGTAAGTGGCTGGTGATCCCAGCCATGGCTGGCGGCGCTTTTTTAATGGCCGATGGTATTATCACCCCACCCATTTCTGTAGCTTCCGCCATTGAAGGCTTACAAAAAATAAATCCACACATCAACACGGTTCCCATCATAATTATTATCCTTATTCTGTTATTCACTTTTCAACAGTTTGGCACTGATAAGATCGGTAAAGTGTTTGGCCCCGTGATGGTGGTATGGTTCACTTTTATTGGTGTACTGGGTGTAATGGCACTCAGCCATGCACCTGGTGTATTTAAAGCATTAAACCCCTACTACGCCTATGTGATGTTAAAAGAAGTGCCGGGCGGCTTCTGGTTATTAGGCAGTATTTTCCTCTGTACTACCGGTGCAGAAGCTTTGTACAGCGATATGGGCCATTGCGGCAGAAATAACATTCGTATAAGCTGGATCTATATTAAGATCATGCTGATCCTTAGTTATGCCGGACAAACAGCCTGGTTGTTGCAGCATACGGGTGAGCAAGTGGGTACCGTCAGTCCTTTCTATCATATTGTACCCGATGCGATATACATACCTTCATTATGCATTGCAACCCTGGCCACCATTATTGCCAGCCAGGCGCTGATCAGCGGTTGCTTTACGCTGGTAAATGAAGCCATCCGGTTGGATATATGGCCCCGTCACCGCGTATTGTTCCCTGGCAATATAAAAGGACAGTTATACATTCCTTTTATCAACTGGTTATTGATGGCAGGTTGCCTGGGCATGGTGTTGTACTTTAAGGAATCCACCAAAATGGAAGCTGCATTCGGTTTAAGCGTTACACTCACCATGCTGATGAGTACCGTGTTGATCAATTTTTATTTATATACCAAACGGGTGCCGGCGATATGGATCGTGCTGGTAACCGGTTTATTCCTGGCGATAGAAGTGTCGTTTTTGACGGCCAACCTGCAAAAAATAAAGGAAGGCGGTTGGATAACATTGTTAATTGGCTCCGTCTTATTCATCATCATGTTTGTTTGGCGTAAAGGTCGAGCCATTACCAATGGATTGAAAAAAATGGTACCGGTTGAAGAATACATTCCGTTGCTGAAGCGGCTAAGCCTGGATGAAAAGATCCCCAAGTATGCTACCAACCTGGTATACCTGACGAGTTCGGGCACGCCCCGTAAAATTGAAAAATCTGCGTTGAATTCTATTCTGTCAAAATCACCGAAACGCGCAGATATCTATTGGTTCGTGCATGTGAATGTACTGGACGAACCCTATGCCATGCGTTACCACCTAGATACTGTCGTTAAAGATGATGTGTATTTTATAGAGTTTAACCTTGGCTTTCGTATTGAGCCGCGCATTGATTATTACTTCAGACAGGTAGTGAATGACCTGGTAAATACCAAAGAGGTGGATGTGTCGACCAGGCATGAGCAGCATTACCAGGAAAGTAAGATCGGTGATTTCCGCTTCCTGGTTATGGAAAGCTTTCTGTCGTATGAAAACGCGCTGTCTTTCTGGAAGAATTTCCTGATGAAAAGCTATTTCAATCTAAAATACCTGAGCGTAAAAGAATCAATCAATTTTGGTTTGGACCCCAGTAATATAACTGTAGAAAAATATCCGGTAGTTGTAAATCCGGTACAGCATCCGCCGCTGACGAGGCAGTAGCCGGGAGACGTGAAACGGCAAACGGCAAACGTAAAAGAGACCTGTCAGGTACACTTGAGCATCTTGCAAATTCAGATGGCCTATGTGTACCTGACAGGTCTTCAATCTATTCTATCTTATACTCCTCCATCTTCCGATAAAGGGTCGTGAGTCCTATCCCCAGCAATACCGCTGTCTTTGTCTTATTGCCTTTGGTATAACGCAATACTTTTTGAATATGATCCTTTTCAACGCTGGCCAGGGTAAGACTGGCAGCGCCTTTGTTCTGTTTTTGGATGTCAAAAGGTAAATGTTCTGGCAGGATCGTATTGCCATCCGTCATGATGGTAGCTCTTTCCAGCACATTGCGCAACTCGCGAATGTTGCCTTTCCAGGCATGAGTCTGCAACAATTGCAAGGCATCTTTATGGATATGTAAAACAGGTTTGTCTTCTTTTGATGCATACCAGGCTAAAAAATGGTTGGCCAGTGCGGGAATATCTTCTGCATGATCGCGTAGCGCCGGCAATGAAATGGTAAAGACATTTAACCGGTAATACAGGTCTTCCCGGAAACTGCCTTCCGCAATTGCTTTAACCAGGTCCCTGTTGGTAGCCGCAATGACGCGCACATTTACTTTGGTGGTTTTTACATCACCCAGTTTTATGAATTCGCCATTTTCAATTACCCGTAGTAGTTTGGCCTGCAGGTCAATATTCATTTCACCAATTTCATCGAGGAACAGGGTGCCGCCATCGGCCAGCTCAATCAATCCTTTTTTATCTTTTGTGGCGCCTGTATAAGCGCCTGCTTTATGGCCGAACAATTCACCTTCCAGCAAATCCCGGGCAAAGGCGCTACAGTTGATGGCGACAATGGGTTTATCACTTCTTTTGCTGTGCGCATGAATAGCATTGGCAAACACTTCTTTGCCAGTCCCTGTTTCGCCCAGTAACAATACGTTGGCGCTGGCAGGAGCAATCTTCTGTGCGAGTTGAACAGCCTGTTGCAGCAGGGCGCTTTGGCCGATGATATCATCAAAAGTGTACGTGCCCTTTTCCTTAATTTTTACAGCCGATTTCTTTTGCGCCGTCGCTTTATCCAATGCCTGGTACAATAACGGCACAATGCGATCATTATCGTTGCCTTTTGTAATGTAATCAAAGGCGCCGTTTTTGATGGCTTGTACGCCATCGGGAATATTGCCAAAGGCCGTTAGCAAAATGACCTCCACCAGGGGATGTTTTTCCTTTAATGCGGTAACGAAGCGAACGCCATCTCCATCCGGCAGTTTTACATCGCACAAAACCACATCCGGCTCTTTATGAGCAAGCAGGGTCCAGGCAGCTTTCAGCGTGCCGGCCTGTTCAACCGCAAATCCTTCCAATGAAATAATACGGCTCAGTAATTTCCGGAGCTGCTCTTCATCATCAATAATTAAAATATTGCCAGGCATGGTGTGGTTTAATACCTAAAGGTAGGAGTTCTATTGTATCCTGCATTTATCCAGCATATCGGACTTTGCAGGAAGTGTAATTACGTTGCTCAGCTGTTGCCGATTGAACTTTTGTGCAGCCACACTTGCTGCAAAACTTTTGTTGAACGAAGTTTTTCTGGCTTTTATTGCAACGTTTTTGTATAGTCTTCAAGTGAATTAAAATTTTTCTTTTTCTGCATTATTGGCGCTGCGCTACCTTTCTTATAGTATTTATATTTAACTTCTACCTCATTATCGGAATTGTAAGAATCTTCGTTTTCCTGTATCAATGCAGCCTGTCCATTAGACCAGTTGTAAACGCAATAAAACCTCATGAAAGGATTTCTGGAATTTTCAAGGGTACGATATATCGATATCGTTTTTGCTACTTTATTTGTCTTGAAGTTAATTAGGGGATAGCTCTTAAATTTGTCAGTTAGAGACCTGTCGATTTTAAATAAGCCGTTTGAAAACAAAAACACTTCTGTCACCTCGATCAAATTGTAAGGATTGATATTTTTTGATAAAACAATGTCGTCTTTTCCGTCAAAGTTTAGATCAATGAAATAGATGAAATTATTGTTGCTATCCAGCAAAATTTCCTTGTCTTTATTAATTAAAAAGGAAAGAGATTCAATAGTTGTTGAAAGAACTTTCGTGGCAGTTTTAGCATTAGTAATTGTCACTACTGATTTACCCTTGCAAGTCGTTTCGATGCAATTTTCGGTTTCAACGGTTATTTTATAGTCTTTGGATTTCCCGTTTAGAACAAAAGTGTTTTGGGCGCTCGAAGTCAGGAAGAGTACAGAAAAAATTGTCGAAAAAAGAATACGCATAAGTACGGCCTTTAAGTGTTTGAAGTTTGAGCAATTTCGTACAACGGTTGTATTTCCGTTATTTCTGTTCCCTATACAAGGAAACAGTTTTGCCAAATTATTCTTTTTAAGCTGGTAAACAAAAATCGCGGTTTTTATATTCGGGGCGTCAGCACAACCGGGTTTGTGGGTGCAGCTACGATCATGCCGTGCGCAAATGAAAAAGCCCCGACAAAAGTCGGGGCCATTTCTATACCTATGAAGACTATATGCTTGTTTGTGTAACCGGCAACCGGTCGATATTCATGCTCCACTTTCCAAACATCACATTTTCATATTATATAAGGCAAGGTGCGTACCATGCCAAACTGTGGGTGATGCCAAAATAATAGAATAATTTACAGAACACTCACTACCAATTGATCTTCAACGCATTGAAATCAAATTTGAAACATGAAAATAATTAAAACAATGCAACTGCGCTAGCGTAGGAGTACGCAAATTTGTTTCAAAACAGGAATTAACATAGCTTTTTGGGAAATAAAATCACCATTTACCTGTAGTCTTTTGTGTTAGGTCCACATTTTTCACTTAACCTTACTTACTGGTAACGTGTGTAGTATACCTCGTTTCTTACTATTTTTGGCACTTAATAAAAACCAATGACCATAACCCTGATCATTATTATCATTACAGTACTGGTTTCTATAGCAGCTTTTACGAATGATAAAGTATATAACGATTTCATTTTTGACCCGCCGGCCGTAACCTACAACAAACAATGGTATCGCTTTTTAACCTGTGGTCTCATTCATGCCGATTATGGCCACCTGTTTTTCAATATGTATGCTTTTTACATGTTTGGGGATAGTGTTGAAAAAAGCTTTATCCAGGTTTTTCAGGAAAAAGGCAAACTGCTTTACCTGTTATTATATGTCACATCGCTTTTTGCCTGTTTACTGCCTACCTACTTTAAAAATAAAACAAATGAAAATTACAGGAGCCTGGGTGCTTCCGGCGCCGTTTCGGCGGTGATCTTTGCTTATATTATCCTTAATCCACTACAAAAAATAGGTTTGATATTTTTACCCCCGCAATTGGGATTACCCGCCTTTGTTTTTGGTTTACTGTATATCATTATCTCCTCATACCTCGATAAACGGGGTGGTGGCAGAATTAATCACTCGGCCCACATATTTGGCGCCCTGTATGGCATCGCCTTTTTATTTGTTGCCAGTTATTTGTTGTCCGATTACCATGTACTGGAAGAATTCATTGAAAAAGTGCAGGCCTTTGCCAGCCGGTTCTGATAACGTGAGACGGCAAACGTGAGACGTGAGACGCAAAAGCAGAACGCGAAACGGCAAACGTGAAACGGCAAACGTGAAACGGCAAACGAGAGACGGCAAAAACAGAATACGGAACGGCAAACGGTCCCGCCGGTTGGCGAATCAAAACACGTTGCGTAAGGTATACATCCTGCACTGGCCTACCACCAGGGTTGCACTGGAACTCTCTGTGCAGTGCAACCCCAGTGCAACTCCAGTGCAACCCCCTGACGGGAAATGGCTATACTGTTACCATACCGGATGTTATGAAGCAACCCTATTTTACCAATTGTATCTTCAATACCTGTTTTGTAGTATCGGTAATTTTAAAGCGGTCATCTATGCGAAGGCCAACCACCCAACAGATCTTTTTATTGCTTTCCAGCACCCATACCTTTTCTTTATCGGTCAACGATAGTTTTTGATCAATTAAGAACCGGGCGATCTTCTTTTTCTTTTTTAAACCTAACGGATAAAAATAATCACCCTTTTTCCATTTGCGAAGGAGCAGCGGGAATTGGAGCGTTGCGCGGTCAAGAGAAGCCGTGGATGGCTCATTGGTTAACTGTAGATTTTTATTAGTCAATGGCGAAAAAGCAAGCGCGCCATTTTCAAAAATGATCCTGGTTTCATCTTCATCTATAGCCAGCGTTTGTGCGTGTTCAGCTTGTGCCGGTGCAATGATCAGCCAGCGCCTGTTTTTTATGATGCGATGGGTAGCAGATGCCACATACCGGCCCGACTCACTTTCCAGTAAACGGATCACTTCATCGACTTGCGCCGGGGAAAACCCGAATTCTTTAATAATTTCATACACAATAGAACTCAATGGCTGCGATTTCTGCAGCTTCAGCACGGGTATATGCACTTCCTGCCCTTTATATTCCAGTAATTTCTTCTTATGCAGGTCTACGGCCTGGTCATATAATATTTCCATATCGGCAAAACGGCGCAGGTTGGCGGCCAGGTTATTTTCAGCTTCGGAGTAAATGTTCTGCACCAACGGAATGAGCTGGTTGCGGAAATAGTTGCGTGAATATTTATCCAGGGCATTGGAGCTGTCTTCTACCCAACGCAATTCGTTTTCTGTTGCAAATTGTTTCAACTCCTGCTTACGGGCAAACAGTAAAGGCCGTACGACATCCCCTTGTTTGTGTAACATTCCACGCAAACCATGAATGCCCGTGCCCCGGAAGAAATGCATAAGCATGGTTTCTATGTTGTCGTCGAGGTGATGAGCGGTGAGGAGGCAGTTTATGGTTTGTGGTTTATGGTTTGTGGTTGGGTTCTCGCTGCTTTCAGCCTCCGACTTCAGCAGCTCCGCAAACCACCCATACCTTAATTCCCTCGCAGCCTCTTGTATAGATAACTTATTCTTTTCCGCATACGTTTGCGTATCAAACTCCTTTACCCTAAATGGAACTTGATACGTAAGCGCCAGCTGTTGTACAAATGCAGCATCGCGTTCGCTCTCCTCCCCTCTTAGTTTAAAATTACAATGTGCAATTATAAATGAATAGCCTGCCTGTTTGCATAATTCACATAACACCACTGAATCGAGCCCCCCACTCACGGCCAGTAATAATGTATCCCTGGGTGAAAAAAGACGATGATCATTAATGTATTGTTGAAATCGTTGCAGAAGATCCATGAATTAAATTAAAATCACAAATAACAAATTACAAGAACCAAATAACAAATACGAAATTCCAATCAAATCTCAGAAATCAAAACCAGTGTTGATTTTGGCCTTTTGGTTCTTGAGATTTGGTTCTTGGAATTTTTCAAAAAGTAAGTTCCTCGTACGCACTCCTCAGTTCCCCCAAAGCATGCTGGTCGCCGGCTTTTTTGGCTACTTCCATCCCTTTTTCATACCATTTTATGGCTGCATTGGTGTCGCCGGTGCGTTCGAGTAATTTGGCCAAATGATAATAAGATCCAATATAATTAGGGTCCTGCGTGAGTATTTCCTCAAATATCCCTTGCGCCGTTTTATCGTCGCCTATTTTGATGTATTCCAATGCCAGTGCGTGTTTCAGGAAATTATCTCCAGGGGTGGCTTGCAAAAATTCCTTCAGTCGGGCTATGCGGTCCATATTTCCTCAATTAAAAAATCCATAAAATTTCAAACTGTATCTTTATGGCACTTATATTTGTATACACGATGGTTGCATAAACAACCAATGAACTAATTAAATTCTATTGCCAATGAAGATATTAGTCTGCATCAGCAAAACGCCGGATACCACGGCAAAAATAGCTTTCACCGATAACAATACGAAATTTGCACAGGATAACGTACAATGGATCATCAATCCATATGACGAATGGTATGCACTGGTTCGCGCTATCGAACTGAAAGAAAAGGATCCTGCTACGGTATTACACCTGATCAATGTAGGCGGCGCAGATGCCGAACCGGTTATCCGCAAGGCCCTGGCCCTGGGCGGCGACGAAGCCATTCGGGTGAATACCACCAGCACCGATAGTTTTTATATTGCTTCTCAAATTGCCGATGTGGCAAAGCAGGGTAACTACGACCTCGTTTTTACCGGTAAAGAAACCATCGATTTCAATGGTTCTTCCATAGGCGGTATGGTGGCCGAGTTGCTCGATATGCCTTATGTATCGCTCGCTACAAAATTTGAATTGAACGGAACTACCGCTACCATCAGCCGCGAAATAGAAGGCGGCGAAGAAGTGTGCGAAGTTAATTTACCCGTGGTGGTTAGCTGTCAGAAAGGAATGGCCGAACAGCGTATTCCTAACATGAAGGGTATTATGGGCGCCCGCACCAAGCCTTTGAAAGTGTTGGAGCCGGCAGCTGCTGATACTTTAACGACCGTAGCCAGTTTTGAATTACCGCCGGCCAAAGCGGGTGTAAAACTGGTTCCTGCCGATAACCCCGCCGAACTGGTGCGTTTGTTACACGAAGAAGCGAAGATCATTTAATCAATGTGCTAATTAGCTAATATGCTAATTTATAGCTCAGCTATCGCTTTACTATTGAGCTTCCGTTCCGCCAGTTGGCGGACTCTTGTACGTGCAGTTCTTTACTCAACAAAAACTACAATTATGGTTTTAATTTTTATAGATCAGGCCGATGGCCATGTAAAAAAAGCTTCTTACGAAGTATTGAGCTATGGTGCTAAAGTAGCTGAACAATTGGGCACTACTGCCGAAGGCGTGGTGTTGGGCGCGGTACCAGCTGATCAATTATCAGCTCTGGGAAAATATGGGGTGAAAAAAATTCACCATGTGGCCAATGAAGCCCTTAATCACTTCGATGCACAGCTCTTTACCAAAGTAATTGCCCAGGTTGCACAGGCTGCCGGGTCAAAAGTGGTGATCTTTTCGAACAACGTTGACGGCAAAGCTATTGCCCCTCGCCTGTCGGCCCGCCTTAAGGCCGGTTTGGTACCCGGCGCCGTTGGCCTGCCGAACACGTCCAATGGATTCACTGTAAGGAAAAATGTTTTTTCGGGGAAAGCTTTTGCGAACCTTACCATCAATTCCGATATAAAGATCATTACCCTGAACCCCAACTCCTATAAGGTGGTGGAAGGCACAGGGACTGCAGAAGTAGCTCCGTTTTCTGCAACCGTGGATGCACCTAAAGTAAAAATAAAATCTGTTAATAAGGCTTCGGGCGAAGTACCCTTAAGCGAAGCCGAAGTTGTGGTTAGCGGCGGCCGTGGATTGAAAGGCCCTGATAACTGGGGATTGATCGAAAATCTGGCCCATGCGCTGGGCGCAGCCACTGCCTGCAGTCGCCCTGTGGCTGATGAACATTGGCGCCCTCACCATGAACATGTTGGACAAACCGGTCTTACTATTGCACCTAATTTATATATTGCAGTCGGTATTTCGGGAGCCATTCAACACCTGGCTGGAGTGAACCGAAGCAAGGTAATTGTGGTTATAAATAAAGATCCCGAGGCCCCCTTCTTTAAAGCGGCCGATTATGGTATTGTGGGTGATGCATTTGACATAGTACCCAAAATAACGGAAGCGGTTAAAAAGCTGAAAGGAATGGCATAAATTAACCCGGTTAATTCAATGAAATGAGGTTAAAGGATTTGGGCTCATTTTTTGAATAAAAACCCTTAGTTTCGTGCTTTCGTTATGAAGAAAATAGAGTTGGAAATAGTTGCCTTATCACACAGCATTACTCAAACTCATTCATATGCTGTGGTGTTGGGAGAAGTAAACGGGTTGCGCAGACTGCCGATCGTGATCGGGGGGTTTGAAGCGCAGGCTATAGCGGTGGCACTGGAAAAAATGCATCCAAGTCGCCCGCTCACGCATGACCTCATGAAAAACTTTATGAATGCCTTCAACATCGATCTGCAGGAAATAGTGATCTGCGATCTGCAGGAAGGCATTTTTTATTCAAAGCTGATCTGCGTGAGTGAGCACGATACTGTAGAAATTGATTCCCGAACATCCGATGCATTGGCCCTGGCCGTTCGCTTCGGATGTCCTATTTATACCTACGACAATATTCTCGAAAGTGCCGGTATTTTAATGGAAGACCCATCTGGCAAGAAAAAACAGCCCCGCGAAGCAGTGGCCGCTGAATCTTCTGCCGGTACCGATGACCTGAAAGCACTGACGCTGGATGAGTTGACCACCTTATTAAACGAGGTGCTGGAACAGGAAGATTACATCCGTGCTATAGCTATTCGCGACGAAATCAACACCCGCAAAAGGAACAGGGGATAATATTGCTGATTTGGGGGATTTAGCGATTTCTGGATTTAGCCAAATCACCAAATCTCTCAAAATCACAAAATTTCCGTTTTGGTTGTTTTTCCCAACTGCAAGATCAATATTGGCCTTCACGTCGTTCGCAAACGTGCTGATGGTTACCACGACCTGGAAACCATCTTTTACCCATTGCCTTTACGTGATGCGCTGGAAATAGTGAAACGTGAAACGGCAGACGGCAGACGTGAAACGGCAGACGTGAAACGGCAAACGGCAATCGGCAATCAAAATACAGAAGAAAACAGTCCCGTGACTCTTCACATGAGCGGCCTTCCCGTGCAAGGCAATCCCGAAGACAATCTCTGCATCAAGGCATATCATTTATTGCAACAACATTACCCACAACTGGCTGACATTGATATGTACCTGCACAAAGCAATACCCATGGGTGCTGGTTTAGGCGGTGGATCGGCCGATGGTGCGTTTACCCTGCAATTACTGAATGATAAATTTCAACTGAATATCTCCCGCGAAAAGCTGCTTGATTATTCGTTGCAACTCGGCAGTGATTGTCCTTTCTTCATCATCAACAAACCCTGCTATGCAACTGGCCGCGGCGAATTGTTGCAGGCAGTACAACTCGATCTGTCCGTTTATTCATTTTTAGTAGTGCATCCGGGTGTTCATATCAATACCGCCTGGGCCTTTTCACAACTCACTCCTGCCCCATCATCACAATCATTAACAGAAATTATTCAGCAACCGGTTAGTAATTGGCGGTCGGTATTAAAGAATGATTTTGAAGCCCCGGTTTGTAAACAACATCCCGATCTGCAAACCATCCCCCAAAAGTTATACGAAGCAGGCGCCCTGTATGCATCCATGACGGGCAGCGGATCCTGTTTTTATGGCATCTTCCCAAAAGAACAACTGCCTGCTTTGCAATGGCCTGCACATTATGCCGCGTTTCATTTGAAATGAGTTGTCTATCACTTTGGTGGTTTAATAAAGCGATCATTTCACCCCATCGCCTAAATTGATTATATTTGCACAAATAGCATTGTTATCTATTACAAAGCCCACATACTTCACTTTCTACATGGCAACCTCGATCTTCTGAATCATCGAGGATAACCAACAAGCTGTCCCGGCCAGGTCGGGGCAGGGTCAAAGGCATTGTTTCCATTTCAGCCAGCTCATCATTGTAACAAGGCCTGTATTCCATCCATATCATTGTTTATTTATAATTTTTATTATATCCCCTGTTTATGGTTACCACGTTATCTGACAAAACGAAATACTATCTTGATCTTGAAGAACAATATGGTGCGCACAATTATCATCCCCTGCCCGTGGTGCTGCAAAAAGGAGAAGGCGTATTTGTATGGGATGTTGATGGCAAACGGTATTATGATTTCCTGAGTGGCTATTCAGCCGTTAACCAGGGCCATTGTCATCCAAAAATTATTGCGGCATTTATGATGCAGGCGCAACAGCTCACGTTGACCTCAAGAGCGTTTTACAGCGATGCGTTGGGTGAGTATGCCGAGTTTATCACCCGGTTTTTCGGGTACGATAAAGTGCTGCCGATGAACACGGGCGTTGAAGCTGTAGAAACGGCCATCAAACTATGCCGCCGTTGGGGATATACCGTTAAAGGCATCCCGGAAAACAAAGCAACGATCATTGTATGTGGTGAAAATTTTCATGGCCGCACCAGTACCGTTATCTCATTCAGTACCGATGCATCTTCCCGTAACCAGTTCGGTCCTTATATGCCGGGATTTACCGTAATTCCATACAATGACCTTCCCGCTTTGGAAAAAGCATTACAGGATCCTCATATAGCCGGTTTCCTGGTTGAACCTATCCAGGGCGAAGCAGGTGTTGTGGTACCTGATGAAGGTTACCTGGCCCGGGCCAAACAATATTGCGAAGCCGCCAATGTATTGTTCATCGCCGATGAAATACAAACCGGCTTATGCCGCACCGGCAGCATGCTGGCTTGCGATGATGACAACGTACAACCCGATATTCTTATATTGGGCAAAGCGCTTAGTGGCGGAACAGTACCGGTTTCGGCAGTACTGGCAAACGATCACATCATGCTTACCATAAAACCCGGCGAACATGGCTCTACCTATGGGGGCAATCCGCTCGCATGCCGTGTAGCCATTGAAGCATTGACCGTTTTAAAAGAGGAGAACATGGCGGCAAACGCTATGGCTATGGGCGAGTTATTACGAAGAGAATTACTGGCCCTGCAATCGCCGTTTATTTCTGTTGTACGCGGTAAAGGTTTACTGAATGCCATTGTAATTGATCATTCAGATAAGAATGCCGCCTTGAATTTATGCCTTACCTTAAAAGACAATGGTTTGCTGGCCAAGCCTACCCATGGCGATAAGATCCGGTTCGCTCCCCCGTTGGTTATTAACAAAGAACAAATACTGGAATGTGTGGCTATCATTAAAAAGAGCTTGAATACTTTTGTGTAAAATGGAGCATCAGGAACAACATTTACAAAGCGCCGAATGGCTTAGAGATATTGTCATTGGCATGAGTGACGGACTTACCGTGCCCTTTGCATTGGCGGCAGGCCTAAGCGGCGCTGTTAGTTCAACCGGTATTATCATTATTGCCGGTATTGCAGAAATTGCAGCGGGCTCCATTGCTATGGGATTGGGTGGTTACCTCGCCGGCAAAACAGAGATCGATCATTATAACAGCGAACTGAAAAGGGAATACGAAGAAGTAGAGTTGGTTCCCGATAAAGAAAAAGAAGAAGTACGGGAGTTTTTCGGCAACCTCGGTCTCAGCGAAGAAGTTCAATATAAAGCCGCAGAAGAAATTGCCAAAGACAAAAAGAAATGGGTTGACTTTATGATGAAGTACGAACTGGGGTTGGATAAACCGGACCCAAAGCGTGCTACCAAATCGGCCCTGAACATTGGCTTATCATATGTTGTGGGAGGGCTGGTACCGTTAAGCCCATATTTCTTTATTGATACACCTGTAAAGGCATTGGAGCTCTCTGCTATCGTTACACTAATCTGTCTTTTTGTATTCGGTTATTTCAAAAGCAAAATGACGGGCGTTCATCCCCTGACCGGTGCATTAAAAGTGATGTTGATAGGTGCTGTAGCGGCTGCTGCAGCATATGGTGTAGCTAAAATATTTGAAGGATAATTCAGATGAAATTTGTATTTTAGGGTATGGAAAAGAAGGGATCAACAAATGATAATAGCAAACGCTATTCACTTGAAGAGTTTCTTCAAATGGAGCGCGATCCTGATGTGCAGTATCAATACCACAACGGTGAAGTTTGGGAAGTAAAAGAAGCTGCCCTGTCTTATAACAAACGCCACTATACCATTGAAGAATATCTTGAAATGGAGCGTGCCTCCAATGTGAAGCATGAATACTACCAGGGTGAAATATTTGCAATGGCTGGCGCCGGCCCCAGGCATAACTGGATGTTTACAAATGTTTTTGGAGAATTATGTGCACAATTAAAAGATAATCACTGCCGTCCTTATGGCAGTGATATGAGAATGCATATTCCCGAAAATACCTTGTTTACCTACCCGGATATTTCGATCTATTGTGGCAATCCAACAATTACAGACGTAGATGAGGATACAGTTATTGGCCCCTCTATTATTATCGAAATATTGTCAAAAAGCACCAGGGATTATGACCGGGGCACGAAATTTAATTTATACCGCGATATACCCACACTAAAAGAATACATGCTAATTGATACCGAAAAAGTTGGCATAGAAGTTTTCCGCATCAATACGTATAACCATTGGGGGCTGCAAGAGTACAAAACGCTACAACAAACAGTTCAATTACCTACTGTAGGCGTATCACTTTCCATGCAAGATATTTACCGTGGTACCAGGTTGGTAAAACCAGTAAGCTAACTTACAAATACCCCATCAACTTTTTAATTTCTCTTCTTCCTTCACCTTCATATCAGGGAAAAGCGCCATTGCCATCATAACGATCGCAGATAAAAGCATGAGCCATAAGCCAGCTTTTTTATCGGGACAAATACCGCGGTAACAACCTGAAAACACAATAAAGCTTTTGATGGCATAAGATAAAATAATGGCGCAAATAAACATGTTCCAGCGTTTGGCCCAGGTGCGCTGGATGGCAAAAAATATAATGGCAACGATCGACACCACAATAAACACATTGCCCGGTTTGCCGTAAATATTATTTTCAGAAAAAAAACCGGTAAAGTTCTTATTCAGATCGGGGTGAAAAGTCCAGGGTAAAAAACCAGCAATAACAAGAATAATAGCAGCTGCAATGCCAATCCATTGAGAATATTTCATCCGGGAAATATTATTTTTTTTTAGCCAGATGGAACTTACGTTTCATCCGGGGAAATTAATTGTTTTTTTAAAAGCCATAGTACCTGACCGCAAACATACTACATTCAGATTATTCTTTATAACGTACTTATCATCTCCACATCCTCCTCTTCCACCGCTGTAGCTTCCGCCTTTCGGGTTATCATCTTTCGCCCTACCCTGTTTACCAAAAACGCCCCGATGGCGCAACAGGCCATTACACCGGTCATAGGCAAAGCCGTGTTGTTATCTAAAACACTCACCAGGGCCGATGTACAGGCGCCAATGCTCATTTGAATAGCGCCCAGCAGCGCTGAAGCGCTGCCGGCATTATGGCCAAACGATGCTAAAGAAAGGGCCGATGCGTTGGGAAAAGTAAATCCCTGGCAACTTAAAAAAAGAAAGATGAGAAAGATGGTAATGAACAGGTCGCTCCAGCCTGCTATGGTAAGAATAGCCAGCACCCCGCCAATAATGCTCTGACAGGCCAATGCGGCTTTTATGATCTGCTCGCTGGTGTAGTTTTTCAACAATACACTGTTGATCTGGCTCGCGCCGATCAATCCCATCGCTAATAGCGCGAAAATCCATCCATATTGTTTTTCGCTTACGTGAAATATATTCATAAACACAGCAGGCGAGCCACCAATGTAGGCATACAAACCCGCCGCCGAAACAGCTGCCGTTAATGCATATGTGTAAAATTGCGGATGTTTGATGATGCCCGCAAAATTATTAAAGATAGGTACCGGCTTTAATGAGAAATCAGGATCGGGCTTTTTGCTTTCGGGCAATAAAAAATAAATGCCGGTGAGAATCAAAACATCTACGATCATCAGCATGACAAAGACCCACCGCCAGCCTAACAGTGAGGTAATATAGCCACCTGCAGTAGGCGCAATGATCGGTGACACAGCCACCACCAGCATCAGCATGGAAAAAACCTGGGCGTTTTCTTTCACCTCAAACAGATCGCGCACCATGGCGCGCGCCGCCACCATGCCTACACAACCACCCAATGCCTGCAACAGCCGCAGCCCTATCAATGCATTCACCGATGCAGCCATAGCACAACCCAGGGAGGCCAGAAAGTAGATGAAAAGCCCAACGTATAAAGGTCTTTTTCTGCCAAACCGCTCTAACAGCGGACCATATATTAATTGCCCGGCTGAAATACCAATAAAAAAGCTGGAAAGTGACAGCATCACCTGTGCTACGCTGGTATTTAATCCTTTTGCTATATCAGGAAAGGCCGGCAGGTACATATCGATGGAAAAAGGACCGATGGCAGTAAGCAGACCCAGAATAAGAATGAGATAAAACTTTTGGTTGGGGCGTTTAACATTCATTCCCGCAAAGCTACAAGGAATAATGCGCTAATGTGATAATTCGATAATGGAAAACGAAATCCTGACTATCTAAAACCTCCCCGCTATATGGCCTAGTAGATAAAAATGTGGATTTTTTTCCACAGGGTCGATTGGCTTTATTTTTATACAATTTCTCACTAGTACTAAAACCGTATTAATGTCAAGTAGATCGCAAAAAATTTCTAAAAACGTATTAGAAAAAACACCAACCGGTATTGCCGGCTTTGATGAAATTACCGAAGGTGGTTTACCATCTCACCGGCCATCACTTATATGCGGCGATGCCGGTGCAGGCAAAACACTTTTTTCCATTGAGTTTATTGTGCGCGGAGCTTTGCAATTTAATGAGCCCGGGGTCATTATTGCCTTTGAGGAAAAAGCAGAAGACCTGGAAATGAACGTGGCTTCGTTGGGTTTTAATTTAAAAAAACTGCAAAAAGATGGTCTCCTGTGGATTGATCATGTACACATAGATCGTAGTGAAATTGAAGAAACCGGCTTGTATGATCTGGATGGATTATTTATTCGTTTAAACCATGCCATTGACAGCATCGGCGCAAAACGGGTAATGTTAGACACCATTGAAAATTTATTTGGCAGCTTTGAGAATGAAGGCATTTTGCGGGCGGAGTTGAGGCGGCTTTTCAGTTGGCTCAAAAACAAAGGCGTTACCGCCATCATTACGGCGGAAAAAGGGGAAGGCATGCTGACGCGGCATGGTTTGGAAGAATATGTTTCGGATTGTGTTATCCTGTTGGACCATCGCGTTACCAATCAAATTTCAACCAGGCTGTTACGGGTGATCAAATACCGGGGTTCTTTACATGGTACGAATGAATATCCTTTCCTCATAGATCAGGAAGGGATTTCTGTATTACCCGTTACCTCGCTGTTACTGGAAAGAGAAGTTAGTTCACAGCGAATATCCTGCGGTATCAAAACCCTGGATGCCATGCTGGGCGGTAAAGGTTTTTTCAAGGGCAGTTCCATTTTGGTATCAGGTACCGCCGGTACGGGCAAAACCAGTATTGCCGCATACTTTGCAGAAGCGTCCTGTAATCGCAGGGAAAGATGCCTTTATTTTGCTTTCGAGGAATCGCCACAGCAGATCATCCGGAATATGAAATCCATTGGCATTGATCTGAAAAAATATATTGATGCGGGATTGTTGCAGATCCATGCTGCCAGACCAACATTGTATGGTCTGGAATCGCACCTGGTAGCCATTCACAAAATGGTAAAGAAGTTCAAGCCTGCTACAGTGATCCTTGATCCCATTACAAACCTGGTAACTGTTGCTTCGCTCAGTGAGGTAAAATCAATGCTGATGCGCCTGCTCGATTTTTTACAGAACGAAGATATTACCGTGTTATTTACCGCACTGGTTTATGACAAAGACAATTCAATGCAAACCGATGAAGGCATTTCCTCTATAGTGGATGCCTGGGTGCAGGTGCAGGATCTGGAAAAAAATGGGGAGCGTAACCGAGGAATCTATATTATGAAATCAAGAGGCATGAGCCATAGCAACCAGGTAAGGGAATTTGTAATTACCAATACCGGGCTGGAACTCGTAGATGTTTACCTGGGTCCTGAAGGCATATTGGTTGGATCGGCCAGGCAGGCGCAGGAACTTCAGGAAGCTACAGGCGTTGAGATGCGTACGTATGCAGCAACCCGGAAAGACCGTGAACTGGATCGTAAGAAAACAGTGTTGGAAGCCAAAATTGCTTCGCTTAAAGAAGAGTTTGAATCGATGCGCGATGAATTGAATAAAACTTTTATCGAGGAGCAATTAAAGAAGGAGATCATGGAACGGAACCGGGATCAATTAACTCAAAACCGTAATAGCCGAATTTCAAACAATGGCAAAAACAATAAAAAATAAGATCGGTTCGCAAATAAAGCCTTTTGCAAAAACAGGCAAGCCTATGAGTGATAAATGGCAGTTGCGGTTATATATCGCCGGCAATACACCAAAATCCACAGCTGCACTGATCAACCTTAAAAAATATTGCGAACTGCACCTGTACGACCGGTATGAGCTGGAGGTGATCGATCTGTTATTACACCCGCAATTAGCAGCCGGTGATCAGATCCTTGCCATCCCCACACTGGTAAGAAAAGTACCTGTACCTGTACGAAAAATTATCGGTGACCTATCAAACGAAGAAAAAGTTTTAGTAGGACTTGACCTGAGGCCCATAAAAAAATAACATGAAAAAACAACGAGCGTTCAATGACTCAAAGAAAACAGCTGATCCGCTACCGGAGTATGATCTTCGCTTGTTTGTTACCGGCGCCACCCCCAACTCAGCCAGGGCTATAACCAATATCCGCAATATTTGTGAATTGCACCTGAAAGGCCGTTACGAATTAAAGATATTCGACGTTTACCAGGATGTTGAACTGGCCCGGCAGGAACAGATCATTGCCTTGCCTTTGCTAATAAAAAAAATGCCTTTGCCGGAACGAAAATTGATTGGTGATCTATCAGAAACCGAAAAAGTTTTAAAAGCCCTTGGGGTTGATCTGTGAAATGAATAGCAATGCACATATTAGTAATGATTTGATGCGGGAATTAGAGGAAACCCGTCGCCAGTTGTACGAAGCCCTGGAAACGATAGAGGCTATTCGTACCGGCCAGGTAGATGCGCTGGTAGTACTCAATGGTGCCACCCATCAGTTATACACGTTGAAATCGGCAGATGAGGCGTACCGGGTATTTATTGAAAAAATGACCGAAGGCGCATTGACACTCAGCCGCGATGGCATTATTTTATATGCCAACTCACAATTCAGTGCAATGATCGGCTTGCCGCTTTCAGCCATCATTGGTTTACCCTTTGAACAGTTTATTACCCAAACCTACCTGCCCTTTTATAAAACACTTTTTAAAACATCATGGAGCAGCGATTGTAAAGGAGAAGTGGAGATCTTTAATAGAGAGTACCGCACCCCGGTGCAATTGTCATTAACCGTACTGGAACTCGCAGAAGGCCTTGCCCTAAGTATAATTATCACCGACTTAACGCTTCAAAAAACAACGCAACGAAAATTAGAAGAAAATAACCGGCAGCTGGAACATTTAAACCAGACGCTGGAAGCAAGTAACCACGATCTGCAGCAATTTGCATCGGTAGCATCCCATGATCTGCAGGAACCATTGCGCAAGATCCAAATGTTTTCCACGCTTATAAAAAACAATGCAGCAGGGAACCTCAATAAAGAACAGATATTTTATTTAGAAAAGGTGCTTGGTTCGGCCGACCGTATGAAAGCCCTGATCATTGATATTTTGAACTATTCCAGGCTTTCCGGCGAAAATGGTGATTTCTCACCTACCGATCTAAATACAGTGCTGAAAGAACTTTTGGAAGATTTTGAATTGTTAATTGCCGATAAGAGTGCAAAGATCCTGAACCATGGCATACCTGTATTGGAAGTTAACCGGGGGCAAATGCGGCAGGTGTTCCAAAATCTGGTTTCCAATGCATTAAAGTTCTCAAAAGAAGGCGTGCCGCCTGTTATAGAAATAAAATCAAAACGGTTGGCCAGTAAAAGCTTCACCAGCAAGGAACAGGACACCGGGCCATTCTGCTTATTGACAATTTCAGACAATGGAATAGGGTTCGATGAAAAATATGCAACCATTATTTTCTCTCTTTTTGAACGCCTTCATCCAAAAGATTCCTTTGAAGGTACTGGCATAGGATTGGCTATTACTAAAAAAATTATTGAAAAACACCATGGGCTTATTCAGGTAAAAAGCAAGTTAGGTGTTGGAACCCAATTTATGATCCTATTACCGATAAAACAGCATGTACATGGCCAGTCATCTTAAGATACCCAAAAAAATATTGCTGGCAGAAGATGATCCAGACGACCGGGGATTCTTTTTTGAATTCCTGGAACACAGGTCCGATCTTTTAATACTTCCCCCGGTAGAGAACGGAGAAGAAGTTTTTGAATTTCTGGAAAAAGCAGAGGATGGCACATTTCCCGATTTGATCATCCTTGACCAGAATATGCCGAAATGCAACGGCCTGCAAACCTTAGCCATTTTGAAAAAAAACAGCCATTATGAAAACATTCCGGTATTTGTTTATTCAACCTATACCGATGAATATCTCGTGGAGCGCAGCATGCAATTAGGCGCCCGGTCTGTGCTGGAAAAACCATTTTCACTGGAAGGGTATCAGAAAATGATAAATGAAATTCTGGATCTGATATAAAAAGGATCCCCATCAGGCGATCCTTTTTCTTATACAAGTTTATTACCTTTTAAAATAAGAACCCCGGTTCCATACAGGATCAAAGCCATAAAAAGTAAAGGCAATGTGAGCGGTAGCCATTGTATGCCGGTATTTACATTAAAATATGCAGGTACATGCTTTTCCCAATTTTCATTTATCACCGCACTATCCCCGAATATTTTTGGATAGAAGTAGCGCCGCAGTCTTTCGTGAAAAACAGCTGTACTATCCAGGTACTGCAAATGCTGTTGCAAACCGGTATTGGCAATATGGGTAAACTGCAACTGAGTATACATTACCGGGGATAGTAACCCGGCCCGGTTGCTAACCGTAACCCGTTGCCATAATTTTTGCTGCATAGCCTTGCTGTCCTTCGCCGCTTCATCATCCCCCAATTGTTGCATCGCATAAAACCACAGGTAATTGAATGAGGATTTGGTCCATACATAATTTTTGTACGCAGGGTAATGGTTGAAAAATGCCTGTATGGTGCTGTCTTTGTTTTTATCCCATTGGGTATGATAGCCATCCCGTTGTTTCAAAAAAGTACTGTATGCTTCCGGAACCGCATATTTTACTGTGATGTAATTATTTATCAGCCCGGGTATTAGCAGGCAAAGCATTGCCCATACACTTAATAATAACAAGGCATTGATACTTGTGTGTTTTCGCAAGGCTATAATCAAAAAGACAATCCCAAACCAAACCCCGCTATACAAAACGGCTGTAACGGCATAAGCGGCAAAGGTTTTACCAACCGGAATGCCACTAGTATATTTTGCCAGCACAAGCAACGAAAGTAATAAAGCAAGTACGACAAAGAACCGGACACTCAGCTTTTGCACGATGAACTGTAAGGGATGGTTTGCCTGCACATTTACAAGTGACCAGGTTCCATTTTCCTTTTCCTGTGAGAGCAAATTAAAATTAAGGGCAATGATCAACAGCGGAAGCAAAAAGGTAATAACAAAACTCAGGTCAAAATTTCCGGTCATTAAATTATAGGGATTATACAGGTCAGTATCGTACCGCTGCGCCTCCAGGCCACGGACAGTAATTGATTGTATAGTGGGATTAACATCCTGCTGACCGATAGCCAGGCCGGCTATAGCAGCAGGCTTATTGATGTAGGCAAACTTCAGATAATACATTAACAAACCAAACTCATCCTTCACAAACCTGGTATTGCGTTCAATATGCTCATGCTGAAAGCGGGTAACCGAATGAATGGCGGCTTCCTGTTTTGATAAAAATTGTTTGCCGATAAAAATGCTGATAACACCTACTGTAAAAAACAGGATTAAAGCGATCAAAACGGACCTGCTACGGATAAAATTTTTAAACAACAACAAGTACATATGTCATATGGCTTTTGCGTGAACGGATGTATAATAAATAAAGAACAGCGACAACAACAGCCAGCTTATCAACGCCGCCAGTGCAGTCCATTGCTGTTTGGCAATGGCGCCTATATCCTGGTATTGAAAATTGAAATCCGGAAATTCGGTCCAGTGCGTTCTTTCAATACTATACGGCTTATCAGTACTGCTTAATTTTTTATTGCTTATGTATTTCATTTGCAGGCTATTCATGGTTTGTGCAAGGTGGTAACGATATGCCTCTGCCTGCCGCTGGTAGTGCCGGTATGCCGTAAAATTGGTTCCGCTGAAAGCCATAGCTATGTTTTTGAAGCTGATAAAAGGATCTATAAAAGCCGCATCATAACTTATATTGTTTTGTTGATCGTATATGTCGTATAACTTTTGTAAATGTTCATTATACAACTTAGCACTCATCCGCTCCCCTTCCATCATAATAAACCCGCTGTAGTTAAACGGAAGCTGTTGTATAGAATCTGCCTTGTTAGCCCTAAGTACTGAATCTTTTAACTTTTTAAAATGTGCATCATTGGGATTGTGGCTGTCACCCAGTTTCAGGATATCGGCTTCTACTGCAGTTTCAAATTGTATCCTGGCGGGCGCGGGATGCACATAACTGCCGATAGCCTGTACTGTTTTTGGGAATACAATCGCCAGCATAAGCCAGATGCCCAACAGCTTTAATAAGGCTGCTGCGCCGTTGTTGCTGGTTGTTGAAATGCATATAGCCACCACACTTATTATCCATAAAAAAACGACTGCACTGCATCCAATTACAGTACACCGGATAAACAATCCCGGATTGGCAGCCCCATGATGTTGCAGTGATATTACCCATATCATACTAATCATTACCGGTAATAAGAAGATAACCCCGGTTAAAAACAGCCCAATGCTGTTCCCCCTAACAATCTCCCTGAATGTGGCGCCCTGGCTTAATAAAATTTTCAGTGTACCATTTTCCCTGTGTTGCGCCACGGCGTTAAAGCCCAGGAAAAAAAGAAAAATCGGCAATACGATTTGTACCAGCATGGCCAGACTGATCTCGCCAAAGCGCAACAAACCGGTACTGAAACTGGCTTCGCTAAAATTGATTGAGTTTTGCTTGTGTGCTTCCAGGTAAACGGCGTTGCCGGTATAACTTTCCATGCCAATTTCAAACATGCTCAACGGATGTTTTATCCTGAACGCAAACGAACCAAAATGGGCCATCCGGTGCGGATGTTTATCCGGGTTGGCTTCCCAGCTTTCCCTTGCCTTTTGCTGGTAGTTTGTTCGTAATGCGTTCTGACTGGTGTACGTGGCATAACCGGTAACAGCTGCATATATTATCAACGCCAGCCATATTGTAAAAACAGGTATGATCACCTTGCCCCTGAACACTGTTCTTATAAAATGCCAGGCTATTAATTGTACGTTGTTCATTCAAATCATTTTGTTAGAAACGATAAGTGGCTGTCAACATTCCATTCCGGGGAGCGCCAGGAAAAAGGCGCAGATAATTTTGCGCGCCGATCCAGTAGGTTGTATTGAATATGTTGTTTACATTCAGTGCAATCTGCATATTACGTTTACCCGGTGTGTAATACAGGGCCATATCCATAACCGTATAAGCAGGTATTTCAAAATCACGACTGAACCAGGGCAACCGATCACCATTATACTGCAATCCCATGCCGATGCCTATATCTTTTAGCGCTGTGCCTGACGGGAAGTTGTAGCGGGTCCAAAGGTTACCACTGTTATAGGGTGTATTCTGTTTTCTGGCGCCCTTCAATGCCGGGTCATTGTCTTCTACTATTGCCGCATCAATATAACTATACGAGGCATTGATCTGCCAGTTGGGCATCAGGTATCCGGCTACGTCTATTTCAAAGCCCCTGCTCCTTTCCGCACCACGGGTGGTTAAAGAATCGGGAAAGGCAGGTACATTGGCATTGATCAATAAATTTGCCTGGTTAATCTCATACACGGCTGCATTTGCATGTAGCCTTCCATTCCATATACTTGCTTTTACGCCCAGTTCTTTCAGGTCGCTGATGAGTGGTTTAAATTGAGCGGCTGATTTAGAAGTCCACAAAAAGTTTCCGGTATTCGGCATCAATGTCACCGTATTACTTTGCGGTTGAAAACCTTCCAGATAAGTGCCATACACATTTATACTTTTACTCACTGCGTAAGTTAGCCCTACGCGTGGCAACAATTTGCTGTTGGTGAATGATAATTCACCTGGCGCTTCAAAGTTGGTAATATCCTTAAACCATTCCTGCCGTATACTGGCCAACAGGGTAAACCTGTTCCATTTTAATTGCTCCTGTATATAAACTGCATTTGTAGTGGTTAATGCCGAAGGGAGTATCGTTCTTGCATTCAGGCTATAATCATTGAGGTTACGAATGGTATATGCGGGGTTTTCCAGATCAAAATGGTTCACATTGGGTTTAGGCAAGGTATTTCCTTTATAATTGATGGTTTGATAATTAGCAGCATTCCCCAATACAAAGGAGCTGGCTACCGTACCGTCTTTTAACAGGAAACCACGCGCCGCATTTTGTCCGCCACCTTTTAGTTTCTCCCAACTGTGCAGGTCATAGCCCGCCAATAACTGGTGCTGCCATTTTCCGGTTGCAAATGTGAAATTGAAGTAACTGTTTACATTATCGATATTCCAATGCTGCTTTCGTTGTACAAACTGCATACCGGCCAATGTATTTATGGGTTGGTTGTTCATATCCACGGCAAAGGCATTATTGGTGCGATGTTCCTGCAGATCCTCCTGCCAGGTTTGCTTCATGTAAGCAGCGTTAAAACTAATGGCATCTGAGAATTTGTGTGCAAGACTACTCATTACAATAAACTCCTTCGACTTAAAAAAGTCGCCTGATGCACCCAGATTTAAACTGATGGGTGTGCTGTTCAAATCGGTTATACCGGCCTGTGCACCAAATATGGGTTGTCCCCGATCAAGATTGCCCACCTGGTTGCTCAGGATCATTTCTACATTCACCGCTGTTTTAGCATCGGGTATATAAGAAAAAGAAGGCGAGATGAGCAATGAATTGTTTCGTACTAGATCGCGATAGCTTCTTGCTTCCTGGTACGCGCCGTTTAACCGGTATAACAAAGTTTTTTCTTTATTCAACGGTCCCGTAAAATCAAGGGCGCCGCGGAGGGTGCTGAAACTGCCTGCACTCAAGGTTATTTCTTTTCTATCAACAGTCAGAGGTTTTTTAGTGACCAGGTTAATACTACCACAGGGATCAACACTGGCAAAGGTAGCGCTGGCAGGTCCTTTGATAACTTCTATCCTGTCTATGTTGGTAGTAACAGGTTGTAAAAAATAATACTGCCTGGTGCGCATGCCATTGATAATTTGTCCCTCTTCATTCTGGCTGATGCCACGGATGGCATACTGGTTATAAAAGCTGGATGGAATAACACCGGGAATGATTTTCACCGCATCTGCCAGTTGAAATGCCTGTCGGTCGTTGATCAATTCTTTTGTAACCGTTCCTATAGATTGCGGCAGGTCTTTGTTGAGTATGGCAGTTCTGGTTGCAGAAAAAGAATAATCGCTGTTGTATTTCTGGGTATAGCGGCCAATGACCTCTACCGTTTGCAATTGTATTATTTTTTCTTTAGTACTGTCCTGGCTATAGGTCACAGTGGAAGCCAGTAATAACAAAAACAGCAGTAAAATTGGTTGCATGGCTGATCAATTTTTCTTTTAAGCTTTTAACAATATTTCTTTGTTCAGGTGAAGCACCGTTGCTAAATAGTCTCCAGGTACAATTGCTGTAATTCAGTAGCCGATATTGCTCTGGTATCAATCGTATGAACCAACGAACCTCCTTTCATAATGCCGATCCTTGTTCCTACATTAACCGCATTAAAAATATCGTGTGTGGCCATGAAAATGGTTTTGCCATCGGCTGCCAGCGCTTTACATATGCCGGTAAAATCTGCCGTAGCTTTTGGATCGAGCCCGCTGGTGGGTTCATCCATTAAGATCACATCGGCGTTTTTGGCGATGGCGATGGCAATACCCACTTTTTGCCGCATTCCCTTTGAGTAGATGGAAAGCTGTTTTTCATGGGCTTCACTTTGTAAACCTGCTTTATCTAAAAAACCAGACAGCATTTCTTTGGAATATCTGAAACCAGCAAGCCGGCTGAAAAAATCAAGGTTTTCCGTTCCCGTTAAGTTGCCGTATAGCTGTACTACTTCAGGGATATATGCTACAAACTTTTTGGTAGCGGCATTACCGGGCCTTACTTCTACCCCATTAATGACAGCTTTGCCACTGGTGGCTGCTGTAAATCCCAGAAATAAGTTGATCGTGGTAGTTTTGCCTGCTCCGTTCTGGCCCAGCAAACAAAAGATCTCTCCTTTTTGAATAGATAAATTAAGGTTGCTCAGCGCAGCCGTACCATGGTACTGCTTGCCAAGCTTCATAGCTTGTAGTACAAACATGTTGCTATAATTAGGTGGAATGACGATATATGGCAACGAACCATTACCGGTAGTGGCTACCGGTGTAATGCATACAATAAATAGTTATCAGTAAACAGTTGGCGGTCCCTTATTGGGCAAGGGGAATGAAGGGGCTGTAACCGCAAGGAGCTGATATAAACCGTTTTTTGTTCCGGCTATTTGGTTAGTAGATTCAAAAGCAACGATAGCAACATCCGTATAGGCGGCATATTTATGAGAGCAAACCGGGCAATTAGCATCTTGCTGTGACCCATCACCATTGGTAAGGCTATCCTGTTGACTATTTTCAGTTCTACTTAATTGTTTGGCAGCATGCGTAATAGCATGGTGATGCCAAAGCTGCACAGGTGTTGCTACAAACGTATATAGGGCCAGTAAAACAGCGCCTATCCAATGTTTATATGTACTGAATGCAATCAACTATTTTGCAATATTGTTGCAAATTAAGAGATTTAGCGTTTACCGAAAAAAATATTATTACACCGCTTCCATTTTAGCGTTGCGTATTCCTGCATCTCCATGTTGCTATTTTTCTCATTCCATTAATAATCAACATCGTTCAACAGATGCAAACATGGCTCACGGGACTTCGTGACCAACTGCATTTTTCCTGTAAAAATGTACGTGGTAAATTAGTAGTCTAAACTAACCGTTAACCATAGCGCCTTCCTGTAAGAAGGCACGCCTTATCCTGATTCATATGGTTGTATCTATTCATTGCGATGGCTGTAGCTTGTGTGTGATGCCACCAGTGTTTAGGTAAAACGGGAAAAGGGTCGTTTAATCACGATCCTTTTTTTTATGCAATAGCGTTTATTTGTACTGCCTACGGTCAACTACTTTGATTTCAATCAAGAATATTGAAATGTTACACCGATTTAACAAATGGCGTTGCATTCTTAAATCTTTTTCCGAAATTACAGATCAAACGGGGATACTAACACTTAATTTCAATAACAGTTAACGGCAAACGACTCACTTCAGTTAATCGCGACATGACTATAGCGAAGAACGTATTAATGAAGCATCGTCAATAGCCTTTTCGTATTTTGAAACCCTTGGCTTAACCTCAATAAACCCTGTCATCCCGTGACTTCATACCTTTCAACTTTATCGATTGCCGGGCTATTGCTGTTTAACCACGCTTTTGCCCAGGTATCCGACAGTCTGCTCACTCCTAATGCATTAAAAAAGTTAAGTCTTAAAGAACTGTTGGATGTTGAAGTAATTTCAGTTTCCAAACATCCGGAGAAGCTGACTGAAGTCGCTTCTGCCATCCAGGTAATAACGCAGCTAGACATTCGCAATTCCGGCGCAAAAACATTACCGGAGGCGCTCCGCCTGGCCTCGAATCTGCAGGCAGCCCAGGTTAACTCCAGTCAATGGGCAATAAGCGCCCGCGGATTTAATAATGTACTGGCTAATAAGTTATTGGTGCTTATTGATGGTCGAACAGTATACACACCGTTATATGCCGGCGTTTTTTGGGATGTTCAAAACCTGGTGCTCGATGATATAGAACGCATAGAAGTGATCAGCGGACCGGGCGGAACACTGTGGGGTGTTAACGCTGTAAATGGTGTTATCAACATCATAACCAAAAATTCAAAAGATTCAAAAGGATTGTTTGTTGAAGGGCTTGCTGGCAGCAACGTACCAGGGATGGGAAGTATCCGGTACGGCGGATCTATTAATAATAAGCTTTCCTACCGCATATATGGAATGGGTTTCAAGCTGGGAAATAGCGTTGATACAAACAAATTGAAAGTTGACGACGAATGGTCAAACTGGCAAGGCGGGGTTAGGTTAGATTGGGATGCTTCTGCCAAAGACAAGTTAAGCTTATTACAAGGTATTTATAAGGCTGATCCAAATCCTGATGCCGGGGATACATCCGTTATAGCGAAGGGAGATAACATTATCGCCAGGTGGGACCACAGTATATCCGGTAATGCCGATTTTCAATTGCAGGTTTATTATGATCATACACTACGTGATTTCGGAAATGGTTTTACGGAAGACCTTAAAACCTATGATATTGATTGGCAACACAGAAATCAAATGGGTGCGCGGCACCAACTCACCTATGGATTGAACTTCCGGTTAATGGACCACCTGGTCACGAACCTGGAATTATTTGCCTTTAATCCCGCTCACAAAAAACTATATAACTATAATGCTTTTGTGCAGGATGAAATAACGTTAATTACCGACCGCCTGCGGCTAACCGTTGGCACAAAAGCAGGAAGCAATAACTATACGGGGTTTGAATATCAACCTAATATCCGTGTTACGTGGCTGCCTTCAAAATCGCAAACTGTTTGGGGCGCTGTTTCCCGTTCGGTAAGAACGCCTTCAAGACTTGACCGGGACTTTTCCTTATACCTATTGCCCAATTTACCAGTAATAACAAGTGGCAACTTTGATTCTGAAAAATTGATCGCCTACGAACTCGGCTGGCGTTCGCAACCGATCGAAAACCTGTCGCTTTCGCTGGCCACATTCTATAACAGGTATGATGACATCCGCAGCGCAGAACCCGGTCCGCCCCCTTTTGGCATTCCTTTTACAATTGGCAATGGCGTCAAAGGAATTTCCTACGGCAGTGAATTATCGGCGACATGGCAGGTATTTAACCAGTGGCTGCTCCGGGGCGGATATACTTTTATGAAAAAAGACCTGTCGGTAAAATCAACCAGCATGGATTTGAATAAAGGATCTGCAGAGAGCAATGATCCCGAACACCAGTTCCTTATTCAATCTGTGGTAAATATTGTCAGAAAAATTGAATGGGGAACGGTTTTCCGTTATATTGGAAAATTACCAAAACCCGCAGTAAAAGCATACACAGGTTTGGATGTACGTATTGGCTGGAAGATAACGAGTGTATTTGAAATTAACCTGATTGCACAGAACTTATTGAATCAACAACACCTGGAATTTAAGCCCTCCTCCTCGAAACCTCCCCGGGAGATCGAACGCGGACTATTCGGGAAGGTTATATGCCGTTTATAAAAGCTATATCATACCTATGGAGGGGATCCTTGTTGAACGGGTGCCTGCTCATGCTTGTCCTGCTTCAGGCCAGTCAGCATGTACTGGCCCAGGCGCCCTCACGCGAATACCAGTTAAAAGCAGTGTTCCTCTTTAATTTTACACAGTTTGTTGACTGGCCCGCCAATGCCTTCGAAAACGCACATTCACCTTTAGTGATTGGCGTTATAGGCGATAATCCTTTCGGCGCTTACCTGGCACAAACCGTTTCAGGTGAAAAGATAAACGGGCATCCTTTGACCGTTCAATATTATAAAGATGAAGAGGAGATCAAATCGTGTCAAATTTTATTTGTCAATGTCAACGAAACAAAAAAGCAGGAACAGGTACTGGAAACAGTAAAAGGAAAAAACATTCTGACGGTCAGCGACGATCCTGATTTTTTGAAACAGGATGGAATGATCCGGTTTGTTACGAACAACAATAAAATAAAACTGCAAATTAATATGGACGCATGCAAGGAAAGTAAAATGGTACTTAGTTCCAAGCTGCTGCGGCTGGCTGAAATCATTAAAAATCCAGTAAAATAATTAATGACAATGTTTCGAAACGTCCCGATACGAAAAAAATTACTACGCATAATTTTACTGATCAATGGGATCGTTTTACTCGTTGCCTGCATCGCATTTTTTGTGTACGAATATTATATTTTCCGGAAGGGAACCATAGAAAAACTCACAACGATCGCCCTCATAACGGCAGCCAACAGCACAGCAGCCCTCGCCTTTGAGAATACCGAAGATGCCGCCGAAATACTGCATACGTTGAACATGGAACCGCATATTGTTTCGGCCTGCATTTACAATACAAAAGGAAACATATTCAGTAAATATTCCAAGGACAGCACTTACCTTAATTTCCCGGCCAATCCGCAACCGGGGCAATACGATTTCGGGAATTCGTTCCTCGAAGGTTCAGAACCGATTATGCTGGAGGGCAAACAACTGGGCATCCTGTACCTGAAAAGTGACCTGGGCGCCATGTATGAGCGGTTGCGACTGTACACCGTTGTTGTTTGTTTTGTGCTCCTCGCCTCTTTCCTGCTTACGTATATACTGGTGAACATTCTAAAAAAATATATAAGCGAGCCCATAATAGCTTTGGCCCAAACGGCAGCCATCATTTCCGACAACCATGATTTCTCCATACGTGCAGTAAAAATGGGCAACGATGAATTAGGCTCCCTTACCGATGCTTTTAATGAAATGCTTGAACAGATACAACAACGCGATCGCACCCTGAGAGAGTTTAATGAGAACCTTGAACAGAAAATAAAAGATCGTACAAAACAACTGGAATCAGTTAACAAGGAACTGGAGGGTTTTTCCTATTCGGTATCACATGACCTGAGAGCTCCATTGCGGGCAATCATCGGGTATTCCGCCATGTTGGAAGAAGATTATGCCGATAAACTCGATGATGAAGCCAGGCGCATTACGGCGGTCATAAAGAACAATACTGCAAAAATGGGTCATTTGATCGATGACCTGCTTGCCTTCTCCCGGATGAGCCGGCAGGACATGGCAAAAGCCCGGGTAGATATGTCGGTGGTGGTTACAGAGGTCAGGGATTCGCTGGCCGCCCAATATGATTTTAACAGGATACATTGGAAAATAGAATCATTACCCGTAGTGCCAGCCAATGCCAATATGATCAGGCAGGTATGGGTCAACCTGATCTCCAATGCAATAAAATATTCATCGAAGCGGGAGATATCACAGGTTGAAATAGGAACATTTCCCAAAAACGGTCACACGGTATTTTTCGTCAGGGATAACGGCGCAGGCTTTAATCAACAATATGCAGAAAAGTTATTCAAAGTATTTCAACGGCTGCACAGTTCAACAGAATTTGAAGGTACCGGCATCGGCCTTGCGCTGGTAGAAAAGATCGTTTCAAAACAAGGCGGCAGCGTGTGGGCTGAAGGCGAGGAAGACAAAGGCGCCTGTTTTTATTTTAGTTTACCAACATGACCCTTAAAAAGCTATTTATATTACCCCTAAAAATTAAAGCTATGACGCAACACAAAGTAGACCTGTTACTGGTTGAAGACAATATCAATGATGCCGAACTGGCGATCCGGCAACTGAAGAAAAACAATATGGCCAATAATTTGTTTCACGTAAAAGACGGTGAAGAAGCGCTGGAGTTCATTTTTGCAACCGGGCGTTATTCCGATACCGGAAGCACCATTAACCAACCAAAAATAATTCTGCTGGATATACAAATGCCAAAAGTAAGCGGCATAGAGGTATTGCAAAAAATCAAAAGCGACCCACGCACACAAACCATACCCGTGGTCATATTGACATCTTCCAAAGAAGACCCCGATATACAAAAATGCTATGCGCTCGGAGCTAACAGTTATATTGTTAAACCCGTGAATTTTGAAAGCTTTGCCGAAGCCATTAAAAACCTTGGCTTTTACTGGCTGTTATTAAATCAGTCGTTTAAAGAAGAAGCATAAAAGATACAAGGCACAAGAAACAAGGCACAAGGCACAAGAAAAACGAGGGTGTCCCGAAATTCCGGGACACCCTCGTGAGCAGATTGACAGTTCTCGATTATAATTGGTTTTTCATGTTGGTCTGTTTTATTGAATGCCGCACTTACTTGTTAAAAAGCGTCTCCAGCCTTTTATTAAGGGTCTCGCCGCGTAATCCGGTTGCAACGATCTTACCCGCCGGATCGATCAGAAAACTGGCAGGTACAGCCCTGATGCCATATAAAACAGCCACTTCATTGTTCCATCCTTTCAGATCAGAAACCTGTGTCCAGGGTAATGCGTCTTTCTCAACAGCTTTCAGCCAGTAGTCTTTATTATTATCGAGCGATACACTGAGTATATCAAAACCCTTGCTGTTATACAATTTGTATTGCGATAGCAGGTTGGGGTTTTCGGCCCGGCAGGGACCACACCAACTGGCCCAGAATTCTACCAATACATAGCGGCCTTTATAGTTGGATAACTGAACTGATTTGCCATCGGGTGTGCTTTGCGTAAAGTTCTGTGCTGGTTTCCCTTCTTCTACTTTACTTAACAGTTCGATGCGGGAAACGATCTCCTTCCCTACATTCGATTTTTTGATAGAAGCATCGAGCCCATCATACAGTTTTATGGCATTACGCAGCGTAATGGTAGAAGTATAGCCAAGTAATTCGAACGCGGAGATATAGCTCTTTGGATGTGCCGCGATGTATTCGTGTCTTGCTTTATATTCCCAATGATACTGGCTGTCGGCCTGCGCCTGTAATTGATTAGCCGTAACGCTGTCACCTGATTTTTTTAGATCATATGCTTTCTGAAACAGGTCAATGGTCCTTCTCCGGTTATCCAGAAACTGCTGGTTTAATTGTTCAAATTCTTTTGTGGCGCCGGTGCCGGTCACACTGTAATTAAACTGGGTATCAGCATCGCCTGCTACAGTGATGTCTCCATTGTCAATATACAGGTCGATCTTCACTTTGAAGTTTTTTGTA
Organism: uncultured Niastella sp.; assembly: GCA_966212235.1. Classification (GTDB taxonomy): domain Bacteria; phylum Bacteroidota; class Bacteroidia; order Chitinophagales; family Chitinophagaceae; genus Niastella. Next base: position 121,348 of record CBIHPP010000013.1, on the reverse strand, counting down.
AAGATCATGCCGACAGCAGGTTCGTTTACATGCCCCTTAAATGTAAAGACGCCATTTTTAACCACTGCCGAATCGAGCGACGATGCACCAAGGGTGCCATAGTTCAGGAACAAAAGGCTATCTGTAAAGTGTGCGACTTTTGCCGTAATGATAAACTGCGGTGCTTTCTTTTGCGATAAGGCGTTATTTGTTATCAACAGGCATATAGCTGCCTTTAGTAAGAATGGTCTCATGGAGGTTGTGTTCATCTAACGTTTATTAATAATAAATGATTATTTTGTTTTTATCACATCAACAGGCGCCCCGGGAATACCTGTATACTTTCTGATCACATCGCCGAATTTGCCTGTACTAATGTCGAGGTAATAAACAGCGCCCTCAACACCAGCGATCAAAGTATTTTCATTGTCGGCCAGCTTAACCATGGTAACGGCTTTGCCACCAAAGTCGGTGGTAAGCGGTCTCAGGTCCTGGTTCGTTGGGTTGTAACGATACACTTTATCGCCAGACGTAAAGTAAAACACCTCAGCCTGTGTACCTGCCCATTTGGTAGTGGGCGTTATCAATGATGGTTGTGCAAACGCACGCTTGTAAAGAGGCGATAATTTTACAACACCTACAAAGGCGGCGCCGAATTTCAATTCATATAATGTACCATCGGCCGCTTTGCCAAAGGCAAAACAGTTGCCATCGTTGATCTGTTGAAAATGTACGAGATCGAGCCCAATGTTCTTTGGATCGAATGCTGTAATATCATCTACCTGGTAACCGGTACCCGAATAGGCGGGAATACCAAAGTTGGTAAAGGCCACCACCTGTTTTCGGTTGATATCGTACCCTAAAAAGTAAGGCATTACACTGTTAAAAGCAGCCCTGTAAAACAATTCATAATCTCCGGCTACCGCTACCCCAAACATTCCGTACACATCACTGCCATAAAAGGTTTGTGAGGCGCCTACGTATAATTTACCGTTGATAACGCCCTGCAAAACGCCACTGGTCGAATTTTCAAGATAACCGGGCTTTGCCGCGGCCGGCATATCGAAGAAATTTTTACGCAACGTACTATACTGAAGCAGGGTGCTGTTATTCAACCGCACGCCACCATCGTTTACGCCGCTGCCGGTGATCCAGTAACCCAGGGCTGGCGTTGGAGAAATGTACTTGTGTATCATATCGATCACCTGAAGTGGTTTCCCGGGCAGATCTATCCCATGCAATGCCTTATAAATGCGGGGCAGTACCGTACTATCGGGTTTTACAAAACTTAATTGTGAAGTATTGCCTTCCTGGCTAAGCACCAGTGACCCCGTAGAAAACTGGGTTTGGCCCCTGATCCTGAAATAACGGAAGTATTTCATTCCGTTCGAGTTATCGGTAACCGTCAACCGCACATCATAATAGTCGGGCTCCAATGAGAATATGAAGTTAAACGGATAGGCCGTAAAAGTAGTATCCGTAAACCGTTTAGGGAAACTAACCCGCCAGGTGTAGGTAAATGTTGCATTGGCATCGGCGGTAGTTACTTTGGGTTTTATAACAATAGTATCACCTAAAAAAACATTATACAATGTATCTAAACCTGTTAGCTCCGGAACTGCAATCTCTTTATAATCGTAATTGCCTTTATCCTTATAACAGGCAAGTTGAATCAGCCCGAAGGCTGTAAGCATAACCAATATTAATCGCTTCATTCAATTTCTTTTTAAGCAGTTTAACCTAAAGCACTTTAATACCATTCTCATCCATAAAATAAAATTTACCGGTGGCCGCATCTTTCTTATACAGGAACTTCTTGTCGGGAGTAGCTGCATCATAAAAATCAAAATCGCCATCGGACCTTGCCGTGAACACATACCCTTTACCGGGATTATTAAACACCCAGGTAGCAGGGCTGGTCAGCAGGGCTTTCAGTTTATCAACGTAATACAGGTTCTTTGGAGCATCTATGCCGGCCGTAGTAAGATCGTCGGTGGTGGCCGACAGCCGGAATAGCTGGTGCTTTACAACTGAATAATAACCACCCAGCCACATATCCCACCATTTGGGTTTTTCGAGTTTGGCCGAAAACACTATACGGGTAGTAATAAGTTTACTCAGATCAGCCTTAAAATCATCGCTGGCCACTATTTCGAGCGTCAGCGTAACAGTACGCTTAAGCAGGTTTGTATCGGTATTATACACCACCACTGGCAGGTCCTGAATACCCGAACCGGCAGCGAACAAATACTGGTCCTTTAGCGGTTCAAAATGAATATTGGGCCTGGCTGTAGAAGCCGAATCGACTATTTTCACTGAAAAATTTCTATCCTTGCCATCGGTACGGTTTCCTGCCACTCTAACAGGAACCCATATGGTATCTTTCGACTTTCCGGGATAATTGGCAAAACTGTATAACACACTGTCGTTATAGCCACGAAGACCAATAGCAAAATATATATTTTCAGGTCCGTGAAAGGGGTCTATCTGCTGTTTTTTGCAGGCTGTCATCAACGCAACACCCGCCAACAAAATAATTGCAATTTTCTTCATAAAGGATGCTGTTGTTTAACGGTTACCAAATTCAATTTCGTTGTCAGGCAGCGGCATTACAAAGATCTTGTCAGTCGCAGGCGTACTTCCGCCCAACTGGGCGGGAATGTTCCTGTTCAATCTTTTGTACATATAAAAGATCTGGCCTTCTGCATAAAATTCTTTCCGGGCTTCCTTCAGCAATTCCTGTATCAAAGTTTCTTTATCGGGTGCTGAGACATCGACAATATAACCACGGTTATGCCGCACCGTATTTAAATAACCGATAGCCCCAGCCGGATCGGTAGCGTATGCACATTCCGCAGCGATATAATACATTTCACTAAGTCTGATGGCAGGCAGCACCAGATAATGCAGGTTACGCTCGAAATCGCGTTTGTATTTCTGCAGTTCATACCACTGGGTAGTTCCTGAACCGGCACCGGGGATAAACCAGTTCTTGAATCGCCAGTCATCACCACCTGAACTACCTGTCTCATATAATACATTTCCCGCATTCTGCTCAATAATAAGACCCGTAATGCCACCATTGAAACGGCGGGCCAGCGTATCCTTCATATTTGGCACATACCAGCTAAACAGCAGCTCTTTATACATGATCCGGTCTCTATACTTTACGTCCGGTTCAAAGAAATACTTAAACGATGTCCATGGAAATTTCTTTGAATCGATCACTTCCCGGGCATTGGTCAACGCCTCGTTATTTTTTTCCTGGTACAGATACACTCTTGCCAGCTCACCGCAAATGGCATAATAATTCAGGCGGTGGCGCCGGTTCTGCAGAAAAAGGCTGCCTGATCTTTCCTCTTCCGGGATCTTATCAGGCTCGTTAGGGATGGCTACATCATCGGGATAGCTGGGAATATACTCCGCTGTAAGAATAGGATCAACGGGCCTTATCAGTTGTTTGGCCTCCTCCAGGTCGGTCGCGATCTTTGTCAGCACTTCCGTTACAGTAGATAATGGAGTGACCTTGTTCGAGAATTCAGTGACATAAGGAATTGCTTTTACGCCGGCGCCGTTTTTGAAAGAAGGTGCAAACAGGCGTAACAGGTCAAAATGTAAAAAACCTCTCAACGCCAGGGCTTCTGCTTTTATCAGCGCCTGCCGGTCGGCAGGTAATACATCCTTATTCGTTTCCAGGTTTTTAAGAATAAGATTGCAGTTTACAATGGCATGGTATAAACCGGTCCATGCAGTATCCTTTCGGGCAATATAATATCGGTCCTTATAATTGTATTGGCTCGTTTGCTTAAAGTTCAGCAGATCATCACTCGGCCAGCTATAATTCTGCGCCAGCACTTCAGGAAATCCACAGCTCAGCTGATACCCATACAGGTTCATATTGGTACAGCTTGTATACACACCGTTAATAGCTTCTTCAAAACCTTCCTGGGTTTTAAACAGGTCCTCTTCCGGCACCTGCGATACCGGAGTTACATCGAGCCATTTTTTGCACGATGACAATCCGAGTAATATAACCGCGATCCAGATAATATTTTTCATACCTCAGATTTAAAAGCTTGTTTGAATGGAAAATGTAAAACTTCTGGCAAACGGATAATCGATCCCCCGCTCTGTTTGCATGGTTGCCCAACGGCCAACATCATTCATGGTAAAAGCAACCCGCAGGTTCCTCATGGCCAGTTTGCTGTAAATCGCTTTTGCAAAATCGTACGACAGGTACAGCGATTGCAGCTCCAGCACATTGTCTTTTTGCACAAACCGTTCGCTGGCCATTGACTGGCCTATTTCAGCGATGTTTTTATACAGCGCTTTATCACCCGGTTTTTTCCATCTTTGCGACAACGCCCTGCTGTCTACATTATCACGGGGATCGGCGTTCTCAATGCGATCAACCACGGTTTGATTGTATTCTTTACCACCGAACCGGCTATAGAAGATCACATTCAGTAAAAAACGTTTATAGCCGATATTGCCGCCAAAATAACCATAGGCTGTAGGCGTGTTGTCACCAACCGGTACGATATCTCTTACATTCCAGTCGTAGGTATATTGCCCGCTCCTGTTTATAAATATTTCCTTTCCGGTCTCAGGATCGATACCCATCGAGCGTACTGCATAAATAGCGTTCAACGATTGGCCTTCGTTGAAGCGCAACAGCGGTGTGGCTTTATATTCATCTTTTGTTTGTTCCTGGTCGGCTTTGTCGTTGTACGCTTTCAGTGCATTGGAAATTTTCAGCACGATGTTTTTATTGCGGGCCATGTTGGCGGTGAGGTTCACCGTCCAGTCACGATTTTTATACACCGTAGCTTTTACATTCAGCTCAGCGCCGGTATTTTTCATATCGCCGAGGTTTTCCTTATAGGAAATAAAACCGGTGGAAGGGGGCAAAATGATATCGGCCAGCAATCCATGCGTGATCTTTTCGTAATACCTTGCACCAACAAAAATTTTGTCGTTCAGCAATCCGAGGTCCACGCCTACTTCATAGTTATCCGTCTTTTGCCATTTCAGTGATTCATTACCATAATTGTTCACCGATGCCCCGATCCCGGTTGAATACCAGTTGCCGGTATAGTAATCATAGGTTGTTTTTGCCTGATATGCAGGAAATGATACTGAACCAGTTTGGCCCACACTTGCTCTCAGCTTCAACATACTGATGGCACTGTTCAATAAAAAATCCTCCCTGTGTGCATTCCAGCCCACACCCAATGCCCAGAAAGGCGCTGTTTTATTTTCACTTCCGAATTTGGAAGAGCCATCTAACCGGGCACTCAGATCGGCCATATATTTATTTCTGTATGAATAGTTCAGCGAAGCGAAAGAACCAAACAACCTTTCGAGCTGGTAATTAGCCTGGGGCGAACTATTCAGCGCATAGCTGTTGGCAAAAGCAATATTGGTGAACCGGTCGTTTGAGAACCCGATAGCGGTCATCGATTTGAAATCGCTGATATAGTTTCGAATATTTGCCCCGGTCGCCAGGTTTATGAAATGATCGCCCAGTTGTTTATTATAGTTAAATGTAGCATTGCCATCAATGGTTGTTTCATCGGTATTGCTGAAAAAATAACTACCGCGCTCTTTTATCCGGGTGGCATCATAAAAATAGAACTCATTGGCGTGCGGCGAGGTAAAGATGTCGGTATTGTATTTACGCTTGGTAAGACTCACCATTGTGCGCAACCGCAAGGCGCTGGAAATACTCCAGTCGGCGGAAAACGCATCGATCATCTCAAAATACCTGTTCTTATTAAAATTGCTCAGGGTTGAATTATACAATGGGTTCAATACAGACTTGATCACATATTGATTACCCTGCTGTTTGGTATCTACCAGCCATGAATCCACCCCCTGTATGATATGACCTCCCGAGTCGGTTTTAGGGTAGTAAGGATTCATCCTTACATAATTGGAGAAATTGCCATAAGGCGACTCGGTGCCATCTACCCCGGTAATGGTAAGGCTGTTCTTAAATGTGAATCTTCTATTAGGCATATATGTGAGCACGCTTCCAACGCTATAACGGTCGCGGCCCGAGCCCTTCATTACACCCGGCTGGGTTTGATAACGCAGATCGATGCCGTAACGAATGGCGCCACTTCCGCCTTCAATATAAATCGAATGCTTTTGGGCAAATGCCGTTTTTACCGGCTGCGACAACCAATATGTATTTACCCCGGCTATCACATTGGAGTACTTTTTATAATAGATCTCTTCCAGATCATCTTTGGTTATACCACCAAACCCAAAATCATATAACCCGGCCAATCTTTCATATTCCAGTTTATCAGTTGCATTCAATACACTATAGCCAGTGAGGTCAGGAGCCGTAACTGTCAGATCGGTATTATATGATACCTGCAGCTTTCCTTCTGCCGGCGCTTTGGTGGTAATCACCAATACGCCATTGGCGGCACGGGAACCATACACGGCTGTTGCTGCCGCATCTTTCAGGATGGTGATGGATTGAATACGGTTCACATCCATATCATACACTTTTTCAACACCTACTTCATAACCATCTAGAATAAAAGTGGGCAGGTTTACATTACCAGCCAGGTTGTTGCGGGTCAATACCCCTTCCGTTCCTGATGGCAAAGAAGCCGAACCGCGAATATTTACATTGGGGAGTGAGTTGGGGTTTGAACCAAATAAGTTATTCTGCTGTACCTGAAAGGAAGGATCATACGCCTGTATGCTTTGCAAGATATTGATGGGATTGATCCGCTTCAACTCCTCCCCGGTTACTGTAACTGCATTCCCGGTAAAACTTTCTTTTTTGATCTGCTGGTATCCGGTGATCACCACATCGGCCAGGGGATCTTTATTGGCTTTTAACCGAACCGATAATGGAACACCTTCTTTGAAAGTTACCTGCTGGTTCTCAAATCCTACATAACTGATCACCAGTACGGCACGTGCTTTTGCCCTGATGGTGAAAACGCCATTGACGTCGGTAACGACTCCCGTCTCACTTCCCTTTATCAGCACGTTGGCTCCCACCACCGGCGTGCCGGACATTTCATCAACCACCTTGCCGCTGACCTCGATCACAGGGACCGTGTCCCTTAGTGCTACCACAGGCGCAGGCATTGCCAGCCGTTCATTTACCACAACAGTTTTGTTGACGATGCTGTACGTTACAGGCTGTGCGGTAAAAACCTGATCGAGCACTTCTTGCAGGTTTTTATTTTTCACATCGATGTTTACCGGGTGTGTTTTCTGCAACAGGCGCATGTTATAAAAAAACACATAGCCTGTTTGCTTTTTAATTTCCCGGAAAAGCTTCTGCAAGGGGATGTTCTCTTTTGTAATAGTAACCGTTTGAGAAAACCCTGCTGCAGATACCTGTAAGAAGCCCGCCAATATGAGAACAGCGGTTAACTTCATAACCAGAATAGTTTTGGCCTTTGCCCGCTGTGATATGTACACAGCTTGGCAAAGAATGGTAAAAATCATACTTTTAAAGTTGGGTAAACAAATAACAGTTTCAACGCTTTTACAGAGTTTGCCCTAATCAGCCGGTTGCGCGCCAACGCTTCCGGCTTCTTTTTTTACGGCAGTCAGTGAACAGTAGTTTAGGTTTTCATTTTGGTTGATGCGTTTTTACATGAACAATCGGGTTAAGCAGTTTAATGTTCAAGGCTCAAGGTTCAAGATTTGAAAGGCTTGTGCCCTGGGTCTTGTTTCCTGTACCTTACTTTCTCATGGCAGTACCGTTATTTTTCTACCTGCTATTTTGCAGTGCACGTTGCTCAGTTCTAATATTTTAAACACTTCCGTGATATTGCTGTTACGTGGTATTTCCCCTTCAAATTTCTCCGCGGGTATTTTGCCTGCATACTCAATGGTCACATCATACCATCTTGAAATTTCGCGCATGACGGTTTCCACATCGGCATTCGTAAATTGAAAGCGGCCATTCTTCCAGGCAACGGCTTCATCTACATCAGCATCTTCGTCCACTATCATTTGCCCGTTTTTTGCTATTTGTGCCTGTTGACCGGGAGCAAGAAGTTTATAGGTTATGGTTTGTGGTTTGTAGTTCTTCCCGTTCGGGCTTGCTGATTGATTGGCATACTGGCCGAATGCAGAAACCTTCACCTTACCTTCCAATAAAGTTGTTTTCACAGCTTCTTCATCATGATATGCCTTAACATTGAAGTGTGTACCTAACACCTCTACTTCACCTCCAGCCCCTGAAGGGGTGCCGATCTTAACAATAAAAGGGATTTTCTTTTGTTCCCCTTTAGGGGTTAGGGGTGCCACTTCAAAATAGGCTTCCCCGGTTAGTTCCACTACCCTTTCATTACCTGTGAAGCCGGCGGGAAAGCGCAGGGAGGAGACGGCATTTAGCCATACTTTAGTTCCATCTGGCAATACGACCTGGTATTGACCGCCGCGCGGGGTGCTGATGGTATTCCAGGCAATGACCTCCTGATTGCCATTGCTACCGGTTTTATACACCAGCTCACCATCCTGCTTTTTAAGCACGATGGTTTTACCCTGTTGCGAAAGGGCTCCATTGGCAGCACTGTCAAGTACGATCACCGAACCATCGGCCAACGTAAGTAACGCTTTGTTCCCACCGGGCATCACAGGTTTTGTTTCGGGTGTAGGGGTTCTAACCGTTTCAGATACGGACTCTTTTTTATTGAATAAAAAGTAAGCTGCAGTGGCCATTAACAGCATAGTACCTGCTGCTACCCACCACATTTTATTTTTTCGCCAAAGCGGTATTACTTTATCACCGGTTTCCACAGCAAGCCTATTCATTACGTTGCTGTATATTCTTTCACCGGCAAGCGCTTCGTCTTCTTCCGTTAACGGATTGTATATTTTACTGCGCCGTTCGCTATACCATCCTTCTACCCATACTTTTTCTTCTTCAGTACAGGTACCCAGGCGATAGCGTTTCAACAGGTCGCTAAATTGGTTAGCATCCATTGGCATTCATTCATTTTCAGGTTAAGGTGATATTTTGATCAGGCAGGTTCTATTATAAGTCGGAACAAAAGAAAGGAGGTGGTAGAGAAAAGGAAGATTTTTTAAAAAAAAGAAAGAAGAATGCAAAAAACCGCCCTGAAAAGGCACATTACATAAATAAACCATGTAGTTAGGGAGAACCCAATACTTATCTGTAGATGAAGGTTGCTGCAATGAGCATGGCCAGGGAGGTGTCGCCCAGATGTGTTTTGAGGATCTTCAACGCCAGGTAGATCTGCTTTTTCACCGTTTCTTCAGAAATATGCAGCCGGTCGGCAATTTCCCGGTGAGTAAGATGCTCCTGCCGGCTTAACCGGAATACTTCCCGCATTTTACCAGGCATTTTATCCATCATCTGGTCAATATTCGCAGCCAGTTCACGGGCATAGAGCTCTTCTTCAACAGAAGGCATCGTTTGGTGGGCAGTCTGGTAACTGGTAAAATCTTCCAGGTAACCGCCCCGGATCATATCCCGTTCTATGCGATCGATACATTGATAGCGCACAGCGGTTCGCAAATAAGCATTCAGGGAGGAGGTTATTGACAGGGTTTGCCGGCGGTTCCATATGGACACAAACACTTCCTGCACGCAATCTTCTGCTTCTTTTTGAGAGCGCAGCACATTCATGGCTTCCCGAAACAGTGATTTCCAGTAACGCTGGTAGATGGCAGTAAATGCAGCCTGGTCGTTGAGCGTAAGCTGTTGTAGCAGTAATTGGTCAGTATGTTGCGAATAATCAGTAGCCTGCATTCACCATGTGATGAGAAGCGATGAAATTACAATAAAATTCTATAACACTTGTTAGCACGTGTATACTTCCGTGCTAAACGGTGCTAAAGAAAAAAAGGCCACCACAGCATTAACCGTGATGACCTATTGCTCCGCACATGTTGACGTCCTCCGTCCTACATATTCATTATTGCCAGGCTTATTCTATTATAGTTGCGTTTTACCAGCTACTATTTTGAATCAGCACGCCATTCGAAGAAGTGATGTAGGTAGCAGGTATGGGAAAACGGCTGAATTTGGCATAGCTAAAACCAGTTCGGCCATACACATTCTTCAACAGATTTTCAGTATACCCTGTACCGTTGCTACCATCGGAGGCAGCTACTTTGTTATATCGAACCAGGTCGAACCAACGATTGAATTCCAGCGCCAGTTCAATACGCCGTTCCTGCCAGATGGCTACACGTAACTGTGTTTTGTTGCTGCTGGTTATTTGAGGAAGAATACCCGCACCGCCATTCATGCCAGCTGTTACAGTAGCGGCATAGGTCATATTACCCCGGGCGCGATAACGGATCTGCTCCAGGTATTTTAATGCATCTGCAGTATTACCCTGTTCGTTGCTGGCCTCCGCATCGATCAACAAAATATCGGCATAACGCAGGAACATCGGATTCACATTCTGGAACGAGAAGTTCGATTGATTCCAGTACGAAAAAGGCCATATCACTTTTTTGTTCGCATAATTTGTATTGCCCGGAAAAGCAATTGGTTTGTTATTGTTGTAACCAAGAATGGTATCGGTTTTTGTAAATATAGTTGCTGCTAAACGCGGGTCTCCGCTTTCGTAGCTGTTTACCAGGCTGGCCGATGGATAAATGACGCCATTGGCAAAGGCAGGCAGTCCCTGGTATTGGAGATAGGGATTATACCAACGGCCCGACCAGATAGCGCTGTTGAAGATATACCCACCCGGCATCATGTTTTCGGAGCAGTACAACTGATCAGGGCTAAACAAATTGCGATAATTGGGGAACAGACTGTATTCGCCACCGTTAATTACGGAATCGGCATATAACTTGGCGTTCGCATAGTCTTGCTCGTACAAATACACTTTTGCCAGCAATCCCTGTGCAGTGCCTTTGGTAATGCGGCCCAGGTTAGTGGTGCCCCATTGCTGCCGGGTAGGCAGGTAAGCGCTGGCGAATTTCAGATCGGCAACAACCAGCTTTATAATGTCGGCATGCGAGCTTTTTGAAATATTGTATTCAGTTGTGGAAGGATCGTGGTCGCGCAGCGGTGCATCGCCAAACACATTCGTTAAATCGAAGTGGTAGTAGGCGCGAAAAAATTTCCCCTGCGCTTCATATAAGGTTGCCGAAACTGGTGCTGATTTCGACACCGCAGCCACGTTATCGATCACCACATTAGCGTAGTGAATGTTCTGGTAAGTTCTGTCCCAGTATTGTTGTACATAACCATTGTCTGCCTGGTAGCTATAATTCTGAAAGAAATTCATACCGGCATCAGAACCGGGAATATAATCGTCGGCGCACAATTCATGCGTACTCCATTGCTGGCGGCCTAATGTATATTCGCGCCAGGCCAATGAACCATACAGCCTGTTCACGGCCATGCCCAGTGTAGTGGTATCTGAAGTAATGGTGGCCGTTGAAAGCACCCCCTGGGGAGCCTTATCCAGAAAACTTTTGCTGCACGATACCGTTCCCAGAATGGCCAGTGATATATAGATGTTAGCTAATCGTTTCATTTCGCTCAAATTTGAATTAGTTAGAAGGTTACATTCAGCCCTGCTTTTACTGTTCCTGATACAGGATACGTACGGAAGTCGTCGCCCATGGTACTCACACCATACGAGTTGGATACTTCAGGTGAAAATCCTTTATACTTTGTTATATAGAAAGGATTGGTAGCATTAATGTACAACCGCAGTTTACTGGCGGCAATTTTGCCGGCTACACTTTTGTTGAAAGTATATCCAAACTCAACATAACGCGCTTTAAAATAAGTGGCATTGGCAATATTAAAGTCACTTTGCTGCGAGGTGGACGTATTCACGGCATACCGGGGTATGCTGGTATTGGTATTCGTTGGCGTCCACGAATTGAGCCATTCAATGGGCATATTCGAAAGCCCGGAACTCAGGAACTGATTGCGGGTAGCATTGTAAATTTTAGCGCCATAACTTACCATCAGGTCAATGGCAGCATCGAATCCTTTCCAGGAAGCATTTAATGATAGCCCACCAATAAACTTCGCATGGGGGGAACCTATATCTGTCTTGTCTTTTACATCAATAAAGCCATCGCCATTGAGGTCCTGAAAAACGAGGTCACCGGGTTTAAGACCGCTCCAGAATTGTTTACCGGTAACACCCGATTGTTTAACCGCATTTTCATTCAACGCATCAATCTGCGCCTGGGTTTGGGCAATACCGGCTACTTTATATCCGTAAAAATTGCCGATGGGACTGCCTGCTGTTGAGATATGGGTAGATGGCACCATCCAATCACCGGTGTACACGGTTTGATTACGGAAGTCAATGATCCTGTTTTTATTGGCGCTACCGGTTACCCGCACACCATAGTTGAAGTCACCTATTCTGTCGTCCCAGCTTGCTACAAATTCAAAGCCTGTGTTGCGCACCGTACCTGCATTGGTATAAGCGGGTGTGCTGATACCGGTACTGCCGCCGGGAATAGGCAATTGCAGCAACAGGTTTTTGGTTTGGCGATTGTAGTAATCAAATTCTATTTTCAAGCGGTTATTGAGGGTGGCAAATTCTGCACCCAGATCAGTTTGTTCGGCCACTTCCCAGGTAATATCGGGATTGGAAGCACCAGTAATGGTAGCACTGTTGTAAAATACGCCATTGAATACGCCGGAATACACCATGTCTTGTGTAAGGGTGCTGAACGTTTGATAGTTCGGGATCTTGTTGTTACCGATCTGGCCCCAGCTTCCACGCAGTTTCAGGTTATTGATCCAGGAAACGTTTTTAAGGAAACCTTCTTCCGATGCCCGCCAGCCGAGCGCAACAGAAGGAAACGAACCCCATCTTTTACTATCGGCAAATTTTGAAGAGCCATCGGCACGGTAAGAGGCGGTCAGAAAATAACGGTTTTTATAAGTATAGTTAGCCCTGAAAAGATAAGAGAGAATAGATTCACTGAAAGGCATATTCGCACTGTTTGTCCACGCGAGGCTGGTAATGGGCAGCGCGTTTACATACCTGTAATCGTCGGCAGTAGATAACAGGCCTGAGCCGGTTACGTCGAGCGTGTTGTAATCGTAATTCTGCGCGGTGTAACCAGCCAGCAGATCGATCTGGTGATCGTGGCCGAATGCTTTATTATAATTAAGGGTGTTTTCCCAAAGCCAGGTATAGTTTGTGTTGTATCCGTTTTGTATTGAATTACTGGCCTGTATCTGGTTAGGACTTGAAATATTGAACGCCGGAATGTAGGCGTCGATACGGCCCAGGGTGAAGTCGGTACCATAGCTGCTGCGGAAAGTAAGCCCATCTATAATTTCAAAATTCAGGTATGCATTACCTACGAATTGCAGCGGTTTCGATCTTACATCCTGGTTCAAATAAAAAGATGCATACGGATTGATGACATCAGGGTCCTGGCCGGGCGTAAAGGAACCGTCGGCTTTACGTACCGTTAACAGGGGCGAAATACGATACATTGAATTCAAACCACGTCCACCATTCCACTGGGCAGTGCCGGTGTACCGGCTGCTGGCCACTGACAGGTTGTGACCTACTGTAAAGCGTTTGTTTAATTTGTATTCGTTGTTGGCGCGCAGTGTTATGCGATCGAAACTCGTGAATTTAATGACCCCATCTTCCTTATGATAAGAAGCGCTGATATTAAACCGTACGTTTTCCGAACCGCCCGATACACCCAATTGATAATCGCTAACGATCCCTTTTTGGGTAACTTCTTTTGTCCAGTCGGTGCCTTCGCCAATGGAATCGAGGTTGTTGTACAAAGGCGCCTTGCCGGCATTGGTGTTGAAGAGGTTTACCAGTTCTGCATACTGGCGGCCATTGGCTACATCATATTTGCGGGTAAGGAACTGGAAACCATGCGAGGTATTAAAGGTAACCACAGGTTTACCGCTGCGGCCCTTTTTGGTAGTTACCAGAATTACACCGTTGGCGCCGCGTGAACCGTATATTGCGGTGGCAGAAGCATCCTTTAAGATCTCCATGGAAGCAATGTCGCCGGGCGCGAGGTAAGCGATGTTTGATACCATCATACCATCTACCACAAAGAGCGGACTTGCATCGCCATTGGTACCCAAGCCTCTTACAAATACGGAGGGCGCAGCACCAGGACCACCCTGATTAAGTATGGCTACGCCGGGCGCCTTTGCCTGCAATGCTTCTGCGGCATTACTACCACCTATTTTAGTTATATCGGCAGCTTTAATGCTGGATACGGCACCGGTTAAATCGCTTTTTTTCTGTGTCCCATAACCAATGATCACCAGATCGTTCATGGCAACAGGCGCCTGCGCGAGTTTTATCGAAATATCTGTTTGATCGCCCACTTTAATTTCCCTGCCTTCATAGCCTACATAGGTAATTACGAGAACAGATTGGGGGCTCTCCACAGTAATTTCAAACGAACCATCCTCTTTGGTGCTGGTGCCATACCCTTTCCCCTTTTCCTGAATATTAGCCCCCGCTAACGGCGCGCCCGTTTCTGTATAAATTTTCCCGGTTATTTTTATTGGTGGAGCCGGCTCCGGCTTTGGCGCCGGCAGCTCTTTTTCATTGACCACCACAATTTTATTGAAGATGGAATAAGTGAGCGGCTGATCCTGGAAACAGATATCCAATACCTGCTGAATAGAGGCATTGGTTACATGCACAGTAACCTTCCCCGCTTTTTGCATCAACACCGCGCGATAAGCAAAGGTGTAACCGGTTTGTTTTTTAATTTCTTTAAATACCTGTTTTAATGGAATGTTATCGCCTGACAGTGTAACCTTTTGGGAGTACACGCCGGCCGTCACATTCAAACAGGCAACAAGCATAAAAATTGACAAGAAATTCATTACAAGCAATTGTTTTCGCCCAACCCCTATTTTACGCAAAAAGGGGCTGCAGCATGCAGTAAAATGCATAAATTTGATTTGTTTTGGTTAAACAATAAGAGAGATTTACCATCACCTGTTGGCTTAACCTGAATGGCCGCTCCGAGCTCCAATCGGGGCGGTTTTCTTTTGGTTAAGCGCTGCAAGGTTGACCTGTCAGGTCACCATTAATATTAACTATCCGGGAGGATGAGTTCTGTGTAAAGTTCTTTCAAATGGCATAAGCATATGTTTCGTTTTTAAAGTTTACAGTACAGTCACTTTTTTCCCTTCAAATTTGAGCCTCAGTCCTGCGGTAGATTCTATTACTTTCAACACATCGGAAAGATTGGTATTGCGGGGAATCTCAATAAACAAAGGTTCATTTTTTATAGCTCCTTTATATTCCACTTCAATATCGTACCAGCGGCTTAGCTGGCGCATGACGGTTTTGATATCAGTATTTTCGAAGTGAAATAATCCGTTTTTCCAGGCCATTATTGATTCAAGGTCCACGTCGTCGTGAATAGTCAATTGTGACTGGTGAATGACAGCCTGCTGGCCGGGTTTTAATATTGACCATTGGCCATTCCCCATTGACGTTCTTACTTTTCCTTCCAGCAACGTCGTTCTCATCGCATCCTCATCATCATAAGCATTCACATTAAAATGTGTTCCTAAAACTTCAATTGTAACGTTGCCTTTATCTACTTTAAACGGCATTTTTTTACCTGTACGAAGTGGCAGCGGAACTATTTCAAAATAAGCCTCGCCGGTTATTGATACTTTCCGTTCGTTACCGGTGAAAACGGTGGGAAAGGTGATTGAAGAGGCCGAGTTCAGCCAAACCTTACTACCATCCGGTAATGATAACTGGTATTGTCCGCCGCGTGGCGTAGATAAAGTATTGTAAGTAATTGATGTTGAAGCTTCATCGCCGGGAGCAGTATACACCAACCGGCCATTGCTTGTTTTTATTACTTTGGCGTTGCCTTCGTTGGCTAAAGTACCATTGGCAGCATTATCCAATACGATGGTGTTGCCATTCGCCAGGGTAAGCACTGCTTTATTGCCGCCGGGCGCTGCATCCTGCTTGCTGGAAGGTCTTGTGTTCTCAGTTTTTGCAATGTCAGTTTTCGAGATACGTACCAGCCACAAATAAGTTCCTATTCCCAGGATGAAAACAATGGAAGCGGCTGCAGCTATTCGCAACCAGGTCTTTTTCTTAGCATACATTTCGATTACCGGTGATTCATAGTCATTATCGTTTGGCAGCGGTAGGTCTGGCAGCTTGTATTTATCCGGAAACACCTCCAAGCCATCCCATGTTTTATCAAATAACCGGGTAATTTCTGTTTCATTGTCCGTTTCCTGTTCTGAACCCAGTTTATTGACCAATGCCTCCAACTCTTCCTGCGTACACTGGTTTTGTACGTATTTATTATATAGCTCCTCCAAATGTTCCTTAGTAAGTGCCATTATTATTATATTAAATATTGCGCCCTTTGTACTGATACGCGCGGGAGAAAAGAGAGTACTAGCTGGTTTAAAAAAAAATTCAAAGCATCCGCCGGTGGATACAAATAGCCAGGATAAGGCAGGCAAGGTCAGCGTGGGTAGTGATGTAGTTCCTGATAAACTGGATGGCCTCCGTCATATGGTTACGTACGGTGTTCTTACTAATGCCCATTTGCCCGGCAATTTCTTCATAGCTTAAATGTTGTTGCCGGCTGAGGGTATAGGCAGTGCGTTTTTGCGGCGGGAGCTGTTCAATGGCCTGTTGATACAATTTATTCAATTCTTTTTGAAACAGTTCATCTTCATTGGTATTTCGTAAAGCTTCCACATTGTTGTAGAGGTTTTGCTGAAGCGTTCTGTCGAGCTTTACTTTTCTGAAAAAACTGATGATATAATTGTAAGTGATCTTTTTAATGTATGGGGTAAGCGGATAAGTCACATCGATCTGGTCTCTTTTTTCCCAAAGTTTAATAAATACCTCCTGTGTGGCTTCTTCGGCAATTTCTTTTGACTTGGTGAGGGTAAAAGCGAAGGCAAAAATTTTGTCTTTATACAGGTCATAGATCTCTGTAAAAGCGTTGGCATCTCCTGCTATGATCTGAAGCAGCAATCCTTTTTCGTTATATAATAATTCCGACGGCACGGGCAGTGAAGCAGTTTTGGTTATTACGGGAACCATACAAATATATGGCATCTGGTTTACACGGGAACACCCGTTCTCAATGTGCATTTGTATCATATTCCATCAAAAAACCAATTGACAATTATCAAAAACAAGCAAAAGGCGGCTCATTATCGCCAGTTTCCGGGTACACTATTCTATTCTATACTACACTTTAATCCCCTTCCTTTCCTCCAATTAATAACAAAAAAACTCACCAGAAAGTAAGCCGTATTAGCATAGAATTAAACGAAATAAACATAGAGCGTTTGTTTTTCGCTCCCCCGTTAGAAACCAACCTGTTAGCGCAAACGCAGTTACGGAAACGTTTCCGCAAATAAACTATAGCATTAGCATCTTTTTAACCAATTTCACCCGTTTGTTTATATAACCATAATCTAATACAATGATTGCTATTCGAAAATTCTGCATGATCCTGTTCATCCTATGGTCAATCATACCCTATGATGCAGCAGCCCAACAAAAAAGAGTTTTCGGCAAGGTCTTAAATTCGGCTAATGAGCCATTGCCGGGAGCTAACGTGACACTAAAAGGTACCAATATAGGTACCACAACCGACAAAGCGGGAAACTTTTCTCTAAGCGTTCCAGACAACAAAACGGTAGTACTGGTCATCTCCTCCGTTAGTTTTGCTTCTCAGGAAGTAGATGTAACCAACAACGAAAATGTTACCATTACCCTGCAGAGCGCCTCAACTGAACTCAGCGATGTGGTGGTAGTTGGTTATGGCACATCCCGCAAAAAAGACCTGACCGGCTCCGTTGGTTCGGTAGGTTTGTCAAGCATTGAAAAAACACCCGTATTCGGTACCGGTCAGCTGTTGCAGGGCCGGGTAGCTGGCGTGCAGGTAACCCAGACCAATTCCCAACCGGGTTCCTCATTCACCGTGCGCATCCGGGGTACCAACTCCATTACCTCAAGCAGCGATCCGCTGTATGTAGTGGATGGATATGCCGGCGCAGACATCACCACGTTGAACCCTAACGACATTGCATCTATTGATGTACTGAAAGATGCTTCGGCCACGGCCATTTACGGAAGCCGCGGCGCTAACGGTGTTGTAATGATCACTACGCGCAGAGGCGCTGCCGGTAGGAAAGCCGTTAATTTTGATATGTACACCGGTGTACAACGCGTAGCCAACAAGCTCGATATGATGGATGCCCAGCAGTATGCCCGGTATGTGAACGAAGCAGCGCCCAAAACAACGCCTGCGTATGCGGTTCCCTATACCGATGCCCAGATCGATGCCATGGGTAAAGGCACCGACTGGCAGGATGAACTGTTCCGCTCAGCCCGCATCTCCAATTTCAACCTGGGCTTTAACGGCGGTACTTCCGATGCAAAATATTATCTCAGCATGAACTATTTCAGCCAGGATGGTATCATCATCGGGTCTGACTATAAACGCGGTACGCTGCGCTTTAACCTCGATAATAAAATAAGTGACAAGCTGAAAATGGGTCTCAGCACACAGATCTCTTACGAATCGCAATTGCAGGCCAACGTAAATACGACTGGCGGCAGCGGCGGCGGCACTTTGCTCGATGCCCTGTTATCGAGTCCCATTACACCGGTTTATGACAGCACAGGCGCATATACTGTTACGAACGGACCCCAACCCTATGCCATCCTGGTAGGCAACCCCGTAGCAGCGGCTAATCTGAATAGTGATAAGAACAAGAACACCCGCATTTTTGCCAATGTATTTGGCGAATACGAAGTGGTAAAAGGACTGAAACTGCGTTCCAGCTTTGGTGGCGAATACCGCAACTACCGCAATGACGTGTTTCGCCCCAGTACCACATACCTGGGTGCGCAGAATAGCGGCTATGCCCAGATCGTTACCAACAATAACTACAACTGGTTGAACGAAAACACCATCACCTTCGATAAGAATTTAGGAGGCGGACATGTTGTGAACGCAGTGGCCGGTTTTACCTACCAGGAATACAGAAACAATTCTGTTACCTCAACGGTAACGAGCCTTAGTACCAATAACCTGCTCACCAACAACCTGGGCATCGGTACCGCTGCTGACGGTTCAAATACCACCAGGAATGTGCTGGCCTCTTTCCTTGGCCGACTCAATTATCGCCTGTTTGAAAGATATTTGTTTACGTTCACCTTCCGTGCTGATGGTTCATCACGCTTTGGTGTAAATAATAAATGGGGTTATTTTCCTTCCGGCGCTTTTGCCTGGCGGGTTAAAGACGAAAGCTTCCTGAAAGATGTTGAGTCTATCAGCGACCTGAAGGTACGGGCCAGTTATGGCGCTACCGGTAACCAGGAGATTGGTTCTTATCTTTCGCAGAAACAGTATACCGCCAACAGCTACGTGTTGAACCGTGTGCGCGTATCAGGCTTCTCCCCCGGTAACCTGCCTAACCCCGACCTGGTTTGGGAAGCTACCAAGGCATTGGATGTAGGTTTTGACCTGGGCATTTTAGGTAACCGTGTTCAATTCACTGCTGATTATTATGACAAGAAGACCACCAAGCTGCTGTTCCAGGTAGCGCTGCCTTCTACATCAGGGTTCAGTACCATGACGCAGAACATTGGTAGTGTACAGAACAAAGGCATTGAACTGGCGATCAATACCATCAATATCAACCAGAAGGACATCAAATGGACCACATCTTTCAACATTTCTGCCAACCGCAACAAGATACTGGACCTTGGTAATGTACCTTATCAGTTTACCGGCAACGTAAGCTCCAACCTGTTCCCAGGCGGTGGCCGCAACTCTTCTATTCTGAGAGTGGGGCAACCGATCGGTGAATTTTACGGCTATGTGTTCGACGGTATCTGGCAAAGCCAGGCCGATATCACCAAGAGCGGCACCAAGCAAAGCGTAAAGCCAGGTGATCCTATTTACAGAGACCTCAGCGGCGACAGCGCCCTGGATGCAAGCGTTGACAGACAGGTCATCGGTCATGCACTACCGAAATTCACCTACGGGTTTACCAGCAGTCTTACAGTTGGCCGGTTCAACCTGTTTGTATTGATACAGGGTGTGCAGGGCGTTGACATTCTCAATGAGAACAAGATCGAAATGGAGAATGGAGTTGCCTATGCCAATAAGTTCGCTTATGTAGCCGATGAAAGCTGGCGGGGTGAAGGCACCAGCAACAAACTGCCCGCTGTGTGGAGCACCTACCGGCGCAACCTGGGCGTTACCAGCGATCTGATCGAGAACGGCAGCTACCTGCGGTTCAAGACCATTACGCTGAGTTATGACCTGCCGCTGCCAAAACTATCATCGGCCTTCAAATCGGCCAGTCTCTATGCTACCGCACAGAACCTGTTCACGATCACCGATTACTCAGGATACGATCCCGAAGTGAATTCCTATTCCAATTCAACAGGTAATTACACTTCACTAAACGTTGACTATAACCCTTATCCGAATATCAAAACCTATACAGTTGGGATGAAGCTTGGCTTCTAACCTGACGGGATCGTATTGCTTACAATAAATGAACTAATATGAAAAAATATATTTTCCTTATAACAGGCGCCGGCCTACTATTGATGGCCTCCTGCAAAAAACAACTGGAAGAAAAAGCATACAGCTTTAATACGCCATTGAATTATTACAAGACCGCTCAGGATGCACAAACAGCCATTAACGGCGTGTTCAGCGCCATGCAGGCACAAACCGCCTACCAGCGTACCGTTTGGCTCATAGGAGAACTGCCGGCAGATAACTTAATAGGCAACACCACCGCGGAGCGCGCCGAACTGAACAATTTCAAATGGACGCCTGCCAACGCAGAGATCACCAACTGGTGGAAAACATCTTACCAAATGATCAGCCGGGCCAATGACGTAATACAAAATGTCCCCAACATCAATATGGACGTAACCAGCCGCAATAACATCGTAGGCAATGCCAGGTTTCTGCGTGCGCTGAGTTATTTTGAACTGGTAAAGAATTTTGGTGATGTGCCCGTGCTACTGCGTCCCATTGTAAACAAAGACGACACGCTGCTGTTCCCTTCCAGGGCTCCGGCTGCTGATGTATACAATATTATCATTGACGACCTGAAATACGCGGAGGCCAATTGCCTGGTAGAAACCAAGATCCCTACTCCCAATAAAGGCATGGTATCATCCGGAGCCGCGGCTACGCTGCTGGCCAAAGTATACCTGCAAAGAGCCAGCACTACCTTTGCCGATGCACAGGATAACCAGAATGCCTTGGCAGCGATCAACCGCGTGATCAATTCCAAAGTATACTCTCTGTTACCAAAATACGTAGACGTATTCGACAATGAGAAGAAAAACGGCGCCGAGCATATCTTCTCTGTTCAGTTTGGACCGGTTCAATCCGGCATCACCTCGAATATCATTCTGCGGATGTTCTATCCGTCCGGTCAATTGGGTGGCGCAGCTGCTTTTTTCGTAAACAATAATTTCTTCAACAACGGTTATTCTTTTGCAGACAGTATTCGCAAAAACTGGAATATGGCGAATAAAGCGCCCAATAACAATGGTGTCCTTGTAAATGTTACACCCTTCGTATACAAGTACCGCGACCCGGGTTACGTGCCCGGCAGTAATAATTCCAATTGTAACTGGATTGTGTTGCGTTATGCCGACGTGCTGCTCATGCAATCAGAAGCTATGAACAATATCAATCCGGCAGACCCCGCCAAATTCGCCGGCGTTGATACGGTAAGGTCAAGAGCAGGGTTAAAAGACCCAACCCAGCAACTGAACTTCACGAACACAATCGGCTCGGATGCTTTTGTTGACAGCCTGGTGAAAGACAGGGCCCGGGAATTGTTTATAGAAGGCCATCGCCGCTACGACCTCATACGCCTGAAACGATACAAACAGGCAATGGCCGCTGTGGGTATAACCGTACAGGACTATCAGACCCTGTTGCCCATACCGCAAACAGAGCGTGATGCAAACATAAAGCTTGGCCAGAATTTTGGCTATTCGCAATAGTTCAATTCGGTTTCTTTCATACAGCAAAGGCTGTCCGCCACGGCGGATGGCCTTTTTTCTTTCTGATAAGCTATGTCGCCCCTACTTTTTTACCCATTTCTCCCCTTTTATTGACCCGGTCCTGTTTTTTTAAAAAAAATTATAGGAACTTATACGTTGAAGTATAACGTATGAAAAAAATTTATCTGGCATTTCTCCTGATTGCAGCTTTTTCGATGGCCTTTGCACAACCTGTTTCAAAAAACGGTGCCCTGAAAATTGATGGAACCCATCTTGTTAACGCAAAAGGACAGCCGGTGGTGTTACGGGGAATGAGTTACGGCTGGCATAACTGGTGGCCGCGGTTTTATAACGCAGGCACGGTAAGCTGGCTAAAAAAAGATTGGGGCTGTACGGTATTACGCGCAGCCATGGGCGTTGAACCCGATGGAGGTTATATAAAAAACCCAGCCTGGTCGAAGGGAAAAATTAAAGAAGTGATCGATGCCGCCATTAAAGAAGGCATTTATGTGATCGTTGACTGGCATAGCCATAATATAAGACAGGAGGAAGCTAAAAAATTCTTTACCGAAATAGCCACTGAGTACGGTAAACAGCCCAATATCATTTACGAAATTTTCAATGAGCCCGAACGGCAATCATGGGCGGAGGTGAAGGCTTATTCCATAGAACTTATTAAAACAATCAGGGCGATCGATCCGGATAATATTATACTTGTGGGCTCCCCCCATTGGGACCAGGATATTCACCTGGTAGCCGATGATCCCATAAAAGGGTACAACAACCTGATGTACTCACTTCACTTTTATGCAGCAACCCATAAGCAACCATTGCGCGATAGAGGTGACTATGCTCTTAAAAAAGGATTACCCATTTTTATTTCTGAATCAGCAGGCATGGAAGCAACAGGCAATGGCCCGTTGAATGAAACCGAATGGAATGCATGGATTGACTGGGCTGAAAAAAACAAGATCAGCTGGATCACCTGGTCGGTGTCGGACAAAAACGAAACCTGCTCGGTACTACTGCCGACGGCCTCCCCCACCGGCAACTGGGACCCAAAAGACTTGAAAGAGTCTGGCCTGAAAACCCGGGAACTCATTCGAAAATACAACGGGCTAAAGCCCTGATCTTAAAAATGTCTTAACTTCAGGAATACCGCCCCAGAACGGTGGTTTGCCATTAAATTATAAACCTTCAACTCCTGTTACATGATTACTGTTTCAAGAAGACGAGTCATTAAAACGATTGCTGCCAGCAGCGGCATCTTATTGCTTTCTCCAAAATCAATATTTGCGGACACCCGTCGCTATAAAGATAAAATCGGTGTGGCGTTGGTAGGTTTGGGTTATTACAGTACCGATTTGCTGGCGCCGGCATTTCAACAAACAAAACATTGTTACCTGGCAGGTATCGTTACCGGCACGCCTGCCAAGGCAGAAGCCTGGAAGCAGAAATACAACATCCCCGATAAGAATATTTATAACTACCAGAACTTTGATACCATTGCTAACAATCCTGATATCGATGTAGTATATGTAGTACTACCACCTTCCATGCACAAAGAATATGTGGTCAGGGCTGCCAACGCAGGCAAAGACGTGTGGTGCGAAAAACCTATGGCCATGACGGAAGCGGAATGCAGTGCCATGATCAATGCCTGCCGCGCTAACAAAAAATCGCTGGCCATTGGTTACCGGTTGCACCATGAGCCGAATACACAGGAATGGCGCGCCATTGTAAAAGAGAAAAAACTGGGCAAAGTTACAAAGGTGAACTGTGCAGCCGGTTACCGCGATAACCGCACCGACCACTGGAAGCAGAAAAAAGAAATGGGCGGCGGCGTTTTATACGACATGGGCGTTTACGCTATACAGGGAGCCAGACTGGGCGCTGGTATGGAGCCTGTTGCCATCGTACAGGCACAAACTTCTACTACAAGGCCCGATATCTATAAAAACGGGTTGGATGAAACAACCATCGCCACGCTTGAATTTCCCGGTGGTGTAATAGCCGACATCAAAACCAGTTTTGGCGAAAACATCAACTTCAATAATATCACCTGCGAAAAAGGAGAAATAAAAGTACAGCCCTATTCTTCATACAATGGTCAAAACGCTGTCAGTCCGCTGGGCACCATCAATCATCCCTACAGTGTTCCCTATCAGCAGGCCAAACAAATGGATGATGATGCGTTGAGCATTCTTCAAAAGAAGCCCATGCTGGTACCGGGCGAAGAAGGCTTGCGTGACATTCGAATTGTAGAAGCCATTTATAAATCGGCTGCTAATAAACAACGGGTGAGTCTATAAACCAATAGGCAATTAACAAATAACCAGTAGATAAAAAAAGACCGTCATTGCTGGCGGTCTTTTTTGCGGCCTTTACTTTTTCATTCCTATAAGCGTAAAAGGATTGAATGACAATCCGATATTAAAATAAAAAGCAGGATCAGGTTTGGTTTCAAAGACAGGAGATCCAAATGAATCCTCTTTTTTAAATATCCTACCCGATGGGGTGATTTTTATGCCGGTCTTAGTTGTGAGCAGGAAATGCTTTGAGATCACATGCTCATAAACCAACCCGGAATTAATATCCAACTGCCGGTACTCATACTTTTGGGAGGTTCCGTCTATATCGTACAGATAAAAAGATGTTCTGTCCATTTCCGTCCCCAGGGATATTCGTCCACTTGTAAAGACATACTTTCTAAGGTATATGCTTCTTGGTAGAATAACATCTGCAATGAGGCCATTATTGAATTTATGCTCGTAAGTAAAAGTCGGTATAACGGGGCTCTGCGAACTGGGGTCAATACTGATCATTACCCCTACCATCATTTTAGTACGTTGGTTGGCCTTCAGCACCATGGTTCCTGTCAATATGCCCTTAACACGTTCGAAATGTTGATCACTCCCATCTACCATAATACTGGACGTATAGATCGTCCTTTTCTTAAACAGGGTTGAAAAGTAAGCAACATTCAGGGATGTAAAATGGTAGTGAAACCCATTATCGGTTGTTAATGTATTACCGGTTGATGGGATAATTACATCAGCTCCTGCAGCAGTATACCGGTAACCCAACGTGGCGCCCAACATCCAGATCTTTCTCTTTATAAAATTGATATTGGCGCTCACTTTTACCTGCGAAAAATTGGAGACCTTACTCTGGGGTAACGACTTTCCGCCCGTTTTTGCCGTATAATTATAAGGAGCTGTATGGGTAAATTCAATATTAAACGGACGTGAGATCGCAAACTTGTCGGCAGCATACGTTATGGCTCGTTTGGGAATACTGTCTTGTGATTTTTTAGGAATACTATCTATGGTTTGCGAAAAACAGGGAGTTGAAAGTAATCCTAATACCAGTACTACTGCGTTTCTTATGATATACATCTGACTTATTTAAAATTTTAATTACAGAAAGGGAAATTGATGTGAAAGAATTTGTCGTACAAAGGGTCAACGTTATTCCTTTCTATGAAATCAGTAATATCTTCAACAACAAACCATAATTCTTCAAAGACCTCGATTATTATTTCTTCCCGTTGCTTTTCCGTCAGGAAGTAATCAAACACGATTTGTTCTATAAACTCCTCAAGTATTTTTAATAAATCCATAGCTATTGAATAATGTGCTGAACAAAGAAAAGCATAATGCCAGTGCGTTTTTTTGTTTTTATACCAAACGGGTTGTATTTTATACAAAGCCTATCCTGCGTGCGATTTTGTATAACACAAAGGGGATTTCGTATAATTTCTAATTCTCAGGGGATATAACGTTCTATCTTTGGTCCAATGAAACATGAACGCATTGAAGCAAAGGACACGAAGGTTATCAGGCTGATAGTAGATAACAAATACAAATGGCTTCGCCATGTTATGCTATCGCTGGGTCTCCTGGTTATTATTTCCTTTTCCAACCGGCTATCAGTTTTCTATTCCAACCGGCTATCAGAATACCCAAGCGTTTATAAGTATTACAGATTAGCGTGTGTGTACATTGGCTTAATGACCATGTTCTACATCAACATGTATATATTGATTCCAAGGTTCTTTTTTAAGGGTCGGTATATTCTTTACCTGGGGGTCCTGTTGATATTAGTAATGGTCTGCCTGGCGCTAATATCCAATTTATTAAATACATTCTCCACCCCGGAGCGATTGGTGCCCTACCAATATCAAACTTATAATGAAAGGAGTTATTATGAGGGTACGATCATATTGGCACCTATTATACTAGTTACTACTATGATAAAGCTGTTCCAGCGATGGATGAGAGATAATGAAAGGATCGCCGAGCTGAATAATATCACCTTAACCATGGAACTGAACGAGTTGCGGAACCAGATCAATCCCCATTTCCTCTTTAACATGCTCAATGGCATTAAGGCGCTGGTGCGTAGCGATCCGGAGAAAGCGACCGTCGTCATCCTGAAGCTATCAGAGTTCCTCCGCTACCAACTCTATGAGAACAACGATGAAAAGATATTGCTACGGTCAGAGATCAATTTTTTAACCAACTTTCTGGACCTGGAAAAACTAAGGAGGGATAACCTTTCCACTGACATCAGCAGCCCTACTGCGCCACGGATCATCAACAGCGTTTTTTTACCGCCCAACCTGTTTACCACCTTTGTAGAAAATGCCGTAAAACACAGCGTAACTATCAGCGGCGTGGGATCCTACATCAGGATTAAAATAGAAATAAAGGAAGATAAACTATACTTCAACTGCGTTAACTCAAAAGATCCCGATTACAGGCCTTCCAACGAAAAACATAGTGGCTTGGGACTGACTAACATCAAAAGGCGACTCGAACTTTTATACGCTGATAATTACGTTCTTGAGATCACCTCCACAGAAAATGAACATACTATTCAATTAACAGTTCCTATATGACATGCATTATTGTAGATGATGAACCACTGGCAAGGGAAGAAATGCAGGCGTTGATCAAAGATGTATCCCAGATTGAAATACTCGGAAAATTCTCCAACGCCCCTACCGCTCTGGACTTCCTGAAAACAAATGAGGTAGACCTCATTTTCCTTGATATAGAAATGCCAATGGTAACCGGACTGGAATTTGCGGCACAACTGCCCGGTCAGGCACTCATCATTTTCACCACGGCGTATCCACAGTATGCTTTAAAAAGTTACGAACTCGATGCCATCGACTACCTGCTTAAACCGATTGACAAAGCCCGGCTGAAGAAATCGATCAACAAAGCAGAGACATACAGAAAGTTACTTTCAGTTGAAACGGAAAAAAGTACGGTCGAGATTAATTCGGGTGACTTCTTAATCATTAAATCAGAGCGGCGGTTTTACCGCATTAATTTTAGCGATATCCGGTATATAGAGGGGCTGAAGGATTATGTTGTGATATATACCGGTACTCAGAAATTGATTACCGCCATGAATCTGAAAACCATTCACCAAAAGCTTCCACAAAACATGTTCCTTCGGGTTAGTAAGTCTTATGTGGTCAATAAAAAATATATAGACTCATTTGATCATAACAATATCTATTTCGAAGACACGGAGATCCCCTTAGGTGAAGTATATAAAAAGGAATTCTTCAGAATATATTCGGGTGGTTCGCTTAATGCGGAGGATTAAAAAAATTAGGTCAGCATTCGCATAAGCCCTTCCCTTTCAAAAAGTATGGAACCAAATTTTATATCGGACCAACCTTCTTTTACCTGGTACGTAAACTTCGGTACGCCATTTTCAAGAAAGGAATCGATATAATAAAATGCGGCATGGCTCATTTCATCTACATGCAATTCTTTGAGCTTATAAAAATGGGTGGACAACAAAAAATAGGAGTTGGTGAATTTTTTAAGTCCGCTTATGGTGATGGTAAGAATGTTCAATGCATCGTCAATATTTGTTCCACTGAAAAGCTCATCAAAGACAGCGAACACCTGCTTTTGCTGCTGTGCAGCAATAATACTATCTTTTAAATTTAAAACTTCCGTCATAAAATGACTGTAGCCGCTTTTCGGATTGTCGTGGGAATTGATAAATATATCTATCTCACCGGCAAAGATCACCTGACATGCTGATGCAGGAACCGGTAATCCCAGTATGGCCAGGTATATGCATAACGAAATGGACCGAAGCAGCGTTGATTTTCCCGACATGTTAGGCCCGGTTAGCACCAATACATTTTTCTCTATGTGCATTGAATTTTTTACCGGGTCTTTGATAAAAGGATGAAAAAAATTGGTCAGCCGAATGCCTTTATCAATAAATTGGGCCGGAACGAAACCTGCTTTTTGGGCAGTTACTGCAATGGATAAATAGGCTTCAAATAGAAAAAAATCACTCCAACATTGTAAAAGCTGGCCGCTTTTAAAAACTGCATATAACTTATGCATAAACCCGGCAACTTCTCTGGTTGAGAGATTATGACCTTTTTCAATGAGCGACGACCGTTCTTTTTCAAATACACTTACCGTATATACGATATTCCGAATTGGTTCCCTGTACTGCGAAGGGAACTCGCTTAGATCAAGCCTTGATAAATAATGCTGGTAGATCTTTTCAAACAACAAAAGGAGCTGAATGGATCTGGATAAAAACCGGGCGGCTTCTTTCCTTGAAAACAGCAGCTGTAACCTGAACTGTCGGAGGTTGCTTATAGAATCCGGTAGCTGGCTTTGCAGCCTGCAGCAGAATTCATAGGCTTCCTCAATATCGGCTCTATAAGACTGCAGATTTTTTATCTTGCCCAGGTTTGCGGTAAATCCTGCAAGCACCTGTTGCCGCTCCAGCGCCGCACCGGTCGTTTTTGGCACCGTATAAAAAAGGGATGATAAAGCTTCCCGGGAATGCCGGTTTAATGAAATATCAAAAAAAGGGATTAACTCCGATTCTACGTTAAGGTCAGCAAGATTCAAGGGTTATATGTTTCTATAAATGTAAGAAGCGCCTGGAGATGGCATTTGTTATAAAAAGCCTAAAACAACGCTGTTAAATAAAAGTAAAAAGAAATAATAATAAAACTCTGTTGGCGCTATACAGCGTTATCATGAAAGGATTTACTATCTTTTGGATAATAATAAAACGGTCGTTACTGATGAATAAGGTTTTTGCTTTCAGCTATATCACCATATCAATAATTACGCTTTCAGGTTTCAACTATATAAAAGAGGGTAAAGGCGACCTCAAAAAACGGGCTGCCATTGAAACCATTGTTATTGATCCGGGACATGGCGGCATATTCCCCGGCACACATGGCTTAATATCCAGAGAAAAACATGTCAACCTGGTGGTTGCATTAAAACTGGGAGAAGCAATAAAAGAAGCTTTTCCTGATATCAACATCGTGTATACCCGTACAACCGATGCCTGTTCCGGCAATGCAACCAACTTGCGCGACGATTTACAAAACAGGGCAAGGATTGCCAATGAAGCAAAGGGAGATCTCTTTATAAGCATTCATTCCAATGCTACACCCCAGCCTGCGGGCGGGTATTATGTAAAACGTGTGATTGGCCACAGAAAGAGAACCGTTACGGTTGGCAAAGGGAAAAGAAAGCGAAAAAAAATAATTACCGAACCCATTTATGAAACTGAATGGGTAAAAAACACCAGGATAGGCACAGAAACATATGTATGGAAAGCTGCCAAGTTGGAGGATAAATTGAATGCCATCAACCGCAATGAGAAGGTATCCGCTGACAATATGGAAGACAGTGCTGTAGAAGTGTCGGCATTTAAAACCGATTCTCCTGAACAAATGATTCGTACCCAGTTATACGAAAAAAAGTTTTTTCAAAAAAGTTATACTTTTTCCTCGATGGTAGAGGATGAGTTTAAAAAAAGCGGCAGGGTTAGCTATGGCGTAAAACAACGGGACGTAGGGATTCAGGTTTTACAAGCCACAGGAATGCCAAGCGTATTGATAGAAATAGGATTTCTTACCAATAAAGAGGAAGAAGAATATCTCAACAGTAATGAAGGTCAGGATGAAGTAGTTTCAAATATTGTTGCCGCATTCAAAAAATACAAACTCTCGATAGATAAAAAGCACGCATTATTGTCGCCCTAGTTACCTCTTCCCTCGCCTATTTGTTTAAACAGCAAACGATCACCTGAAATCAAACCAAAGCACACCGCTCATCGGTGAATAGTTTAATTGTATGTTTTTCCCGCTTTGCGGGCCCATCACTTCGGCCGGCTGAAATTTGGTGCCGATTGCGCTGATAGCATGCATAAACCCTATACTACTCTTTGGAAATGCTGGATGCGTATTATCGTTAGGCGCCGCCAAAGGCCGTTGTGGCTGCAGCATTTGCAAAAAAACATTTTGACTGCCCGTATAAATAACAAAACTGGCTCCCTTACTTTGTAACTGTACCCAATATAATCCTGCATGCCAGCCCTTAAATTCAGGATAATCCCACGATTCGCCGGTAATGGTATTGTTGTACTTCTTGTTCCATATACCCAACTGTGTTCCGGGCAGCCTGTTCTTCCAAACCCGATAAGGCCCCTGCCCCAGCCACTTCATTCCGGTAATTTGTTCTTCGGGGTAATTGAAGGTGATACCCATATAATCAACAGCCCCTTTTATATTGTATGAATAATCCAGCTGCGGCAGCTGCCTGGGCTGAAACGTCCATTTTACAGCAAACCTGTTGTCGCCTTTATATATTGGTTCAACGATATAGGTTTGGTCCTTGCGGTAATGTTTGAATTCCGTTAATACCTGGTCAGCGGTGGAAAGCATAGGACCTCCACTGAGCGAAATTTCCTGCTTTCCATTGAATACCTTTTGCAGGCAACCGCTTGTTTTATCAAAATAGTATTTGATCCCATCCTGACTTATGGTCAACATGGCTCCATCTTCCTGTACGTTGATGGCAGCAGTAATAACAAAAGGAGTTTTTTCGGCCAGGGCCCGGGGAGATAATAACGGCCAGCTCCAGGCAGCAATTTCTTTATGGGCGCTATCGTATGCCGTGAGATATAAAGCCTCGGCTGAACTATCGGGTGATACCGGGAGCGTTAGCCAGCCTTTTTCGCCGGGCGCCAGGGATGGTCCCTGTACAACGCCCTCGTTTCTTACTATGGCATCAGTTATATTATCATGTGGGGCGGGAAAGACCACCCGCTTCCATTCAAAGGTTACTTTATTGAGGTTGGTATATAAATAGCGATTTTCAATTTGTATTTGGTTGTTGAAAACGGCGGGAATGGTTTTGGTATGAACAATTACCGGCGACCATACTTTCTTTATGGTATAATAGCTTCCTTCCTTTTCCCGGTGCGGGCCAACAATGCCGTCGGGCGCCTTATTACCGGCAATATCTATTATTCCATCTTTATCGGTACGCACAATGCCTTCATCAGCAAGCGACCACAAAAATCCGCCTGCGAAATACGGGTGTTGGCCCATTTCATTCCAGAAATCTTCCAGCCCCGCCCCATGTCCGCCATCAAATAATCCATGCATAAACTCTGTAGGAAAAAATACATCCTTTCCATATAACACGGAATTGGCCACATAATTAAAATCGGGATAGTGTTTTGTATCGGTGCCATTGAATTTTTCCCAGGGATGAATGACAAAACGTTGCTGTGGATCGTACAGTGCATAGTCGTTATCCAGCGCCCGGTTCCAGCCGCCTTCATTTCCGTTCGACCACATGATGATGGAAGGATGATTTACATCTCGCAACACCAATTCTTTCACCAGCTTTTTTCCAACGAGGGTATCATAGGCAGCCTGCCAACCGGTCAACTCATCTATCACAAACAGTCCGAGTGAATCGCACAGATCAAGAAATTCGGGATCCGGCGGGTAGTGCGACATCCGCACTGCATTCATGTTCATATCCTTCATTAAACCAATATCGAGTAGGTGAACGTCGCGACTTAAGGTGCGTCCGCTTTCTGGCCATGCGCTGTGCCGGTTTACGCCTTTTAGTATAATTTTTGTTCCATTTACATAAAAACCATCGGCAGCTCTGAA
This sequence comes from uncultured Niastella sp., assembly GCA_966212235.1. Taxonomy (GTDB): domain Bacteria; phylum Bacteroidota; class Bacteroidia; order Chitinophagales; family Chitinophagaceae; genus Niastella. Next base: position 89,365 of record CBIHPP010000013.1, on the reverse strand, counting down.
TTCCACCGTGCGAAACCCAAACCGCTGTGTAATGGTATGTACCACCCCATTTTCCTGAATAATTGAGATCTTGGCATTGTACAATTGCGGTTGCTCCGGATTCCAGGAATGGATGCCGGGAAAGCGGCCAGTAACAAAAACACTGTCCATTGCCTGTACCAATACCGGCGCACCTATTGCAGTTCCGTTCAGTTCCTGCAATTGCACCTGTAGGCTTTGCTGCCTGGTGGTGTTTTGCGTATAAACCTGCAAGTTGAACACGCCATCGGCGGTTGCATCAATTGCTACTCTGTTTATATGGATGTTGGGCACAATTTGCAGGTAAACTGGCCGGAATATGCCGCCCAATTTCCAAAAATCACCTTTTCGTTCTGCCCGGTTTACCGATTCATTGGCCGAGTGTTTATTCACTTTTACTTCAAGCCGGTTGGGTCCTTTCTTCTTTAACAAAGGAGTAATATCGTATGAGAACCGGTAAAATCCGCCCTGGTGTTTATCGCCCGCCAATTGGCCATTAATGCGAACTTCCGCATCGGTCATTACCCCTTCAAATACCAACAATACCTTTTTACCCATCCAGTTGCCGGTGGGGAAGGTCCTGGAATAAATTCCATGCTCATCGGCATTCTCCTGGTCAAAGCCATACGTATAATTGCCGAAACTCTGCAGTTCCCATTGCGAGGGCACCGGTATGGTGGTGCGGATGCCGCTCTTTCGTCCCTGGGTACATAAGAAATCCCAGTTCACGGTGTGATCCTTATCGGTCCCCGACAGGTATTGAATAATAGTTTGTTGTGCAAAAGCGGTGATAAAGGCTGGCGTAAGTATGAAGAAGAGTATCCATTTTTTCATGGGGAGCAGGCGTATTGTTTTTTGGAAAATGAAGATAAATTGAAAAGTTTGAAAATCACGCTCAAATGGCAACACAATAGCCCAACAAATTACTTCAAACCAGGAGCTCAAAAAACCCGGGTTGACAAAACATGCCCTTAAAAAATACAAATTATACCCTACCTAAACATTTGGATACCTGACAATAAACATTCAACTACCCCCTCTTTAATTATCTAGACATACATTTATATTGCCAAAACGTTCCTCTTTTACCAGTTAAGAAAATGATTGCTATGCTGCCAGTTCTACGAATTGCACGTTCCATTGCGTGCCTATTAATTTGCATTTGTAAAACGTTAAATACGTTACCTGACCCTCCCTTTCTCAGCTATAAACGACCAAACTATCAACGATTCCATTTTTTAACCAACGACTAATTGTTTGCTTATGAGTTTACGTAAAGTTTTACAACAAAACAGGCTGCTGCTATGGAGCTTCTTTTGTTACCTGCTGCTGTCATTAAATGGCTATGCACAGGAAAGTGCGGATGCAAGAAAGATCACCGGCAAAATAACGGGCAAAAGTGGTGAACCTATACCGAACGTGAATATTACGGTAAAGAACAGCAAAAATTTTGCAGTTTCGAACATGCAGGGAACATTTGAGATATATGCCACCACCGGCCAGACCCTGATTATTTCAAATGTTGGTTTCGGAAAAATTGAGCGCGTGCTCAAAGCCGCTGATAATAATCTCACCCTGGTCCTTACAGAAGATTTTAATAACCTGAACGATGTGATCGTGGTTGGGTACGGTAAAATGAAAAAAACCGATCTCAGCAGTTCGCAGGTTACTGTCACCAGCGAAGAAATGAAGCGCACCATTAACACGACCCTTGAGCAGGGCTTGCAAGGCCGCGCTGCTAACGTGTATGTTACCTCAAACAGCGGCCAACCGGGCGCACCGGCATCTATCATGATTCGGGGTTTTAATTCCATCAACTACTCCAACCAGCCTTTGTATGTCATAGACGGCGTACAGATAAAACCGGATAATCCATCGGGTGGAACGGGTGCTTCGGCCAATGTTTTAGCTGGCATCAACCCGGATGATATTGAAACCTTCAACGTATTGCAAGGTCCGTCGGCAACGGCCATATTCGGTGCTACCGGCGCTAATGGTGTAATTATGATCACCACTAAAAGAGGTAAAGCGGGCGAAACAAAAATCTCATTCAACGCATTGACTACCGTACAAACAGAACCGGCAAAAGTTCCTGTCATGAACCTGCAGGAATATGCCACGTACAGGAATGAACTGGCAAAAGCCGGAAACATTGCGTTTGAACCTACGTACTCGGACCCTTCTGTATTAGGGCCCGGCACCGACTGGCAGTCAGCACTTTTTCGCAACACCCTTTTACAGAAATACGGTTTGGGATTAAGCGGCGGTAACGATAAAACAACTTTTTACCTGGGAACGGAATATTTCGACCAGCAGGGTGTGGTGCAGGGTTCCGGCTTTAAAAGATATTCTATCCGTTTAAATATAGATAATCAAACACGCAAATGGCTGAAGCTTGGTACCAATATCAGCGTTAATCAAACCAGGGAAGTTGTAAATACGTCCAACGGCGATTTGCTGAATATTGCCATTAAACAAAACCCCGGCATTGCAGTCAAAAATACCGATGGCACCTGGGGCGGCCCAACCACCACACAGTTCCAGTTCAGCAACCCGGTGGCGCTTTCGAAGATCAACGACAACCGCAACAGGTCCATGGCCTTTATTGGCGGCATATATGCCGATGTAACCCTGCTAAAAGGCCTGGTTTTTCACAATGAACTGAATACGTATTACCAGTACACCAATAATTATATTTTCAACCCTTCTTATGAATTCAATGGTTATAAAAACACCACTACCGTTTCTACCCGAAGAAGCGGCAACAATTACTGGTGGGGTTTCAATAGCCGGTTGCAATACGATACCCGCATAGGCAACCACGGTATTTCGGTAATGGCCGGTCATGAATCGTCTGAAAACGCCAACGAAGGGCTATCCGGTACCCGGCAGAATTTCGTAACCAATAATATACAGGAGCTGACCGCCGGCGATGCCCTTACCGCCACCAATGGAAGCAGTAAAGGGTCCAGCGCCAAAGAATCCTGGTTCGGCCGCTTCAATTATGTGTACAATGATAAATACATTTTACAGGGAACGATGAGAGCGGATGGCTCGTCGAATTTCGGTCCGCAAAACCGCTGGGGTTATTTTCCATCTGTTTCAGGGGCATGGCGAATTTCACAGGAACCTTTTATGCAGGATTTATTACCTGTGATCAATGATCTGAAGCTGCGGGCCGAATGGGGTGTAAGCGGTAATTCCGCAGCGGCCGGTTATTACGCACAGTTGTACAGTGTGCCTACAGCCTGGGGAACAGGTTATCTCTCTCAAAATTTTAATAACCCGTATTTGAAATGGGAAACCGATAAATCAACCAATATTGGTTTTGATCTAAGCATGTTCAGGAACCGGTTGCAGGTAGTGGCCGACTTCTATGTAAAAAACATCTCTGACCTGCTAACAACCAATGATTATCCCTTTTATTCAGGCGGCGATATGTCGTACAGCGCGGGTTATATCCGTTTCCCCACTACCAACGTTGGTTCCATGCAAAACAAAGGTTTTGGTATAACGATCAATACGGTCAATATTGAAAAACCATTTACCTGGAAATCAAACATCAATTTTTCGATCGACAGAAACAAAATAACTTCTTTAAATAACAAAACCCCTATCAACAGTACCTATGGCACCAGCTCGCTCATCAGTTCATCAAGAGTGAATCAACCGGCCGCATTACTTACAGGCTATGAGGTAGAAGGGTTGTTTCAGAATATTGATGAGATCAAAAACCATGCGGTACAAACAGCCACCAACGGCGTATTGACAGTTGATCCGGCGCAAGGCTCCTGGGTAGGCGATCTGAAGTTCAGGGACATCAGCGGACCTGCCGGAAAGCCCGACGGCCTTATCGATCAGAACGATCGTGTTATTATTGGCAATCCCTGGCCCAAATTCACCTTTGGCTTTAACAATGCTTTCACCTGGAAAGGATTTGATCTGAATGTTTTCATCATGGGCGTACAGGGCAACGATGTATATAACTACACCCGTTACCTGAACGAAAATCCCAGCGGCACAGCTCCATTCAGTAATTATTTTAAAGCGGTAGCCAACTTTGCACGCCCCAGCAGCGTGACACCCGGTGATCAAACCGCAACATTAACCAATCCCGGTTACAAGATTGCGCGTATTACCACCAATGACCCTAACGGAAACTTTAAAGCAAACAACTGGTATATTGAAGACGGCTCTTATATCCGGATCAAAAATGTAAACCTGTCATACACCATCCCTGCAGCCTGGGCATCCAAAGTGGCCATGAAATCGCTAAGGGCATCTGTTGGTGTACAAAACCTGGCCACTATAACAAAGTACAAAGGATACGATCCTGAAATTGGCATGACACCTAATTATGGTTCAATGACCGTAGGTGTTGATGATGCCAGATACCCTACAACCAGATCATACAATTTCAGCCTCGTTGCAGAATTCTAACAAAAAAAATTGCTTTATATGAAGAAAATATATTTCAATAGTATACTCCTTGTTATGGCGGTTGCCATGGCAACGGGATGCAAAAAAGACTTCCTGAACCGGCCTCCTGAAGATACCATAGTGGCTGATGTGTTTTATAAAACAGCTGATGAAGTAAGAGCTGGTACGGCGCCATTATATAATATAGTATGGTTCGATTATAATGATAAAGCGGCCTTGTCGTTTGGTGATGCGCGCGGCGGCAACATGATCTCCAATGATCGCGATGCCTTTTACAAGTTCGCTGTTTCATCAACTGATGTAAATACCTTGTTACCTGCCTATAAATCTTTTTACAAGATCATTGCGCAGAGCAATCAAACCATATTGAATATTAAAAGCAATGCCACTACCGTAAAAGACAGTATAAAAAATGCCGGTATTGGTGAATGTCGTTTTATGCGTGCACTGGCCTATTACTACCTGGTGAGCAACTGGGGGCCAGTGCCCATCATCTATGACAACCTTAACCAGATGTCTGATGTAAATGTAAAACGTAATACTGTTGAAAGCATCTGGCAGTTGATCATCATGGACCTGAGATATGCCGTAGACAATTTGCCGCCTGTAGCATTCGCCGATGGCCGCCTTACCAAATACGCCGCCGAAGGCATGCTGGCCAGAATGTACTTAACAAGGGCCGGTGTGGGTAAATCGGGAACCCGGAGCCAATCTGATCTTGACAGTGCGAAGTATTATGCGGCTGATGTTATCAACAACGGCCCCTACAAGCTTCAGGCAAATTATGGCGACCTGTTTAAAGGTGAAAACCACAACAGCGGTAATAACAATAAAGAGAGCCTGTTTTCCATTCAATGGATGCCTATCAAAGATCCATGGGGCGTAAACAATTCCTTCCAGGCATACATGGCAAGGAACGGAGATATTACCGGTAGTTGGGATGGATGGGGTGCAGCACACGGTGCTTCGGCCAATTTGATTGAGTATTATATGGCCAACCCGGCTGACTCCAATCGCAGAAAGGCCACATTCATGTTCAACAATGATATTTATCCCGAGATCAGAAAAGACCTGGGTGGTTATAAATTTACCGCAACGGATATTGCCAATACCAAGAAATACATCATTGGTTCTGTAAAAGATAATGGCGGCAAAGGCAGCGAAATGTGTGAGTATATAAATACCTACATGCTGCGCCTGGCCGAAGTATACCTGATATATGCAGAAGCTATATTGGGGAATAATGCCAGTACTTCCGATGCCGAAGCCGTAAAATATTACAATGCCGTTCGTACAAGAGCCAAAATGCCCACCCAAACATCCATCACGTTTGATGATATTTTCCAGGAAAAAAGAATTGAGACCGTGTTTGAAGGCGTTTACTGGTACGAGCTGATGCGCCTGTATTATTTCAATCCAGCAAAAGCAAAGACAATCATCAATAATCAAAACAAAGGATCGTATACGCTCACTTACAAAACGGGCACTGATAATCCGAGAGAGTATACGACTACCTATAACGTTGTTAAATATCCGGTAACCGATGGCACTATATACCTGCCATTGCCCGAAGCAGAACTGGTGAAAGCGCCCAACCTGGCTTCGGAACCGGTTGCATTTGATTTCAGCCTGCTGAAAAACTAAAAGACATTTTGGGATTTAGAGATTTAGGGATTTTGAGATTTAAATCACAAAATCTCTAAATCCGGAAATCAGAAATAATTTAACCTATTTGCTATATGCACACAAAAAAACTAATAACCCTCATATTCCTCGTTACTATTGTGTTTGCACAATATGCCTGTAAGAAAAACAACGACGAGGCGCCTGTAATCACAGGTCTGCGAGCCTCGGCCCCTGCACCAAACGATTCAACGCTTACCAAGGCCGGTCCGGGCCAGGTAGTGGTTATAAAGGGCGCCAACCTGGCGAATGCCACACAAATATTATTCAATGGTTATCCGGCTCCATTCAATCCGGCTTTGTTTGCGAATAATACCATCATAGTGGCAATACCTGCCGACATGCCTTTTGCCAGGTTGAACCCCGATGATCTCAATACGGTGAAAGTAATTACACCAGATGGTGAAGCGGTCTATAATTTCCCTATCATTCCGTCGGCTGCTACCATTATTGGCATGAGCAATGAAGATGCTCTACCCGGCGCCCGGGTGACCATCTATGGCAGCAATTTCTTTTTTGTAAAGAAGGTGGTTTTCCCGGGAGGAATTGCAGTAACAACTAACCTGAGCGCCAATGATGCCGGTAATCAATTGCAGGTTACGGTGCCCACCGGCGTTACTACCGGCGGCCCAATAACTGTGGAAACGCTGTACGGTTCGGTAACTTCGGTGCTCCTGTTCAATGAGTTGACGAAAGGTGTTTTACACAACAGCGACAATGCATCTAATTTCGTGTGGGGGTGCAATGTAATAACAGATGCCTCCCTGTTTCCCGGAGGACGTGGTACATATAACCAGCTGACTTTTTCAGGTATGGGTGCAAACGATTACAGTTGGTGGAATTCAGGACGGTCGCTTCATACAACAAGCGTACAATGGATACCCGTAGCAAACCTCAACGATCCTTTGGAACTTTATGCATTGAAATTTGAGATCAATCTGAAAATACCATGGAATGCAGGTAAGTTGTTAATAATAAAGGATGGCAAGTTCGACACCTATCAGGCACTCTATGCTCCCTGGCTAAATGCAGATGGCAGCACTACGGCTTTCACAACCAATGGCTGGACAACAATAGCTATACGGCTTACCAGCTTTAAAGCAAAAGATGGTTCTGGAAATTACGCTATGGGTACTGTGGTACCGTCACTGAAAGCATTGGTGGGCGATAGTGGCGCAGGTTCTATTGATCTTGCGTTTTTGAACACCGGAGCTACACCTATTGCAAATTTTGATATGGCGATAGATAATATCCGTATTGTAAAGGTTCAATAATTTTTGTGTCACATCAGATAAATCGCGAACCGGGATGTCTATCCCGGTTCCTTATTTTCTAATATAAAACCATCAAAACATCCGATCAGTATCCTGCTCTTATTACCAGGATAACATCTTCATCCAAAACCAAAATAAGGCTATATGAAAAAAGAACAATTGCTTGTTCCTGGCACCGGTCTGTGCCGTTCAATCCCCCGTACTTTACTTTTATTCATTTTTCTGTATTGTATGCCCGGTAATTTTATTAAAGCCCAAACCTATGGCAACGTGGCCATGGGGGGTGGCGGTTTTATTTCCGGCATCATTACCAGTAAAATTGATCCTAATCTTATTTATGCACGTACCGATGTAGGCGGCGCCTACCGTTGGGATAATGCGAACAGTAAATGGGTCCCATTGCTCGACTGGGTTTCATCGGCCCAAACCAGTTATTTGGGGGTAGAATCGCTTGCCACAGACCCCATCGATGCCAACAACCTGTATATGCTGGTGGGCATTCCTTATTTTAATAATGGCATCACAGCCATCCTTCGATCAAACAACAAAGGAAACAGCTTTACAGTCATTGATGTTACCTCCCAGTTTAAGACCAATGGAAATGGCATGGGCCGTCAGAATGGTGAAAAATTGCAGGTAGATCCCAATAACAATACCATCCTGTATTGCGGTACCCGCGCTAATGGATTGTTTAAAAGCACCAATTCGGGCAGCAACTGGAGCCGGTTGGCCGGTTTAAATATAACGACAACGCCTAACGAAAACGGGATCAGTTTCGTGTTGTTAGACAAATCTTCGGTTTCAGGCGGCGCCACACAACGCATTTTTGCGGGTGTATCACAAACCGGAACCAATTTTTATCTTAGTAATGACGGGGGTTCTACCTTCAGCGCAGTAGCAGGCGCTCCCACTGCGTTCATGCCACAACGTGCAGCACTAAGCAGTGACGGAAACCTGTATATTACCTATGCCGATAAAGAAGGTCCCTGGAACCCCGCGACAGGACAGGTTTGGAAATACAATGTATCTTCCGGCGCCTGGACAAACGTTACACCGGCAGGTACTACGTTTCCCTTCAGCGGTGTAAGTGTTGATCCATATAATCCTACCCGCATCATCATTTCTACTGTCAACGTTTATAATCAACAGGGCAACGCCTGGGGCGACCAGTTCTTTATCAGCTACAATGGCGGCACCAGTTGGACCAATGTAGTTGCCCGTGGATTCACCCTCAACAACAATGGCGTGCCCTGGCTTACCAGCAGTCAGAGTATACACTGGGCAGGCAGCATAGAATTTGATCCATTTGCTACCAGCAAAGTATGGGTTTCATCAGGCAATGGTATTTTCAGAAATGATGCCATTGAAACATCCAATACCTGGAATGCCATGGTGAGTGGCATTGAAGAAACAGTTCCTTCGGATATGATAAGTATCCCGGGCGGGCCAATCATTTCAGCCATTCTGGATTATGACGGTTTTAAGCAAACGAACCCCGCCGTTTATGGCACACAGAATTCACCGACGATGGGATCTAATTATGGTATTGCCTATGCATCAAAAAGCACCAGCAAGATTGCCCGTGTAGGTTCATCGATGTATTACTCTACCAACCAGGGCACAAGTTGGACGCAAACCGCCGCCATGCCGGCCAGCAGCAGTACCGGGTATGTGGCATTATCCACAACCGGTGGCAGGTATTTATATTCGCCCGGTACCGGCAGTACTACCAGCATGTATTACTCAACCAATAATGGCGGCACCTGGAAAAAAATTACCGGTATCAACTTTAGTACCCGGCCTGTATCTGACTATGAAACCGATAACCGATTCTTTGCCTACAATCAAAGCGATGGTTATTTGTATTATTCAACCAATGGGACCTCATTTTCAAAAGGCGCTTATACCGGCGCAACGTGGGGATCGCAACATATAAGAACGGTACCTGGCTTCACAGGACATGTATGGGTAGCATTATATGGTGGCGGGCTCGCCTACTCTACCAATGGTACATCAGCTTCTACCGCATTTACAAAAATAAATTCGGTGACTGCCTGTTCAGCCGTGGGATTTGGAAAAACGGCAACAGGCGCCAGCTATCCCACTATTTATATATGGGGTACAGTAGGTGGCGTAGAAGGCGTTTACCGTTCCATAAACCAGGGTGCCTCCTGGACAAGAATTAACGACGATGCCCACGAATGGGGCGGACCCGGCAATGGCCAGTATGTAATTGGAGATATGAATACCTACGGACGTGTTTATATAAGCACTGCCGGAAGAGGAATAGCCTATATTGAATCGGGAAGTTTGGCCAGGTTGGAAACAACACCCACTGTAACAGTGCCGGATAGCCCGGATACAAAAATAACGGCGTATCCCAATCCAGTCATCGGCGATCTTACGATTCAGTTAACCGATAATTTGAAGGGCGGAAAGATCTTGTTGTTTAACTCAGGCGGGCAGGTAATGTTTACCGGCAAAGCAAATAGTTCACTGTGCACTATTGAAATGGCGAAAATGCCGGCAGACATTTATTTATTAAAAGTTGAATCGGACACAAGATCATTTATAAGAAAGATTGTTAAGAAATAAAAATTGATGGAGCAGGCAGCCGTGAGCCATGTGCTCACGGTGCGCCTCCCGCAACCCAGTACGGATGTGCGTTTGTAAACACTCCTTCTGTATTTTTACAAGCTGTTTATTCTTGAACAACATAGTTCAGAATGAGATCAGTACTGGAAAAATAGCCTGTGTTAGAATCCTGGTGATATGTTTCATAATAGCCCAGATAAGTAGAAGTAGAACCTTGTAAACCTGTAGTAAAATATTCGATATTGCTGGCGCCACCATCACTATCCTCGTGATATATATTGTAGCTGATGGTTACATTATAAGGCAAAGGGGTGGAATAGAGAACCCTGAAGCTTTTATACTCGATGTACACACTAGGGTCGCTATAACCGCCTTCCCAGGTGGTGCTGACCCAGTAAGTGAAAGGAGGTTTTGTTTTAATAATACCACGATCCATTTTATACAGGTGATCATGTTTGGGTGCAGCGTACCCTGATAGTTGCAGACAGGCCATTAATACCAGCAGCGCCAGCATTGTTTTCATTTGCATTTTCATAAATAAAGTTTAATGGTTTGAAATATGGTATTGTAAACTAATAAAAAAACAATACCGGAAATTAAACCGGATATGCAAAGGATTGAGCGGAATGAACTACCTACCTGATATCAGGAACCGGGAACAGGATCCCGCCAAATAACAGGTACGCCCACAATAATGTCCAGATGATATTGAATAGCTGGGCAGCAATAAATGCCAGCGCCGGCCGCCCGCCTTCGGTTTTCACCAGATCGGTAAAACGCGCTTCCAGGCCAATGGATACAAATGCCAGGGAAAACCATATGGTGCGAAGTCCGGAGAATACGCCGCTTACATTTTTAGTAACGGCCGTTGGTATTAAAAAAGAAAAGAGCAATGAAGCGCCTATAAAACCAAGTACAAACTTGGGAAAGCGTTCCCATACTATACCCAGTCCCGGTTTTTCTGTTCCTTCTGTTGATGCACCTTTTCTATACGTCCACCAGAGAGCTATAAAAAAAGCAGCGATGCCAATTAATACGTTCTGCGAAAACTTTACGATCACGCCGGCCTTGACGGCCTGTGGCCCTACCTGCTCTGCAGCAGCTGATACCGATGCTGTAGTATCCAGAGTACCACCCAGCCAGGCGCCGCCTACTATTTCAGGGAGATGTAATAATTTAATGAGCCATGGTTGTATTACCAGCATAGGAATGGCTACCAGCAATACCAGCGTGGTCACGTAGGATAGTTTCTTTTTATCGCCTTTGATGGCGCCACTCGCAACAATAGCTGCCGATACCCCACAAATAGCCACAGCCGAAGCGAGGATTACCCCAAACTCATCATCGACCTTTAATTTTCGGCTAATCCATAATGCAATGAACCAAACGGCGCTTACTACCAGGATCGATTGCAATAAGCCCGGCAAGCCGGCTTTGATAATGTCTGTAAATAAAATGCTGCTGCCATATATCACTAAGCCGGTCTTTATAAAAAATTCTGACCGGGCTGCTTCTTTTAACCATACAGGGATGGTGGTCAAATTACCAATCAATAAACCCAACAACAGGGCAAAGATCACATATTCGAGTCCATAGTAATTGATCACTTTGTTACCTGCTACTATTAAAGCAACAACGGCCAATATATAGATCAGTAAAAAACCTGTTGCATATTTTCTGATGCTGCCACCGGATAAATAAATGGCAGTTCCTGACAATACCAGGAGGATCAACCCCGTTTGCACGACCAATAAAATATTTTTGAGCGATAGCACCTTATTCACCAGGTCACTGCTATTTTCCCATTGAAACGATGGCAATGGCAATTTGAAACCAGTGACCCATGTTGTTAAGGCAAGCATGGCCACAATGATAACACCTGCAATCAACACCGCCCATATATCTTCTGTTACGTTACCGAACAGGGCTTTCTTTGTAACTGGTTGGTTGGTCGCTTCGTTGGTTGTTATGCTTTCTGCGTTCGCGTTCTGGTACGACATGTTGTAATAATTTCTAAACTGTTTAGGAATCCCGTTAACAATATTACGCAAACTTGGTAGTCTATCAACTAGTCTACCATATTAATAGGTATTATAAATATTATATTTACATTTGCCATTACTCAGGGCTGAAACCCGCCCCCATGGTGGCGTTTACTAAAATACCACTAAACGGGTATTAAATAGGTCCCATATTTGATTGTACCTTCACACCTCCACTCCGTTGCCCGCTCTGTTTACTTTTTATTGATTGCCTCATTCTAAAAAAACTTTTTTTCTATGAATCAGAAACTTCATTTCGAAACCCTGCAACTACATGCAGGCCAGCAAATTGATCCCACTACCAAAGCAAGAGCCGTTCCTATTTATCAAACTACGTCTTACGGTTTCGACAGCTCTGCACATGCTGCCGATCTGTTCGGTTTGCGAACGTTTGGCAATATCTACACCCGTATCATGAATCCGACCACAGATGTTTTTGAACAACGGATGGCCGCACTGGAAGGCGGTGTTGCCGCATTAGCTACCAGTTCGGGACAGGCGGCGCAGTTTCTGGCGCTTAACAATATTATGCAGGCGGGTGACAATTTCGTATCTACTTCCTATTTATATGGCGGCACTTATAACCAGTTTAAGATCTCCTTTAAACGACTCGGGATCGATGCCCGCTTTGTTGAAGGCGATGATGCTGAAAACTTTGTTAAACACATTGATAAAAACACCAAAGCGATCTACCTGGAAACCATTGGCAATCCCCGCCTTAATATTCCAGACTTTGAAAAGTTTGCTCAATTAGCAAAGGACTATGATCTGCCGCTGATCGTTGATAACACATTCGGCGCAGGCGGTTATTTGTTCCGTCCATTAGAACATGGCGCCCATGTTGTCGTTGAATCTGCTACCAAATGGATCGGCGGACATGGTACAGCTATTGGCGGTGTAATAATAGACGGCGGCAATTACAACTGGGGCAATGGCAAATTCCCGCAATTTACCGAGCCATCAGAAGGTTATCATGGATTAAAATTCTGGGATGTGTTTGGTGAAGGCAATCCACTCGGATTACCCAATATTGCTTTTGCCATCCGGGCGCGCGTGGAAGGTCTGCGCGATTTTGGTCCTTCCCTCAGCCCTTTCAATTCATTTTTGTTACTGCAGGGGTTAGAAACATTATCTCTTCGGGTACAGCGGCACGTTGATAATGCACTTACGCTCGCCACCTGGCTACAGGAACATCCCCAGGTTGAGTTTGTTGAATATCCAGGTTTAAATACCAGTCCATATAACGACCTGGCCCGTAAGTATTTGACGAATGGCTTTGGCGGCATTTTGAATTTTGGCATAAAAGGAGAAAAGGAAAAAGCCAGCGCATTCATTGATTCCTTAAAACTGGCCAGCCACCTGGCGAATGTAGGCGATGCGAAGACACTGGTCATACATCCGGCATCTACCACGCATGAACAACTCAGTGCAGAAGAACAACTCGTTGCAGGCGTACGCCCCAATCAGATAAGGATAAGTGTAGGCATTGAACATATTGAAGATATCAAAGCGGATTTTGAACAGGCCTTTGAAAAAGTATTTGCCAATCAACTGGTGGCTTAAAAAATAAATCCGGCCATCCCGCCTCTGCTAAACCGGGACGGGATGGCCTTTCAGTAGCGTTGATATACTTTCAATGAGCAATCATAGCATTTATCGTCATGCCGCACCATTCACGCTTGAATGCGGCATTACATTACCGGAATACCACCTGGCCTACCATACGTATGGTTCATTAAACGAAGGCAAAAACAATGTCGTATGGATCTTTCATGCGCTTACAGCAAATAGCGATCCGGTTGAATGGTGGCCTGGCCTTGTAGGAAAAGGCAAGTTGTTCGATCCTGCCACTCATTTTATTGTTTGCGTTAATATGCCTGGTAGTTGCTATGGCAGTATTGGACCATTTGAACAAATGCCGGGATCAAACGAATTATATTATCACGACTTTCCCCTTTTTACCACGCGGGATATGATCAAAGCCTACCAGCCGCTTCAACAACAGCTGGGCATAACAAAGATCCATATTGGTATTGGCGGTTCCATGGGTGGTCAACAGTTGCTGGAATGGGCCATAGAAGAACCTTCCTTGTTTGAATATATTATTCCTATTGCTACCAACGCCTGGCATTCGCCCTGGGGAAAAGCCTTCAATGCTTCGCAACGTTGGTGTATCGAAGCAGATCCAACCTGGAAAATAAAATCACCAGACGCAGGTATGGAAGGCATGAAACTCGCCAGAAGCGTGGCCCTGCTCTCCTATCGCCATTATCAAACCTATGATCTTTTTCAAAGTGATGAAAATACGGACAGCCTGACCGGTTTCAAAGCCGCTTCTTACCAGCAATACCAGGGTGAAAAATTATCAACCCGGTTTAATGCCTTTAGCTATTATGCATTATCACGCAGCATGGATAGCCACCATATCGGACGAGGCAGGCATGATGCTGCAGCTGCCCTTCAACGTATCACAGGGGTCGCCCTGGTCATTGGGCTGAAATCGGATATCCTTTTCCCTTTATCTGAACAGAGGTACCTGGCGAAACATATTCCCGACGCGATATTTGCAGAGATCGATTCCATCTATGGCCATGACGGGTTCTTACTCGAATTCGAGGCCATTACAAATGAAATAAAAAAGTTCTTGCTAACAAAAAAAGCCACGCTTAAAAGCGATGGGATACCGCTTTTTGGGGGTTAGGCTTATAAATATTTCCGTCAACCTTTTCTAAAAGAGATTTAGGAAAGAAACGCGGGAAAAAAGCATGCACCTTATTGGTAAACCCGGGAATGATCTCCGCTTTCCCTTTAAACAATCCACATACGGCGATCCTTCCCACCAGTTCGGGCACCAACACATAGCCTGGCGCTCAATTAATCAAAAACAAAACACAGGGCAGCTCCATGCAAGCGGCTCCTGTGTCTGTTAGCGAGCAACAAATAATTACTGAACCATCAGCTTATAGGTTGAACTTACTCCTTTGCCGTTAGTTACAACCACATTATAAATACCCGGTTGATTGCGGTTCAAATTGTATTGAATCTTTTGCGTGCCTGCGGTAGTGGCTGTAATGGTACGCACATTATCCATCAATCGCCCCTGCGCATCATATATTTTGATAACGGCCTCTTCGTTCTTTTTTAATACTACGGCTATGGTAACTTTGCCTTTGGCCGGATTGGGATAAATGGAAGTGACCTGAACTTCCTCCGGTATCCTGGGTTTATTCTCTTTTTGCAGGTCAAGCACAACAAGTGGGCAATCGGCCGTTAAGGTGGCGCCAGCGCCGGCTATCACCTGGCTTTTTACATTCGCAACAGGTGTTATAGTCAAGGTATAAGGAGGCGTGAAAGACGTTCCGCTTCCTGTAATGTTACCTGTTGTATTGATAAAATCATTATCCCGGGCAGTGATAGCGGTAAATGTATTATCCATCTTATCAATGGGTTTGGCAACATTTTCAAACACATTGCTCTCAACCAGCAGGTCTGCTTCAAAGCCGGCCATAACGCATTGCGCGGCCACCGTGCTATTGAACAGGTTGTTCACCACATGCACCTTTCCAAAACGAACACGAGGCATGCGGGCTTTGCAACCTTGCGCCCACCAGCAATTTTGCAGGGTAACACGCAGGTGCCCGCGGTCGCCGGTAGCGCCATCGCCTGAGCCGAACAGGTCAGAGAAACGATGATCATCCGAGCCACCCGGACCGTCAGGGATAGGCGCTTTGTTGTAAATGAATTTGCACCAGGTTACGCTGATGTAATCCGACATATTTTTAATATCAAAATTTCCATCCAGTCCATCCTGAAATTCACAATGATCAACCCACACGTTGGTGCAATTATCCAAAGTCATGTTATCCCAACCATCCGTATCATACGCACCGGGACCTTCAAAAGTGATGTTCCTGAAAATAAGATTCGAACAACGCTTTACGTAAATGATGCCCGAATTATCTGCGGTAAGATCAGTTGATACGAGTTTGGAACCTGGCAAACCGAAAATTGTTTTGGCCGACTGGTCCTGAAAACTGATACGGCCGCCTGAAGGAATAGTAATCGTTCCTGAAATATTTACAACCTTTACTGAGGAAGATGTAATAGCTGTTTTTAGTTCTGTGTAAGTGGTTACAACGGTAGGAGTGGCTGATCCGCCTCCGGCTACACCACCGTTTTCGCTGGCCCAGCCAACAACGGTACATTGACTGTTGGCCGATAAACCGGCAAGGCATAATAATGCTGCGCCCAGCACGCAGGGTACGAATTGATCTTTTCTCATGGAGCGTTTATTTGCTGGCTCATATAACAAGACTGATACCACATTCCGGTTCGTGTAAAATTTAATGATCATTTATTTACGCAAACGATGCCACGCTTGTTAACGCGGCCTAATGTAGAACATAAGTCACACCGCACTGTAAGCTTATTCCGTAAAAATGTATCCGTATTCCTGATTTTTGTATAAGTCGTATGGTTGCTGTCCGTAATAGACCAGGATGCCAGGCTTTAAAAGCCTGGCATCCTTTTTTTCTACTATTATTTTTGCTCAGGGATCAATGCGAATGGACAATTCATCATAATTATAGCCAGGATAATAAAACGCTTCAAACGTGACATAGGTAAAGCCGGATCTAAAAAAATTGATGGTCACCCATTCCACACCCGATGCATATTTTCCCTGGTCTACGATAGTACCAAAATTGGTTAGGGTGTAAAACCCATCCCATAATACATCATAATTCGCATTGGGCCAGGTAGGCATAACGGTATAGGTAACCGTTTGCCCTACCTGTACCACCTCGGGTCCCATAAGATTAACACTGCATCCTTCGCAATGCTGGGCTGTAGCATAAGAAGCCGAGGCAAGGCTGATAGTAACGAGCACCATGACTTTCAAAAAACAGGCAGCCATGAACCTGTTCATAGCAGATTGAGGTTTTGCAATCGCATTTTTCATATTTGTTCCAATTTAAAAGTGTAAAGGATAGGTTGTAAGATCAATAGTACTTACCTCCTTTTAATAAGGTAACAATATAACCTAAACCAGTACTTGCATTACGTGTTTAATTAACCATTTGATGAGTTATTTTACCACGTTTGTTCTGCTCACACAAATATGTACATGCCCCGTGAAATCACCCATGGTAAGCGTTTCACCTTAACCAAAGCTAAATTTTCCAGTCATAACCCCGATTTCCCTATTGGTTATGCTATACCCATTGCGCATTGCTATATAACTTTATGAACAAGTTACTTTATCCCGGTTCTGTTATCCATTCCCTGTGAAAGATTAATTCGTACACTGACAATGAAATGGTGCTATGTTATAGTATTTCTTTTTGTGCTGCATTTTGAAGGCCTGAGCCAGTTAAACACGGGCGGCTTTCATGCAGGGTTTGGCGTTGATGCGGATACCAGAGCAGGCTATCTTAAGTATGGCCCAGTTACCGGTACTATCAGCAGCGACGACTGGTTCTCCTCTCCTACTGCTTCAGGAACCAATGTGATCGATACCACAAATGCAGCTAATTACAGATCACTTTTGCAGGCAGGCAATAATATTTCCTTTTCAAAACGCATGTCTGTTCCGTTATATACCAATGTAAACGGAAGAATTTGGCTGGATGGCATTTACACCCGTGATTATATCACCGGGTCAACGGACACAACTACTTTTACAGGCGGCGGAAAGAACGGCGATGACCCGGCCAACTGGCATGGCATTGCATCATCCATTCCGGATAAAACCGACCTTATAGATGTATATGGACACATGCGCCGTAACGGTATCAACGTGCACGACTCCCTGTGGTTCTTTACCGGCGCTGCTATTGTCGGCACCTCGGGTTCACGATACTTTGATGTAGAATTGTACAAAAACAATATTACCTATAGCCGGGCGACCGGTAATTTCAGTACAGGCGGACCTAATGCCGGCCATACCCAATGGCTCTTCGATGCGTCAGGCAATATTACCCAGACCGGCGATATGATCGTTGCTGTAAATTATTCATCGGGAGCGCCCACGGTAGAAGTTCGTATTTGGATCAGCAGAACCACCTTTACCACCGTTACCCCTAACCTTTTTAATTTCGGAAGCAGCTTCGATGGTTCAACCACTTCTTTTGGCTATGCCTCCATTGTTTCAAAAAGCGGCGCCACTGCTTTTGGATCGGGTATTGCCAATCTTTCGGCCACACCTGCCGCTGATACAACGTATGCAACGCCCTGGGGCTCGAATAATACATCGGGTTGGTCGACTCAATACAATTCATTACAATTTATTGAAGTAGGGTTGAACCTTACGCGCATTGGCATTGACCCGGCGCTGTACGCATCCGTATTAAGTTCAGGGGCTTGCGGGTCGTCCTTTGCAACCATCTTTTTTAAATCGCGTTCATCAGCATCCTTCACTTCCAACCTGCAGGATTTTGCCGGGCCTTTTGATTTTCTGCAAACGCCGGTGCTGGATTATACGCTATCCGCACCAACGCTTTCATGCGCCAATCCAACAAGTAGCATCAACATAACCAATAATACAACCGCAGGCTATTATACCTGGACATCCACCAACGGTAATATCACCGGTACCACCAGCAACAGTGTACAGATGAACAAAGGTGGCTCTTATATTGTGCAGGCTGCGGTGGCACAGGGTTGCCCGGTAACAAGAACGGATACGGTAACAGTTGCGGCCGATACATTCCCGCCGATAGCTTCCTTTTATGCATCAGCAACAGCAGATCTGGCCCATATTGTATTGCATGGCGGCAACGCAAGCGCCAGCAATTACGCCACGCCTTTTGGCGGGTCGCAAGGATTGTTGTGGAACTGGAGTGGACCCATTGGATTTACGGCTACTACGCAAACACCCCTCTCCAACCCAGTCAGTGGCACGTACCAGTTGACTGTAACCGAAATAAGAAACGGCTGTACGGCTATAGCCAGCAACGTTATTGATTTCAGCGTGCTGGTTTTAACAAACAGGTTTTTAACAGATCCACGCAATATAACGGACATCACCTACCGTTTAACCAACAATGGTTTTCCCGGAAACACGCACTTAATAGTAAATACCCCTGCTTCAGAGAAAGCAATGCTGGTAATACATAATATATCAGGCGCTGTTGTATACAACAAGAATTTCAACTTGCAAAAAGGCCAGAATGATATTGAATTAACTTCCCGGCAAAAGAACCAGCTGCATGTAATTACGCTGTACATCAATAACCAGGTACGGTTTATCAAAAAAGTATTACTCTAAAATACGTAGCGTCTTCCATTATCCTATTTTCCTGTAGATCCAGAAAGGAACTCTTTTCATAATGACAGCAATGAGCCACCAGCGTTTTGTTATGTAGGCTACCCGCTTTTTAGCTGCGATTGCAGTCCTGATCTGACGAGCCGCTTTTTCTACCGGTGCTACCCAGAACTGCCCCTCTCCTTTGGCCATTTTGGTTTTAACAAAACCGGGACGGATATCGGTGACAACAATATCAACCTTTAATTTACCGGCCTTTATGTTCAGGCCCTCTGCATAGTTACTCACGTAGGCCTTGCTGGCACTATAAGCAGGCGCAAAGCTATTACCTCTTAATGCAGCAACAGAAGAAATGACGGCCAGTTGTCCGTGACCTTGTTTTCGAAAATAATTAAAAGAGAAAGAAGCTATTTTTACAAAGCCCATTACGTTGGTAGCGGTGGAATCTATTTCTGTTTCTTCAATCAGATCTGCTGACGGCTCACCGTAGCCGGCGCTATAGATCAGCAAGTTGAGGCCACCCATACTGGTTATCAGCGACTGCAGTCGCCCAACTGCTTCTTTCGCCTGCACATCAAAACAATCAGTATGAATACCAGGAAATTGTTTTTTCAGCTCCAGTAATAATTCCTGTCTCCTACCGGTAACTGCCACGGTATGGCCGAGATCCAGATATTGTTTCGCCAGTTCTTTTCCGATGCCAGAGGTAGCTCCGATAATGATGACCTTCATGATTTGAACATTTGTAATCTTTTGAATGATAAAGAATGGACTTTTTTTATCACTAATAGTCTTCTAAATGATAAAGTATTCACTTTTTTTATCACTGGAAGTCTTTTAAATGATAAAGAATTCACTTTTTTTATTACTGAAGGTCTTTTAAATGATAAAAGGTTGACTTCTTTTATCACTGGAAGTCTTTTGAATGATAAAGAATTCTCTTTTTTTATCACTAAACGTCTTTTAAATGATAAAAGATTGACTTTTTTTATCACTGGAAGCCTTTTGAATGATAAAAAATTGGTCTTTCATTTCATAGAATTGAGTCTGTTATGATAAAAACGATTTGATTTTCAGATACATAAGTTTGGCTGTATGCCTTGCCCAATAAAGTTATCGATTTATACCAGGTCCCGCTCACATAAATGCGTACATGCTACCCCTTAATTTCCTCCAATAATTGCCACTCTTCATCAATCAGGTGGGTGCCTGGTGACAAAAAAAGCAGGGCGAATCATACACTTATTTACCAAAACGGTACAGATATTAAAAATTCCCCAGCAGTTATTTATTGAGCACAGTTCGTGTTATATCCTCTTTTATTTTTGACCTGTCAACGTAACACCTTGGTAAATCGTTTCGCGTAAACGCACCAACTTTGTGATCATAAAACTGAAGATGCATAACCGAACAGATGTGTACTTACAATTGATGCGGTTCGTTATGGTTCTTGCTCCACAAAACAGCTAGCAGATTGCAATCGGAAAACATTGCATTTGCTAACCGGCAAACCGGAAACCAGGATGCAATGAACGCAATGCGACTCCCACTTGTGAAAAGTACAATGGATCCAATCCCGCCTCAGCGGGAATGGCAATGCAATGCCTTCATTTGTCACGCACTTTCATTGGCCAATAAAGTGTGTTGGGCTCGATTAGTAGCTTGACTTGAATTTTTATTTTTTAAATTTTTAAATTTTCAGTTATGAAAAAAGGTATAATTACGTTTAACAACGAATATGAACTGGCATCGCTTATCGAAAACGTTCCGGTAAAAATGAAAACCAATCCTGCGTTTACCAATCCACCTCCGGCTTTGGCAGAACTCGAAAAAGAAGCCCCTGAATTCAGGGAATTGCTGAGGAAAGCCAGAAACCGCGATAAGGAATGGGTGGCTTTTAAAAACACCAAGAAGGTCAAAGTGCTGGCATTGCTGGAAGTAGTGGCAGAATATGTGATCGCCACTTGTAAGGGCGACCGGGGGTTGATCTTAAGCAGCGGCTTTGATGCTACAGATGAACAAAGCAGCCGCCCTGTAACTGCTATCGAAGCCCTGGAAGTTGAACTAGGCGCCCCTGGCGAAGCTACCTTACGTGTCAAAACCGCAACAGGTACCCTATCTTATGTACACCAGTATGCTACCGAGCCACCGAGCCCGAATACGGTGTGGCATAGCGAAGGTAGCACCACAGGTAATTATACGTTTACAGGCTTGACTTCCGATAAACGGTACTGGTTCCGCGTAGTAGCTGTTGGCCGCAAAGGTAAAAAGGCTTATTCGCCGGTTGTTTCCAGATCGATACAATAGTCGATCAAGACATATCTTAATCGTGAACCCCGCCTTTCGGCCCCGCCGAGGCGGGGTTGTTTTTAATGTGTGGTATTGGTTAGTGATATTACTGCCCAATCATTGCTTTACTTTAACGGGCAATGCCGCCCCCCAGTTAATGCTTTTGCCATTAACCTCATCGATATTCACATCCATCGTTTCCCCTTTTACAAATTTTACAGTTATTGAGCCATCGGCATTAACGGGAACAGAAACAGAACGTGGATTCGTTTCGCGGGCATTGGCCTTCGGTAATATGCCGGTCACGGCAAAGGTGATAAAAACAAGGCAAACAGCGATCACTGTTAGTACGGCGTGTAAATACTTCATTCGATAAAGATTTAGGATTTAAATGAATGACCAAGGTAAAAATTAATGTTGATAACAATTACCAGATTGTCCTGAAGCAATTGGCAGATAAAATAAATGGCTCCAGGTATAAATTATCCCAGGTGATTAATACCGAATTATTGTCAACCTATTGGGAAATGGGAAGAACAATTCTTGAACAAAAAGAAAAGGCTGGTTGGGGAAAAAAGATAATAGAAAAACTAGCTAATGACCTAAAGGCCAAATTCCCCAATATGCGTGGATTATCTGTGCGGAACCTGGAATATATCCAAACTTTTGCTTCGGCCTGGCCAGCTTTCCCATTTCCGCAGCAACCTGCTGCGGAATTACAAGGACATGAAAATCACCAGATTAATGACCAGCAGCCGCTTCTTTCCCAGATTGCCTGGACACACCACATGGTAATTCTTGATAAAGCAAAAACGCTAGACGAGCGTGTCTTTTATATAAAAGAGGTTATTAGAAACGCTTGGAGTATAGCCATGCTTAAAATAAATATCGAAACATGTCTCTATAAACGGAAAGGGAATGCTATCACCGAGCAAGAGTTGGGAAAGGAGATTGAAACTATGCTGAGTCCAACTGAGGAAAAGAAAACCAAGGCAAAGGACATTCTTGCAGAAGTAAAAGGACAGGAAATTAAATAAGCAAAGCAATAGGCTATAAAAGACCAAGACTGTCGATTATGACAGTTTTGGTCTTTTATAGGTTACTAAAAACGGCAGAAATAAGGATTTACAATTTCGATATCGTAATATCCTGTACGACCCTGGGTGTTGTTGTGATTTTATATTTCTCTAATGGTTTTGTACCTGCTCTCAATTTAATGGTATACTCAGTTATATTATTGTCATTGGGAAATCTTAACCTGGAATGAAAACCAGCTTTATCAATCTCCTTCTTGAACAACTCGTCGCCGCGTTCATTTTCAATAACCAGTATAAGTCTTTTAGCCTCTTCATTGGAAATGTTCACATCAACCAGTATTTCAGTATCGGTAGCACCAGCCATGCTAACTACCATTTGATCTGCCTTTGGTTTATCGCCATCGTGACCGGGTATTGCATATACAAATGAAGTGAAGGTTACCGCAGTTACTAATAACACTGCTTTGATCAATTGGTTGATACGATTGTTTGTCTTGCTCATATATTAATGTTTATTGTTACAATGGAAGGCAAACAATCTTACAGAAAAAAATGCTTTCGTTTACACCACAAAAGTAGCGCACTGTTTCATTTGATTATTATTATAGGCCAGAGTTAATGCTTTGTTGATGTGGAAATAATAAGAAAATAACAACCCACGTAAAAATATTTTTAACTGCTCATTACCCTGTATGCATTAAACGAATCAGTAATTAAATATTTTTTATATAAAAAGTTTAACCCATTTATCAACTATTCGTTTTTGCTACCCTTCGCTTTTTTAATTTCCCGAAAACGTAAAAGCATTTATTCATTTACTTATCTTCGGTTCCTTCAAAACCTTATTCACATGAGAAAATCCTGTCTGAAATTATTAAGTTTCATTTCTTTCCTATTATTCTTTTCCAACTTCGCACTGGCCCAGGAAAATGACCTGGAATCATACCGGCCTTTGCTGATAAAAAATGCAGTGCGCCTAGGTATAACGCCAACGGATGCCGCTAATGCAGTCATTACGCAAGCCTATACCGACAAAGCAACCCGCATCACTTACATTTACCTGCAGCAATCTTACCAGCAAATAAAAGTTTACAACACCATTATTACGGCAGCTTTTATTGAAGGCAGTTTGCAATACACGTCCGGAAATTTTGTAAAAAACATTGCTGATAAAGCCGGCACCCCTTCCCGTTCCAAAACTTATATGGATGCCGTTCGCGGGGCAGCACGCCACCTTCATTTGAATGCAAATGCGCCACTTTCATCTGCAAAAGACCTATTTGCATCTGAAAAAAAATATACGGTTGTTGCTGATGCAATAGCCCGGCGGCCAATTGAAGCCACGCTTTACTGGACAGCCTCCGACGATAAACAGCAGGTAACGCTTACCTGGAATGTAAATATTCAGGTAAAGGACAGCGCCGACTGGTGGAATGTAAGAATCAATGCCCAAACCGGTGAGTTTGTGCAAAAAGACAACTGGACGGTCAGTGAGCAAATGCCGGATTCCTCTCAAAAAAAAATTATTAGCCTAACCACAGAAGATAAAGAGGAAGTTACTATTCATAATAAAATCACCAATAATACCAGAAGCAGTGTTATCGTAGAGCAACCTCATTTGCTGGCGCCTCCTAATGTTACATCGGCAACCTACCGGGTGATCCCCTACCCTTACGAAAGCCCCATTCATACTCCATTTGCCAATGAAGTGAACCCCTGGTTAAAGGCTGGCGCCACCAATAATGCCGTTACCCTTGGTTGGCATTTTGATAATATTGCCAACTACAATATTACAAGGGGAAACAACGTATTTGCCTTTTTAGACCGGCGGGCTAATAACGCGCCTGATGCCGCCCGTAACTGGCCGGACACCTCTCTTACGCCGGCGCCTGACCTTTCTTTCATTCATAACATAAACAACACGCAGCAACCCTGGCTCAATACAGAAAACAAAAAGGCAGCATTGGATAATCTTTTTTACTGGAATAACCTCATGCATGATGTTACCTATCAATATGGCTTTACAGAAGTTGCAGGTAATTTTCAACGTGATAACTTAGGCCGCGGCGGCGCTGGCAACGACTTTGTAATAGCCCATGCCCAGGATAGCGCCGGGTATAACAATGCCTTTTTCTCTACTCCGGCGGATGGGGGTACCGGCCTTATGCGAATGTACAACTGGAGCAGCCCACCCGCCTTCAACATTACTTCGCCGCAAACCATTGCCGGTAGCTATGCATCGCGTGAAAACTCATTTACGGCTCCGAATAAACTGGTTGACCGTGGTACTGTAACAGGAAACATTGTTTGGTATAATGATGATGCAGCGGGTACAGTTCACAGAGGGTGCCTGCCTGCAACCAATGCAGCTGCAGTGGCCGGCAACATAGTATTGATAGACG
Source organism: uncultured Niastella sp. (assembly GCA_966212235.1). Lineage (GTDB taxonomy): Bacteria > Bacteroidota > Bacteroidia > Chitinophagales > Chitinophagaceae > Niastella. The sequence continues at coordinate 64,321 of CBIHPP010000013.1, read as the reverse complement.
GGTTCGGCGGACCCGCCGGATCTGCCTGTAGCACTTATGTTTACAAGGTTAAAAATGCTCAAATTGCGGGCGCCATCGCCGTTATTATATATTTTTCAAACAATACTTTAGGTGGCATTGGTGGTACAGACGCAACGATCACCATCCCAACTATTGTAGTTACCAAAACTACAGGCGATACGATTGCAGCCCGGCTAAATGCCAATCAGGTTGTAACTGCTACTATAAGTTCAGGAATTTATGTTGATGCCAGCCTGGACAATGGTATTATTGCCCATGAATACGGGCATGGTGTATCGGTTAGACTAACCGGCGGCCCCTCCACTGCCAGTTGCCTGAATAATGCAGAGCAGGGCGGTGAAGGCTGGAGTGATTATATGGCGCTGATGATGACCACCAACTGGGCGACCGCTCAACTTTCCGATGGTCCTAATCCAAGGCCAGTGGGCACTTACGCTGCCGCACAAACTACAAGTGGTGCAGGCATACGCAGATTTCCATACTCTACTAACCTTTCCATAAACCCGCTTACCTATGCAAATATGGCTACCAATACAGAGGTGCATGCTACCGGTGAAATATGGTGCAGCGCGCTTTGGGATATGACCTGGAATATTATCCAGCAGCAAAACGCCATCACACCTGATTTTTATAATAGTTCAGCAGCGGGGGGGAATGTAGTTGCCATGAACCTGGTAATAACAGGTATGAAACTTCAACCCTGCTCACCCGGTTTTTTGGATGCCCGCAATGCCATTCTTGTCGCAGATTCAATTTTATATGGGAATATCCATAAGTGTGCTATCTGGAACGCATTTGCCCGAAGAGGAATGGGCTACAGCGCCATACAAGGCTCATCATTCAGCGCTTCTGACCAAACAGCAGCTTTTGATCTGCCGTCAGGTATTAAATTAAACAACCAATTACCGGTAATAGTCGACGTAAATGCTGACTATACTTTTACCCGAACGGCTACCTGCAATTGCGAGCCGGCCACTTTCACACTAAGGGATACGATACCCGCAGGCTTTACTTATGTTAACAGTACACCGGCTGGTGTACTCACCGGTAATGTTCTTACTTTCCCTGCTACCGCTTTTGCAACAACTGAATCTAAAAGTTTTTCCATTACCTTAAAAGCGCCAGCTACAGGTTGCAGGATTGATACAGTGCTGAACGATAACAGGGAAACCAGTACCACCGGCGGCTTTACTTCTTCCGGTAATTCTACCTGGACGCCCTCTACTGCAAAAGCTCATTCAGGAAACACATCCTGGTTTGCACCAGATATTACTACGATATCCACAGCTTCTCTTACCTCGGCAAGCACCGCTACTACGACTGCAAAGCCATTCAGTATTCTTTCGTTCTGGCATAACTTCAATACAGAAAACCTGTATGATGGCGGAGTGGTTGAATATTCTACCAATGGCGGTTCTTCGTGGACGGATGCTTCTCCTTTATTCTTAAGCAATGGGTATAATAATATCATGGATGCCAGTACCACATTGAATGGCCGCAAGGCTTTTTCAGGAAACAGCCAGGGCTTCGGGCAAACTACGCTGAACCTGTCTTCATTTGGGACTACCCCGGTACAATTCCGGTTCCGGATGGAAACAGATAATGGAACTGGCATAGACGGCTGGTATGTAGATGATATTATACGGGCAAATGGCTGCGGCGAAATTATACGTTCAGGTATTTATGATGGAAATGGTCTGCGCCTCGACAGTGCATCGGTACCTGTGTTTGTAAATCTTCTACAACCGTTACCACTTACCCTGCTTTGGTTTTATGCGAACCAGGTTGGCGGGCAGGTAGCGCTGGACTGGAAGACCGAGTCGGAAATAGACGTGAAAAACTTTACTATAGAATGGAGTGCGGATGGGGTTACCTGGAGCAACCTCGGACAAGTAAGTGCGCTGAACCGCAGTAACAATAACTACAACTTCATCCACAGTGATCCGGTAATTAGCAAGAATTTTTACCGTCTCAAAATGAATGACATAGATGGTAAGTTCACCTACTCACCAATAAGAATTATCAGCCTGCAGGAAAAAGGAAATCCGGCAGTAGTGCTGATACCTAACCCCGTAAATGGGGATGCGGTACTTTATATTTCTAAAGAAGTAAAAGCTACCGGCGTAAACGTGTATGATGCAGCAGGCAGTCTGGTAAAGCAGATGACTGTTGGCGCAGGTGTGCAACAAGTAAAAATTTCGACTAACGGATTAGCCCCCGGCGTTTATACCATAGAAACAAAAGGTGCAAACCGACAGATAATCCGTATGCTTGTGCAGCATTAAACAATAATGGTCAATATAACAAAGAGGGTTGTTCCGAAAATCAGGGACAACCCTCTTTTATTTAATAGTTTTAAGTCGATAAGTATAATCCTTAATTAAAAATTACTAATTGATAATCAATTTGGCAGCGGGTCCTGGCCTAAAAGTTTGGCGCCCATTTCAGCTGAGTGTCTGACAACACCAAAACCATATTGAGTCATTTCCTTTTCATAATCCCTAATAGATTCAAACATAGGTTTACTCGTGTTTGCAGCATTCATAATTGCCATTCCAAGCAAAGCAGCATCTCGTAAAGCCACATTCGCTCCTCTTCCTAAACTGGGAGTCATTGTATGAATGGCATCTCCGAGTAGCGTAACAGTAGGATGTGGTATAAGGTTAAAAGGGATACAGGAATTCATCTCTATATAAAAAAATGAACCTTTTTCCGCAACCTCCGGAGCCTGATAAGCATTGCCTGGCCAATCTTTCAAAAGCTCAACAGCCATTTTTTGTAACTCATCGCTTGATTTATTACGGTTGTCAATATCATTATTTTCAAAATATTCTTTTCTTCCAGAAATAATACAACCTACATAATCGGGTTGCTCCTGTAATGTGGCATTTATACCTAATGCCTGAGGCGCCAGTTCAGGTCTGACTGGAAAAATAACCGGCCCTACACCAAGAATGAGTTTTTTTGAATCGGATGCAGCGGTAAAAACATCAGCTACACAAAGTTGAGGTAATACCCTTTTTGCCTCATCCAACCTTATTCTTCCATATATTGCCCTGGCGCCGGAATCCATCATTTTTGCTTCTGGGGTTCTTTGCCTGCGAACAACTGAACTAGCTCCATCCGCACCAACCAGCATTGTACCCTCTGCAATTTGACCATCCTCAAAATATGCCTTAACACTGTTATTATCACTTTCATAATAACTGAATTTAGCACCATAATTTATTACTTCTTCCAATCCAACCATCAGTATTTCCCTAAGTGTAGCTCTATTCACATTTAAGTGCCTGGCTATGCCTGATTCAACATGATGTTGGGTTTTACTATACTCATCAATAGCAAACCTTCTGTTTAAAGAAAAGTCTGTATTCAATATGGTCGTATAACAAAGTGCATTAGTTGAAGTAAGCTCAAATAACTGATATAATGAGGCAGGCACAGATTTTTTGATAGCGTCGATTCCATCAGCATCAAGATGTAAGCGATATCCCTGTTTTCTGTCCCATGGAGATGCATCTCTTTCAAATACCTGAACTTCAATATTATTCTTCTTTAAAAATTGAGCAAGGCATAAGCCTCCTATTCCAGCTCCAATAATGATAACTTTCATTTTAATTATAACTTTAAATGATTGCAAACAAATAACTGGTGATTAATAAAAGATCAGACAAGATGGAGAACTGAAATCAGGGAGGTATTTTTTGCTTTAAGGTGGTAAATCGAAAAAACTGCATAATTATAATTATTTAATTATTATGCCGTTTTTTCAATAGCAAAACGTTGCTATTTCATCGTCACGGAAGACGTAGAAGACTTCAAATCATCTTCAATATGTTGCAATTTTACAAACTTTTTTCTTAAAATCAAAACAGTTAAGGATTGTATCTAAATTTTGTTAAGCATCTCTCGAATCATGCACTCAGACTGACACATACTCATCCTACCAGCCAATGCCACACTTGCCAAAGTCAAAAAAGAGGCCGCCAAAGATACTTTGACGACCTCTTTATTTTTAAAGCGAACACTAAAAAACAACTACCTAAAGCCTGACTATTTTGTGCATACTGGCAATTTCGCCATTCTTTATTCTTATATAATAAACACCTGCGGGCAATGTTTTTACAGAGAGCAAGGTAGTGCTGGTTATCAGTCTTTCTGTTTTAACCAATACACCACTGGCGTTGTAAAGCTGCACCACCGCACCGGTGTTCAAAGCTCCTAACTTAATAGTGAGCATTTCATTGACCGGATTTGGATATACAGCGATCGCAGCCGCATTGTCATTGCTTGCTGTTGTACCATCTGCCAGGCGGGCGCCTTCGGTGCAGTCACCTAAATGATCACCATGATTCAAATGATCCTGCACAGCGTCGGGCGAAATGCAAATCGTCTTACTGTTATGACAGATTTTCACTTTTGTATTATTGTTACCACACCGTACATCGAGTATCTTCATTTCTATAGATGCAGTGGTAGTACAACCTTTACTGTCTGTAACAGTTACCGCATAGGTTCCAGCCGCGTTCACGCTAACGGATGCCGTTGCCGCACCTGAATTCCAGATATAGCTGTATGGAGATGTACCTCCCTGGGGCGTAGCGGTAATAGTAAGAGATGCAGGTCCATAACCAATATATATGGTATTCATTGCGTCTGTTGCCGAATTCAAAGCATATACATTGGGAATAACAGCATTCAGAGTCCCATTTACCGTCACCTTTGTGGTGTCTGTAGATTCATTTCCATGAACATCGATCACTTTCCATGCAATGATCGACACGCCGGCATTGAAAGCTCCACTCGCATTGGTTCCTGTGCCGCTACGGGTTGTAGCACCACTTACCACATAGTTTATCGAAGCCACTCCGCAATTATCTGTTGCAGTTAAAGAAGGAACAGTGTATGTACCTCCATTGTTATAACAGAAAAAGAGATCCTGTGTTGCGGTTACAATGGGTGTTGTATTGTCTATCACTGTTACCTGTGCAGTTGCAGAATCAGTATGTCCATCTGCATCTGTTGCTGTAAGCGTTACGGCAACCGGTGAACTGATATCAGCACAAGTGAAGTTGGTTCTATCCAAAGTTAATGTCAATGCACCTGAATAGCCCACCGAACCATTATCTACATCCTGTGGCGTGATCGTTGCATTCCCACTTTCATCAAGAGCCACCTGAATGTTCTGTGTTTTTACCGTTGGTAATTGATATACTACAAGCTGCTGTATCACCGCAGTTGCAGCTTTGTAAATAGAATCTCCGCTTTGTGAAGCTATGATCGTTGTTGTACCTCTGCCCGAAATATGAACAAGACCGTTCAAAATCCTTGCTACCGATGTATCAGAACTGCTATAGCTTACCGGCAAGCCAGAGGAAGCCACAGCGCCTGCATCGAAATCAGCATCGCCCGATTTCTTTTGCGGCAGGGCATTGAACGTAATGGTTTGATCTTTTTTGATGATCAACTGCATGGTATCCTTTGCTGAACCAAGCGTGCTGGAGGCGATTAGGATAACCGGGAATGTTCCTGCTGCGTTCAATGTACCCGAGATCACGCCTGTACACGCATCCAGACTTAATCCATTCGGAAGACCCGTTGCACTGAAATTGTTCGCATTGGTAGCCGGAATGGTATAACTGAACGCTGCTCCATACGAAAGGTTTTTCGTTCCCGCTTTGCTTGTTATTTGCGGTACGGCAGCAGCAGGTATTCCATAGAATTCAACTTCGGCAACATTTCCATAGCCGGCATTTGGGGCCAGATACCGAATATAACGGTAAGCAGCAGTGCTTGTAATGGATTTTTCTGTATAAACGCCATCTGCAGGCGTTGCTGCAATGGTAAAGAGCGTGGTTGCCGTACTGAAACTGGCAACATTGGAACCCTGGAAAACACCTCCTGTCATACGTGACCCAAAGCCTGCCCGGGGTGCATAACGTATTTTGTAAACAACCTGTGTACTGTCTGCGCCCAGATCATAGCCTACCCATACGCCGTTTGCCGCGGGGCCATCAAAATAAGTACCCAGGTTACCATCTACTGCCTTAGCCTTTGTGTTACCATTGTTGTTAAACGAACCATCCGTTCCAACAACTGTACCCGTTAGCTTCTTACCTGCTAATGTTCCTATAACAGAATGGCCACTTTCTCCATTGCTGTTGCTGGCCGATACTACGTAGAAGTAAGTAGCGCAGTTAGCAGCCAATGTATCGGTATAACTTGCGGAAGTTACCGTAGCAATCGTTGTGTAAGGACCGGCCAATGTACCTGCCCGTTTCACATGATAGCTGGTTGCGCCACTGGATGCAGTCCAGTTTAAAGCCGGTTGGTTATTGCTGGCAGTAACCACCAGGTTCGTTGGCGCCAACGGTGGTGCAAACTCGCTGTACACCGTTTTCAGTTCGGTTGCAGTGAGCGCCCTGTTATAGATCCTGAATTCATCTACGATCGAATTCAAATAGGCATCGCTACCGAACTGCGATTTGCCGATATAATTTAAGTTAGTAGTACCCAGGGCTGATGGTTTATTGCCCATATTGCTGTTGGTACCCGCTGCTACCCCATCAATATAAAGCGTACCTACCAAACCGGATAAAGTAACTGCCACGTGGTGCCATTCGCCGGCCGGCAGTGGCCCGGTGCTGTTGATCTGCTGCTCCCCTCCTCCATTCACTTTAATAGCATACCGAACCGTATTGCTTCCACTTACAGGAGATAAGAACATGTAGTTAGTAGCACCCGTACCAAAATCGAAAAGTCTTGCCCATGTTGAACTCGCAGTAAGCTTTACCCAGCCGGCAATCGTGAAGTCATTCACTGAGCTCATTATGCCCGCCGGAAGTGCAACATATCCATTGCTGCCATTTAATTGCACAGCCTTGCCTTGAAGACCTGTGGTGAAGCTGGCACCGCCTGTAAGTGTACCATGACGCGCACCCCAGGAATCAACTGCTCTTGTGCCGGTGCTGTCATTGAATTTCCAATAATCCCATTGTCCCACACCGGGCGTACCTGCCATGATATTGCTTGTGGCATATTCTGCAACAGAGTCTTTGGCCACCACCTTGTAATAGTAAGTAGTACCATTGGTAACCCCATTGTCGACGTATTGTGTAGCGGTGGTAGAGCCCACTACATTAAACGAATCATTAGCTGATGTAGAACGGTACACCGAATAGGTGAGACCAGTCAATGGGTTCCATTCAACTATTGCTTTGCTATCACCTGCTGCTACCAGCACATCTTTCAACACATTATTCAATACTTCAAGATAAATAGTACTAATGCCTGTAGTAGCGCCATTGGAAACAGTAACAACCACTTTAAAATAGCCTGTAGTATCAGTTGTACCTGATATTTCACCCGAACCGGCGTCCATGGTGAAACCGGCAGGCAATCCTGTAGCCACGAATTGAGTGGGTGATGAAACGGGTGAAACAACCGTGTAATTGTAAGGTTTCCCCTTCATGGCCGTATCAGCAAAAATTCCAGCCGAAGTATTAAGCTCTGTTTTGTTCAGGGCCCTGTTGTATACTTTCAACTCATCGATGATCCCATTGTACAACGGGTCTGACCACTGTGATTTACCCACGTAGTTTTGGGTAGTACTCCCAAGATTGGATGGCTTTATTGTAATTGTGCCCGAAATAACCGCTACCCCGTTGATATAAATGGTGCAGGTATTGCCGGATTGCGTTACGGCCAAATGCGTCCAGTCATTCAATGGTATAGCAGACGTGACATTCAATCCCTGTTCGGTGCCGTTATTTTTGATCGCATAGCGAATGGTCTGTTTACCATCTGAGGTCACTGCTGCCTGTGGCGTTAAGAAGAAATACTGGTTGGTGCTGCTGCCAAAGTCGAATACACGCATCCATGTAGACAAGGATTTTGGTTTTATCCAGGCCATGGCGGTAAAATCATTCAGCGAACTGAAAATACCATTGGGCAGCAAGGCATACGAAGTGCCCGAACCATTAAGTTTTAAACCATTGGAAACAAAACCTGTATCACGGCCGGCTGCAGCCTGTAATACACCATGATTGGCTCCCCAAACATCAAAGGCTTTTGTACCACTGGCTTCATTGAACTTCCAGTAACCCCATTGACCTAATTTAGGCGTAGCGGCCACCGGAGCACTTTCAGGATATACTGTGCTGCCATCGACGGCAGTCACCGTATAATAGTAAGTAGTACCATTGGAGAGCAGTGAATCTGTATATTTTGCCGTGCTGGTAGTGGCAATGACTGTAAATGGACCAGCCGCAGCCGCAGCACGTTTTACCTTGTAGGTGAAATTCAATATAGAATTCCATTCCACCACTACCCTGGCATCCCCTTCAGCCACTGCCACGTTGCTGGTTACATTGTTCAACACCACCAGGCGAAGTGTATCGGTTCCTGACAGGGTATCGTTCGCTGCCTGTAAAACCACATTAAAATTGCCATATACATCCGGTGTACCGGATATAACACCTGTTGTTGTATCAACAGTTAATCCAGAAGGCAATGCGGATGCATGAAAATAGGTAGGTGACTTAATACCGGTTATAGTGTATTGATAGGCCCTTCCTACAAGAGCCGTATCAGCTTTGGCGCTGGTGATGATCACTGGTGTGGCACGATCGTCCATCAACACAACATCATTACCATCTCCGCCTTTGTATGTAATTCGCAAATCGTAACTACCCAGTTTAACGATGCTCATTTCAGGCCGGTCTTTGAAAGTGCCTGATATAGCATTTGCGCCGGTGTTTTCGAGAATCGTAAAGTTGGTCCCAAATGCCAGTGCACCTGTATCAATATCGGTAATAGACAATACAGGATTACCCACCAGGCTAACGCCTGAGGCTTTCATTTTATCAGCAGTTCCATTTTTGCTGCTTACTTCCAGGTTGTAGGCTGCATTGCTGTTCATGGTGAGACCAGCAACAGCCAGCGTACCAATGCCACCATTGCCGGGCGCCAGGTAAGCATTTGCAGCGCTGCCCGTACCAATGGTTGCGGAAGCCTGACTCAAACCGGTACCGCCAAATGTACCGCTACTGTCTATGATGGGGCTTGCAAAAGCACCATTGGTTGAACTATTAATTAAAAGGAATGTACCGTTTTTGATAGTTGTCGTTCCCCCATAGGTATGATTACCTCCAAATGATAGCGTTCCGGTACCAACTTTCACTACATCAAAATAGTTAGCCAGGGTACCGTTAAACCATGTTGACTGATTCAATGCGCCAATACTGATCGTTGGCGTGCCGCCAGCATCATTACGAATATATCCGCGGCCAGTAAGCGCTCCAAAGTGAAGCGTACCTGTTTTGAAACCTATGCCTATGCAATCAATTCCATTTGCATCAAGATTCCAAAAAGCATTGGCACTGCCCGCTTCCGGAACGGAAAAGCGAACCCGGTTCTTTCCGCTGCGCAGCGCCGCTACAAATGTTCCTGTAAAGCCGCTGTTATCGCCCCAAAGATTGACACCCGGATAATCATTACCGTCTTCCCACAAGGTTCCGCTTCCGGTAATGCGGCCATACAGCGTAATCGCATTGGTAGATTGGGTAAGATAACTTCTAATACCTGCAGTCACCTCAATATCGTTGTATATGGTTGCTGCGCTATCACCAGACCATAAAGCGCCTCCGTTCATTATAATTTTACCTGTTCCTAACGGACCTGTAATTGGAGAACCAGATGTTCCCGTACCGGTACCTGCAATAGCTACCGCTCCTGTAAGAATCGTATTGCCCGAGTAAGTATTTTGCCCGGACAAATGAAGAACGCCACTGCCATTTTTGGTTAAACCGCCCGAACCACTGAGAACACCCGTGAATTTGATGAGTGAACCGGCAGTTACATTCACCTGATTGTTTATAGTAATTGGTGTTGTTATTGTTTGTGTATTGGAAGATGTATTTACCAGGTCAGTCTTCAAAGTAAAGCTGTTACCATTAATGGTATAAGCACTGGCAGTTGTATCAAACAGCATCCTTGAAACCTCGAGGTTTGTGAGGTCATTGGTCAAAACACTATCTACAGTGCTCCTGAACGTTAGAATAGCAGGGCTTTGCGGTACGCTGTTCTCCATCCAGTTGCCCGCTTCGCTCCACACTTCGCTATTAGGATCAGCACTCCATGTAGCTGCATTAGAACCCGGCACACCAAATGATTCCAATGAATTAGCACTTTCTGAAGTGCTACCCAGGGATGAAACCACGTAATAATACCCGGTGCCGTTGGTAACATTCGAATCAGCATAGCTGTTAGCTGATACCTGTGCAATGACCGTGTAAGGCCCACCAGTAACAAGCGAACGTTTTACTTTATAGGAAGCCGCACCGTTGGCTGCGCCCCAGGTTAGGTCTATCTGCCCGTTTTTGCTGGTAACTACCGGCTTGCCGGGAATTGCAGGCGGCACAGCAGCAAATACTTCGTTTGATGTACCGCTCTCCAGTGTACCGGTAAGAGCTGTTACTACATAATAGTTGTTCACTTCCGGAACAGGAGCTGCATCGGTAAAGCTGGTGATATTAATACCGGTTTGAATAGCGGTATAAGGCCCACCAGGAGTGAGCGAACGCTTTACCGAATAACTGGTAGCATTTGTTGACGACTTCCACGTGAGTTTAATTTGTGTGGTATTGACTACTGTGCGTACCAGGGAATCCGGAACCGCGGGAGCGCTATTCCCTATAACATTAAGTATTAAAGTAGCCGTACCGGTACCACTGCCGTTGGTGGCCGCTAATGTTATCTCGCTTTGACCTAAATTAGCAGGTGTGCCTGAAATAACTCCTGTTGCAGTGTTGATGCTTAAACCTACAGGCAAACCACTGGCATTATAGGTAGCAGGGCTTCCGTTGGCAGTGATCGTATAATTAAATGGAGAACCAACAGTAGCAGTAACCGAAGTAGCACTGCTGATCTCCGGAGAACCCGCCGGAGCAGCCTGGCTGAAACCTACATTTGTAAAGGCGGCTGTATTCAATGCCGAAGTATTGTTGGAAAGTGTATAAAAGCCATAATACAGATCGGAAGTATATCCCGAAGGGGAATACCAACAACCAAGACCGGTCCAGTTCACCCCATCAGGTGAATGATAGGTAAATATGCGATTGCCTACCCGTTCTATCTTGAGCCACCACGGCGCTTTCGGCTGCCAGTGCCTGCCAACACCACCCGTGGCTGCCAGGTAGATGTCATAAAAAGTGGAGCCAGGCGCCAGTGACTGGCGGATCATTACGCCGCAACCCGACGAACTTAGCGACATGCTGTTCACTTTTACCACCAGTCCGGCATCACCACTCATTTTCTTGAAAGAATAATTGAATGCACTGCTTGTTGAATTGCCCGCTGCGTTTACAGTCCATACGCCGTTGCTATAAGAAGCACTACCGGCAATACCCGGATTGCCAATATCAACATTGGTAAGATTTGTTACCGGTTGCACATGATCTGCCGGATAATAAATCGGGGCAAGAGCTGTTGCGGTAGATGTATCGGACGATTTCAGGTATAAAAAATCCCCGCCGGCAGGCGTATAATAACTGGTACCCGTTTGCATTAATGCTGCCCGCATCATATCGTTATAAGGTGTAGCAATACCTTTGCGCAGCTTATAGGCTCCATGAAGAATATTAGTATAGTCGCCCTGCTTGAGACCTGTTGGAATTCCCCAGTTGGTCCAGAAAGAAGCATAACCGCCCATGGGAATATAGGTCATGGTATCACCTACAAATGAATATTTGTTATACAACTCGCCAATAGCCAAAACGCGTTTGTCCAGCTCTTCATACATGTCGATACCCTGCTTGTAAGCTACCTCAGCGCCCCAAACAAGGGCTGCCGCCTGAACGCGCCAGTGGTCATCGCGCCCAGCATCCCCTACTTCACCGTTTGTAAGTGAATTGCGCATACCCCCGCCGGCATCCATACGGTATACATCGATGGCCTGATTGAATTTTGTAGCATCATCCAGGAAAGCTGCTGCCGCCAGCGCTATTTTCAACTGAAGGGCGCCTTTGTTAGCGTCGCGAAGCGGATAAGGCACGTAAGCGGTAGGATAAAGTACATTGGCAAAATAATTCTTGACGTGAACGGTATTGGAATCTGTCCACCCGGGAAACGTGCCCCGCAGAATATCGGCGCCAGTGGCCCAGTATTGGACCTGGTCACCAATATCGAGCATGGATTCATTACCACCCCAAACCGTATTGGTCACCGCCCAGGCATCCAGCAGGTTAGTCCCCCTGCGGGCATAAGCCGAGTCGCCTGTAAAGATCCACATAAAGGCCAGGTGATGAACGGCGATCATATCATTGATCCATACCGTGTTATTCAAATTCGGAGCACGGGTCACCGTGGCCTGGGGGCTTCCCGTGTATGAAAGCTGCGACCGGTAATCGTTTTTAAAAGCATTGTAAGCCGTGAGCCAGGGTTCTTTGGTAATATTGGCTTTCAACTGGTCCAGGTCATACTTTGTAAATGGTATACCCGGATGCACAAAGCGTTGTGCCATTGCATTTATACTGACTAAAAGAGTAAAACCTGTTACCCACAGGCAGCTCAACATTTTGGTTTTCTGCAAAATGGCATGCATAAAGAATCTCATAGACATAACAATCGTTTTGGTTTAATTTTTTTGTATCAATGCCTTTTGGGCAATTACGGTAAACAAGGAAGGAAAGAAAGGAGTAGAAACTCCCTCCATGAGATGCTTAAATCTTCCTTCCAATTCTATTTATGGATCTTCCATACTGTAAATGAGTAAGGCGGCAATGTTTCCTCCAGCACGTTGCCTATCGACATCACCGTAACTATTACTGGCACCACCTTTTCGTTTGGCCGGCCCTTAATCACAGACCTGTCTGCTTTGCTACCTGCCGCCAGGTTCCCCAGGTCAAGTGTAACCGAAGTAGCAACGGGCAACAGGTTAACCAGCTTTACCACCACGCCGCCATCGGCTGTATCACGTACAGCTGAAATACCGAACCGCTTTCTTACTGCATCATCTTCATTCGACAATTTTATGACTGAAGGCAAATATTCATTGCCGGCATTGTTGCCAAATAATTTCTGCACGGCATAGTTGACTGTTGGTTTTACTTCCGTATTGTTGAAATAGATCAGGTCGGGATTCCATTGGGTATGTTTTTCCTTTGCCAGCAACGGCGCATAGGATGTCATACGCACCACATCGCCATTGCGTTCAACATTGGTCAGGTACAGGGCTTCTGCAAGGGCATTGTATAATGTATTGCCGCGGGAAGCATATTCGCCCAGGTATACCTTCGGCTTATTGCGATCATAATTGTCATAAAAATGCTGGTTGTTGATAAACCAACCCGGACTTTCGTAATAGTGCTCATCTACCAGGGGAACATTCAGTTTGCTGGCTATCGCCCACCCTTGTTCGTAGTCAGTCCCAGCATAAGTAGGCCCTACAGTACCAATCACACTTATCTCAGGATGCTTTTGCTGAAGGGCTTTATAGATCATAGTAAAACGTGCTGAAAAAATATCCGAGATAAGATCTTCGTTACCGATACCGATGTATTTAAGGTTAAACGGCGCCGGGTGGCCTGCTTCGGCCCTTATCTTTCCCCACTTCGAATCAACGGGCCCGTTAGCCCAATCGATCAGATCAAGAATATCCTGTACATATTCGTCCATTTGGTTCATCGGTATGCCTCCGGCCTGTCCGCAGACCCCGGTCAACAAACCTGAGTTCTGGCAGGGAACTCCGGCAGCAATCACCGGCAAGGGCTCGGCCCCTATATCCTCGCAATACCGGAAATATTCAAAGTAACCCAAACCCACCGTTTGATGATAACCCCATATGTTGGGCTGCGGTTTGCGGGTTTCAATGGGACCAATGGTATTTTTCCAACGGTAAATATTTTCCACACCATCGCCGTGCGCTAAACAACCACCCGGAAAGCGAATGAACCGGGGATGAATGGCAGCAATGGTTTCTGCCAGATCGGCCCGCAAGCCGTTTTTCCTGTTTTTGAATGTCTTTTCAGGGAATAACGAAACAACGTCCAGCATTAACCGTCCAGCAGACAATGGCTGCAGCTCAAGCCGCGTATTTTTTTCGTTAGCATGAGCCATTAGTATGGTGGAGTATTTTTTCCACTTTCGCGAGTCAATATGTATTCTTGCCTGTGCCAGTACATTTCCCTCTTGCGTTACCAGTTTCACCAACAGGTCTTTGCTATTCCCATCATAGTTCTTTGCAAAAAGAGAAAACCCGTATCGATCCCCCTGCTTCAATGGAATGCCATCAAAGCCGCTGTTGATCAAAGCACCTCCGGGTTGTTTGGTGTCGAGCACTGCGTAGTGCGGATTATTGGGATGGAGCGGCGCTGTGCTGTCGATTGTAAAGCCAACCTCCCGCCGGCTGGTTGTCCAGGAATGCTTGCTATTCCAGCTACTATCGCGGTACAATTTTTCGCGGGGTTCGTATTCAAAATCCCGGTTCTGCAGCAATTCCGCATACAGGCCGCCGTCGGCCGCATAGTTAAGGTCCTCAAAGAAAATACCTATAAGCAATTCTGAGATCGGCTTACGATCTTCGGGTTGCAAACTAACTGTTGCCTTCAGTGACTTTAATCCTGCAAATCGTATGCTGTCCTGTATGAATGATTCCTTTGCCTGTTTGTCTTTGTACTGCTTTATCTGCCAGGCTTCGGTTAGTTTGGCAACAACCTGCCAGGCAACCTTGCATACATTGGCGGTTACGGTAGCTGCGCCAGGCAGGGCAACTGTTACCCGGTCATCCTTATACGCGTCAGCAGGTAAAGCTACAGCCTCATCAAATATTTTAAAATCGCTGGTACTGATTGTAAAGTACTGGTTGCCCGATAGAAATGCAATTGTATATTGCCGGCTGCTTTTATCATACTGTACAACAGGGCGCTGGAATTGTTGTTTTTGCTTCAAATAAGGATACCCCTGACTACCCCAGGTCACCAGATCGATTGAAGAAACATGCGCAAACTGGTTCACCGTATCATTGAGGCCCCACAAACAGTGCCATATTCCGGAAACATTCTGAAACAGGTAAGGGCTGTTTATATATTTCTGGTTCCCATAATCACATTTTACATAAGCGTTTCCGTTGCCAACCAGGTTCCAATTCTTTCCATCAGCGCTCCAGGCAAAATGCAATCCGCTTCGTCCTTTATCATGAAGCGTGGCGTAGGAAACCAGGTAAACGGAATCGGGCTCATTTGCGAAAAGGGCCTGATTGATGCCAGGTGCCAAAAACAGCATCAAAAAAAATATCCGTGTATTGTCTTTTCCCATATTTCAAATCATTTTTTGTAAGCCATCGTATACTGCAGGCCGCCTGGATTTCGCAATGACGAAATGATTTTAATAGTATTTTTAAAATGGTTCAATCATATAGTTAAAGTGGTAATCGCCATAGGGAAGCAGGTAACGCCGCAAGGGTATGGCTCCCCAGCTATCAATACCTCCAACCCCCATTTGTCTTAAGTCGATATTGAGCTGGGTCTGCGGTCTTTTCTGCAGATCAGCTGCATGTCGTTGGTTAGTTGTGGCGCCATTGTCGAGATCGGAGTCAAAATAATGCAGGGCGCCGATGCTTAACAGCGAGTCTGAGTGAATGTAAAGTCCTTTCCCTTTCGCATTGGTGATCCTGTACCAGCGGATATCGGTTTTATTGCCGGTTTCCTGCGGTATCACATAAGGGAAGTATTGTTCATCTACCGTTTGCTTATACAGTCCAACATGTGCACTAAAATTCCGGTCCTGGTAATTCTCCTGTGGGCCCCTGCCGTAGTATTCCACCTGGTTGAAGCCCTGAGGTAATATCCACTGCATCCCGAACCGGGGCATAACGGCAACCTTTACGGCTGTATCTTTATTTGCTTCGATCCATTGCTCCACCTTGATCTTACCTGCTGCATTAATGGTATAGTTAATCTGCAGGGTAGCCTGTACGGAAGGAAGCCGGTAGGTTGCATTCACTATTCCCAGGCCATTGCTGATGGTATCCCGGAAAGACAGGAGTTCCTGCGTGATGCCAGCTTGTTTCCATGCCTGTAGTTTTTGCGGGTTTTTAGCACCAAAATCATTATCGCTTGGTGCACGCCAGAAGTTAGGTCTGATCTCGTAGGCTGTGTCCAGCATAGCAACACCCTTATAACTGTATTGGTTGATTGCTCCGGTGGCTTTATTGAAAGTGATGGAAACCTTGCTGCTGGTGAATTGCAATTTCCCTGAAAATTCTTCCCTGGAAATACCGCCTTCGTTTTGAATAGCTGTAGCAGCCAGTGGTGCTGCATGGATAAGGAGTTGCTCCGTTGCCACAATATGTCCTGCAGGAACAAGCGGTTGTGCCTGTTTTGTTCGATAGGTCAGGTTCAGGAAGGCTTCGCCATCTGTGATTTTTTTATAAGGCAGATATATTGTACCTGATTGCTGTGGCAGCACATTAATATAGCTTACCTCACCTGTTTGCTGCCGTTTGCCATTTACAACCAGTTCCCATTGCAAGCCGATATTGGAAAGGTCTGTGAAAAATTTTTCATTGTACATAGAGATAGAGTCGGTTCCTGCCAGTGTGCTATGAATATCCTGGTACACCTTTTTCATTTCCCATGCATGCGGATAAGGAGAACGGTTAGCATAAAAAACGCCCTTGGCTGCGTAGTTATTCCTGGTGATGGCCTCTTCGGGTTCATAATCGCCACCATAGGTGTACACGGTATCTCCCTTGCTATTGACCCGCTGGAAGCACTGGTCCACAAAATCCCAGATGTATCCGCCCTGGAAGTTGTTTTTGTTGCTGCGTATTATTTGCCAGTAATCGGTAAAATTACCGAGAGAATTACCCATAGCATGGGCATACTCAACCATGATAAAAGGGCGTGTGGGCTTCGGGTTGCTCTTTACATATTCAAGCATTGCTGCCGGCGTAGGGTACATTGGGTTAATAACATCTGAATTCCATTGCCAGGCAAAGCGGCGATAGTCAGACCAGGCTCCTTCGTATTGAACCGGCCTGCTGTTGTCCCGCTGTTTCATCCACAAATAACAGTTGTAGAAATTATAACCATTGCCTGCTTCATTGCCCATACTCCAGATAATAATAGAGGGATGGTTCTTGTCTCTTTCTACCATCCGTTGTACCCGTATCATGTGGGCGTTGAGCCAATTGGGGCGGTTGCCTAGGGTACGCGTAATATCAAAACTCATTCCATGTGATTCAATGTTTGCTTCACCCACCACATACAGGCCGTACTGATCACAGAGTTCCAGCCAGGTTTCGCTGTTTGGATAATGGCATGTTCTCACCGAGTTGATGTTGTATTGTTTCATCAACTGGATGTCTTTGATCATGGCTTCCCGTGAAATGACATGGCCTGTTTGCGGATCTGATTCATGCCTGTTCACCCCTTTAATGAGGATAGGACGCCCATTTACGAGCAGCAAGCCATTCTTTATTTCAATCTTGCGGAAGCCTACGGGTTGTGTGGTCATTTCCAGCAACTGATTGTTCGCATTCCTGATCCTGATCTGTGCCTGGTATAATGCGGGTGTTTCTGCCGTCCATAATAAGGGAGCCGTTACCGGTAGGTTAAATGAAAGCCTGGCCGAATCGAAAGCGCGCCCCTGTGTAACGATAACCTGGTTGTCTTTCAGCAGTGTTATTTCTGCTTTCATCCCTTTTTCAGGTATGCGGTTGAGCAGGCAGGTAACCTGCAGGGTGGCATTTTTATAGTAGCTGTCAAGATCGGGTTTCAGTTCGACATCATACAGATGAACGAGGTTCCTCGCCACCAAAAAGCAGCTACGTGTGATGCCACTAAGCCGCCACATATCCTGATCTTCCAGATAATTACCATCGCACCAGCGCATCACTTTGAGTGCGATCAGGTTTTTACCCTTTTGCAGGTAGGGTGTGATATCAAATTCAGAAGGTAGTTTACTGTCTTCTCCATAACCTACATATTGCCCATTCACCCAAACAGACAGGTTGGATTTGGCGGCCCCAATATGCATTAGCACCTGTTTGCCATCCCAATCCTGCGGAATCACTACTTCCCGCCGGTAAATGGCGGTAGGATCAAAGCTGAGAGGAACTGCTGGTGGTTCGAGTTGGCGCAGCAGGTAGCGGAATTCGAAGCCGGAGGTGGTATAAGTCGCGAATCCATATCCGTTCATTTCCCAGTTGGCAGGCACATTGAATAAGGGCCATTGGCTAACATTGAAATCGTTCTTTTCAAATCCCTGGGGTAGATCTGCCGGGCGGTCAACATATTTGAACCGCC
Organism: uncultured Niastella sp.; assembly: GCA_966212235.1. Classification (GTDB taxonomy): domain Bacteria; phylum Bacteroidota; class Bacteroidia; order Chitinophagales; family Chitinophagaceae; genus Niastella. Next base: position 45,995 of record CBIHPP010000013.1, on the reverse strand, counting down.
AGGCGCCATCAAGGCTTTGGTAATTTTTAGATGCCCGCCAATCTCCTTTAGCCGCCACGGCTTCGTTTTCAAAACTATAAAAACTGGCATGCATCGGCAGGCGGTTCTGTTCAACGATGGTTTCATCAAGCCAGGGCACACCGGGCAAGGCAATGGTAGTATCATAGTGGCTCTTCTGAGTAAACGCAGTTAATTTAATATTTAAGAGAACCACCAGTAAAAATGACTTGATGCAATTACAATTCATGGTCGAAAACATTTTTAAAGCGTAGGAATAACTTTCCGGATGCTGCCATCCTCGTTAAACTCCAGTTTATCTATACATACTTCGCGGTTGTAGCCGGCTTCCGGTCCCCTATAAATACCACCGGGACGTTTAAACCGGTGATATACGATGTACCACTCGTCTTTGCCGGGAACCTGCAGCACGGAATGATGACCGGTAGCAAAGATCCCTTTGCTAACATCCTTGCTCAGTATGATCTCGCCTTTGGAGGCATCGATCGGCCCTACCGGGGAAGTCGATCTTACATAGCGTACCTGGTATTCGGGGCTCCGGGTGTCGTTCTTCGACCACATGAAATAATAATAGCCGTTCCGGTAGAAAACATAAGTGCCTTCGCTAAAATATTCGCTATTCGAGATCAGGATTGCTGTTGTATTTGGTTTTATGGAGACCAGGTCGTCGTTCAATTCACAAACGGCCATCCAGGCATTGCCCCAATACAAATATGTTTTTCCGGTTTTCGGATCGGTAAATACATCGGGGTCTATGTTTTGCCCGCCCCGTACGCCATCCGGTAATTTGTCGATCAATGGTTTGCCAAAATCTTTAAACGGGCCCGTAGGGTTATCGGCCACTGCAACCCCTATTTTTTGACCGGCCGTGAAATAATAATAGTATTTGTAGTTTCCGTCCTTATCTTTTTTCTCTATGATACAGGGCGCCCAGGCGTTCCGGTGAGTCCAGGTCACATCTCTTTCCAGGTCCAGTATCACACCTTCCTCTTTCCAGCTTTTCAGATCTTTCGAAGAAAAGGCTTTGAAAGAAGTCCCGCTCCAATTGGTAAAGCCATCGCTCGTTGGGTAGATATAATACCTGTTGGTTTTTTCGGCATATAGAATTTCCGGGTCGGCATAACTTCCCTGCAATACCGGGTTGTTCTTATTTGGCGCTGTTAGAAAATCGTACGAAAGTCCCCAATGCTGCGCCAATTTCGTGGCTTCTTCTTTTGTTAAATGAATAATGGCAGCGTGCTTGGGTGATGTAAAATTGGTGGTCTTCATCACGCCCTCATTGAAATGGCCCAGATCTGTAAAGTTTACAAAGTCGCTGGTTTCGCTGAAACCAAAATTGTGTGGGTTCAGTCCATAGATATCATACATCAATACCCATTTATTTTCACCGATGCGCCTCCATACATGGGGTGCTTCACAACTTACTTTTTCCGGATCGTACCAACGGGCGTCAAACTGGTAGTCGCTGTTTATCTTATCGGAAGTTGCCTGTTTAATACCTGCCTGGCCATCGTGGGAAACATAAAACATCCGGAACTTATCTCCCACCTTTGTTATATCGGCATCGATGGCCGAGATCTGGGGATTCGGATATTGGAACAGGAGTTGCGGCAGGGTTTCGATCTTATTGAAATCATCATTTACATAAACGTAGTATAGTTTGTTCTTTTCATTTTTGTAACGCATGGTAAAGTAAATCATCAACTTTCCCTTCTTTTCGTCGTACAGGGTTTCGGGCGCCCATGCGCAACCTATTTCGCTCAATCCTGCCGACAGGGTATCAAACTGGATATTGGTGCGTTTCCAATTGATCAGGTCCCACGATTTCATCAGCACCAGGCCACGGTTATTTCCCCAGCCATATTGTTTTCCATCACGTTCCCATTCCGTATCCCGAAGACCATCTCTTTTTGCGAAAACATGCAGATCGGTCATGGCTAAATAGAAGCCCCCGTCGGGTCCCCGGTAAATATGCGGATCACGGATGCCTTTCTGCATAGCGATGGTATCGCCGGCAATAACCGGCTTGCCATTGTTCAAGGCTGTAAAACTATAACCGTCCGGGCTCAACGCCATGTACAACCCATGCGTTTCATCTTTATGAAAAACCATCAGGTAAGCGCTCATGTCTTTTTCCTGCGGAACTGCATTCTTATAACGGAACTGATTGAAGCGCGCATGTCCTTTTCCCGCTGACAACAGTCCGATGCGTAATGCATAAAATCCACCGAATTTGTTATGATGTAATCCGGATACATCCAGGTTTTCTAAAATTGATGTCCATGTTTTTCCATCCTTACCTGCCCAGATAGTAACATTGTTTCCCTGGTTTTTAATTTTTACATGGCAATACTTTCCCATTTTATTCGGAACTGTCACAGAATCTTTTGCGTTTCTGTATATAGTAAACCGGCTTCCGTCGGAAATTACCCCGGCATAAGCTTCCTCGTTGTAATACAGCATCAGGCCGGCCCTATTCCCCTTTTCTGTAATTAGCTCTACCTGTGTTTCATAATTCTTATCGGTAGCGGTGGTCAACAACAGGCGGCCGTCGGCAGGCGTTGTTCCTTTTGCTGCAACAAACAGGCTTTGCTGTTTAAACGTAAGCGCTTGTGGTGCAAACTCTTTCCAAAAGGTCCACTGAACACCTAACTTATCTCCTTTAAAATCGTCGGAAAGTTCAAGCCCATGCTTTATCGTAGTCGTTGGTTTTACAGGGGGATTAGTGGCTTTGGTCCTGTACCAGCCATCGCTTGTCCACTCAACAGGTTCAATCAGCGTTTGTCGCCCCAGGGTATGGAAACCTTTAGCATAGGCATGATATACCATCCACCAATTTCCGTTCACATCGTCGATCAGGGTACCGTGCCCTTTCGACCACCAGTTATCATCCACGCTGTATGTGTGCACAATCGGGTTATACGGAGAATTTTCCCAGGGCCCTAAAATACTTTTCGAGCGCGCTGCAACTGCCATGTGGCTGGTTGCCGGCCCTGCAGTACCACCTTCTGCAGAAGTCATGTAATAATAACCGTTATGAAAATTCAGCTTGGGCGATTCGAGGCACATACATTCCGTTACCCAGCTTTTGGGATACGCCCAACCTTCATATACTTTTTTCTTTTTGTCGATGGTTGCCAGCCCGTCTTCTGTCAATTGAATGACTTCACCTTCGTTCACATACAGGTAGCGGTTCCCTTTTTCATCTGGCACATGTCCCGGATCAATACCTTTTACTTTCAGGTCTATTGGTTTGCTCCATGGCCCCCTGATGTTATCTGCCCAAACCACCCAATTGGTGTTGTCAGCCGGGTAATAGATGTAATATTTCCCTTTGTACTTCACCAGGTCCGGCGCCATCGCAGAACCTTTATATTCCGTGATCGCCCGGCAAACAGGTTCCCAGTTCAGAAGGTCTTTCGAATGCCAGATCAAAAAGCCAGGAGCATAATAAAAAGGAGAATGCGTCATGTAATAATCTTCCCCTTCCCGTATAATGGATGGATCTGGATAATCGCCGTTCAAAATGGCTTTCGGATAATCCTGCGCCTGACCTGGTAACGTTGCCAGAGCGATCAAAGTAAAAAACAATACTCTTTTCAATTCTTTATTATTTTATGCTATCAATACTGCGGATTTTGCAGCAGGTTCGCATTGAGCGTGATTTGGTCGAGCGGAACAGCAGTGAGATAATTTTTCTTAGTCATAGGCACCAGGGGCGGACCACTCAATATTACGGCGCCAGATGTTGCATCTACCCCAAAAGCATAGGTGCTGGCCTTATAAGCTGCAACCTTGGTATATGGGTTGATAAAAGTGGCGATCTCTGTTGGCTGCCCATTATATTGCACGATCATTCCCTTTGGCACCTGGTTCAACTCCTGCTCGGCTATGCCCCAGCGGAAGAGGTCGGTAAAACGGGTATTCTCGCTCAACAGCTCCAGCGTACGTTCGCGGCGGATCTCCCCCAGCATGGTGAGTGAAGGGTAAGGCGCTATCAGGGCGTTGGTTAACGGTGCGGCGCCGGCACGCGCTCTTATTTTGTTGATGGAAATATTCAGGTCATTATCTGAAATAGTACCATTGCCCAATTCGCATTTGGCCTCGGCATAGGTGAGGTATACTTCTGCCAGCCGTATCTGCGGATAGTCGTAAGATTCCTGGTTGTCGTTCCGGTTGAGGCTTTCGCTGCTCCATTTGCGGTTGCCATACCCACTGCCGCCATTGCTTAAGTCGGGGTACGTCACGTTGATATACGAAGGCCAGTTAAAAACAGTAAAATAGTTAGCCAGCGTATAATTAGCGCCGTAAGCAGAGCTAAAGCCCCAATACTTTTGTTTGGGTTTACCGGTAATACAGGTCATGCGTGATTCCCGGTTATCAAACTCATCGGTCATTGAAGCGTAGCCTTTTGCCAGGGGGGATACACTAAATGGCAAACCATCTTTACACAAGAACATGTCCATCAGCTTTCTTGAAATACCACCACCACCGGTATGGGTAAGGTTGGTTCCCCCCTGTAACAGGGTATAGTCGTACCTGCTGGCCAGAATATATTCCTTATTAGCGGTTTTCGTTAGTCCCTTCGGGTTAGAGGCAGCATCGTCCAGAATAAACAGGTAGCGGTAACTGAGCGAGTCCACACCGCTGAAAAGGGAATAGTCGGTATAAGACATTACCTGCTGGCTCAACGAAGCGGCTTCGGTGAGGTATTTGGTTACATTACCGGCATCGTAGCCATTGCTACCCGCACCAGTCGATACGCCATCGCCATCAGTTGTCTTGCCTACATATTTTTCATAGGTGCCTTCATATAACAACACCCTTGCTTTAAAAGCCATAGCAGCCTGTTTGCTTACCTGTCCTTTGTCAGCGGCAGCAATGCTGGCTTCCAGCGGCAGGCCGTCAATCGCCACATCCAGGTCAGCTAATATCTGACGGCTAACTTCATAGCGACTGTTGCGCGGCGCTTTCAATAATGCACTGGTTACATCTGTTACAACGGTATCTATCGGTATGCCGCCAAAGCGTTTTAACAGGAAGAAATGGTGCCAGGCGCGAAAAAAGTATGCAGCGGCCACGTATTGCTTAATACCTGCATAATCGCCAGGGTATTGTGCACCTTTACCAATCAGGATGTTGTTGGCGCGGATATAAGCATAAGGGTTGTTCCAGTAAAGATCAGTGGCGTTGAGGCTGGAAGGCCAGCCGTAGCCGGGGTTCAACAGATCGCTCCCCCCATCCATCCAGCCATAGATGCTACTTTTATCAATCGCTTTGAAACCGATCATCTTGTTATAGAAATCATTGGCAGCGGCTTTAAACTGATCGGGTGTTTTATAATAAACGGCTTCTGTTGCCTTGTCTTGCGGGTCCAGATCGAGAAAAGTTTTGGTGCAGGATGACACCAGTACAATCAAGGCCGCTCCTGTAATAGAAATGAATTTTTTTATTGTTGGCATAAACCATCGTTTTTTTAAATCAAACAATCTAGAAGGTCAGGTTGAGGCCGAATGACCAGGTCCTGAAGAAAGGATAACTGTTATCGGCACTTTCTCCGCGTTCGGGATCAAAGCCGTCGCGCACCGAAGTGAGCTCAAACAGATCGTTGCCTGAGAAAAACACCCTGAGCTTGTCGGCCTTAATGCGTGATGATACAGTCTGTGGCAGCGTGTAGCCTATCACCAGCGATTTTAATCTTGCATAGCGCAGGTTCTGTACATTCACATCGTTAAACAGCCAGTTCCAGTTGTTGATATTGCTATCGAACGAAAGCCTGGGGTTTTGTGCATTGGGGTTATCGGCTGTCCATGTTTTACCAATATAGGTGGTGTTTACGTTCGCGTAGTTGCGGAAGAACGGTGCACGTGCATTACCAACCCGCAGGATATTCCATTTGAGAACACCCTGTATAAAAGCGCTGAAATCAAAGCCATGCCATTGGGCGCCCAGGTTTACACCGAACTGGTAATGGGGGTCGGCATCTCCATAGTAATACAGATCACCGCTTCCTTTAACGCCGGTTCCGTTAGCTGTTATTTTTCCATCGCCATCGAGGTCAATCACTTTCAGGTCGCCGGGGCGTAATACGTTTGTGGCGCCAGCGCCGCCGTTATAGCTGGCTACACGGCCCGAAGCACCGTATTTAGTAAAATAATCATTGGCTTCCTGCTGGGTTTGAAAATAGCCATCGGTCTTATATACATATATACTGTTTAAAGGATAGCCTTCCCGGGGATTGGTATATTTACCCTCGCCCCAGGTATTGGCGCCGGCGAAAGCGATTACAGTGTTCTTTGCGTTGAACAGGTTAACACCTATATTGTACGTTACATCACCTGCTTTGTCTTTCCAGTTCAGGGTCAGCTCCCATCCGCGGGTACGCAGGTTACCGCTGTTGGTGGTAGGCGCGGATCCGCCAAGAACGGCCGGGTATATCAAACCAACAAGCATGCCTACGTTCCTGTTCTCAAACAATTCAAACGTACCATTCAACCGGTTTGCCAGCACCGCAAACTCTACCGCTATGTTCTTCTTAGACATTCTTTCCCAACTGCGCTCGTTGGTAGTGATCGTATTTGTATTATTGGCTGATTGTAAAGCGGGAGTAGAACCGAACAGCGCGGTACCGGTATTTACCTGCGCCAGGTAATCGTAATAGCCCAGGAGTTTTGCACCACCCTGTCCTCCGGTTTCGCCATACCCTGCTTTCACTTTTAACTCATTCAGCCAATCTATGTGTTGCATAAAGGCTTCTTCTGTTATGCGCCATCCGCCAGATACACCGTAGAAATTTGCCCAACGGTTCACCGCATTAAAGCGTGATGAACCATCGCGGCGGCCCAGGAACTCTAACAGGTATTTCTTTTTATAATCGTAGTTGATACGGGTAAAATAGGATACCAGGCCCCAGTGGAAGGAACCGCCTGAGTTGGAGTTAGTATAGGAAACCGTAGCCGGAGAAATGGCTGTATTCAGATCGTACAGGCCATCGTATTGTAATTGTGAACGGGTGGCGCTTACGGTTTTGTCTTCAAACAACTCGGCAGAAGTACCCACCATGGCGGCAATATTGTGATCCGCAGCAATTGTTTTGTTATAATCCAACTGCGCGGTGTAGGTCTGGTACACGGTATTGCCTATCGTTTCTGTTAAGGCAGGGTTATTGGGCGCACCAAATTGCACTGAATTGATCTTTGTGCCCTGCCAGTTCCAAAAGTTAAAGGTCTGGTTGTATTCGGTTTTCCAGCCATCGCGTTTTACGATCGCGGCGTTGCCGGTTAGCTTTAACCCTTTGAATATTTCTGCGGTGAGTTTGCTGTTCAATCGCACAATGCCTTCCCTGTTTTTGGAGGTGCCGCCCGCTTGGGTAAAGGCTACCGGGTTCCTGTAACCATAGTCATCATAATACTGTCCTAGCTTGTTGTATGTCGGGAAAATTGGCGCATCAAAATAACCATTGCCTATACCGTTGCGCGGACTTTTTACAATCCTGTTATCGAACGACACGCCTGTTTCCAACTTCACGCGATCGCTGATGTTATAGTCGTAGTTAAAACGCGCTGTATATTTTTTTTCGCCATCGTAGGCGGTCTTTAATAAAGACTTATTATCTGCATAACCCAGCGAAAGCATATACGCTGTTTTACCGCCGGAGCCGCGTACCATCAGGTTTTGCTGGTTACTCCAGGAAGGTGCGTACAGCGCATTCTGCCAGTTGTTATCGGCATAGTGGTGTACAATACCACCGGGATCGGTATAATCGAAAGAAGAATCATCAGCCATCTTCTGCAGATTGGCTTTCGTCCACTGCGGGAACCATTCTACCGGGTTGCCCGCTATATCTCTTTTATCAGAAGTAGATGTTTGCAGGTACAGGGCAGCCCATTGCGGCATGGAAGCCCAGGGCACAGAAATACCAATAGTGTTATGGCTGAAATTAGAATTCAGGCTTACGGACATTTTACCGGCTCTACCTCTTTTGGTAGTAACGAGTATCACGCCACCTTGCGCCCGTGCTCCATAAATGGCGGCAGAAGCGTCTTTTAAAACGCTCACACTTTCAATATCGTTCGGGTTGATCTGATTAAGCTCCCAGGTACCTATTACCGGCACTCCGTCAACAATGATCAATGGGTCAACATTCGCTGTGGACGATGCACCACGCAGGGTAATAGCCAGTCCCTCATTTCCCGGTCGGGCAGAAGTACGGGTTATCTGCAAGCCTGGGATCTCGCCCTGTAAAGCGGTGACGGCATTAGGCAAGGGGCGATCTTTGAACACTTCCTCCCCCACCTGTACGATCGATCCTGTAAGAGTTGCTTTTTTTCGGGCGCCATAGCCGATCACGATCACATCGTCGAGCTCCGTGGCGGTTGATTGTTCCATCCTGATCGTCAGGTTTCCAGAGGCGTCTGGTTTTAATTTCAGGGTATTATACCCTACATGCGATAATACCAGTTTGCCACCTGCGGGCAGGGCGATGGTAAACCGGCCGGCCGAATCGGTAGTTATCCCATCAGGGTTTCCTTCAATGGTAATATTAACATCGGCCAGCGGAGCATTGGAGCCGGCATCGATCACCCGGCCGCTCAGCGTTCGGTTTTGTGCCCAGCCGGATGTGCTGCCCAGCAGCACTGCCAGCAAGGACAGTAAAAACAATTTCGTTGTTCTCATACAGCAATTAGGTTGAAGAATGAATTAGATCGAATAAGATCGCAATCGTAATGGTTGAACGACCCAAAAGTAAAGGGGGTATTAAATAAGCGGGGTGGTATTTTCAGCCAAAAAAGGGGGGAAAAATGCTCAATTGTCCTGACCAGGTTTGCGAATGTTCTTATTCAGTTGCAGATTGTTACGGAAGGGTTTCCTGAAACGGCGAATGTATTCCTTAGGGTTCATGCCGAACAGTTGCGAAAAGTGGGTGCGGAAATATTTGATGTCATTAAACCCGGTGATGGAAGCAATTTCCGAGACGTTGTTTTCTGTATTTATCATTAGCTCGGCCGCCTTGCGCAAACGAATAAAGCGGATAAACCCGATGATGGACTGGCCGGAAACCGAGTTTACTTTCCGGTACAGCGTGGAACGGCTCATCCCCATTTCCGTGGCGAGTGTTTTAATAGAAAAGGTTTCATCATCCAGATGATCTTCTACTATGCGGATACATTTATCGAGGAATTCGCGGTACTCTACAGATACCTTGCCATCGCTCTGCTGTAATGTAATTTCATTATAGAAATACTGCTGTAACGAGTTACGCTTTTTCAGCAGGCTCACCACCCGTGCTTTCAGTAATTCCTTTTCAAATGGCTTGGTAATATAATCGTCGGCCCCCGCTTCAATACCCTGCAGCCTTGTTTCCGAAGCGGTGCTGGCAGTTAGCAGAATAATGGGTATGTGCGATAAGGAAGGGTTTTCTTTTACCTGTTTGCACAATTCCAAACCGCCGAGCTCGGGCATCGCTATATCGCTGATGATCAGATCGGGCAGGTATTGTTGTGCCAATGTAAAACCTTCCTGTCCGTTTATAGCCTGTAATACCGTAAACTCGTTGCTGAATACTTTGTTGATGTAACTCCGCAGGTCGATATCATCATCCACTATCAACAGGGTGGGCTTTTCTGTAACAAGGGCCGACAATTCTTTGCCTTTATCGGGGGTAATATCCACTTCTTCAGGTAATGGAAGCGCTGCTTCGGCAGCGGGTTCCTCCTCGTGATTGATTTCGTGTCCGGCAAAGTGGGCGATACCCTTTAACAAGGTAAGGGAAAAGGAGGCGCCCTCGTTTACCTGGCTTTCGTAGGTAACCTGCCCATGGTGCAATGTGGTAAAATGCTTTACCAGGAACAGACCGATGCCAAAACCGGATTTACCTGCGGTGGAATTGTCTTTTACCTGGTAAAAACGATTGAACAATTTATCACCTGTACCGGCCGGTATGCCAGCGCCACTGTCATTCACCTGTATATTAACCTGTGTATCGGTTGCTGACAGCTTCAGTAATACCGTACCACCGGCTGGGGTAAACTTAATTGCATTGGAAAGCAGGTTAAACAAAATGATCTCCAGCTTCTCCCGGTCGACGCACAATTCCGTTACTTCATTCGCACACTCAAAACGATAGTCCAATTTTTTTATCCGTGCCTGTTGCACAAAGCTGTAAAACACTTCCCTGCACAACTCCGTTGCATTCAGCATGGTTAAGTACAGCGTATCGGCTGCGGTTTCTGCTTTGCGAAACAACAGTAGTTGATCTACCAGGCTCAGCAGGCGGCGTGCATTTCGAAACACCATATGCAGGCCTTCTTTTTGCACCGGTTCTTTTTCCTGCTCTATCATTTCTTTTACGGGGTCAATGATGAGGGTAAGTGGTGTGCGAAACTCGTGCGATACGTTGGTGAAAAAGGTGAGGCGCTTTTCATGTATCTCTTTTTCTTTTTGCGCAGTCAGTTGCGCTTCTTTAGTTTGCAACTGCGCCACTTTCACTTCGTAGTTCAGGCGGCTCTGGCGTGTTCTATAACGTATGATCAGGAATACAACCGCAATCGCGCAGACGCCATATAATGTATATGCCCACCAACTGCGATACCAGGGTGGTAATACAGTAATACGAATAGCAATTTGCTGTGGGTTCCATTCGCCCTCGCCATTGGTGCTTTTTACCCGAAAAACATAACTGCCTTCATCGAGGTGGGTGTAAGCTGCGGTGCGCATATTACCAGCATTGTTCCAGTTACGGTCCCACCCTTCCATATAATAAGCATAGTTGATTTTGCCCGGCACGCTGTATTCCAGTGCGGTATATTTAAAAAAAAGCACCGCCTTGCTATAAGGCAAGGTAATAGCGGCGATGTTACTATTTCCAATTTGCTTTATATAGGCGGTGTCTTCTGTGGCCGGCGTATTATTGATCATTACATCCGTCAGTTGCAGTGGTGGCATGGCATGGTTTACCTGTATAGCTTCGGGATGAAACAGGTTCATGCCTTTTATACCGCCAAAAGCCAACTGACCGTTGCGTAAGACCAGAGCGCTGTTATAATGAAACTGGTTGCCTTGCAAACCATCTGCCTGGTAATAGTTGCGGAAGCTGCGTTTGTTACTATCGAACCGGGCCAGGCCATTAACCGTACTCAGCCATAAATGCCCGCCACCATCTGCCAGGATGGTCAGCACCATATCACTGCACAAGCCTTGCAATGTAGTATAGCGCGCTGTAATGCGCCCGCGCTTTCTATCAAACAATTGCAAGCCGCCGCCTTCCGTACCCAACCACAGGTTACCACTGCCATCATCATAAATACTTCTTACGGCATAACCAATGTTATAAAAAGTATGCTTTTTCGTAGTCTTGTCAATCTTCACCAGTTGGTTCAGGTTACCACCCCATAATACGCCATTGCTATCTTCATACAGTGTAAACAAATCAGACAGTGCATCAAATACCTCAAATTGATTTGTTACCCGGTTCAGTAGATACAATGCACCATACACACTATTCCTGCGCAGGGTAGATACCCAAAGCTGGCGGCTGTGATCTTCCAGCACGGCATAGGCTATCATATCTTCTGTATTACTTACCAGGTTCAGCAAAGGATAATGATCTATTTTTTGCGTGGCGGGTGTGTACCGGTAAATGCCCTGGTGAAAAGTAGCTATCCATATATTATGTGCGTTATCTGCTTTGATAGCGGTGGTAACAGCATTGTCTGAAAGTGAATACACATCACCGAGGCGATTGCGCAGGGTGGTAAAAGTATTGTCTTGCCTGTTCCATATAGAGATGCCGCCACCATCGGTACCAATATACATGGTGCCATCATCGGCTTCGTAAATAGCAGATACCGTTTTATCTGCCAGCGAATTGCTGTTACCCGGTTCGTAGGTGAGTGTTTGAAAACGGTCTTTGTGCGGATCTATCATGGCTGCTCCGCTGGTGGCAGTACCTATCCATTTGCGACTCTGACGATCTATAAACAAGGTATGCAACCCCATTCTGCTGAATGATTGACTGCCATCCTTTCTGTCGAACAAAGTAGCTACCTGCTCTCCCGGCTTCCACGCCAGCAGGCGACCTAACACGGTGCCTATCCAATAGCGTCCTGCTGAATCAATAGAAAAGGTGAGTATATTGCCGGCATCGGGCAGTTGCTGTTGGTAGTTGAACAATTCTGTTGACGCGGAGGTGGCGGGGTTATAGCTGTATAGTGATGGGCCATTGGCAATTACCAGGTTGTTCCCGGGTGTTTCCAGGCAGGCTGCATCGGGCATGGACGCATTCACCAGCATCAATTGTTTAGTGGCATAGTTATAACGCGCGAGTCCATGCTTTTGCACCAGCGCCCAAACATTACCTGCGGCATCCATCCGCACCGTTTTTACGGTGTAACTGGTAATAGTGCGACTGCCCTGCATCAGCGCTACCGGCTCAGCTTCCAAAGCACCTTTCGCACACAACAACAAACCCATGCCTTCGGTGGCCAGAAAGATATTATTGCTACGGTCGGCCCGCACCTCTTTTACCACAGCATTCAGTGGCTGGCTTTTGTTGCCGCGCAGGTATACGGAACTGAATTGATCCCACAGCGGAGCAAGGCGGCTGGCGCCCTGCCTTGTACCAATCCAGATATTATGCAGGCTGTCTTCTGTAACAGATAATATAATGTTATGCACCAGAGAATGTGCATCGTTCGGTTTGTTGCGATAAACTTTACAGTCGTAACCATCGTACCGGTTGAGTCCATCGAATGTACCGAGCCAGATAAACCCTTTGTGGTCCTGAAAAATACTACGAACTGTGTTGTTAGATAATCCCTGTTCATCATCGAGGAAAACGAGCGGCGGAATAGGGGAAGCCCGCAACAAAACTGGCAAAAATAAGCACACCAGCATACTCACAACAGAAGTAACTCTTCGTATCGGGTTTCTCATTACCTGGCACATAACGTTAAGCAAAATCGTAAAGTCTATCGGTTTGTAAATTACAGGTTTTAATTCGATTTATGACCTTATTAAGGGATCACCGAACAAAAAGAAACCGCGGGCAACACGGGGGAGAAATTGTTCACACCCCACTGTATTTGTTCACTCATGTAAAAATATCATAATCTGCAGATCGGGTTGAGGGTGTCTTTAGCCAAATATGAGGGTATTATTGTTCAAAAATATCTTTTCAGATTTGATCACAACATTGTTGTGATGCGTAGCATTTGTAAGAAAGCTAATCTTCTTCTGTATATAACGTTGATATTTTTTGATGGATATTATTCGGGCGAGCAGATGGCTGTAGGAAGTGATTACATGCCCCTTGTTTTCATTGGTACCGAAAATAAGTGGGTGCTGATTGTTGTGCTGCACAAAATAGATATGGTCCATACTGGTGTACCCCTCATCATTATACCGGCAGAATGCACTGTGCTTCGATAAAAAATTTTTACAAATATCAAGCTCGTTTTTCCAGTACTCATTTTTTCCTGGTGAATCCTCCGGTTGAAACAAAACTGATTTGTATAATTGGGTAAAGTAATCCATCATTGAGATAAATTTCGGCTTCAGCAATTTGTAAAAACTGATCTCTTCCTCCTGATCGGCAAACAGATAACTTTCTACATCTTCCTGAATGCGGAACCAGGTCCTTGTGGCAATGCCGAACCCCCGCTCTATCCATTTCTTTTCATCGGTTGCTATGGTTTCATAACCAGCCAATTGCTGAATCATTTTTTTATACATCCGGCCACATTGCTGCTGCAAGCATAGTTGGTTTGTCATAAAATCGTTTTTCAAATAAGAAAAGTATGCGGTGCATTCTTATAAAACGAGTAAAAATTGAATTTATACTATACAATGAAAAATTTTAATCCCTGCAAGTAGTACGCTCAGGCAATACGGAAGTACTACTCAGGTGTTCCAAAACTTCACCATCCATCACAAAAAGTTGGAAACCCTATAGAGAATGTCGTAACTTATTAGTATAAATTTCTGTTTATGAAAAGAATTGTAGTGGTCATTATTCTCCTGGCATGTATTGGTGCCGTTGCATTTGCCAGTTTGAGCCGGACAAACAGAACTAAAAAAGAAAAAGCTCCCGTAAAACAGGAGCAAAAGATGGAGCAAAAAAAAGAACACAAGCGGCATTGCATGTTCTCTTAAAGCCCAATTGACAAATGTGCTGTAATTAACGTTGAACCTTCAACCAGGTTGACCAGGAATGGCTTAACCTATATCTTCCAGGGCCTGTCATTATTCTGCACAAGCGGCCCTTATTATTTTAGTTCCTTTTTAAAACAACTGGTTTCACCCCTGTGTGGGTAGGCTTTGTTTGCTTAATACTGCCATCGCTGTTAAATTCCAGTTTGTCGATGCACACTTCCCGGTTGTAGCCGGCAGCCCGCCCCATGTTGATACCATTCGGATAATTGAAGCGGTGATAAACGATGTACCACTCGTCTTTGCCCGGCACCTGAATGGTTGTATGATGACCGGTGGCATAAATACCCAATGCGGTATCCTTTGCAATGACTATATTATTTTCCGGTATGTTGATCGTTCCCAGAGGACCATCAGCCGTTCCATATCGCACGCGATAATCAGGGTCGCGGGTATCGTTTTCAGACCAGGTAAAATAATAAATACCATTCCGAAGGAAAACATGCGTGCCTTCCCTAAACGTTGCATCGGGTTTTAAAATGGTAATTGTTTCCGGCTTAATAGAAGTCATGTCTTCACTTAATTCTGCACCCGCCATAAATCCATTTCCCCAATATAAATAAGACTTGCCTGTTTTGGGATCGGTAAATACATCCGGGTCAATCACCTGCCCGCCTTTCACCCCTTCCGGTTTCTCTGCAATCAATGGTTTACCTGAATCAACAAATGGTCCTGTGGGATGATCGCTTACAGCCACGCCTATCTTCTGCGCTGCGGTAAAGTAATAGAAGTATTTGTATTGGCCATTGATCTTCTTTTCAACAATACAGGGCGCCCAGGCATTTCGCTTTGCCCAGCTAACGTCTTTGTTTAAGTCAAGTATCACACCCTCGTCTTTCCAGTTCACCAAATCGTTCGACGAAAAACATTTGAAATAAGTCCCTGACCAGTTTGTAAATCCATCACTGGTGGGATATATGTAAAACTTACCTGTTTTTTCTGCATATATAATATCCGGATCCGCGTAATACCCGTTTAAAACAGGGTTATGGTATTCTTTGGCAATTACAGAGTAACGCTGTGTCCCTTTGCCGGCAATAGAAACCGTATAGGTAACCGGTGCGTTTGAAAAGTTTTTTGTGTTTGCCGTGATTGTTACCCCTGGATACGTCACCATACCCGGATTGAAATTTTTAAGATCCGTACCAGGCTTTACTGGAAGGATCACTGTTTTTTTCGCGGTATCTAAAGCAACGTTGAGTTGTTTGATCTGTTTTGAAGATACATTGGTAGTTACATCATCGAAGGATAACCACTTCGTCACCAGCCTTTCCGCTTCCTGCCTCGTAATAGACATCACGGTGCCGTGCCGGGGATGAAAGTTCATAACAATATCCTGGTCAATGGCGGTAAACTGCTGCAGGTCCTTCGTTTTGGTGAACTGGTATTTCCCTTTCGTATACACATCATACATCAAGATCCACTCATTACTATTGTTCAATTTGAATGTACCCGCTCCTTCAACCGGATCGGTTGTTTGCTGCAGGTATTTATCTTCCATCACATATCCTTCCGTTAATGTAGCCGATACCGCTTTTTTTATACCATTGCCGTGGCCTTCGGTTTTGAAGAAAAGATGATACTTGCCAAATGCATACATAATATCTCCATCGATACAGGACTGATTCTGCGGATGAAAGAAGAGCTGTTTAGGTTCTGACTCAAAATCGGTAAAATCCTTGTTGGCATAAGCATAGTAAATTTTATCGGGATCGTTGCCATGCTTCATGGAAAAATAGATCATGTATTTACCGGCCTTTGCATCGTAGATGGTTTGCGGCGCCCATACCCGCTGCAAACTGTCGTTGCCCGGGTAACGCTTTTGAATATTTATGACGCTGGAAGTCCAGTTAATGAGATCAGTCGATTTTAGTAACACCATGGCCCGGTTCGAATTCCAGCCCAGGTCAGCAACCATATCGGTCACCACCATATAAAAGGTTTTGCCATCAGCGCCACGAATGATATGCGGGTCGCGAACTCCGCCGGTTGAACTGATCGTCCCGGAGGAAATGACCGGGTTGTTGTTATTTAAAGCACGAAAGTTATACCCGTCATTGCTCAGGGCAAAACGAATGGATTCTTCGCTTTTGCTGTTACCGGTAAAATATACAAAGAGATAGGCCTGGTAAGCATCTTTGCCAACTACAGCGTTATTGCTTTTTCCAGATGCGTTGTTTTTACCTTGTTGCGCCTGTATAAATAATGTCACACTTAAGGCAAGCCAGCAGAAAATGACCTTTTTCATCGTTAAAATAAAAGGGGTTTTTGTATTAAAGGGCAATTTAACAATAAATAATGATCGCGCCGGCTTAACTAAACGGGTAAGTTTCCTTATCTCGTAAACTATTTTCCGCATTCTTATAGCTACTATTATCACCTAAAAATATTTTTGTGGTCCAATTGAATGGAAAATAAAGGACCCAAAATGAACAAACTGCTTTGTAGCATCACCATGCTATTCCTGATTAGTAGCTCTTCGATGGCGCAGAATGCCACCCTAAAAGGAAAAATTAAAAACACGGCCGGCAAACCCGCTGAATTTGCAAATATTGTTTTACTGGGAACAAAAAAAGGCGCTGTCAGCGATGAAACTGGTGAATATAAAATAGAAAATGTAAACCCCGGAACTTATACCATTACGGTAAGCGGGATCGGCATTCAGAAGAAAAGCGATTCCATTGTAATTGCCAAAGGAAGTGAATTATATGTTCTTGATTTTACCGTAGTGGAAGGAATTGGCAAATTAGATGAAGTGGTGGTTTCCGGCTACCGGGAACGTACTTACAGAAATGAAATGTCCATTGCAGCCGCAAAATCGTCAGTCCCGCTTAAGGAATTACCACAATCGGTAAGCTATGTAACCAAAGAACTGATCATTGACCGGCAGGCTTTTCGCGTAAATGATATTCTAAAAAACATAAGCGGTGTAAGTCTTAATAATTTTGAAAATCGCTTTACGCTTCGTGGTGTATCTGGTAATAGCTACCAGTTTATAAACGGACTTCGGGTAAGTGGAAGGTCGTTCAATTCACTCATCGTAAATAACCTGGAACGTATTGAAATAATGAAGGGCCCCGCCTCTGCTTTATATGGAAATACAGAACCGGGCGGCTCAATAAACAACGTTACCAAAAAGGCATTACCTATAAACAGGAACTCGGCCAATGTTTCAACCGGCAGTTTTCAAACCCTAAGGGTTTATACAGACCTTACCGGTCCGTTGAATAAAGAAAAGACGATCCTGTATCGCCTGAACACGGCTTATCAAAACAGCGCCACTTTTCGGGACCTGCAGGAAAGAGAAGATATATCCATTGCCCCTACCCTGGCATTTGTACCGAATGAAAAGACAAGAGTTGATGTAGATTTTGTTTATAGCGTTGTAAATGGAAGAACGGAAAGAGGTCAGCCTTTATATGGTCCTTCCACCGAGGGAGCCAGCCGCTTGTTTACGACCCCTATCTCGCAAAGCATGTCAAGGGCAAGTGATTACCTGAAAGAAAGAACTTTCTACCTGTCCGCCATCATGAACCATCAATTCAGTTCTAAAATATCATGGAATGTTTCTTATTTAAAATATAAATTCTTTGAAGACCAGTTTGAACACCGGGGCGGCAACGCGTATGCCCTGGATAGCGCTGGCAATGAGATCACCAACCTGGTTTTACAAAGTACGGTTGAGCGGAAACGCACCCGGTACGATGATAATTTAACGACCTATCTGAATTTTGATTTGAATACGGGTGAGATAAACCACAAAGTAGTAGTAGGGTCCGATTATATTCAAAGTCTTGTGCCTGCCGGCGGCACTAATAACAGCGCCACAGGTTATAGAAACAAGGCCAATACAGCATCTATTGCAACCTATAACAAAGCGAAAAAAGATTCGTATTTACTAGACGCAAAAGGCAATCCCGTACCCAACGTTCCTTTTTACAACCTCGATAATCCGGATTATTCAGCGGCCAATACCAGTGCTTACTTTACAACAAGAACGGTCACTGCTGCCACCAAGTATTATTCACAAAGTGTGTATGTACAGGATTTCATTAAATGGAGTAAGCTGCAATTACTCGTAGGATTAAGAAAAGAATTCTATTCCGATTTTCTGAATTTCAAAACGTCCACACAACAAAAGGTGACCCAATCAGCGCTTATCCCCCGTATTGGCCTGGTTTATAGTGTAACGTCTCAAATTAATTTATATACTACTTATGTTGAAGGATTTCAACCACAAAGTGGTGGCACTATAGGGGCCCCTGAAATTTTCGGAGGACCATTCGATCCACTTACGAGCAAAATGGTAGAAGTAGGTACAAAGAGTGAGTGGTTCGATAAAAGGTTGGCGGTAACAATTGCTGCTTATAAAATTGAGCAGAATAATATTTTGGTCAATGCGCAAAGCACCACCAATACCCAATTGCTTGAACAAAGAGGACAGGAAACATCAAAAGGAATAGAAGTGGAGATCACCGGTAATATTCTGCCCAACCTGTCGGTTAATGCGAACTATGCGTACAATGATTCAAGGATCACAGAAAGTAAAACACCTGCAGAAATCGGGCAATGGAAAGAAGCAGCGCCTCATAACCAGGGCGGTTTCTGGGCAAAATATACCCTGTTAAATGGTTTGGTAAAAGGACTTGGTGTTGGCGCCGGAGCCAATTTTGCATCAAGCCAAAGCACGCGGTTAACATATTTCATTTTGCCCGGTTATACCGTTGTTGATGCCGCTTTATACTACCAGGTAAAACAGATCAAACTGTCGTTCAACCTTAATAATATTGAAAACAAAAAGTATATCGTATCACAGGCTAACCCAAACATGGTAGGCCCTGGTACACCCCGGAATTTCATGTTTAATGTAGGATATAGCTTCTAAACTCTTCTGACCAAACAAAAGCTTCGTCTGGCGCCACAGCGTTCAGGACGAAGCTTTTGTATTTTATAGAATACCTGAACAGTCTCGATCTCATATTAAGAAATTCATATACTGTACCCTGCCAACCAGGTTGATTCAAAAGCCAATTAAAGGGAAACGGTAGGAAGCGCTTCTTTGTATATTGATCGTATAATCAATTAAACTTATCATTTATGAAAAAGACTTTCCTATTCGCATGCATGTTGTTGTTATTGGGTATGTTGGCATTTCAGAACCCAGCAGCCCTGAGTAAAAGCACCACAACGCTCATCAAACCTGGCCTCTTTCGCATTCACGCTGTTAACCCTATAAATGGTGTTGTAACCGATGTATACGCCCGGTTACAGTATGAAAATTTATATAATTCCGGTTATGGCTTATACGGGGATGTAATAGTAAGATTTTATGAAGACGCCAGTCAGGAAATTCCGGCATATGTTTCTGGTCTAACGATCAATTACCAGGTAATAGGTTACAATGGTTATAATAATTATAACTATAATACTTCTACGAGCGCCAGTGGCGAATATTATGTAATAGCTTCCGGCTCCGAATACGATTACGACGATGGTGAAACCTTCCGTTACCGGGATTATCACCTGTTGGCAGGAAGTGGTTATGTGGATCTGTAAGATAACTAACACAATGCAAAAGCCTTCCCGCGATGTTTCAGGAGGGCTTTTTTTATTTTATCCGCTTGCCGAAGCATTATCGACGTGCTTCATTGTGACTAAAATATGCATACATTTCATTCTCTACAACGGTTATTGTTTACTGCTTTATCAATCGCAGCATCAGCACATCATGCGCAGGTACCGTAGCCTGCAGGGGCTTCCTGGTATCACCGCTCTCTTTTTTCATCCACAGATTGCGGAGGCGGTAAGTAATATGGGTTGCGTCTACACTCCAGTTGAAAAGGGTATCCTGGATCAGCTGAGTGGCCCAGTTGAAGGAGACAGTTTGTGATCGACTGTTCCTGTTGAGAAAGACAATGGCCCAGTCCCCTTTGGATAAAGGTTTACACCAAATTTCGAGACTGTCTTTCACCGAAAAACGAAATCCCTGGATGCCCAGGGTATCCTGGTCTATTGCAATTACTTCTTTATTGGTGAGGATCTCTTTTGTTTCGGCGCTCATACTACGCAGATCGTTACCTGCTATCAATGGCGCCGCGATCATAGCCCACATGGAGAAATGAGCACGATCTTCATTTACCGGCAGCCCATTGCCTATTTCCAGCATATCGGGATCGTTCCAGTGACCCGGACCGGCATATGTGCGCAGGCTGTCCTGCTGTTCAAGGATCTTCATAATGCTGAGCGAGCTCCACGTACCGTGGTTCTTCACGCCTTCCCATTGATTACAGATATCACCCGTGGTGCGCCAAAGATGGCCTACGTTGGCAGCCCAGCTCCAGGGATTGGAATTGCCCCATTCGCAAATGCTAAGCACTATGGGCCGACCCGCTTTACGTAAAGCCGCTGTAATGGTTTTGTAAGCGCCTTCGGTTTTTAGACCTTCGGTATTACACCAATCATATTTCAGGTAGTCGATGCCCCATTGAGCATACATAAACGCATCCTGAAATTCATAACCCCGGCTACCGGGTCTTCCACCACAGGTTTGCGATCCGGCATCGGAATATATGCCCAGCTTCAATCCTATCGAGTGTACATAATCGGCCAGTGCTTTCATGCCTGAAGGAAAACGCTTTGGGTCGGGATGAATAAAACCAAGGCTGTCGCGATCGCCATGCCAGCAATCATCGATATTAATATAGGTATAACCCGCATCGCGCATCCCCGACGCCACCATGGCATCGGCCTGCTGGCGGACCATATTTTCATCTACATTACAGGCAAATTTGTTCCAACTGTTCCATCCCATAGGTGGCGTAAGCGCCAGCCCGGGATACTTCGAATAGTTTTGTACGTAGTTATTACCCTGGGCAATACAGGTTATTACCGGTACAACAATACTGCAAATGGCAAATAATGCTTTCTTCATTGCGCTAAAATTAAAGCAGCAATAACTGGTAACCTACAACAAGCAAGAAAGTAACGTTAAATGGTCAAAATAGTGCCATAATGCTACTCTTATAAAAATTACTTTTGATGGCATACGAATGCTGTATGTCAAACTATATATTTCAAGCTTCAACAACATTAATTTTTAAACTTCGTACAACTTTTATTTTCTCTACCATTTTGGCAACTGCAGGTATCTTGCTTCTGTGTTGCAATAAGAGTGAAAAAACGGATAACCCTTCAACTAATCCACCACCGCCCCCTTCAACAAGCCGTTTCAATATCAACGCCGGTCTGGTCACGCCAAATGCTACAACCGAAGCGACCGCCCTTTATAAATTTTTAAAAGTCAATTATGGTAAAAACATTTTGTCGGGTGTGATGACGTTAAATAGTTTCGATGAAACCAACTGGCTTAAAACCAATACCGGCAAAGAGCCTGCTATTATCGGGCTCGATTTTATGCATTGTAACCGTGGCTATTCCTGGTATGATAATGAACAACCCATTAAAGATGCAAAAACATACTGGGACAAAAACGGCATTCCGGTGTTCGTATGGCATTGGAGAGATCCTTCCAGATTGACAGAAGAATTTTATAGCAATAAAACTTCCTTTGATATATCCAAAGTCAATGACACCGCTTCGGCAGAATACAAGGCAATTATTAAGGATATTGATTTTGTTGCAGGCTTATTGAAGAAACTGCAAGACCAGAAAGTTCCTGTAATCTGGCGTCCTTTACACGAAGCTGCCGGGGGCTGGTTTTGGTGGGGCGCCAAAGGGGCCGCGCCATGTAAAAAGTTATATCAATTGATGTACGATCGCCTTGTCAATCATCATAACCTGCGAAACCTGATTTGGGTTTGGACACGTGAGCCCAATGATCAGTCATGGTATCCCGGTGATGAATACGTCGATATTGTGGGAAGAGATATATACAGGCAGGGGGACCACTCCTCATTAATTACGGAATTCAATGCTATGAATACCCTGTATGGGACTAAAAAAATGGTAACCATCTCCGAATGCGGTTCAATACCCGATGTAGATAGTTTGATTAAAGATAAAGCATCATGGTCATGGTATATGACCTGGTACGGTGACTATACCCGCAGTAGCACTCACAATTCATTAGACCTTTGGAAAAAAATGTTTTCCAGCAGTTATGTTATTACACTGGATGAAATGCCTTCTTTAAAGTGATCCCGTTTTATGAAACATACTTTCTTATTTCTTATTTTTTTAATGACCCTACATTCTTTTTTGTCAGCGCAACAAACGGTTGCCGTAACAAGGGAGAAGTTACTGATGGATAATGTATGGCGTTTTGCGCCGGGTAATGCTGTTGATGCACAAAAAGCCTTCAGATCTTTGGATCTGAAGGCTCCCTGATGTCGTTTTATTTAGAACCGAACGGGTTCCATCATAGTTTTTTTAGCCAGCGCTTTGTTCGCGTTGATGATTTGCATCAGCGTGCCTACCGAAGCGGCTGAGGTAAAGCCGTCTTGCGGCGTGTTTACGACATAATCAACCAACTGTTCTATCGTACTGGTGGCCACGTGCAGCCTGGTATCGGATGAAGCATAATAGATGTACACCGTTCCGTTGTCATCGGCAATCCAGCCGTTGCTGAACAAAACGTTCGATACATCGCCGATGCGCTCCTCTCCTTCCGGCGCCATGAAATACCCTGCCGGTTTGTGAATGATCTTAGCAGGGTTGTGTAAATCGGTCATAAACATATACAAGGTATAACGCAAACCAGCAGCCGTGTTACGAACGCCGTGCGCCAGGTGCAGCCATCCTTTTTCAGTCTTAATAGGCGCCGGGCCAAGGCCATTCTTTAATTCATAAACGGTGTGGTACACTTTCGGGTCAATCACGGTTTCTTCGTCGATTACAGCTTTCTCAATTTGTGTACTTAGTCCAAAGCCAATGCCGCCACCTTTACCAGTGGTGATAAAACCATCCTGCGGTCGTGTATAAAAAGCATATTTGCCATTAACGAACTCCGGGTGCAGCACCACGTTGCGTTGTTGTGGCGACGGTGTTTTCAAATCGGCCAACCGTTCCCACTGCAACAAGTCTTTGGTACGCACAATGCCGCATTGTGCTATGGCGGAAGACTGGTCGTCGGGTGAGGCGGCGGGATCTTTTCTTTCGGTACAAAACAAACCATAGATCCATCCATCCTCGTGCTGAACCAAACGCATATCATATACATTCGTATCGGGAACTTCTACCTGTGAAAGATCAATAGGATAATCCCAAAAACGAAAATTATCAATGCCATTTTGACTTTCAGCGATGGCAAAAAACGATTTCCGGTCGGCACCTTCTGCTCTTGCGATCAGGTAGTATTTGCCGTTCAACCTGATGGCACCTGCATTGAACGTTGCGTTGATACCGAACCGTTCCATCAGGTAAGGATTAGCATCTTTGTTAAGATCGTACCGCCAGAACAGCGGCGCATGGGCTGCGGTCAACACAGGGTACCGGTAGCGATCATATACACCGTTACCTCGCTCCTCTTTTTCGTTCTTTTGGGTCACCAGGGTGGTGTAAGCTGTTTCCAGTGCGTTCAACCTTTTTTCAAATACTGTATTCATGCTCTCTGATTTTATTGCCTTGCTAAGCCTCCTGCTTTACTCCTACAGGAAGGTAATATCATCTATATAAACAGTCATGTTTGCCGTACCATAATTCTTAATCACGAATTCATTGATCTTCGCCGGGTTATTAGAGAAATCCGACAGGGGTATATCATAGGTGGTATAAACGCCAGGTACAATCGTTAATATCTTGGTCTGCGCATCAGTTGGATCTGTATTGTCCTTGACATAGATGGAAATGCTTGACGTTGCCGTGGCATTGGCGCCACCGTAAATGGAGATCCGCAGTTTTGTGTACACACCCGGAAACGGAAAATTGACCTTTGGGTGCAACTGCAAAGCGCCATACGCATCGGAGTAGGTAACTTTGATAGCATTGGCCCCGGAATTGGGCTGGTCGGTATTGGCCATGTCCTGTACGGTAGTGCCCCAACCTCCCCATTTATCCCAATCAGTATTCAATGCATTGTCGTAAACAACATGAGGCGTAACGGCAGAACCGTTGATGACAAGGTCTTGCGCTGAACGTACAAATAAGTTCGAGTTCTTAATATTCAGCGTAATTTTTCCCCTGAACGCAGTCGCCGGAACCTGTACAACAATTGCTGTTGACGACTGGCTCACAAAACTGGTTACAGCGGCGGGTACGCCGGTAAAAGCAATGCCGGATACGAGGTCGAGGTTTGTTCCGGTAATGGTTAAATTGGTGGATGGATCAACCGGATTTGGCGTCATCGAAGTGATGGCGGGTAAGACCACTTTCAGGCTGTCTGCCGTTTCCACGTCAATCGTATCGGTACCACCGAAAGTGACGATTAGCCGTCCGGATTGCGCATCCCCCGGCACTTTTACTACCAGTTCATTGAGCGACTGGCTGATAAAAGTGGTCACTGCTTTATCGCGGTTGAAAACAATGCGCTTTACCCAGTTGAGATAGTTTCCCTTAAGGGTGATCTGGTCTCCCGGACGGGCCGTTAACGTCATGCTGGTAATGCTGGCAGCCGCTTTCACATTAAGGTTGAACCGGGTCTTTGAAACGATATCGCCCTTTGGCGTCTTCAAAGTAACAAAACCTCTTTCTGCTGACGCCGGCACTATGGCCAGGATCAATTCGCCGGTTTGTTGTATGAATGCGCTATTCTCCACTACAGCGTTGTTCCCGGTGAAGTGGATGGCCGTGACCTGAGTTAAATGGCTACCCACAAAGCGCAGGGTGTCACCATGCCTGGCGCCGGTTGGGCCAAAACTGAACAATTGTATTTGATCGTTGCCTTTGTCGTCGTCCTTTTTACAGGCAAAAAAACAAAGGGCGAAGATGGCGCAGCAAAACCCCATGAGCCTGCTGTTCGTTAGTTGAACCATAACAATGAGTTGATCGTTAGTGTTAATTATTGGGAAACCTTTGGTACCACCCGGAAGTTGTCGAACGAAATATCTGCATCCAGGTCACCGGGGCCATGAAATAGCAGCCGGGTCCAATATCCGTTCGGGTTCACTACCGGCTTTATGGCATAGCTGGCCACCACCTCTTCAAATGGAATGACAACAGTTTGCCATTGTCCCTTCGTATCATAAGGAGGCTTCCACAGGTATGCGTTATTGTCCTCAGCGCCGAGCGCCACATTTATCTTCAACATGTTCGCGTTGTAGGGTTTCACCGTATTCACCTCGAATTTCAGATTGTAATCCTCCGGTTTTGAGATGGCTGCATCGGGAACGTTTTTGCTTTGCAAAGGCATAGCCGTTGCGGGGCCACCTGCCACTTCGTTCCAACTCCAGCCCCCGATCGCTTTATTAAACCGGATGTAATTTCCGTTGATCTTCGGTGGGTCGCCCGCGCCAGGCGCCGTGACTACGTAACTCGCATTCCACCAGCCCTCATACGGGTCGCTGCTGATAAAAATATTGCGGTTGTCGCGGAACCAAAAGTTGGATCTGGTTACACCGAAATTTGTTTTTACGGTAACCGGACCAGGTTGCGCACCGGTAGGTATGCGAACCTGGATCTGCTTATCAGTAGTGGCTACCACTGTTCCCACCTGGCCGCCGGTAAATGTTACAGTGAGCGGTTGATAAAAATAATCTCCCCTTATAACGGCCACTTCGCCGTCAGCCACAAACTCCGAAAGCATGTTGTTTACCGCCGGCTTGCTGATTTGCACTGAGAAATCATACAACAGCGTTTTGCCGCTATTAAAAACAATAGTGAGCTTATTGTTAATGGCCAATGGAATTTGCGACGGCACATTTACCAGGATAGAAGTGTTGGTGACAAAGGTTGGGTTCAGCGTGGCTGGCTGGTCGTTAAACCACATCTCCATTGCGCCACCCAGGTTTTCGCCAATGATGGCAATGAGCTTCCCTTGCGCCGCGCCTGTCAACAACGAATCGGATGAAGCCGGATTCGTGACCCGGACGTATGAAACCTTTGGTTCACCCTTGCCGTCTGCATCTTTTTTGCAGGCCGTAAATAGGCTGCCAACGGCAATGGCCATGAACAGCATAGCGATGAATGTATTTATCGTTCTCATTATTGAACTGATTTTTTTGTGATGGTGTAGGCTTATGGGTATTCTTCGGCCGGTTCATTTAAATTGGGCGCCTGGCTTAATTCGGCTGAAGGGATGGGTAAGCGGAAATTTCCGCTGTTGGCATTCACCTTTCTCTCCGTGTTGGCCCAGCTTGTTTTCTTGAATGTCCATGTGGTAGCATTTGGCCATGCATCGACCCTGATGTTAAATAAACCCCTGTCCTGTTTGTTGATAATACCATAAGCCTTTTCCGGATCGTAGTAGTGTAACTGCACCAGGTCGTACCAGGTCATACTTTCCATGGCAAACTCCAGCACCCGCTCATAGAATATGTCATCCCAGGTAAGTGGCGTAAGGTCACCGGTCACCGGGTCCTTGAGGGTGCGGGGCGCCAGACCGGCACGGGTGTGTACAGCGTTGAAGTATTGCAGTGCGGTAGCATCGTTTGTAGAGGCATTATTGCCCAATGTGGCTTCCGCATAAATGAGATATATTTCTGCCAGCCGCATCATGTACGTATTATTGGGATAGACTTGCTGTTGTGCGCCGCCCACATCTTCCGACTTGCCTACCACATATTTTTTTATGGAAGCAAAGTTCACATCGCCGCTTGTATTTGGCACCACCAGCTTTTGCTTTCCGGCAGGATTTACGGTCACCGGAACGCTTTGCGTAATTTCAGGATAGGAGAAACCAGGCAGCATATAGGTCGCCTTTAACCGTTGGTCAATGGTACGGCCCTGCAACATCGTATCACCGAAGGCGGTAAAGCCTGCGTACTGGCTTATCATCCACCAGGTAGCGCTTTTGTCGCCACCCCAGCCATCACCATTGGCGATGTCGTTGCTGAAATTCAGATACGAAGGCATGCTGTTCTGAACGCCCCAGTTACCCGGACTGTACACCCACTGCAATTCAAAAAGGGATTCTTTATTATTATCATAGGGGTATTTGAAAAGGTCTTCATATTTCGGCAGCAACTGCAAACCGCTTTGACTGATCACCCGTTGCGCATAGTATTTGGCACTGTCCAGAAATTCCTGTTTACGGGTGTTCGGTGACGTTGCTTCCACCCCTGCCCTTGTCAGGTAAAAACGGGCCAGCATTCCTTCTGCCGTCCAGCGGTTGACACGACCGGGTTGTGCCGATGTTGTTGGCAGGTCCGCGGCCACGGCCACCATTTCCCTGGTAATAAAACGCCATATACTGGCCTTAGTGCTTTTGCGAACATTGAGCGGATTTGTTTGCAATGCAATATTGTCGGTGATCACAGGCACTTCTCCCCAGTTCATCACCAAATAGCGATAGGCCAGGGCCCGCATAAACCGTGCTTCTGCAATCGCCATCTGCTTCACGGAAGGAGATACTTTGGCGCCCGCGAATTTGTTTATATTAGTGATGGTAAGATTAGCTTGTGTGACCACATTATAGAAAGCTCTCCAGGAAGCGTTGTTCTCCCCGTTCTCGGCCGTGGTATTGAACAATACATTGCCACGATCGTTGTAGGCCGAAAAGGTGGTTCCTGAACGGAAGTCGCCGAGGTTATAATATGCCTTATCGTTATAATCGAACCACACCCGGTTGTACAGAGAAGCGGTGCCTGCCATTATCTGCTCGTCGGTTTTATAGAAGCCCGCATCCACAATGGCATCGGTTGGCGGCTTCTCCAAAAAATTTTTCTTGCAGCCCGCCAGCAGCGCCAGCGAAAGGCCTAAAGCTGCAACTGATCTTATATAGTTGTGCGTATTCATGTTAAAAGGCTTTAGAAGTTTACGTTAAGGCTAAAGGTATAAATGGGTGTCAACGGGTACCGGCCGTAGTCGAGGCCGATGGCCTGGTTGCTATTGGAAGCGTCGCGACCCACGTAAGCCCCTACCTCGGGGTCGAAGCCCGTATAGTGAGTTAACGTGTACAGATTTTGCGCACCAACGGTAGCCCTGGCCCCTTTAATGATCTTTGTGTGTGCCAGCACGCCAGCCGGAAGGTTGTAAGACAACGATACGTTTTTGACGCGTACATAAGATCCATCCTCAACATACCGGTCGGTAATACGTGCATAGGTACCGTTCACATCGGCGCCGCTGATAATGCGGGGCACTTTCGTGCCCGGGTTTAGCACGACGGGCTTACCCGACCCATCAACCGATAATTTGGCATAATCCATCGCTTCGATCAGCATATTGCGGCCGAGGTTGATGTTGTTGGGGTTGGAATTTTCCCACGCGATGAAGTTGTAAATATCATTGCCATAGGTAGCAGTGATCAACACACTCAATTCAAATCCTTTATAGGTAAATGTGTTGGTAAAACCGCCAAAAAGTTTAGGCCAGGGATTACCGATATATGTTTTGTCGTTAACATCAATTTTACCATCGCCATTCATATCCCTGTATTTAACATCGCCGAGCCAGATACCGCCGTTTTCTTGCGTGGGCCGGCGGTCGCCGTTGTTGTCGACCGGCACGGCGCTGTTGTTGATCTCCTCGACTGAAGTGAAGATGCCTTCGGTCTTATACCCTCTGAACAACCAGGGCTGGTAGCCAATGGCAGAACGCTGCGTCCAGGGGTCTTGCTGGTTCAGCCACCAGGAGCTGCGTTCAAAAAAGGCATTTTCGGTATTAAGACTTTTGATCTCGCTCCTGAAACGAGAGAGGTTCAGGTTACTCTCCCAACGAAAATCGTTGCTGGTGATGTTGACAGTGTTTATGGAGATACCCCAACCATTGGTTTCGAGGTTCCCGGCATTTACTGTTGGAGGTCGCACCGATCCTGTGCCGTTTGTTCCCATATACCAGGGAAAGCTGGCATCCATCAACAGGTTGGAGGTGTATTTTTTGTAATAGTCCGCTTCAATGGTGATGCGGCTGTTAAACAAACCAATGTTAAGACCAATGTTGCGGGTATTCGTTTCCTCCCACTGATAAAGGGGATTTGGATAAATGGAAGGCAGGAAGCCTGTGCCCCACGGTGTAGCGCCAGCGCTAAGCGGCGAATAAACCGCTGCATTGCCGCCCGGCTGATTACCGGTCAATCCCGTTTCAAGGCGCAATTTCAATTCACTCACAAAAGGAACCTCAAAGAATGGTTCTTCAGAAACTCGCCAGGCAACCGACACAGAAGGGAACGTGCCCCACCTTTTCTCAGGACCGAAGTTAACAGAACCATCACGCCGGATAGTGCCCGTCAACAGATAGCGGTTGTCGTAATTATAATTTAAACGGCCCAGGTAAGATTCCATGCCCCATTTACCCGAGCCACCGCTATTGGTAGCGGTTGTTGCATTGCCTGCATTGAGGTCGAAAATATCGTTGGTCAGGAAACCGGTCCTTGTGCCGGAAACATTTTTCCAGGTAGATGCCTGTGATTCGTGGCTCACCATCACCCCCAGGTTGTGCTTGCCGAACTGACGGTTGTACTCCAGCAACTGGTTCCAGTTCCAATATGTATTGTCGCTGGTGCCGTTGGTGAGCGAAGATGTGGTATTCACTGCCCAGCCAATAGCATACGTGGGCGTGTACAATGTAGTGCCACCCTGGTTAACTGTGGTATTGAATGATGTTCGGGCAACAAGGCCCTTTGCCAGGTTGAATTGAAGGTTTAAGCCACCTAAAAACTGCCGGCGGGTGCTTGTGTTGGTAACCAGTTGCGAAATAGCAATGGGGTTTACCGGCGAAAACTGATGCGCCGGGTTGGTGAGGTCGCCCCCACCCCAATCACCGCTCAGCGTTTTTACAGGCACCTCAGGACTCAACTGAATAGCTCTGATAATGATGTTTTCCTGGCTGGTGGTCAAACTTTCTTTGGTTTGGTTGTAGCTAAGATTGGCGCCGATGGTGAGCCATTCTCTCGGCTTGTTGTCAAGGTTCATCCGGAAGCTGTAGCGCTTAAAGCCCGAACCTTCGGCTACGCCTTGCTGGTTAAGGTACTCTCCCGACATATAATAGGTGGTGTTGTTGCTTCCACCGCTCAAACTGAGCTGGTGCTTTTGCATGGCAGCGTTGTTGAACAACTCGTTCTGCCAGTCGGTGCCAGGGCCAAGAATGGAAGGATCGAGCAATTCTTCGCGCACCGTTCCGCCGGCAATCGCCTTGTAATCTTTTTGCATTTGTGCATATTGCGGCAAGTTCATTACGTCAAAGCGTTTGGGGGGCGTTTGTACGTTGTATTGAAGGTTGTAGTTGATACGGAAATCCCCGTTTCGCCCACGCTTCGTCGTAATGAGAATAACACCGTTGGTTGCCTGCGAACCATAAATGGCCGTGGCAGAGGGCCCTTGCAAAATTTGCATATCCTCAATGTCGTTGGGATTCAAAAAAGCAAGCGGGTTAGAGGAGTTGGCCGTTCCGCCCCCACGAATTTGCACACCATCGATCACATAGAGTGGCTCGGTGTTGCCGTTGATGGAACTTATGCCGCGAATATTTACAGAGATGCCACCACCGGGTTGCCCGGAGTTTTGGGTGACGTACACACCAGGCGCCCGTCCCTGGAGCGCCTGTTCTACAGTGGTGTTAATGGTCTTCTCAATTTCCTTCGTACCAATAGACGTTTGTGCTGTTGTGAGGTTGGCCCGCCGTGCGCGTCCATAACCAACCACCACTACGTCATTCATCGTTCCTGGCCTGCTTACGAGGGATACCGACACCATATTGTTTTCACCCACAGTCGCTTCCCGTGGTATCATGCTCACGTGGGTTACCACAATTGTATGTTCATTACCGGGAGCATTAAGCGTAAATTTACCGGCAACATCGGTGGTCGCCATGATCTTTGTGTCTTTTAAGGTCACCGTCGCTCCGGCCAGGGGTACACCTTTATCGTCAGTGATCGTTCCGGTGATTCTTCGGCCTTGTGCAAAGGCTAAGAGGTTAAAGAGTGCGCACAAAAGCAGCAGTGGCACTCGCAGTCGTAGTGATTCTAACATATGGCAGCTAATTTGTATCAAAATTATACTCATATTTAGATTCAACACTGATACTTTTATAACCGAGTGCAGTACTTTTTAAATTAAATCACCTCACCGAGGGATGGAATTTTACAGGAGGATAAACAAGCCAACTAAATTTGATCTTCCATTGATACTATATTGACCTTATTTTGCTTTAAATTGTCAAACATTATAAAAAAACAGATAGTAAACCCCGTGTTTTTACAAGGGTTTTCCATTTAAAAGGGCCGTCTCCTATGTTTATTAAGATGCACTTTGTGCATAGAGGCTACCCAACCGTCGGTGTACTGGTAGGTGCCTGCAGGACTGGTACCCTGATAGGTTCGCTTTTGACTCTCAGCACCAATGCACCACTGTCAAGATAAACGTCCTCCGGAGTGATATAACCGGAATAATCGTTGACCAGGAGATAATCGCCAAGTGCGCCGGGTATACGGTCGCCTGAAACAGGCTCTTTACAACCAACAAACCAGTTATTCGTGTTCAAAGAAGTACCATCAAACTCATCCTCCCACACCAGCGAATAGCCGCTGGGTACGAAGGCGCCCAAACGTGCGTTACTATTCGCTGGCGCTTTCCCGGCGACCCCACTAACTTCCTCCTCCGAAGATCGAACCTTGTCTTTTTTACAACCAAATAAGGCCAATAATACCATTGGCAGAACATACATTGTTTTTTTCATATGCAATCATTAATAATTTACTGAATAATGCTACAGATCCATCTATTCCTTCAAACCTGGCATCGCAAAAGAGAAGGGTAACCACTTTATTGGAAAGACCATGAAGAGCAAATTATAGTCAAAGAGGGGGTAAATTGGGGGACTAATTCATACAAAAGGGGCATTTTTCGTATCATTGCCCGATAGTCAATAAAAAAAGCGGAGGAATTTATCTTCTCCGCTTTTGTATTCGTATTTTCTATTCTTAAAGGCACTGCCTCATCGTAAAAACCCGATTCACAATTGCCTGATCTTCGCATTACGATAAAATATTTCTGCATATTCTGACTGAAGCAAAATTTTACCGCTCTTCACACTTGCTTCTGTGCCCACATTTACTATTACTCCATTTACAATATGGATACAAGTACCATTTACTGAAATAACTTCCACGGTATTCCATTCTCCATAAGGCTTTTCACCATCTGCATACTTAACAAACCTTGTGTGATCAGCAGGTATATTTTGTTGGCCATTTAACTTTATTGTACTGAATCCCAGCATCCAGAAATCACCTACATCACCTTCCTGAATCTGGCATTCAATTGATTTAGGCCAAATAGAATCAGGTTCACTGTCCGGAATATTATAGCAGATGCCTGCATCCCGTTTATCGTTCCCGCGCGGCGGCCATTTATTAATTCCCCATTTAAATTCTACCTTAAAATGATAATTTTTAAACGTCTTGTTAGTAATTATGTAGCCGAGACTTTTACCATTTACATGCAGCGTGCCCTGCTCTACCTGGAAATTATGACCAGGATCCTGATCTTCTTCATTCTTTTGTAAGAATGTATGCCATCCGTCCAGGTTTCTTCCGTTGAACAATGGAAAAAAAAGATCTTTAACCACCGGAACAATGTTTTCTAAAAGAAATACATAGTCATTATAATCGCCATTTTTTGCTTCTTCAAAGCATAGAAGGAATGTGTTCTTCAACGGTTGCCCAAATTCATTTTTCAATGGATAAATTCTTGTTGCATGTATGGCATTTGCAGGATACTGCAACATGTTCCAAACATCTTCGGAATAAGCGGAATGACTAGCACTTGTTGTATAAAATCCAAAAATACTGGTGCCGGGGTCAAAGTTGGTACTACCACGGGCAACCGTGGGATACAAGGTTTGATGTTCAGGATATTTTCCGGCTTTAGCCAATACCCCCACCTGGTGCTTTGCGGGAGAGGATGCGGAATCTATATAATATCCAAAAGGAAGTTCAAAATCGGGTGAATAACGTGCTACAGGAGTGATCTGTACTTTCCCGTTTCCAGCTTTTCTAAAAAGGGAAGCTGATAATTCCTCCCCTTGTAATTCTTGCCCGATATGATTGGCTAAACCAGTCCAGCCTGTATTTACTTTGTACCCAAGTGCTTCAATAATTTTTGCCAGCGGCGCTTCATTCTCCCCTTCAAGACCTTTTGTACTCAGGCCAGTGAGATCAACTTTGACAACTAATTCCCCGGCAGCATTCTTTGCTTCAATTTTAGCCTTTACAATGTCCGCTAATTCAACTGCGGGCGTAAAGGCTACTGACAAATTTCCCTGCTGAAAAGATACGATTCTGAAACTGGAAATATCGCCACTAACTATTTTAACAGTTTTCACAACCGGAGGCAGAATAAGGTAGGCGGGTTTGCTGACTGATGCTTTAATGGCAGAAAAAATCAATGCCTTGTTAATAAGCGTTGGTTTTTGCGCATAACTGCCCGTGACCGTTATGGCAAATAAAATAGTCCAAAAAACAATTTTACTGTTCCTTGTAATCATATAGCAGCAAAGTTTTCAATTAAGTTAACTGTGTTTTTCACTTCCACCGTCATGAGCTGTTATGCCCAAACGTTTCCGCATATTTTTACAACACCAAAACACTAAAACCCGGCCAGGAATAGCCGGGTGTTTAACTACTGTGTGAAACCAAAACGAACCGTTCTTAGTAATTTGGCAAATAAACCCGCTGCGGATATTTCATATAAAATCGACCCTTCTTCCCTATTCAAAATTTTTTCTATAACTTCCTGCTTTAATATTGCCAAGAGGAGAAACGATGTGCCGGAGTATTACAATTATCTTTTTTTTACTTCTTTTAATTGCCAGAACGCCTTGCGCTGCATTTAGTGACCCGCCGGTAAAATACCTGGGAATTGACCAGGGACTGTCGAATAACGCGGTCATCAGCATTTTCCAGGACCACGATGGCTTTATGTGGTTTGGTACTTTCGACGGGTTAAACCGGTACGATGGTTACAGCTTTAAGGTTTTCCGCAATGTGCCTGGTGACAGTACTTCTCTGAAATCCAACTACATCAGGGTGATCACAGAAGACGCCAGCCATCATCTTTGGATAGGCACCGCAGAAGGGTTGAATATTTATAACCCGGTTAACGCAAATTTTTATAGTGCAAAATTCAGGTCGGCGAACAATACTTCTTTACAACCTTTAGAACATTCTATCAGCGCCATTCAAAAAAATGAAAAAGATGGATGCATGTTGGTTGGCGCCCACAATAACGGCTTACTGATCTTTGAAAAAAACAGCGGAACGGGGGTACAAATCCCTTTCCCATCGTGGAAAGGGCATGAAGGCGATTATGATGTTACCGCGCTCACTATTGATGCAAACCGGCAACTGGCGTGGGTATTTGTGCAGGAGGCAGGGCTTTGCCTGTATAATATAAAAAATAAAGCGCTGCATTTAATTAATGGCACCATTAAAAAGGCCGGCAGTTTAAAATCAGACAGTAAAGGCAACTTATGGTTGGGAAATGAAAATGGACTTTTCCGGTACGACATCGGGAATAATGTATTTTCAAATAATGTACTGCCTTTCAAAGGAAGGGTGATGAGCCTTTTTGAAGACCGGCAACAGGTATTATGGATCTCCTGCGACGGTAATGGCGTGTGGTCGATGCCTGTTGGTGAAAACAGGCCTGCCGCTTATCTGTCAGCCTCAGACGCCTCTTTGATCAATGGCAATTCTATATTTAACATTTACGATGATCTTCAGGGCAATAAATGGATCGCAACAAAGTACGGCGGTATCACTATGGTGCAATTACGCCACAATTTATTTAACCATATTACCTATGCTGGTACCGGACTGAACAATAGCATCGAGGACTTCATATTTTGTTTTGCTGAAGATAATAAGGGGAATGTGTGGATTGGCACCGATGGCGCAGGACTGAAGTATTGGGACCGTAAGAATAATACAACCATAATTTATAAGCATGACCCTGCCAATTCCGCTACGATCAGCAGTAATTTTATCACCAAGGTTGTTTGTGACTCGCAGGGCGACCTTTGGGCCGTTAGCTGGCTGGGCGGTGTTAACCGGCTAAAAAAAGGTTCCAAAAACTTTGAACATTTTACCTGTTATAATACGCACACAGGCATTGTTGATAAAAACGCCTGGCTGGTTTTTGAAGATTCCCGCAAACAATTATGGGTCACTGCTGCTAATGGCGGGGCGTTATACTTATTCAATAGAAACACCAACCGTTTCGAAGTTTTTGATGAAAAATTAACCACGCTGCTTTGCATCGCGGAAGACAGGCAGGGCAACATGTTGGCCGGTTACCGGCAGTCCTTATTGCAAATTGATCTTGTAAATAAAAAACACCGCATCTGGCCTATCGGGCATCCGGTACGTAGTGTTTGCGAAGACCGCAATAAAAACCTTTGGGTGGGAACTGATGGCGGGGGCCTGTTGTTATTCGATCGTACAAAAGGAACTTATGTACAATTTACTACCTCAAATGGTTTGCCAAGTAACACCATTCTCCGGATGCTGGAAGATGATAAAAACAACCTGTGGCTGAGCACTTATAACGGGCTGTTTAAATTCAATACCATCGACCGCACATTCCGGAACTATTCAAAATCGGATGGCTTGCAAAGCAGTCAGTTCGGCTTTAATGCAGCACTGGCTTTACAATCGGGTGAATTTGTATTTGGCGGTATTAAAGGATTTAACATTTTTTATCCGGATAGTATTTATGACAAAAAGGAACCATTCAAAATATATCTCACGGGACTAACAATCAACAACAAGCCTGTTGAAGAAGATGATTCTTATGTAAGCAAAAGAGCTTCGGGATGGATTGAAACAATCGAGCTGCCATTTGACCAGGCCATTCTCTCGCTCGATTATGTAGCCCTGGATTACCTACATGCCGATAACATAAAATATGCTTATAAACTGGAAGGGTGGGATAAAAACTGGAATTACGTAAACAACATTCGCACGGCCAATTATTCACGGCTACATGAGGGAACTTATTCTTTTAAAATTAAAGTAACCAATGGCGCCGGGCCCTGGAGCGAAGCGACCAGCCTTCTCACCGTGGTGGTGCTTCCACCCTGGTATAGAACCTGGTGGGCTTACTGTATGTATGCCATTCTTGTTGTATCAGCAGCTTATTTGTATGTCATCTATAATAAACGCCACGAGCGACTCAGGTACGAGATCAAACTGGCTAATTATGAAAAAGAAAAAGAAAGAGAGTTAACTGAAAAAAAACTATCCTTTTTCACCGGTATTTCACATGAATTCCGAACCCCGCTTACGTTGATCATCAATCCGGTCAAAGATCTGATCCAAAAGATCAACACCCCCGACGAACAGCAGGAATTAAACATTGTACACCGGAATGCACGCCGATTGTTAAGCCTGATAGACCAACTGCTTCTTTTCAGAAAGGCGGACGCAGCAACCGATAACCTTAAATTTTTCCGGCACAACTTCTACCAGTTGTGTCATGAAGTATTTCTATACTTTGTTCAACAGGCAAAAGGAAATCACCAGGAATACCTTTTTGAATTTGAGAACAAGGATCTGGAACTGTATATAGACAGGGAAAAAATGGAGATAGCATTGTTTAACCTTATTTCCAATGCTATTAAATATACACCTGAGCATGGAAAGATCATTTTTCGCGTAACGGAAACAGCTGACGAGGTTAAGGTGGCGGTTATAGACAATGGGTATGGTATTGCTGCCGGGGAAAGGTCCCGGCTGTTCGAGAAATTTTACCAGGCCAATTCCAAAAATGCGCCGGCCAAAACCGGATTTGGAATTGGCTTATACCTTGTTCAGCGTTTTGTGGAAGCTCATATGGGTACAGTTAGTTTCCACACGGAAGAAGGCAAAGGAACTTCTTTCCTGGTAACCTTGAAGAAAGGAACAAAACACCTTGAAGGCAAGACAATATTGCATACACAGGAACAGGAGAGTTCCCTGCTAGCAGAGCTGGCAGAAGATATACCGGAAGAACCGGTTGCAACCGCCACAGATATCAAATCAGAAGATCTGGTCACAGACCGCCAAACCATTTTGCTTGCTGACGACGACAAAGCAATAAGGCATTACCTGCAGCAAATTTTAAAGAACAAATACGAGTTACTGGAAGCTGTGAACGGAATGGAGGCGCTGAAAATGGCGCAGGAAAAATTTCCTGACCTGGTGATCAGTGATATCAGGATGGAGGTAATGGATGGAATAGAGCTTTGCAGGCAAATAAAACAAGACCAAAACCTTAATCATATCCCGGTAATATTGCTCACCGGCAGCCAGGGCGATGAAATGGAGTTGCAAAGCATCGAGGGTGGGGCCGATGCGTATATTACCAAGCCATTCGATAAAGATATTTTGCTGGCCAAGGTCGAAAACCTTTTTAACAGCCGGAGTGAGCTGCAAAAGTATTTCTTCAATGAGGTCACCTTACAGAAGAATACCCTGAAAATTTCACCTGACTACAAAGCATTCCTTGATAAATGCATTTCCATTGTAGAACAATACCTGCACGATGACCAGTTCACCATTAAGACGCTGGCCCATGAAATAGGCATGAGCCACTCGTATCTATACAAAAAAGTGCGGCTGATGAGTGGCCAATCCGTTGCTGGCTTTATCCGGTACATCAGGCTTAGAAAAGCAGCAGAACTTATGATCAGGGAAAACTGTAACGTCAATGAGGCAGCTTTCCAGGTTGGCATCAACGATGTAAAGTATTTCAGGCGGCAGTTCAATAAAATATTTGGCATGAACCCTTCTGAGTACATCAAAAAATACCGTGATCCGTTTAACAAAACGTACCAAATTTCTACAAAGGTGTTAAAAGATAAGTCAAAAGATGCGTGAATGATGAATGGTCAATGGACTTTAGAAGACCCCCTGATCATTAACTGCGATTTAAGAATGACCGTATAATCTGACCGCTCAAAACGACCGTTCAATTGAGCCAGTAAATTGTTTGCAGCCACTTCGCCCATTTCGGTGCCCGTATAATTAATAGTAGTTAATTGCGGTTCTACCAGCCTGCTAATGATATCATTATTAAAACCCACGATCGCTATATCTTCCGGAATTTTTATACCGCCGGCATTCAGGGTTTTCATGCATACTGCTGCACATAAATCATTTGCAAAAATGAGCCCGTCGGGGCCTGGCTTCATATCCATTACCTGCCGGGCCACCTCCTTCCCGGCTTTCTCATCAAGATCTGTAACCAGGAGTTGACCAGGTTCGTAAGACAAATTGTAATCAGCCAGGGCCTTTTTAAATCCATTGAGCCTGTCGGCATATACGTTTTGGGCCAGATCGCCTGTTATATGCATTAGCCTGCGGCAACCTTGTTGAATAAGGTGCTCAGTGGAACTATACGCGGCTTTTTGGTTATCGATAATCACTTTTATCCCCGGCGCATCCTTTCTAACCCGGTCAAAGAACACAACAGGTATTCCCTTTTCTATAAAAAGATCATAATGACTAAGATCAACCGTGTCAGAAGCTACGGACACGATCAACCCATCTACCCGGTTGTGAAATAAGTTGTTTGCATTGGCTATTTCTTTCTCAATTGATCCGGAAGAATGACCTATAATTATAATGTATTGTTCACTGGCCATCCTCTTTTCTATTCCACTAAGGACCGAAGCGATGAAATCGCTATTGAGATCATGAACAATGACCCCAATAGTATTTGTTTTTTGAATTCTAAGCCCCGTCGCGAAATGATTTTTTCTGTAGCCCATGGCTTCTGCCATTTCACACACTTTTCTTTTTGTTTTTTTGTTAATAGCAGGATGATCGTTCAATGCCCGGCTTACGGTAGCAGCAGAAATGTTCAGGCGTTCAGCCAGGTCGTATATCGTTATTTCTTTGTTATTGTCCATGTGAGATTCTTGTTTCAGGAACAGTACTATACCCTTTTATTACATTTCCTTTATCGATCCGGATCTCATCAAGGATAACACCCGGGTCAATGGCATATATTTTCAAAGTGTGCATTCCGGCCTCCAGAAAAGGCATCGCTATTTTTCTTTGGGCCCTGTTGCTCAACACATTTTGTTTCCATTCCTCGCTTCTGCCAACCGTTTTGAAATCGACAAGGGTCAATGTATCATTATCAACAGCCACCGCATATCTCAAACTACAGTTGTTATTAAGGGGATGAGTCGGCAATGTAAAAACAGTTACGAAGCTGGTTGCCCGGGAAAATGTATAGAAATCATATTCAACAACAGCATGGCTGCGTTTAAAGGAATCGGCATCTGTTAATACATTTCCTGCAATTGATAATGGAAAGGCCTGTAATACCTTTCCTGTGTATCCTAAACCCTCGATGATCTTCCATTGATTGGGCATTTTGTTTATTTGTCTGGAAAAACTGGCGGCCCGCATGGAAACAATGCCATTATTTTCAATGAAGCCTTTATAACCTGCCAGTTCCCTTTTATAAATTTTAACAGCCCGTACTTTTACTGCTTTTCTATTATCACCATCAACAAAAGTGATTAAGCCTTCTGCCTTTTCATTTACAGGCAGCTTATCCCAGTCAATATCTACCCAAAGCCTTATTTGCCTGTTTCCTTTTTCCGGAGCCAGCACCCCTCTGCTTTTTGAAAGGCGGATCCAGTTGTGGGAAGTAACGGCATTCCATTTTACGGTTTCCCCTTTACTCAGATAGATATCAACGAAATACTTTTGCCTGTTGAGATTATCGAAAGAAGGTAATGCCATAACATCTTCATCACTCAATAAAGACGAATCCTTTGCTACGTACCCTTCCGGCGCAATATTCCAGGTAGCTGAACTATCGATAGTGATTGCAGCCAGCACCGGAGGTTGATACACCGGCAGGCTTCTTGGGTTCATCGACATTATGTGTTCCCATTTTCTACCGGCTACCTGCGTATTGTAATATCCGGTTTCCTTTATAATGCTGTCGTATACCGCATTTGATAATTGTGCATATTCGTATGCACTCAACCTGTTTTGTTTAGCATACAGGTAATATTTATCGCGGTATAAAAACTTTTTATTGATCCAGGAAGCTCCAACAACCGGATAATACACCAACTGATAAAATGCATCGGCATGTTCCGTGGGGATCTGCTGACGTAATTTCTTTACGGCTGCTTCCATCACATTGTACCTATCTATTCGCAGTTGCGCTTCATCACCGAAATAAAAATGATTAAATGCTGTACAGGCAGTTTGCGTGTTTGGCTCTGTCTGGCTCCATCCCATAAATTCAGGTCGCCGTTCAAATGCCAACTGATAATATTCCCATAAAATGGACTTTATTTTTTGCCCCTGCGATTTCCCAAAAAGTGAAATGGCCCAATTAAGTAAATGTTGTTTTGTGTACCGGCTCTCTTTGAACGGAGCAGGATCCCAGGCCATATCCAAAAACTGCTGCATGTTGTATTCCTGCGGTTTGATATCGCCCACATTCAATACCCAAAGGCACCTGGCTCCTGTTTCGTATGCCTTTATCATTTCTTCCCTTAGTAAAGAAGGATGGGAAGAAGGCAGCCACAGATAATCGTGGGGCCTTCCCCAGTAAGAAGCATGATAGTACACTCCGGCGCCACCTTTTCGGGCTCTTTCCTTTTCATTGTTCAGCCGGTGTATATAACCATAATTGTCATCGGGCCACACCAGTGTTACATCATCGGGCACTTTTAAACCGTTGTCATAAATTTCCAGCACTTCCTTATAGGGAGTCAACACCTGGGGTATGGCCGTTACATCTTTGTTGATGTATTTGGAAAGCAGGTCGCGTTCTTCTCCAATGATGCGTTCTACAACAGGTACTGCTTCTTTCAGGTCTTTCACCCCTTCCATTTGTCCGTCATGTATACCACGCATGCCAAGCGAATAAATGGCATTGACACCGCTGCTTTCTTTTATACGGTCTTCCCAATACTTTATAACCCTTTCTTTATTGGTGAAATAATTAAAATGACCCATTGTTTTTTCATCCCATTCATCCACATTATTCCGAAGCATTGGTTCGGCATGAGAGGAACCAACGATGATTTGATAATCTTCGGCCATTTTTACATTGCCCGGATAATGAAAAAACGCCTTCGTGGAAGGATGCATGGCAGGCCATATCAGATTAGCCTTTAACCGAAGTAATAACTCAAACACCTTAGCGTATGTTTTTGGACCAATGTCGCCCGTTTCCGGTTCAAATGTTTTGGCAGCCCATGGTTGCAGACCCCAATCTTCATCGTTGATAAAAATGCCCCTGTATTTTACCCCAGGCGTCAATGAAATGTAATTGTTCTGCGTAATGATCAGCTCCTTTTGTTTCTTTGCCGGCACATCGGCCCACCAGTACCAGGGTGAAACACCTATTTTTTCAGAAAGGGTAAAAACGCCATAAGCAGTACCTCTGGCATCACTACCAGCAATCACCAATGCTTTTGAAATGGCTCCCGATGGTTTGTCAACAACGGCCATTCCAAAACTTTCCCATTTGCCGGCCAGTTTTTTCAAAAAAACGGATTGACCGCCTGCCATTTTTTTTATAAGTGGGGATTGAACGGAGCCGATAACTATAACATTTCCCTTCACTTTTGACATGTCAGTGATCACTTTTGGTTTAACAGAAGTGACCCGTTCTATATCTTCAGCCAGCAGATGGGCCGAAATGGAATCCAGTTTGGCCGCCTTGTTATTATAAACAATAGAAACGTTACCAGCTTTTGTAATAATTGGAAATACGTTTTTCTGCGCCGTAACAGCATTGGAAATTATTGATGTAAAAACGAGCAGGTAATGATAGTTCTTCATGGCTATACTTCAGCTATTATTATTTTAATCCTTTATACTGAAACTCACTAAACGTCACGGTTCCTTCTCCGTAAGCAAACAGCCCTGGTAAAATGCTGATAAAATCGTACAACACATTGTGATGATAACCGGAGATGTCCCGCGACCACGGTTCCTGCTTCCAGTTAATTCCATCATAACTATAAAAGCCAGTAACGATGTTATCGGTATTCCGGATCTTCAACCATAACCGGTTCTTCCCCTTTTGCTCATGCCGCCCTTTGATGGCGCCTTTTCTCCAGCTAAGGATCTGTTCGCTGTTGAACCCTGTCCCTACATAAAAATCAGCATTGTAAAAGAGCACCAGGCCGGCAACTGCATTCGGATCTTTTTCTATTCGAACACTAAACTCATAATCATGTGCGCCTGCAACAAAGAGCAACGGCGCCGATTCATGCGGGGTTTTTCCCTGTGCATTTATGGTAAGCACCCTGCTGTTCACTGCAAACCTGGTTGAATCGAACTGCTTGTAAAATCGCCAGTCGAGCCCAATGCGGAATTCGTTCAGGTGCGCCAGCCGGTCAATGGCCTTTCCGGAGGTAACAGGTGTACGCAACGGTTTTTCTATTCCTTTACCCATTGGCGCTTTCAACCAGCCATCGTTTGTTAGCTCCACCGGTTCAAGCAACGTTTGCCTACCCAAACCTAAAAGACCATTTTCATACGCATGGTAAACGATCCACCATTTTCCATCCGGTGCATCAATGAGTGAACCATGTCCTTTCGACCACCATCTTTCTGCTCTGCTGTAGGTATGTATCAAGGGATTGTTGGGCGCATTTTCCCAGGGACCGTTGATTGACCCTGAACGGGCAACCACTACCATGTGTGAAGTGGGCGGGCCTGCGGTTCCACCCTGCGCACTCAACATGTAATAATAAGCGCCGATCTTTTTGAGTTTGGGGCCTTCCAGCGCCTGGCCCTCGGTCTCCCACTCTTCCGGGTATTGCCATCCATCATAAACTTTTTCAAGGGTACCAACAACCGATAACCCATCAGCAGCCAGTTTAATGCGATGCCCCCCGCTTAAAAAAAGCCATCGCTGTCCGGTTTCATCCGCAATATGGCAAGGGTCTATCCAGGCAACATTCAAATCGATGGCACTGCTCCAGGGCCCTTCAGGCTTGTTGGCATAAACAACAAAATTGCCTTTATTGGCTACGGTAAAGTAGATATAGTATTTACCATCATATTTGCAGATATCGGGCGCCCAGCCGGCACCCAGGTATGAAGTATAAACATAGCCGACCGGTTCCCAATTCACCAGATCGACAGAATGAAAAATGGTGAGGCCTGGCAAATAATCGAATGCAGAATGGGTCATGTAATAATCTTTACCGTCCCGCATGATGCTGGGATCCGGATAATCGCCACCCAGGATGGGATTGGCAAAGATATTAATACCCTCTTTCCCTGAAGGCCTCATCTGGGCCAACAGGGAAAGAGGGTAAAACATAGTCATCAAAACGCAAAACGCAGGAAAAGCGATTCTCTTCATTATAAATAACTTGATCGTATTCGTATATTCATTGCCGACCTCCCGCTTCAATCTTTCTGTGAAATAACCCGGTCGGTCAGTTCAGGTATGTTTTCCTTTATTTCATGTAACACCAACTCCGCTATCAGCCTGGCGCCCAACTCAGAAAAATGAGTATTATCTTCCTTGCCGTTCGGATAGTTTGGATGTTCGCCTTTTTGTAAATGGAGAAAAAGCAGTTCCGATTTTTCCAGGCCAAACTGCTGGTACAGCGCCTGGCTTTTTTTGTCAAGGTCGATCAATAGCACTTTTTCTTTTGCCGCCACACGGCGCACAATTTCCGAATACGCTTCATGGGTGCCTTCAATTTGCCCGTTTGAATCAAACTTGCGCCGGGCAACAGGTGTCAGGAATACAGGAGTGGCGTTTTTAGTCTTTACATCACTAATGAATTTTACAAGATTGGCACTAAATTCATCTTCGGTTG
This sequence comes from uncultured Niastella sp., assembly GCA_966212235.1. GTDB lineage: Bacteria > Bacteroidota > Bacteroidia > Chitinophagales > Chitinophagaceae > Niastella. The sequence continues at coordinate 1,910 of CBIHPP010000013.1, read as the reverse complement.
TGAACGATTTTTTAGTGGGGACTTCATCGTTATGACCAAACTGAATAAATACATAGTCTCCCGCTTCCGCATTTTGCAGGATGGATTCCCAGAGACCGTCGGCCATGAAAGTTTTTGTGCTGGCGCCATTCCGGGCCTTGTTGATCACGGCGACACTGCTGTCCCAAAAATAAACAAAGGGCATACCCCAACCGGTTTCAGGAAAAGCCCGGGCCTGCTTCACAGCCATGGTTGAATCGCCCGCCATTAAAATTTTTATTTTCTTCTTTACAGGAAAAGCAAACGCACATGTAATCAACAGTAAAAAAATAGTGCATGTATGTTTCATGTGGTAAATTTTGTAAGGAATGTATTATTTCGTTATGCTATTCATTGATCACCACTTTATCAAGAGAAACAAAATTGCCTGTACTGCCATACTTATTTTTCTTTTTATCAAACCAGTTGCCATGTTCTCCCATCACTGAAACTATTAAAGTATAATTATCCTTCTTCAACATTGGACTTAAAAATTTGATGGATAGCTCCGGGTATTTACAATACATATCTACCATGGAAGACAGCACTGTTTTTCCTTTGCTGTTGCAGATCGTTACCTGCGCATAACCACCATCGGGCCGCGCCAGCCCATAAAAACCAATTTGAACGCCTTTAAACCTTACCGTAAACGAAGCATCTTTTTCCTTTGCGCTCACCATCGATAAGGTATCGTGCATCCAGTTACCCGAATAGGTAATTGATGATTTGTTGGCATTGTTAATTTCACAGCTGCCAATCTGTACCGTTGATGCAATACCAGTGGAAGCATTGATTGTCCAGGCCTCCCGGTAGTTGGGAATGGAAATGGATGTGCCTTCTATCTTTAACGGCTGCCACACATAAGTAGCGGCTGAGGCCTGTTTGGGATAAGACCAGCGATCACCCATGAACATATACGTTGTTTCTTTCGATCCCTCCATGGGCAGCACAAAGGTTGTTTGTGAGTTCCAGGTAAGTGAGCCTTCAGGGCAGAACAACCCTCTTTTTATCCAGGGGCCTTTTAAAGAGGTAGCAGTATAATAATTATTATCATTACGCTCCCAACTTGTGAGGTGTGAACCTAAAAAGTAATAGATGCTATCCTTTCTGAAAATAGCCGGAGATTCAAATCCACTGGTAAAACTTTTATTTACCTGTTCTACTATACTTTTATAATCATTGTTCAGCTTGTAAATATCTCCGCCATGTAACAGCACATACCCTGCACCGTCTTTGTCCTGAAAAGTGCCCATGTCCCATTTCAGAATAGGTTTGCCGTTAAAAAGCAACGGTCCGCGATATGTATAAGGACCGGTGATCTTGTTGGAAGTGGCATAACCCACAAACTGGTCTATATGGCCGAGTGTATCAACATGCATGTACATAATGTATTCGCCAGTGGCCGGGCACTTCATCACCTTCGGCCGTTCACCTACCCGGCCTGGCCCTAACTTGCCACTATCCTGAACCGGCAATGCGATACTTTCGAATTTCCAGGTGTACAGATCCGTAGACGAATAACAATTGAAGCCGGCAAAAGCATTGCTGGTATCGTAATGACGCTCGCCAAAAAGATAATACCTGCTCTTATCCTTCACTATATTTGCTCCATGTGCGCTAACCGGGTTGCCTTTTTCATCGAACCAGGGAACACCGGAATAGATGGCATGGTAGCGTTGCTGTTTTTGCGCCAATGAAAACAGCCCGGTTGATAAAAAAAACAAGACAAAGATGATCTTCATGGATAATTATTTAACGGCAACGAGATGTAAGAAAAAGCAAAGAGGTTTCCCTCTTCGCTTTTCTGGGCACATGAACTATCGACGGGTTTAAGAACAATCAACGAGTAAATCAGAGTATTTCAACTCTAAGTTCTCAGAGAACCGTACGTG